>CP054179.1:1967241-2622988 GCA_015709615.1 Gammaproteobacteria bacterium | reverse complement strand
TTTGATCGCTTTTAATTTAAGCGTATTCTTATCTTTCACATTTTTTCCACAATTGCTGCAAAATGTTTACACATTTACTGCATATAGTTACCCCCAAGAGCGACAGAAACACCGCTCTTAATCAAACATCAATGAGGAGAACTACGCTATGAACGTTAAACTTGTCAGTATGGTAATCGCTTTGGCACTTCCTTTGTCAGTAGTGGCATATCCAGGTGGGAAAGATGATCCCGAACAATATCGCGCAAAGAAAATGGAGCGGCTCAATAAGGAGCTGGGATTAAACGAGGATCAGAAAGTCAAAATTGATGCACTTTTCAAGGAACAAGGTGAGAAAGGCAGAGCACTCCATAAGGAAACTCAATCGCGATTGCAAGCAATATTGACACCTGAGCAAAATACTAAATTGGAAGAAATGGAGCAACGCCGCCATGAAAAGTGGCGTGAAAAGCACCAGCAAAGAAAACAAGATGAATCAAAGAATTCCAAATATTAAGCGAACATGAAATGTGTAGCCGAGGACAGTTGAAAGCCAGCTGTCGTAGGCTACACAAAAGCTCTTTTCGCACTCAGTAACGAGCTCTACTTGAAGAATTTTCAATAATCCTATCTACTCGTTCGTTGCTAACAACCTTTAAAATAACTAAACATTCCTAGCCCGTCATTTTGGGAGCAGAGGTGATAAAAATACTAGAGTGATCGGGACTCTTCGCTTGCAGCGGTTTTTCCTAGTGTCTATCATTTGTAAATAGATTCTATGAATTTTTAGTGAGGAGTATGCGTGATGCCAGCACCTAGCACTTCTAGCAAAATTATCTCTACAGGATCATCATCCGGTAACAATCTTATAGATTCTTTAATTCTGGGTGTCCGGTGGGCGGATGGGTTGATTACATACAGCTTTCCAGATGCAAATGCATACTGGTCCACCGATCCAATAAAAGGCTATGGTCCGAATACTAACCCTGAAGGAGAGCCTTGGAGTTCGTCATTCGCACCACTTTCTTCATCAGATCAGACTTATTTTAATAAAGCGCTGCAACAGTGGGCGAATGTTGCAAATATTCAGTTTAAGTTAGTACCGGAAACTTCAAGTGATGTAGGTGATATTCGTGTGGCTTACACCGCGATTGATCCCGGAGCACAAGCATACACTTACACACTGCAAGATGGATATGCTAAAAGTGGCGATATCTGGGTCGGTATAAATACTACAAATGCAACTGAAGATTGGATACCTGGTACCTACCCATTTCTCGCAATCATGCATGAAATCGGGCATGCATTGGGTCTCAAACATCCTTTCGAAGGCTCACCTACACTCCCTGTTTCTTCGGACACGATATCTGAGACTATTATGAGTTATTCAGCTATTGCGGGGAATCAAAATTCATTTCTTACATTTTATCCCACAACACCAATGCCACTGGATATCCTAGCTATCCAATATGTATACGGTAAAAACACTACATACCATAATAGTGATGATAATTATTTATTTGATGATTCTCAGACTTATCATGAAACTATATGGGATAGCGAGGGAGTTAATGACACGATAACTTATGCTGGCAATCAAGATTCAACAATTGATCTGCGTGAAGGCATGGGGTCGAAAATAGGCAATTCAGTATTTGCAGAATCTACTACCACCAAAAACCGCATTCCAAACATCTGGATTGCTTATGATGTGACAATTGAGAATGCATATGGCGGTTCAGGGAGTGATGTCATTATAGGAAATGATGCTGATAATACTCTCAATGGTGGAGGCGGAGATGATGATCTTGACGGAGGAGAAGGAAGTGACATGCTTTGGGGTGGTAACGGAAATGATATTCTGAGGGCAGGCTATGGTAATGACGTGCTTAATGGAGGAACTGGTAATGATACCTTCGGTTTTTATGCGCTAGGTGTTTAGTCCCACGGTATGGTGGAATGGGTTGACATTAAATTGTTGTGGCTCTTTTGTCCATATTTTGCAAATGTATTCATAAGGGGTGAGACCCTTAAGGGTTTTCAGTCGCCTGGCGAAGTTATATGCCATCACAAAAGTATGTAGGTGAGCCTTCAACTGATCATGTGAATCATAGTAATAGCGTTTCACAGTTGCTTCTTTGATTGTTCTATTCATGCGCTCGACCTGTCCGTTCGTCCAGGGATGTTTTGGTTTTGTGAGTCTGTGTTCGATGCCATATTCACTACAGACGCGATCGAAGATATGCATGAAGGCGTATTTATCACGGGCGCGATTGGCGAACTGGATACCGTTGTCGGTCAGGACGGTATGGATTCTGTAAGGGACGGCTTTAAGCAAGTTACGTAAAAAATCCGCCGCGATCATCTTTGTGGAACGCTCATGCAGTTCGGTGTAAGCGTACTTTGATGTACGGTCAATAGCGACGAACAAATAAAGCTTTCCTTCTTCCGTTTGAACTTCCGCGACATCAATATGAAAATAGCCAATCGGATAGTTTTTAAATTTCTTCTTTGCAGGCTTATCACCTTCGACATCCGGCAATCGGCTGATGCCGTGACGTTGATAACAGCGATGCAAGGTCGAGCGTGACAAATGCGGGATTGTGGGCTGCAGCGCATAAAGACAATCATCCAGCGGCAGAAGCGTATGCCGCCGGAAAGCCACACACATCGCTTCTTCCTCTGGCTTCAAAACCGTGGAGGCAGGGACCGAAGGCCCCATCGGCGCATCATGGACAAAGTCACGCTTGCGCCACTTGGATACGGTTTTCGGATTGATACCGTACTGCTTCGCTAGAACATTCAGGCTCTCTTGACTATGTTGTATCGCTCGACGCACTGCCTCCGTCGTACGGGCGCTTCCATGCAGTATTTGTCCCATAACTCCTCCTTTCGTAGCTGTTCATATATTACACCAGCATACCGTGGGACTAAACAGCTAGGTCATTTTCAGGTAAGTGATTTTACACGTGGTGAGGATCGATTCTTCTTCGATGCAGAAAAAATCGGAGTTAGCAATCTAAACGACTTAATAAGTGATATAACGAATATTAATCAGAAACCTACGGGTGTTGATATAGAGTTTGGTCCAAATGCATCCATTGAGCTTATCGGAATAAATTTTAATGAAATTACGGCAAATATGGTTATATTCGCTCTTTAGGATTTAATTGATTAACTCTAACATTTAAATGATTACCTTACTTATTATTACCCAATAATCTTTAATCTATTGAGTAGAAGGTTGAGGGGGCACTTGTAACCAGCCTCCGGGGCAGTATTCAATGTAGGGATAATATCCTTCAGGGTCTCGACAATAGTACCAATAATTGGATTGTAATTGAGTCGAAGACGGCATTGCAGGCTGTTGCTCAGTGTATGCTGGTGGTACTGCAGGTACTGCAATTGTAGGCGGGGGTGGATATGCATAATAAGGCGCCCCATAACCATAGCCTGATCCATAGCCAAGTGATAACCCTAGTCCGTAACCTCCAAAGCCATAACCCAAACCATAACCATAGCCTAGAAAAATAATGTTTGGACCTCGAAAGCGCCCAATGGCACCACCGTGATAATGACCTACGCCACCGCCACGATAATAGCCGATACCACCACCGAAGTGGTCGCCACCACCATAATGACCTCCAATCGGATGTCCGGTAATGCCGCTGCTTGGATGCCACCCACCAAATTGCCCTCTGCCGGTACCGGCACCGAAGTGTTCTCCACCCATACGTCCTGAACCAAAACTACCACCAAAATGCTCTCCACCTGCGCGCCCTGAGCCGAAACCTCCACCTGCATGGCCGCCACCATCATTACGAGCCCATATTGAAGCACTAGGGATTAGTCCTAATGCAATAACAAAACACATCACACCAATCTTTTTCATGACCAGACGAATATGAACACTAGCGCAACCAAAAACCACCCACTTTCCCATTTCTCAAGGCCATAAATTGAAGAATGTCATCATGCCGATCATTAAATTCAAGCTTCCAGACATAAACCTCAAATCCCTGCTGATTTAGTTTTGTTAAAAATGTAACGGTATAGCCTTGCTTAAGGCGAGAAGTAAGCGATTGACTGATGCTACTGAGCATTTCTTTGGTCATTCCCTCTTGGAATGCTTGATCACCGGCTGCGATAAAGTCAGGGTATGAATTAGTTTGTATCGCTGATAGCATGCTTTGCATCGTAGTTTCCACGGATTGCGGTGCTAATAGTGATCCGGATGTTTGTGCATATCCTTGTGACGAAAAAAGCAATAGACAGAAAATGAGAAAAGCAGTGAAGTTCTTGGGGGATAACATATACATAAAATCCTCCTATGAAAATAATCTAAGAGTGCAGAATAATTATTGAACTAGAAGTAAGCGGTTACTTATCTGCAAGTTTTTCAATATAGAACAATAATCTGCTTGGTGCAATAAAGCACTGTGTTTTGAGCAATTTATGGGGAGAATCAGTTCATTTTGCTGTGAAAATTGAATATTTTCATAATTTCTCACCTATATACCACTCATAACTCTTCCATTTAATACTTCTGTCATGCTGCTGTCATTCCGCTGCGTAAAAATTACACGGCATTCCTGTATTAATATTAATCATCGAATGACTGAATCTCATCAAACCTCGTAGGAAATTAACATGACAATTTACAAACAAAAATCAAAAATAATTCTGCCAATGTTTTTGGCAATCTCATTGGCAGCACCAACTGCAAATGCAGCACCGGTATTACTTGGTATTGGCAGCCTTTTAGGTACCGAAAGTGATTTATCAGGTTTGACAGGCATACTTGAAAGTGGAGTTTCCGCTAATCTTCTAGGTGGAATGGGTTCTGGTTTTGCTTATGCCGGCAACAATACTTTCCTGGCACTGCCGGATAGAGGGCCGAATGCTCTAGCCTATGCCGGAGGGAGTGCCGTGGATAACACGACATCCTATATTTCCCGTTTTCATACAATTAGCTTAAGCTATTCGGCAGGCACCACTCTACCTCTCACAGTTACAACTACTTTAAACAGCACCACTTTACTTGCAAGCACCACGCCTCTGACTTATGCAGCTGGCGCTGCACCTTCTTCAAATACAGCAACAATAAATTATTTCAGTGGACGTTCGGATAATTTTGGAGCTGGCAACTCACTCAATTCCAATAACGGACGCTTCGATCCGGAAGGAATTCGTGTTTCAAACGACGGCAAAAGTGTGTTTATCTCAGATGAATACGGCCCTTATGTTTACCAATTTGACCGTCAAACTGGCGAGCGTATCAATTCCTTCGCTTTGCCGGGCCATTTAGCCGTAGCTAACCTAAATTCAAGTGGTGCTTCAGAGATCAGTGGCAACGCCACTGGCCGAGTTGCCAATAAAGGTATGGAAGGGCTGGCTATTTCTCCGGATGGCACAACTCTATTCGGTTTTATGCAAAGCCCATTATTGCAGGATGGCGGTGACGGCGGACGAGCCAACCGCATCGTTTCGATAAATATTATTACCGGTGAAACGCACGAATTCGCATACGACAACCAGATCGGAACTAAAAATTACAATAGCAGCGAGATACTTGCTATTAATAATCATGAATTCTTAGTTCTCGAACGAGATGGCAAGGGTTTGGGCGACGACTCAAAAGCAACGATCAAACAATTATGGAAGGTTGATCTAAATGGTGCTACCGATGTAACTGGAATCAGTGGCGAAGCTAATCTGTTGGCCAATCAAGGTCATCCGGATAAGAGCTTATTCCTTGACATCAGAGCATTGCTAAACGCGAACGGAATTACCGATGCAAATATCCCCGCCAAGCTGGAGGGTGCGGCTTTTGGTGATGATGTAGTCGTTGGTACAGAAACTTATCACACACTTATATTAACCAATGACAATGATTTTTCAGCCGTTGCAGGGGATAATAAGTTTTTTGTGATTGGTTTCAAGGATACAGATCTTGGAGGTACTGTTTTTCTTCCTCAAGCAGTAGCAGCAATTCCAGAACCAGAGACTTATGCCATGCTTCTGGTTGGTTTGGGATTGTTTGGGTTCGTGGCACGCCGCAGAAAATAAGACGTACTGTAATTTCGTAATCAAACACGGGGGATCATACCCCCGTTTTCCTTGAGTGAGAGCTTTCTAAACAAAGACACCCCATAGAACGTAACAGAAAACGTTCCACGGGGTCGTTTGCTTTTGAAACAGGATGATGTTGCAAAAATAATAGCGGCATATGCACATCAAACTTTAAGTAAGTGAATTCCTCCGTCTTATCACACTTCCAATAACGCTTAACCCGATTAACAGCATGGCATACGCTTCCGGCTCCGGAATGACGGCAACGTGTGTAAATACAAACGTCTCATCGTCGTAATCAAAATCCCCCGCCGCGTAAATCCTCAAACCCGACATAAGTTCCGGCTGGAATACCATGAGCCGCATCGCCGGAAAATACCGCTGAATACACATGATTGATTCCGTCGGTGTTCAACACCTTATCTGAATACAAGACTTCCCCGGTGGTGACTACGTTTAACCTGAAAGTCAATACATCGCCTGCATGCACAGAGCCCAGGTTTGTTAATCAAGTTAAAAAAACTCGGTACCCACATGTACTGCTTTTGGTAATACACAGATTATGATTGATCCTCCAAAAAGATAGAGGACGGCTTGTAAAGCTTACCAAGTGATCTATGCTATAAATGAACAACCCTGCCCTGACGAGGTACAGAAAGGATAAAGGCATACTTGGAGAATATGATTTCTCGGATGAAAAAACTGATAGATTTCTTCGAAATTTAGTCCAATGGCACTCAATGAGATTGATTGTTATGGTCTTCTTCCATGAACTGATCAGCGATAATTAAAACCGGTCTTGAGTGCCAGGGTTTCCATTTGCCGCTTTTGATGGAGCTCAGTCGTGCCCAGCTGCTATTCGGAAATTTACCAGTGACTTCATCCTTGTGCCTACCCCACGTCATCCAGGTAATATGACCATCTCGTAGCTGCACGGACAAACATACATCTGGTTGCGGAAAATAAATCTTTTGATCCTGGTTTCACTACCACTGCACATAGGTACCCCTGCTACGTAAGCATATAGATTATTAGTCAGTTTCTAACTGATACCAATACCCAAAATTTATACTGCTAAAGGCGTCAACGTATAAACTCTACCAAATTTTCCTGCGGTACGAATATCTCCGCGTTGCAAGGCAGCACGAACATCATCTAATTTATATGCGTCTTCAATCGACAAATAAGGCGACCAGCCTTCTCCTGCGTCTATCAATTCGATCTCAACTTCCGCAATGTATTGGCCTTCTCGTACCAATTTCGTTAGATGTTTATTATTCATCATAATCTCCTCAAAAAATCATTACTCCACTTATCACAGTCAGGGCGATAAGCCGTAACGACAACAGCTGGCATGTCCGCATTTCTTGGAATACCCCACACTACATGGATTGGCTTGTTCTTTTCATCTTTTTGTAACACCAGCACACATGGGCCTTTCGGATAGTCTGGATAATCTTCCACGACTATTGCCTCACCAATACCAGAGAGAATATCTCTTGCAAAGATATTGTCGTGTGACAACTCATCATAACCATGTTCGGATATACGGACATCCCCGCTACCGACTAATGCTATAACCCGTTGTAAAGTCACACTCATGACAAAGTATCATCAGGTAAAATTATCAACACGAAATATGCCATCTATTTTTCCTGGAAATCATCACTCCAGCTTATCCTTTTATCTTTCATTGTATTTTATTTAACCTTCTTAAGTTCCATCTTCGACAACGAATCTTGGCAATTGGATCGGAACTGTATATTCGATCAAATGGTTGCATTGTATCAATAATAGCAAGCCAACTCTTGCAGTAAATTTTGATACAATTTTAAATGTTACAGATCGCGAAATTGATTGTGTCAGATTTGTGCCAAACTGCACCTGAAATACCATCATATGTAGCTGTGTGACACTGATTTTATGCTTGGCAAGCATTGCAAGTTATTGATTTATATAGACACAAAATTTATAGCTAGGTTTCGTAATCAGTAGGTCGGAGGTTCGACTCCTCTCAACAGCACCAATAATCAATATCCTACATAGAATAACCCAAAGATTCCTGGTTCATGTAGATATCACGCCGACAGAAAAACTAAAGGATTTTTTTCAATATATCTGGATGACGCACCAGAATAACGATCAGTGTTTTCGCTGTGCCGTTGGGATTACGTCGGCGTTGTTTCCAATCGTGCAAAGTGCGGACTGATATATCAAACAGTTTGGCAAATTCTACCCCTGGAAGTCCCATTTTTTCGTGATGATATTAAAGGCGGCATGACAATGCACCCCTTCTCAGCTTTTATTTTGCGAACAGATTAGTAATTCAGCATCCAAATCCCGGCTGCCTTCCCAGTCTTCCAGTTCCATATCGATCAGCGGCAGCTTCTTTAACGTTATGTGTTGCTGTTACCAATCGGATAGTTTGTAAATTTTTACAGCTTCATGGATGGCTGCGCGCACTCGCTCTAGCATTTTGTTGGTCACATGGTTGCGGCGCTCGATTTAGCTAACATAGACTTGACTAACACTTAACGTTGAACCAGTTGTTCTCGCGTAATACCGGCCTTGATTCGCACCAACGCCACGGGATTATTGACAAAACCTTCGAGAACCAACGGTTCATAGACTTGTTCATCATCCTGATTCGCTTCGCAAGCAGTCAATTCTTTTTCGATCTAACTTTTCAAGGCGCGATAAACCGTCATTGACAGCAAGACATATTCGTCTTTACCCGTATATGGATTTGATTTTTTGCAGTGTCATTTGTAAGCATCTCCACGCGGTTTGATGTTCTCAATCGTAACGATCCTGACTACATCACGCCGTTCAAAATTAATGCATCAATTACCAACTTTCAACCAAATGCTGATTGACAAAACGGAACAAAAAAATACCGGATGAGACTGAATTATTTTAGCAATGCCTTATTTTATAAATGCAAACTTGCATAATGTGAATTTTTCATCAATATTATGTGAACTTTTTGTGAATTACCGAATCTTATTGTTCGTAAACTTTCGATAACTTCAATAAACTTTCATGTAGGAGATAAAAATGAAAACAAGTCAAAGTTTTATCAGCACAGCTGTAAAAACCACTTTCGTTCTATTCGGTGTTTTACCATTAGTTGGACTTGTTGCATTTGGCGATTTGCGTTCATTTTCAGTAATGCAATCTGAAGTAAGCTGGTTAGAAATAGATCTCATGTTGGGGGCTGTATTTTTTCTAAGCTATCTCTTAATTGGAAGCGTATCGAAAAGCAGAACGCGCCTTCCGATGAAAAAAATATATGCTTAAACTTTAGTTTTAGTAAGTGCCTTGCCTGTAAGGTCAATGCTGCTTCAGCATTGACCTTTTTTATTTAAAAATCGGCGGAAATTAAAAGTGAAATAGCTTTGCAATATTTGCATATCACAAGGAAAATCAGCGCCGCTTAAAATTGGGGAGAAAAGAATTTATGCCATACCGTGCCATCGAACCCAATTGCCCATGCGCCCCTCCTGCCAGCGGCAATATTTTCCAAACCACTAACCTCATCGTCTTGCTTGAAAGTAGCGCCGCCATCAGCTGAGTTCCATAGAATTCCATTCTTCCCGGTCAGCCAGATTAAGCCATCTGCCGCTACGGCAACATCTTCGATTCCGCTAACTGCTATTTGGATCCAGCTGCTCGCGGCAAACTTCCACAATGTGCCGTCGGATTTAACAGCCCATACCACGCCATCCGATCCTGCAGAAATCCGGCTAAAACCGCTGCTTGCAATCCGGGTAAGCTGTTGTCCTTGGTCATCACTAAACCAGATCGCGCCATTTTTTCCTACCAGCCAAACTTTGCCTTCGGGTGCGATAGCAACATCCTCCATTTCATTTGCCGCTGTATCGAGCCAGCTTCCAACGGCAAATTTCCATAAACTGCCATTGGATTTAACGGCCCATACAACACCGTCGGGGCCGACAGCAAGCCGACTGAAACCGCTTCCCTCAATCGCAGTAAGAGAAGAGGCGTAGATATTATCCGATTTCCAGACGGTGCCGTTTTTGCCGGTAAGCCAGATTATCCCGTTAGGCGCCATAGCCACATCCTGCATGCCGCTGATTGCCGTACTGCTCCAAAGTTCGGCCTGACTGATGGCAGGCAGCATTCCCCACAACAGCAGAAATCCAAGCAGTAAATTGCGCGACAAACGGCGCTTTCTCGGCGTGAATACACTTTGCAAGCTACTAAACCAGCTCATTTCTTTCATATTGTCGGCTTCCTGTTAACGGCAGTTCGGAAACTGCCGATTCTTGATCAAAAACCACCCGCTTGTTCTCAGCGATCAGACCACACAGCGGAATACTCGCTGCAATCCCTCTATTATTATTTTTTTAGGCAATTGATTCTATACCGAATAAAGTCAGTATGCGCAGCAAAAACTTGATACTGCGCATTAACGACAAATGCCGATCCGGCCGGCAGTGCAGACAATCGGTCTGCAAAAGATTTTGTGATATTATTCGAGCCCATTCTTGAGTAAATTTCCGGCGCATCATCAAAGTTCGCTTAATTAAAAGGTCGCATGCATGATTTTCTGGCGCGTAAAATCACTTGATGCCATCCTGGCTACAGCAGAAAAGAAAAGTCTCCACCGCACCTTGGGTGCTTGGCAATTAACCCTATTAGGCATCGGCGCGATTATCGGCACGGGTATTTTTGTTTTGACCGCCGAAGCCGCACAGAAAGCCGGGCCCGGTATGATGCTTTCCTTTGTCATCGCCAGTTTTGTTTGCACTGTCGCCGCATTGTGTTATTCCGAACTTTCTTCCATGGTGCCCGTTTCCGGGTCTGCTTATACGTATTCTTACGCGGTATTGGGTGAATTGGTCGCCTGGCTGGTCGGCTGGGCACTGATGCTGGAATATTCCGTCGCCGCCAGCGCGGTCGCCGTCGGGTGGTCGGGTTATTTTGTCGGCTTGCTGCAGAATTCGCTCGGAATCGAAATACCCTTTGCACTGGCAAACGGCCCTTTTGCCGGAGGAATTATCAATTTACCGGCGGTTGTCATTTGTATGCTGGTTATCGGGCTGCTGGTCATCGGCACACGGGAAAGCGCTACCTTCAATGCCGTTCTTGTCGCCATCAAAATTGCCGCGCTCACGCTTTTCATTGCGCTAACACTCCCGGTCGCCGATTTGGCAAACTTCCAGCCGTTTTTGCCGCTGGGCGAAACCGGCGTGATTGCAGCCGCATCGTCTATTTTCTTCGCTTATGTCGGCTTCGATGCAGTCTCGACCGCCGCCGAGGAAACCAAGGATCCGCAGCGGAATGTCCCGATCGGATTGATCAGTTCGCTGGTAATTTGCACGGTCTTTTACCTACTCATTTCCGCCGGTGCAATCGGCGCAGTCGGCGCGCAACCGTTGCTGGATGAGACCGGTAAGAATCTGATCCCGGGCTCTCTCAAACTGGCTGAACAGTGCCAATCGCTGGCCGCTATCGGGCAACAACCGTTGGTTTGTTCACGTGAGGCGCTGGCATCCGTGCTGCGGGAGATCGGCTGGGAAAAAATCGGCAATCTGCTTGGATTGACCGCATTCCTGGCGCTGCCGTCGGTGGTTCTGATGATGTTGTTCGGCCAAACGCGTATCTTTTTCGTCATGTCGCGCGATGGTCTGCTGCCGGAAGTTTTAAGCCGCATTCACCCGCGCTTCAAAACACCGCATATCGTCACCTATGTCACCGGTTTGGGCGTCATTATCGCCGCGGCTTTCCTGCCGGTCGGAAAACTGGCGGACATCTCCAATTCCGGCACCTTGTTCGCTTTCATGATCGTGGCGTTTACCGTGATGATACTGCGCATCAAAGACAAGAGCCGCACACGCCCATTCAGAACGCCGGCCATTTGGCTGGTAGGTCCGCTTGCAGTCATCGGCTGCATCACACTTTTTCTCTTCCTGCCGGCGGATGCCAAACTGGTATTCCCGATTTGGTCCGGGATTGGATTGATTTTCTATTTTCTCTACGGCTACCGCAAAAGTCACGTCGCCCGGGGCATCGGTACGCCTACCGGCGGCGAAGATATCATCAGCCCGGTGCGCCCTCTAGCCGATTGCGATCCGGAAGACACAGCAAAAAAATAAGTTGATTGATCAATCTTAAGCTTCATGTGTTCGCTTTAGCCCTGGCGGCCGGAGTACGCAGCAAAGCCGGCAGGATAATCAGCGTGCAAATAAGCGTAAACGCCAATCCCACCGTCAGCAAAATCCCCATACTCGCCGTCCCCACATGCGACGAAAACATCAAACTGGCAAAATCGACCAGCGCTGTCAGTGCGCTATAGAAAATCGCCCGCGCAGTACTGGTGTGAATCAGAATTTCACTCACCAGTTCATTATTGATACTGCGGTACACCATGTGCAAGCTGCTGTCGATACCGAGACCGAGCAACAGCGGCAAAGCAATAATGTTGGCAAAGTTGAACGGAACATCCAGCAGAATGGTGAACGCGGTGGTGAATAAACTCGACAGCAGCAGCGGCAGAAGCACCAGCAAGGTATATTTGATGCTGCGCAACAGTACCAGCAGGATAACAACCACACCAATCAGCGCCAGCGAAAACGCCTGAACGAACGCTTGTACCACGGCCTCGCCCGCTTCCAGACTGATCACCGGTACGCCGATGGCATGCGGCGCCACTTGCTGCACCGCTCGCACGAAACGCCGCAGCGCATCATTATCGTTCAGATCCTCTTTGGGATAAACCGCCAGACGGTAGCCGCCGGATTCACTATGCCAACGGTCTCTAAGCGCGGCGGGCAAATCATTCTCGCCAAAAACGGTGGCTTCCGTCGCCGTGCGCAAGCTTTGTAAAGCCAACGGCAACATGGCCAGCAGATCGTCTTCCACGGCGTACAATAATTTACTTTTCTCCTGACTACCGACTTCATCCAGTTCCTCAAACAAACGCGCCAGCGACGACTTTAAAGCGCTGGCTGTGACCGCGGCGGCATGCTCGGGATGTTGGGCGGCAAACCGTTCCAATGCCGCAACCAGTTTCCGCAAAGCTTTATATTGTTCGACCAGAATCGCATCGCTGGCTATCCGGACTTGCGGCGGCGGTGTAGCGGCAATCGGCCCAATCGTCAGGGCCATCTCCTGAATCAGTGAAAATTTTTCTTCCTGCTGACCGGGGACAAAATCCAGCATCGTGACAACTTTGTTCACTTCTGGCAGTGCTGCCAAGCGTTTGGCCAGATTATCGGTTTCCTGGCGATCGTCAGCCAGTACCGCAATATGCCATGGCGTCAGATCGGGCTCGGCCAGCAGTTCACGGAAAGTCTGCACCGCGCCGCCTTGCGGATCCTGCATATTCAGCAAATTGTAATCGAACCGAACCTGCGGCAAGATGATCAGCGCCGCGACGGTAGCCGCCAATGTCAGGGCGTAAGTCAGCTTGTGCCATTTCAGCGAGAGCTCCAGCACCTTGCCAACGGAACTCTTCACTTTCGGTTTTGCAACCGTTTTTTTCGGCAGGTAACGTAACAATGCGGGACCGATGACCAGGGTAACCAGCAAGCTGACGATCATGCCGGTGCCGGAAATGATACCGAGCTCGGCCACGCCGCTGTAATCGGTCGGCATGAAGGCATAGAAACCGATCGCGTTGGTAACGGTACACGCGGTCAACGCCGCTCCGGCGTCACCACCGGATATGTAGATGGCTTCAGCCGGAGAATGATTGCTCTCCAGAACCTCGCGGTAGCGCAATAGAAAATGGATGGCAAAGTCCGCACCGAGACCGATATACAGTACCGCAAAGGCGATGGAAATCAGATTCAAGTGTCCGACCACGGCTGTGGCGAATGTGGCGGTAAGAATCAATCCCATCAGCAGGCAAATCAGCACATTGAGGATCAGTCCGCCGTTGCGCATCGCAAAAAACAGCACCACGCCGACCAAGACAAACGTGATGATCCCGGCAAACTCCATGCCACGTAGCGAACTGTTGAGCTCATCCTCCGCCAGCGCCACCTCACCGGTAATACGTAACTTCACCGGACTGTCCGCGGTAATACCAACGCTGTCCGCCGCTGCGTGCAAAGCGGCAATCGATTGCTCGGCGGGAAACAACTGGGAAAAATCAAGCTTCGGCTTGACGATGATGAGTTCCTGGTAGGTTTTTTTCTGCATTTCGCCGCTGAACATGGTCTGCCATGACAGCGCCCGGGGCGAGCCGTTCAAGCGTGCCTCCAGCGTTGCATTGACGCCGTTCAGCACGGGGCGCAATTCGATGCTCCGTCCCTTGTTCAACTCGTCCACGGCACTGGTCAGCACATCGGCGAAAGCCGTCAGCGACGGATCCCGGTTAATGCGCGTGATCAACGGTTGCGCCGCGGCCAGGCTATCCGTGATCCGCTCGAGTTCCGGAATGCTCTGATAAAGCAGTCCGTTACGCGCAGTAAAATCATCCACTCGGGGCGAATACACATCGTAAAAATGATCCGGATCCTGTTTCAGGCGCAGCGCCAGATTTTCTGCCGCTACTCGCACCTGTTCCGGTGTCGGGGCATTCAGCACGATCAGCAGCGTATCGATGTCTTGTGGGAATGATTCGTTGTAGCGCTTCAGATTGACACGAAACGGCAGTTCCTCGGAGAGCATCTCGGCGGTATCGGTATTCATACCCAGGTTGCGCGCCACATACAAACTGCTGGCAACCGCGACTAATAACGCCGCTAACAACACCCACAGCGCATGGTGATAGGAAAATGTGGTCCAACGCGCAAAAATGGCATGAATACGGCTATGTGAAGTTTCCGCTGGTGTCGTCATTGTTCTGTAGAGAGATAGAAATGATCAGTAAGAGGGTTCATGCAAAATCGATTGGGTAAAAACCAGCATATCAATACAAACTCCGGTTGTTTTACCGCACGCATTGTGCGGCCCGATCGTACCGGATTTTCTTCCGGTTTTGTCAAATCCGGCAATTCTACATTAACAACTCGGTGCTCCGGCAGAAACTCGCACCGCGCGTTCAACAGACTGATAACTAGCGCACTTCGATTCAGAGCGAAACACGATGCTTACGATTTTTTGTAGCGGTGTTTGAGGTATTCAATCACTGGCGGCGTGATCGACAAAATGATGATTGCCAAAATGATAAGTTTGAAATTTTGCTGCACCATCGGTAGTTGCCCGAAATAAAACCCAGCATACACGAACGTTCCCACCCACAGCACGGCGCCGACGATGTTGTAGACAATGAACGTGCGGTACGGCATTGTGCCGATCCCGGCAACGAACGGCGCAAATGTGCGGATAATGGGAATAAAGCGCGCGATGATAATCGTCTTGGTTCCGTGTTTGAGATAAAAAGTGTGCGTTTTGTCGAGATACTCCCGCTTGAAAAAGCGGGATTGTTGCGAAGCAAAGATTTTCGGCCCCGTCTTCTTACCGATCCAGTAATTGACAGAATCCCCCAAAATACCGGCGATGCTGAGTCCGGCGAACAACACATGCGGGTTCAGTTGAGAACCTTCCAGCGACGCCAGAGAACCGGCGGCGAATAACAAGGAATCACCCGGCAAAAGTGGCAAAACGACGAGCCCGGTCTCGCAAAATACGATCAGGAAAAGAATACCGTAGATCCATAAGCCGTATTCTGAAGCCAGCTGCTGCAAATGTTTGTCGATATGAAGAATGAAATCAATAAGAAACATAAGGATAGCGACGAGAAAAAATGTTATGACCGGATCAGGATGAATAGACAAACCCGGATTTAAGTTCCGGCCCGGGTAAGTTTAGCGGGAAGAGCGGAAAAAATCTCCCGGAATCGTTCCGGGTTGCCGGAAGATATTCCGTTTAAAGCGCAATAAGCGCTTTGTACAGATTGAACAGGCTGATGGTAACGATGAGCACACCCACCATGATCAGCAAAGTGCGCGCATGAAACTTCTTGCATAAGTAGGCGGCAAAAGGGGCTGCAAATAAGCCGCCAAAAACCAAACCGATGATCAACGGCCAGTGATCGGTTTCCATCAGCAGCGCAAACGTCGCTGCACTGGCCAATGTCAGGAAAAATTCGGCAAAATTTACCGAGCCGATCGTGGTGCGCGGATCGGTACCTGTCCCAACCAGGGTTGTCGTCACAATCGGTCCCCAGCCGCCGCCGCCGGCAGCATCCATGAAACCGCCAAAACACGCCAGCTTGCCGACATGCCGGGGTGCTTCCTTGCGCACATTCAATTGCCGGAAAGCCTTGCTGAGAATATAAGCACCCAGCAGAACCAAGTAAGCCGATATGAAAGGCTTGAACAAGGCGCTGTTGACGTGCGTAACCAAGAATGCCCCCAAAACGCCGCCCAGAACACCCGGTACCAGCAAGCGAGTGAACAATTGCTTATTGACGTTACCGAATTTGGCGTGCGCCACGCCCGACACACCGGTGGTAAAAATCTCCGCAATATGCACGCTGGCGCTGGCGGCAGCCGGACTCGCACCGGACGCCAATAAAAAAGTCGTGGCGGTAACACCGTAGGCCATGCCTAAAGCGCCATCGACAACTTGCGCAAGAAAACCAACGGCAACAGCGCTCCAAAAAATCCGGCTGTCCAGTGTATCGTTGATGATCTGTATGCTATCGCCCCAATCTTGCGCGAGAAAAAAGCGCGCAATGAGAAATGCGATCAGCAAAACCAATACAATGACGGCAAACCAAACAGCAGCCCGCAGGAAAGGGTGCGCTTCGAGGTGAGAAACGGTATCTTCAACCGGCGGCAACCCTAATTGCTGGTGCTCTTCGTTAACTGGATTACGGGTGAGATCAAGGTTGCGGATTTTCATGAACTTGGTTTGGCTTGATGACGCTAAAAATGCGCCAAACTATAACCGCACCTGGATATAAATAGAAATACTATTTAGTAATATACTTATATCCGAAAATTCTGGATCCGCGGCTGAAAGTCATTCCCCGGTTTCAAAACCGGCCACTCTTGAGGAACACCGCCATGAAAAAAGAATCCCTCGGTTTATTGAGTCTTGCGGCGCTTGGCGTGGTGTATGGCGACATTGGCACCAGTCCGCTGTACGTCATGAAAACGGTTTTCGATCCCGCCCATGGACTCGCTGTTAGCGCGAATAACATCATCGGCGTCGTTTCGCTGATTTTCTGGGCGATCATGATTGTGGTAACGATCAAGTACATCACACTCATTTTGCGCGCCGACAATCATGGCGAAGGCGGCATCATGGCATTGCTGTCGTTGGCCAGTTCGTCTATCGCCGATCGCCCTCATTTACGCACCGGACTTTTCATGATCGGTGCATTCGGCGCCGCTCTGTTCTATGGCGATGGCGTGATCACGCCCGCCATTTCCGTGCTAAGCGCGGTGGAAGGTCTGGAGGTAGCAACACCGCTGCTGCAACCTTATGTGTTGCCGATCACCATCGGTGTGCTGATTGCCCTTTTTTTGATCCAGCAGCGTGGCACCGGCGGTATCGGCACGTTGTTCGGCCCGGTGATGCTGTTATGGTTCGCCACGCTGGCGTGCATCGGCGCGATTAACATTGCGTCCGCACCGGAGATTTTGCAAGCTTTTGATCCGCGCTTTGCCGTTCATTTCTGCTTGAACAACGGTCTGCTCGCTTTTATCGCTTTCGGCGCCGTGGTATTGGCACTCACCGGGGGCGAGGCGCTCTACGCCGACATGGGGCATTTTGGTATCAAACCGATCCGCTTTACCTGGTACGGTTGCGTTCTGCCCGCGCTGGTACTGAATTATCTGGGACAAGGCGCGCTGTTGCTCACTGACGCCACGGCAATTTCCAATCCATTCTTTTTGCTGTTCCCCGCCTGGGCGCTCTATCCGGCTGTGGCATTGGCGACCGCCGCCACGGTCATCGCATCGCAAGCGGTCATTTCCGGCGTTTTCTCGGTAACGCGGCAAGCCATTCAACTCGGATTCCTACCACGCATGCAGATTCTGCATACCTCCGATCAAAAAATCGGCCAGATCTATATTCCGTTTGTTAATTGGATTCTGCTCGCCGCAGTAGTGATGGCAGTCGCCGGATTCGGTTCCTCGGCCAGCCTGGCCTCGGCGTACGGTGTGGCTGTCACCGCGACGATGGTAATTGAAACCCTGCTGACCTTTTTTGTGCTACGTTTCACTTGGAACTATCCGCTACTTGCGGCTATCGCAACCACTGGATTTTTTCTTGCGATCGATACTGCATTTTTTGCCGCCACGCTATTGAAAATATTCCAGGGCGGCTGGTTTCCGCTGACCATCGGCGCGCTGATATTTTTTATCATGACGACGTGGCACGATGGACGCAATCGATTGCTGGAACATTTGTGGAGCGACGACATTCCGCTCGAACCGTTCTTGGAATCGCTCCTGGCGCAACCGCCGGTCCGGGTTGCCGGAACGGCGGTTTTCTTGACTTCAAGTAGCAACGGTGTGCCGCACGCGTTGTTGCATAATCTTGCGCATAATCAGGTTTTACACGAATGCGTGGTGTTCCTGAAAGTCAGTTACCGTAAAATTCCTAGCGTCCCGGAAAGTGAACGACTTACGATGAAACCGCTGACCGGGAATTGTTATCACATCACCGTCCACTACGGTTACAAAGATGAACCCGATTTACCCGCCGCGCTCAAAATGTGCGAACAACCTGGACTGGAATTCGAACCGCTTAAAACATCCTACTTTATCAGCCGCGAGACTATCGTGCCCAGTCCCGGCAGCGGTATGGCGCAATGGCGCGAACGCATTTTCGCCGCAATGGCCAGAAACGCCGGCAACGCAGCCGAGTACTTCAACTTGCCGGCCAATCGCGTGCTGGAATTGGGCACGCGCATTGAAATCTGATTAATCCGATCATTCAGGAGAAAATATGGCCACGGATATTGCCTACACACCCGATACTATTATCAGCAAGTCCATGTTCAACTTCGATGCATTCGGATTATCCGATTACAAGCTCAACGGCCCCATCCGCGTCTCAGTTTCCGATGACTTTAGCCGCGACGATTCCCTGAATGCCGGTTATTCGCGCTTCAATCCGATTCTTTATACCTCGGGAGCCAACGAGGTCGCCTGGACTTCACAGATGAAAAGCAATATCCAGGATATTCTGCAAACGTATTCACAATTCGCGAGTATCACCTTTCAATGGGTCGGCGACTACGACACATTTTCAAGCGGCACCGATACGACGCCCAATCCGGAAGATGTCGGCAGAGCCGGTGTTTCCGATATCAACATTAACTGGATCGATCGCTCTGACGTGAACTTTGCCGGAATCTCGGGCGGCAGTTCCGATGATTTTCTGTTCAACTATACCGGTGCAGCTAACGATATTTTTCTCAATGCTTATGCGCCAAAATTCAACGACGATCTGTCACTTAACCTGAACACGCGCGCCCGGCAAACCTTGATGCACGAATTGGGGCACTCGCTCGGTCTTTCCCATCCGCATAGCGCGTATAACGCCAGCACCGGCATACCCACCATCACCGATGATTACGCCGCCACCAAGGATCTGGGATTTTCCCAGCTTGGCTTCCGCACCAATACTGCACTCGACATGTACAAGGAATATTTCACGATCATGTCGTACGATGATCAAAACTCCTTGTTACCCGGATCGAACGTCGTGTATCAAGCTTATACACCGATGATTCTGGACGTGATCGCACTGCAGCAAGCCTACGGTGAAGGAAGTGGAACGAGCGGATCGGGCAACGACAGCATCACACCGGGAATCGCCGGATATCGAACCTATTTTGATACCGGCGGGATCGATACCGTCGATCTATCGGATTACACCAGCGGTGCTTACTTCAACATGGGCGTCAATATCACCGGAGCCGCTCATCTGGTTGGGGTATCGATGAGCACATTCGATGCACAGAATACGATTTCACTGGGCAAAGACCCCGCCAATCTGCGCTGGTTCTATGGCGAATACGAGAATGCCACCGGTTCGGCAGCAGCCGACCAGATCGTTGGTAATTCGCTCGATAACATGATCGTGGGTAAGGACGGCAATGACACGCTCTCCGGTGGAGGCGGCAACGACAGCCTGAACGGCGGCAGCGGAGACGATATTCTCAACGGTCAGGATGGCATCGATACAGCGGTTTATGCCGGTAGCCGCGACGCTTTCACAATCACGCGCAACACCGATCACAGCTATACGATTACCGACAACACCCACACTGAAGGAACCGACACACTCAACGGTATCGAGCGGATTAGCTTCAGCGACGATCATCTCGCGCTGGATATCGATGGCAACGCCGGTATCACCGCCAAAACACTGGGTGCGGTATTCGGCAAGGACGCATTAGCAAATAAAGAATACGCGGGTATCGGACTGAAACTGCTGGACGGCGGCATGAGTTACAACGATCTCATGGAATTGGCGATAAACACAGAGCTCGGCACTCATGCCGACGATACGGCGATCGTAAACTTACTCTATTCCAATGTCGTCGGTACTACACCATCAGCCAGCGATTTGAATTACTACACCGGATTATTACAAAACGGTTCTTACAACGAGGCCAGCATTGGCATACTGGCAGCGGATTCAACGGCTAACGCCAACCACATCAATCTAATCGGATTAGCCGCTACGGGTTTGGAATTTGTCTGAGTCGGTCAAAGGAGAAATGCGTTAATCGTTTTTACCGTCATCATCTTTAATCATCGCAGCGGTATCGTTGCCGTTGGGCCATGCATTGAACGGAAACGGATGTTGTTTGCTGTTAAAAGTCAGGAAATTAATGATCTGATGAATATAAGCGCTTAGGTTACAACTAAAATCAAGCAAAAATTCATTTACTTTCCCGGTCACTATCAACGTGGCGTACTGGAAAAATAGAATACAAATGACCAACGAATTAGAAAATCCGTAGACAAACATGAAAAAAAGCATAAAAAGGCCACGTTGCCAGATTTCCTTTGTTTGCAACCTTTGTTTAATTTCTTCGTTCATTCTATCTCCCTGAATTAAGTGCAATCACATTCACCGGCCGAGGCGTAAAAATAATCGCGGGAGGGTAATGCCGTTACCCGACAATGCTGTCAGCGTGGAAATGTGCTTTCGCACGGTGTTTATTTGCGTGGAATGCGCAGCTCTAGTGATTAAATGCGAACGGCTTTCCAATAGTTGGCTTGCCAGTAAACATGATCCAACCGGGATATGGTGACACCCTTTTTCTCCGAGGCGTGCAGAAATTTATTTTTTTCCAGATAAATCCCGACATGCTTTGAAGCTGGACCGGTTTTGAAGAAAATCAGATCACCCGCCCTTAAATCATTTTTCCTGATTTCTCTTCCGGCCATGGATTGCATCGTGGTTGTTCTCGGCAGATGCATTCCGAGCTTTGATTTGAATGTCAGATGCACGAAACCGGAACAATCGATGCCGCGTTGACTGAGTCCGCCACGCTGATAGCGCACCCCCTGCCATTCACTAAATTGAGAGTAAAGCACTCTTTTAATATGGCTGGAGTCTGTTGATTTATTGGCGTTCGGACGTGGATCTTGTTTAAGCGAAGATTTTTCTTGAAGCGATCCACAACTCACTAACAAGAAGCTGATGCCAATCAATATAATAAATCGAGAGATATTCCTTTTCATTGACAATGTACTTTTTCATCCCGAAGTAAAAAGTAAACATTAATGCAGATTACACGCGATTACCATGTGATCCCATACTGGAGATTTTTGCCAAGACGCTTCTTGCCATATCTTTTAGTGAAACGACTTCGTTCACTCCACCTGCCGCTATCGCTTCTTTAGGCATCCCGAACACAATACAGCTAGCCTCATCTTGAGCAAAATTATAAGCCCCCACTTTATGCATCTCTAGCATACCGGCAGCACCATCTTTTCCCATTCCGGTTAGAATAACACCAATCGCATTCTTACCCGCACAGTTTGCAGCTGAGCGGAATAGTACATCAACCGATGGGCGATGTCGACTGACAAGCTCACCTTGATTTAATTCCGTCATATAGTTTGCACCACTTCGTTTCAGCAGTAAATGTGAATGCCCAGGTGCGATAAACGCATGCCCTGGCAACACCCTTTCACCGCCTTGGGCTTCAACCACCGATATCTTGCATAGGCTGTTCAAGCGATTGGCAAATGATTTTGTGAATCCTTCCGGCATATGCTGAGTAACTAAAATTCCCGGCGAATCAGGCGGCATACGGATTAGAAATTCTTTGATAGCTTCTGTCCCTCCGGTAGAAGCACCGACGATGATTAACTTTTCTGTTGAAGCGATACGATTTGAAACCGATGGCAACACGGCATCGGCTGTTGCACTTTTAGTAACCGGCAGTGGTGCTGCGCGTTTGAGTCTCGCAGACTTTGCGATACGGATTTTATTGGCAATTTCACTGCTATATTCCTTTAATCCCGCCGCAATGTCGATTTTCGGCTTGGATACAAAATCCACCGCACCCAGTTCAAGTGCACGAAACGTGACATCCGATCCCCTTTCAGTCAGAGTCGACACCATAACTACCGGCATGGGCCTCAATCGCATCAGTTTTTCTAAGAAATCAAGCCCATCCATTTTAGGCATCTCGACATCCAGTGTCAGCACATCAGGGTTCAATTCCCGGATCATTTCACGTGCCGCCAACGGATCAGCCGCTGCTCCGATGACTTCCATATCGGGCTGACTATTTATAATCTCACTCAATAATTTACGGATTAACGCTGAATCGTCGACAACGATGACTGTTATTTTTTTCATGATCAAAGCTCAATTTAATCCAAGTAGCAACAACTCAGGAAAATAACTCTACCTCACCACCGCTATCAACCTTATGCAAACGTTGCCTATAATCTTTTTCACGTTGGGAAATGGTCGTGTTATGCATATTGCGCAATTTCTTCACCATCACTTTGCTGCTTTTGGGAAAGAAGTAAACTTTACGTGGAAAAATATCAACTAAATCTTGTGCTACAACTCTTATTTTCTCAGTTTGCAAAAATTTCAATACAAAATCAGCATTCCGCTGACCAACATTTGCAACTGTAAGTCCATCCAGAACATTGCCACCACCGAAAACTTTAGCTTCGAGATTAGATCGGCGGGCACCTAGCTTTAACAACTGGTTAATCAGTATCTCCATCGCATATGTGCCATAGCGGGCTGAAGCATTCAGCGGACTACCGGGATCTCCTCCGCCATCAGGCAGCATAAAATGATTCATACCGCCAATACCGCTGTAGCAATCACGAATACAAGCTGCAACGCATGAACCCAGTACCGTCACTAGCAGCAAATCCTTGTCTGTCACATAGTATTCACCCGGCAGCAACTTAACAGCCTGACTGTTAAAACTCTTGTCAAAATACAAATTAGTTGCAACCTGATCATCAATGATCTCGGCCATACGATCACCTCGGTTTATTAGCTAACTCATAGACAGTTTTCTCACGCAATTTAAACAAATCAACTGCATGCTGAAAGCTCTCGGAATGCCCGGCGAACAACAGCCCATCCGGCGCGAGCAATGGCACAAATTTCTTCAGGATCTTATACTGCGTCTGCTTATCAAAGTAAATCATAACGTTACGACAAAATATCGCATCGAATGGGCCGCGGATTGGCCAGCTTTCATCGAGTAGATTCAATTGCCGGAATGTAATCATATTCCGTAACTCAGGACGCACTCTTGCTGACCCCGCATGAACCCCTTTTCCTTTGAGAAAAAATTGTTTAAGTTTTTCTTTGGGAATTTTCTCCAGCTTATCGAGAGAGTAAATACCCAACTGTGCCTTCGCAAGAACATTGGTATCCAAATCCGTTGCCAGGATATGAACAGGAGGTGAGAATGTCTTAAATGCTTGCATCATCGCCATCGCCATTGAATACGGTTCTTCCCCAGTTGATGAAGCACTGCACCAAAGCTGAATTTTGTTCTGATTCTTGCGTTTCTCAACATGTTTCTCGAGAATTGGAAAATGATGTTGTTCGCGGAAAAAGGCAGTCAGATTTGTCGTCAGCGCATTGGTGAAAGCTTCCCACTCTTCAGGATTTCCACGTTCCAGAAAATTTAGATATTCATGAAAACTTGTCATGCCATTAGCTCGCAAACGCCGAGCAAGTCTGCTGTACACCATGTTTTGCTTACCCTTCGAAAGCGAGATACCCGCATGCGAATATATCAGCTTTCTAATGCGCTCAAAGTCGGCCTGGGTAAAAGCATATTCACGTGTTCTATTATCAATGTTTTCATTACCTAAGATCAGTTCCATAATATGTCCATTTGAATTCCAAGAGACATTGCATTGCTATCATCTCTTACAGTATTAAAATTCAGAGCTTCATCACTACTTTGATAAAATGATGATCTGGAAACTGTGAGCTTCAACTGATTGTCAATATGAAGCGGATAACTAAGAGACTTCGCCTTTAGTCAGTAGCGAATTCTATATCGGAGTCTTTACAACCCATTTCGATACTCCTTCTTGATTCGGTAACTTAACGATTGCCGATCCTATGAGTTATTTTTAAGCTACCAGATTAGAAACAGTCATTCATTGGTTTAATTAATCGTCTGTTCGATTAGTCCCATATCGCTACTACTCATCAATTTCTCTATATCGATCAATATCAGCATACGTTCATCAACGGTTCCCAGTCCCATGATATATTCGGTATCAATTACCGAACCCAGACCGGGAGCGGGGCGCATTTGTTCAGCATTGAGCGTAATTACATCAGATACGCCATCGACCACAATTCCCATCACCCGCCCGGCCACATTCAAAATAATCACTACTGTAAATTGGTTGTAATCTACATTACCCAATCTGAATTTGATTCTCATATCGATGATCGGAACGATGATTCCACGCAAATTGACAACCCCTTTGATAAACTCCGGTGCATTGGCTATCTGTGTAATGGCGTCATACCCACGAATTTCCTGTACTTTAAGGATTTCTATTCCATATTCCTCGTTACCCAAACGAAAAGTCAGAAACTCATCCGCCATATGGCTGGTCTGCGGGTTGATTTGATTGGCTGTTGTAAGTGCCATTTGTTCTTGAGACATGGTTTGCGCTCCTGATTAAATAAATACTTATCGATAAAAAGCTCTTCAAATATTTGCCGCGATCTATCTATGCCATTTCTTGTTGGCATGCCAACACGAGCGCAGCTGTATCGAGAATAAGCGCAACCTTACCGTCACCCATAATGGTCGCACCTGAAACACCTTGTACTCTGCGATAATTACTTTCCAGACTTTTAATTACCACTTGATGCTGACCAATTAAGTCATCCACAAACAATGCCGCTTTGTGGCCTTCGGCTTCGAGAATGACCAGAATTCCCTCGTGCACTGCGGTCACATTAGGATGCAAGTTGAAAACCTCATGCAATGCAATCACAGGCAAGTACTCGCCGCGCACCTGCACTACCCTTCCATGACCACTAACCGTTTTAATATCGGCAGCTGTCGGTTGCATAGATTCGATAATGTAATTAAGCGGTACAATGAACATTTGATCTCCGACCGCAACAGACAATCCGTCAAGAATCGCCAACGTTAATGGCAATCGAATCGATATGCGTGTACCTACACCGAGTGCCGACTCAATATCAATACGTCCGCCCATACTTTGAATATTACGCTTCACAACATCCATGCCTACACCGCGGCCAGAGACATCAGTGACAGTATCTGCGGTAGAGAAGCCTGCTTCAAATATGAGCGACCAAACTTCTTGATCGGACATTCCGTCACTTACCGGCAAACCGCGCTCCTTGGCTTTGGCAAGAATTTTCCCTCGATTCAAGCCGGCGCCGTCGTCACTAACCTCAATCACAATACTGCCTCCCTGATGAAAAGCACGTAATGTAATCGTGCCTTGCGCAGACTTACCCGCCGCGACACGTTTTTCGGGCACTTCTATGCCATGATCGAGGCTATTTCTCACCAAATGCGTCAACGGATCGGCAATTTTCTCGATCAAACCTTTATCGAGCTCAGTGTTCTCACCGACAGTTTTCAGTTCAACGCGTTTATTTAATTTCGCTGCCAAATCACGTACAACCCGCGGGTACCGGCTAAACACAAAACTAATCGGCATCATTCGGATCGACATTACAGATTCTTGCAAATCTCGCGTATTTCTTTCCAATTGACTCATCCCGCTCAGTAGCTTTTCAAAAATTACTGGATCGAGTTGTGAAGCTGTTTGCGCAAGCATTGCTTGTGTAATAACTAATTCACCAACAAGATTAATCATTTGATCAACTTTCTCTATGCTGACACGTATTGATGAAGTTTCATTGGTGGAAGCGGCAGTAGCAGAACCTGCCTTGTTCGAAGGTTTATTCACTGTACTCTGCACTTCATTCTTGCTGCTTTGAGCATTCTGTTGTTGCACAGAACTCGATTGCGATTCGGAACCATCGAGTTCTTTTGGTGCAGCAGGCGCACCGGGAAAGAAACCGTAACCCGGTGCTGGCGGCAACTCAGCCATTGAAAGCTCATCTTCTTCGAAGCGATCTGCGGCGCTATTGACATCACTTGAGAAATTTTCTTCAGGACCGGCAGTTTCCGCAATAAGATTTGTTTCTGCTTCAATCTTCAGGTTTGCTGGATCAACAACAAATGCCAATGTTTCCCAAACGTCTTCTTCGCTGCTATCGGTTGAGAGTCTTAACTTAAAGCGATCACTTTTATCTGCTGACGATGTTTCTTCAAGATCGCCCAGACGCTTCAGATTTGTAAGTAAGTTTTCAATGGCAGCATCGCTCATGCCCGCGCTGGAAAACTCAATACAATAAATTTGCTTCGGCGAATCATCTTTCGGTTGAGGCACGTTAACGGTAACTTCAGGAACATTACCAATATCGGCTTCTACTGTTGCCGTGTTCATCTTAAAACTTGCATCGGCTATCGCCTCAGCAGGTATCCGATCTTGTGTTTCATCACTCAATCTCTTTAACTCTTCACACACTTCAGCTGCAACCGCCGGATCTGCTTCCCCTTCTCCACGATGCCCTGCTAGTTGTGCTTTAATGACGTCACCAGCTCTCAAAAAAGCATCCACCATCTCGCTACGAACTGCAAGCTCCCCTTTGCGCAATCTATCCAGCAATGTTTCCAACATATGCGTCATCTCCGTCATATCTGTAAAACCAAAAGTGCCCGCCTGTCAATGGCGGAGTAAAAGGGTACCAAATAGCGCGCGAAGAGTGTACCAGTTAGGTTAATAAAAAGAGGGATTTAACCTCTGGTTTTGCGCCTCTGATTTTTTATTTCTTGGGTTTCAGTAAAGGCGCAGTGTTTCCCCTAAAATCTTTTATATTGGTCTGGCATCCTCCTTTTCTATAGGCTTGGTTTGTACTGTCTGCTTTTGCCGTTTCTTGCTTGCGGCCAGGCGATACGATTCTCCATTCATTTCCAGAATATGAACATGATGGGTTAAGCGATCCAACAGCGCACCGGTCAATCGTTCTGATCCCAACACACTGGTCCACTCATCAAATGGTAAATTCGATGTGACTAAAGTGGATCCATGTTCATATCGACGGCTGAATACTTCGAATAAGAGCTCTGAACCAATTGCAGTAAATGGCACATAACCCAGTTCGTCGATGATCAGCAATTTGACGTTGGTCAATTGCTTTTGCAAGGTACGTAATCGCTTTTCATCGCGCGCCTCCATTAACTCATGCACCAGCGCTGCAGCTGTCGTGAATAAAACGCTCATGCCTTTTTGGCAGGCAGCCAGCCCTAAAGCCAATGCGATATGAGTCTTGCCAACGCCTGATGGGCCCAACGCAATGATGTTCTCGCGCTTATCGATCCATTCACAGCGCATCAACTCCAGTATCAATGATTTATTCAGTCCAGGTATTGCAGCAAAGTCGAACGTATCCAGGCTTTTAATTACTGGGAATTTCGCCTGACGTATGCGCCGCTCGGTATTCCGCCGTTCACGATCAATGCATTCCAGTTCGCATAGTCGCAATAAATAGCGTGCATAATCAACATCCTCACGTGCGCATTCGAGTCCCACCTTTTCATATTCACGTGCAAAGGTTGGTAACTTTAGGGTCTTGAAGTGATTGATCAGCAAGACTTGCGGCGCGACCGTGGTGGGAATAGAGGTATCAGTCATAACGCACCTCCGTAGATTGGCTTGACTTGAATCCTTGCAGCAAGCTTAAATACGATCGTGGTTCAGTGGATTTCACGCTGGCACGGGGTAAATAGGGATAGAGCATCAAATCGAGCTTGGCAGGTCGTTGCTCTATCGCGCACAGAATCAAATGCTTGATGGCATCAAAACCAATTGTACCGAACCCCATCGCTTGTTTGATTGCCTGCTCAACTTGCGCTAGGCTAAAATTCTCCAGCAACCGCAAAATCTGGATATATTCCTTGCGGCCACGGCGTTCCATGCGGACTTCCAACACGCGACGCAGCCGATCGAATACTTCAGGTAGTACCCAATCTTGCAAGGGTGCCGCTTGATCGAGCGCACGCGGTTTCTGCTCTAACAATGCCAGGTAGTGCAAGGGGTTGTATATGAATTCTTCCCGACCGTAGCTGCGCGCATGACGTGCAATCGTATCTGTGCCCAGGCAAATCTCTACGCGATCCACATAGCCCTTCACCAGTACCTCCCAGTGACCGTATTGAGTAGGCACCGAGTAATCGTTGCTTCGATAACGCACGAGCGATAATGAAGATACACGCGTGGAAATCTTATGGCAGGCATCAAAAGCAACTGCAGGTAAAGCCATCAATGCAGCCGTATCGCGTTTCATGCGCTCAGCGATGGTTTCAGTTTGACCCCGCAACTTGGCCTGTTGGCGCTTGATGCACCCATCCAACAATTTTGCATTCAGGGCATTAAAATCAGCAGCAATGGGTAGCGGCACCATGAAGTGGCGGCGACTGTAACCAACCATGCCCTCAACTTTCCCCTTGTCGTTGCCTTTGGCCGGTCGCCCAAACTTGTCTTCAAACAGATAGTGGCTCTGCAGCTCGCTGAATGCCTTGGTACGCTGGCGTTTGCCATCGCCCAGTATCTTGGCCACCGCAATCTTGGTGTTGTCGTACAGGATCGATTGCGGTATCCCACCCAAAAATGCAAAGGCAGCAACATGCCCATCCAGAAAGGATTCGGTATCTTCAGTTGGATAGGCTTTGACAAAGCAACCATCCGAATGCGGCATATCAAGGCAGAAATAATGGAATCGAACCAGTTTGCCACCAATATAGCCATCGGCTTCACCAAAGTCTACCTGGGCATGGCCAGGCAAGTGCACTAACGGCATGAACATTTCCTTCTGCCGAATTGCAGCCTTGTTAACATAGTTACGTACGATGGTATAACCACCAGTAAAGCCGTGTTCTTCACGCAACCGCTCCAATATCCGTATCGCAGTATGGCGCTGCTTAACATGCACTTGTTTGTCAGCTTCCAAAATAGCATCAATGATGCCAGTGAAAGGAGCAAGCTTGGGAGATACGGGTTCGCGCTTGCGCCGATAACCCGGCGGTGCAGCGTATTGACACATCTTCTTCACAGTCTTGCGGTGAATTCCAAAATAACGCGCAACTTCGCGCTCGCTTCTGCCTTCTACCATCACCGCACGTCGAATCTTTACATATAGTTCCACTGTATACATCCTCATCGCCTTTCACTTGATGCTAATCGCATCAGCTTACAGGCTTCAGACTGGTACACTTTTATTCCGAGATTCCCGCGAAATTCAGTGCGCCTCAGTGGTACATTTTTACTCCGCTATTTACACCCGCCCCACCCTTGATAGAATGTGCCGCACGGAATATAGCGTTTAAATCTTCCAAATCTGGCGAATTTACATCGAGCCTCAGCAAGCATGCTTCCATATCCGCAAGTAATTCTGAGGACTCTTCAAAAAATATTTCATAAAACTGTTCGAGATCTGTACTCATAGGTAACCTTGTTTTACGTTGAGTTATTAGGCAAGCACCTTAAAGAAATGAGCAAAAAATAAATGGCGAGAATAGATACTCACTCTTTAAAATAAAATAAGTCATTCACAGCTTATCCATCTAACTGGTCATATAGATATCTAACCAATAACCTTACCGATTACTTCCAGTAATCTCTTTGGATCGAATGGCTTTACCAGCCAACCGGTGGCACCCGCCGCCCTACCCTTTGCTTTTATTTCATCGCCGGATTCAGTGGTTAGAATCAAAATAGGAATATTTTTGTAGTGCGCCAACTTACGTAGTAATTCAAGTAGCTTTAATCCATCCATGCGTGGCATATTGATATCAGTCAATACCAAATTAACCTGATGATAGTTAGCTTTATCCAAAGCATCCTGCCCATCTACTGCCTGAATGACTTCATATCCGGCTCCTTTGAGCGTAAAAGCAACCATTTGCCGGATGGAAGCAGAGTCATCCACTGCAAGTATTGTCTTAGCCATTTACCTTACTCCTCTTGCCAATATTATTCGTTCGTTTGATAAAAATATGCATATCAGTCAATGCGACTAGAAAAGCTCAATATCACCCATCTGCATACCCTGCTGCACCACCGGCTTTCTTTTACTTTTAGTTTTTGCTATTTCTACTGCCTTAGAAATTCCTTCCTGCATTGCATCAAATGCGTTTTTTCCTGCCTTTTCTTTCCAGCTTCCTTTTCGATCGATGCGCTGCAGTTCGATGTTCAACGCTTCCACTTGACCAGCAGTATGTGCGAGTAATTGCGTCACTAGATCACCAAACTGTAAGGAAGTGATTGCCATTTCCAGCTCCTGCTCTATCTTGTCAGCAATAACCATCTGCTTTTCTAACAGTTCCAGTATAGGTTTGCTCCCCTCCGGGGCCGCCATTTTTTCAATTGCCAAAACCATGTCGTGATGAGACTTGGTTAACTTACTGATATACTTAAAACTGATAACCAAATTGTTTACCGCATCACTCACAAGCCGATCGACCTGACTTAGCTCTCCTTTAATGTTCATAAAGTACTCATCAGCTTCAGCAGTGCACAATCCGACATCTTGTTCTATCACCTCCGGTTGGTGCGTAGCGTAATTACTGTTCTCACCATCAGCTGTTTGCATCTCAGCCATAATTTTCTCCTTGGCGCTCTGCCTTGATCAGAGTTTTTGAAACTTGCCCCTCGATCCAGAAAAACTACAACTTATAACACCCTGATCACTCACATGCCCTGCGGATAAAAGCACTAGAAGTGGGTTACGTTAAACACATACCAGAGGTTTCATTTCATAACAAAGTTATTTACAATCAATTTTTTAACGACACATCAAAAAATAACTTTAGTTCAACAAAGTAAAAACCACGACACAATCCATATAGAAATCAGCAACCCAGATTTTTTCGCTAACATTGGTTGAAATTTATTTTCAATCAATTTGCCGATTCACCGATCCGGTTCGCCCATGCAATGGCTTGTATCTCGATATCCGCCAATTCGCTCAAACTTATAAAACCTAATTCGGTCAACATCGATTGAATTGCGGCGACCTCGCCTTTCTCGTTTGCCTCAACTAATTTCAATTCCTGACCTAGACGACCTTCCCGGACTAATAAAGCCTGACTCATGTCATCGGGAATTCCCAGTTTGTCAACGATTTGCTGCATCTCGATGCCGAGCAATACATCCAGCAACGATAAAATTCCTACCATGAATGCTCTTTCCTGGTGGTTTTTGTCATGCGGCCGCTCCGCTGTCGCAATTAACTCCATCAGCTTTCCACGCGCCGCCGCTGTTTGCATTAATGCGTTTGACATACTATCGTCGGACTGATTGGCGGTATAAAGCAGCAGTTGTATCCATCGCTGCAGCTGCTTACGCCCCAAAATCATGATGGCATGTTTGATGGAATTGATTTTTTGCGGCAAACCGCTGGCAACGGAATTCACCATGCGCATCAGGTTATAGCTCAAACCAGGTTGATGTTTAAATTCCCGTTCTAGCTCTTCGATATCGCTATCACCCATAACCAGTGTCAATAGTTTCAACAGCGAGAGCTTCCCCGGATCGGCTCGTTTTACTGACAGCACCTCGGGTTTTGCGAAATAATAGCCTTGGAACATTTGAAAACCTAATTGCATGCAATGCTTCTCTTGCTCCCGGCTTTCCACTTTTAACGCCAGCAGCAATACCGGCCATCGATTCAATTCGGTTACTAATTTAGCAAGTGCATTTTGTTCCAATGCAAGCACGTCCACTTTCACAACACTGACAACTGGAAGCAACTGCTCTACCTTACTATTCATTTCTACAATATTATCCAACGCAAACTGATAGCCCTTTTGCTTTAGCTCGTTACAGCGCTGCATGAATTCTTCCGTTACTGTCGCCGTTTCTTTTATTTCCAATACGACATGCTTACTAGGCAATAGATTGATAATGTCACTCATCACCAATTCTGGGTTAGCGTTGATGAAGCCGCGCTGCTTACCGAGCACATTCTGGATTCCCAGTTGGCAATAGGCATTGATAATGACATTTGCTGATGCGGACAAATCGTTTTTTATACTGACCGATTCTTCAGTTTCTTCTTGCCTAAACAGTAATTCAAATGCCACAAGGTTTTGATTACGATCTAGAATTGGCTGGCGCCCAAGAAAAAAGCCTTCCATTTATTCCCCCGCGTTAATTCATCTATCGATACAAAAGTTTCAATTCATCGGCTTCATCGCGTGTTTCTTAAGTATTTTTATTACTCATGAACACCACTGATCAAAAACCCTACTTGGCGACAGCAGAGTGTTCACCCACAAAAATTTTTGTTTAATCCGATTAGATCAGGGCAGGAATTGCTCGATTCTTTCCTGTGCGCTTCGCTTGATAAAGTGCTTTATCCGCTCGGCTCAGGACTGAATTTTGATGTTCTCCGAATGACCGTAGCGCAACTCCAGCGCTAAAGGTTATTGGCAATGTTTGGCTATCCGATTGGATCGAGAAGCTTTTTGTCAAATTATTTTGTATCCGCTGAATAATTGTCAGCGCATCTTGCATTTCCACATCGGGCAACAAGATCACAAACTCCTCTCCGCCGAACCGCGCAACGATATCGGAAGGTCGTAGCGTTTCTTTGGCGACCGCGACCAAATTGATCAGCACACTATCGCCATATTGGTGACCCAAGTTATCATTGATCTGTTTAAAGTTATCCAGATCAACCAGAATCACACCCAATGACTGCGCATTCCGGTCTGCACGCGCTGCCTCGCGTTTGAAAATATCCTCTAAACCGCGGCGATTGAACGCGCCGGTCATCTGATCCGTTTGCACAAGCTCGCGCAGTTGTTCCAATTCACTCTTCAGGGACTCGATCTTCTGTTCTGCAAACTTCACTTGCTCCTGCGCTGCAAAAACTTCATCACTGAATCTCAGCCCTCGTGTCTCCGACAGTACGATATCAAGAATTCCGATGATCTCATCCGCGTTACTTGTTTTGCGAATCTGTTCAGCATAACGCTCTACTTGCTTGTAATAGTCTTCAGAATCAATCATAGGTTTCTGCTCACTTTTAATAGCATTTGTCGATTTAACCAATCTCAGCATTCTTTTTTGTTTAGTAGCTTCTTGCATGGCTATTCTCCTCAATGGACATCATTCAATGCCAGGCTAAACCAGTTCGGGAGATAATTCGTTGGATTGCGAAGGAGAACCCATTCCGGCTAGACTGTCATGTCAACAACATTAACAGAGCAGTTCGCGAATGGATTGGATGAATAAAAAGGGAAATCGGCGCTATTTACCGATAAAAAAGATATAACGATTTACCAACAGAAAGTTAAAGAAACTATTCAGCGATAAGAATCTGATTCTTGCCACTTTTCTTTGCGCGATACATGGCTTCATCCGCGCGCTTGAAAACGCTTTCCTGCGATTCGCCTGCTTGCAATTGTGCAACACCGGCGCTAAAAGTAATCAGCAAGCGTTTATTCTCGTGCAAAAAAAACTTCTTGGTTAGATTCCGCCGTATCCTGGACAAAATTTGAACAGCTTCTTCGAGACTCGTATTGGGCAATAAAATTACAAATTCCTCGCCGCCATAGCGCGACACGACATCTTCGGGGCGCGTTGTATCCTTAACGGATTCAACCAAATAAACCAGCGCATCATCCCCCACTTTATGGCCGTGCGTATCATTTAACTGTTTGAAATTGTCAATATCCAGCAATGCAAAACACAAGGGCGTCTTATGACGGATCGAGCGCGAAGTTTCGCGTTCAAAGGCACCATCCAAGCCGCGCCGGTTCAATATGCCCGTCAGATGATCCTCATGGACCTTCTCTCCCATTTCCTGCAATTCGGTTTCAAGTTGATTGATTTTATCCTGCGCCATGCTGACTTCGGCACGCGCCGCGAGAAAATCATTGCGGTAATTTAATGCGCTTTTTTGCATCTGCTGGGTTTCTTCCATGAGTTGCACCAGCAACTGATTAAGTTCTTTAATATCATCCGTTTTTCTGATTCTTTCGGAGTACTGCTCCAGCTTTATCTGATACCCTCCCGTTGTATCGCTGAGTTCCTCAATATTGGTGATCAAAGAAGTCACCATTTGTTTCAGTGTCAGTTTGGCTTCGCTCAAGTTACGCCGGATTATTTCCTGCCTTTGCGCGATTTCTTCCAAATAACATTCTGCTTGTTCGATGACCTGAAGATCCAGCGGCTTGGCTATTGTTTCGCGCAATTTGCCGATCTGAGCACCCATCCACCGGTCTTCAGCCAGCAATTCACCGGTATTATTCATCAGCATATTGAGTAGCTTCAGCAAACCTTGCTGCAATTTACGGCCATTCTCGCCATCGGTGTCAAATTTGCCGCAAAATTGTCCGAAATCAGCTGCAAACTGCTCCATTTCCGATTTTTCTTGGATCTTACGCACCTGCTGCGCCAGCATCTTCGCTTCATCAGCCAAAGCGCTATCATCCACTTGCCGGGCTACAACATGCTCTAACATTTGCGCCAGCACTCCCAGCAACTGATCGGTAAACTGTCCGGCAATAGCAGTTGCTTGTGAAGTTACTCGCTTCGATTGCGTATCTTGTGTATCCGGATTAATCTGCGATAACGACTCTTCCGTCTGAAGGTCTGTACTTGATTCTTGAGCCGCAATTGCCGATGCTCCCCATGAATCGATCAATGCCTTCAGCTTATCGTGCAGTTGCTTGGAGTCCTTCGAGAACTTGGCCAGAACCCGATTCACCCCTTCTTTTTTCTTTGCAGTTGTCAACGTGCCTTGTTTATTCTCCAATTGCTTCAATAACGCTTCTATCGTTTGTCCCCAATCCGGAACAGATTCAACTGCTGCATTATCAGCTGGAGCTGCCGGTTCTGCAGTGGCAACAGCAGCGGAATTTGTGATGCCTTCGGTATTACCTGAAATCTGGTTGTACAATTTATGATAATTGTCGGGAGTCGGAGGAATTCTTAGCGATGCGAGCTGCCGCAATGTTTCACGCGCAATAATAGTCGGATTGGAGTCTTTTAATTGCTTCATAGCATTGGCCAAAATTAATTACAGTATCCAGGCAGTTCAGAGAGTTAAAAAGTATCGGCCAAGCGGCATAAATCTTAATCCTGATCCGATGAAAAAGATTTACTGACTGCAACAACAATCAAGCAATCAGTCGACCAGTTTATTCTTAATCGCATAGCGAATAAGTTCCGAATTGTTAGTGAGTTTGAGTTTTTCCAGCAGCCGTGCCCGGTAGACACTGACTGTTTTAGGACTAAGAAACATCTCGGCTGATATCTCCGACAAAGTTTTTCCTGCGGCGATAAAACACAGCGTCTGATATTCCCGATCGGATAGCGTAGTGTGCAACGGCTTATCGACATCGGAATTAATGATATTGGCGAGCTCTTGCGCCACAACCGGACTGACATACTTATCGCCCGCCGCCACCTGACGAATAGCCACCACCAATTGCGCCGGCGCACTTTGTTTGTTGAGGTAACCGGATGCGCCCGCCTTTAATGCGCGAATAGCAAACTCATGTTCGTTATGCATGCTGAGCATGAGCACAGCCAAACTCGGTCTGTCTTTTTTTATCTGTTTCAAAATTTCAATACCATTTCTATCCGGTAATGAGATATCCAGCAACATGACATCGAAGTCTTGCTGCCGTGCGATTTTGATTGCCTGAAATCCCGTCTCCGCCTCACCTGTAACTTTTATATCATCAGTTTCACTGAGTATCTGCTTCAAACCTTGACGAACAATTGCATGATCATCAGCAATCATCACACTTATCATGAATACCTCCGGCTTTTAAAGCCGCGAAACCTTCTTTTTCTTTTTTACCGTTGTCTGAAGCTGCGCAGATCCCTTAAGTCTGCCATCCAATTCAACCACATGCCCAGGCTGATGATCCAGGTTACCCGTGGGTATAAGTATCGTCACTTTTGTTCCTTTTCCAGGATCTCCCGCGATATGAAAGTTCCCTTTCAACTGCTGGCAGCGTTCGCGCATACCCCTTATCCCAAAAGAGTCCTGCTTTTCCATATCGATGTTAGTAATACCGCAGCCATTATCCATCACCTCAAGAAAAATCAATCCTTCCAATTCGACAAGCTTGACCTGAATCCGGGAAGCATTAGCGTGCTTGGAAATATTGGTCAGCGTTTCCTGGAAAACACGAAAAATCGCGATCGCTAAATCGGAATCCAGCGATATTTCATCATTTGCACAGGAGACTTGGCAAACGATACCGGTACGATCACTAAATTCTTTGGCTTGCCATTGTACTGCCGCCACAATGCCGCAATCGAGAATACCCGGCCGCAAATCCAGTGAAATCCGCCGCGTACTATCAATGACACGATCCACAAGCGATTCGATCGATTTTGCTTTCTGTTGATAAAACTCCGGACTTCTTGCAGTTATATCCATGCACGGATACAACTCACATTTGATAGCCGTTAATGTTCCGCCGATATCATCGTGAATTTCGCGCGCAATGCGAGCCCGCTCCTGCTCTTTTACTCTCTGCAAATAAGACGATAACTCCGCAAGCTGCTCACGGGAGCGCACGATCTCCCTCTCCGCCAGTTTATTGCGCGTAATGTTAATCATGATGCCATCCCAAAGAGTGGCGCCATTCGCCATTCTCCTAGGCGTTGCACGCAGGCTGATCCACTTGATATCGCTATCGCCCTTTACTTGAATACAACCCTCCCAGTTCCAGGTCGAAAGCTGCTCGGCAGAAGTCATCATCAGCTGATGATAAGATTTTTTGTCTTCCGGCAAGATTAATGCGGGAAATAGCTCCGGCTTTTCCATGAGCATCTGGGGAGGTAATCCCAATAATGTTTCACTGGCATCACTCACATAAGGAAAACTTGTTTGGTTATTACCCGATAATAAAAATTGAAAAACCACACCCGGAAGATTAGAAGTAATCGCTTGAAAAAGCGCTTCGCTCTTTTGTAATGCAGTTTGCGCGGTAATGAAACACTGGAAATTTTTAACTTCATGCAAGCTGCGCCTTATTGCCGGAACCAATCGGGCAAGATTCGATTTCATCATGAAATCGTAGGCGCCCAAAGCCATAATATGCTCCGCCGCCTCTTCACCTATCTGACTGGATATGATGATCAACGGTATGTCCAGCTCTTCACTTCTCATGATGTGCAAAACTTCCTGCGCACTCAATCGAGGCAAATCATAATCGGACAAAATGACATCCCAATCCCGAATTTTCAATGCATCATACAAATCGGCGGTCGTACTGACGCACAGACAATCCGTCTTGAAACCTCCTTGCGCAAGTATTCGCAATACCAGATCCGCATCCTCCTCAGAATGCTCAACCATTAAGATTTTCAGTTTATCTTCAGTATTCATCTCAGTGCATCACCGGTTGAAGTCGATATAACATTGAGCTTCTCTTAACTTCTGAAATTAACTTTCTGAATATATTTCAAATTTTGCAAAGCAATTTTACGCGAAAAAATCATTTTCTACTATTAATAACTCATATTAACCAGCCAATTAGACAAAAATCATGAAAGTAAAATTCTAAACTTTTCAAAATGATTTCCGATAACTGCAATCAACGGTGGTTAAACACCCTCTTGGATTGCAGGGCAGCCAACGTCGTAAATGGCAATTATGCCAAAACCAATAGTTATCAAAAAGGAGAACCCAAATGCCACAAATCATTAACTCTAATGTAGCCTCATTAAATGCGCAACGGAACTTAAACACTTCACAAACCGCTTTAAACACTTCGTTGACACGTTTATCGTCCGGTTTACGTATCAATAGCGCCAAAGACGATGCTGCAGGTCTGGCGATTTCGGAAAGAATGACCTCACAAATCCGTGGCTTGAACCAAGCTGTACGTAACGCCAATGATGGCATCTCACTATCGCAAACTGCCGAAGGTGCACTGGGTGAAATCGGTAACAACTTGCAACGTATTCGCGAACTAGCAGTTCAATCTGCCAATGCGACCAATAGCGCCAGTGATCGTGCTTCGTTACAAGCTGAGGCCGCTCAACTAAGTGCAGAGGTAACACGCGTTGCTAGTCAAACGCAATTTAACGGCCTTAATTTATTAGATGGTTCTTTTCTGAATCAAAGTTTCCAAGTTGGCGCAAACGCAAACCAAACGATCAATATTTCTTCAATCGGTGATGCTCGTGCGACTGCTTTAGGCAGTAATGTACTTACCACCAACGGAACTGCCATGAATACAGCAACAGCAGCCGGTGCTGACAACTCCGGTGGTAACGGCGTAACTGTCGAAGCTGCCCTAGTGCTCTCTAATAATAAAGGAGCGACAGGCAATATCGGTTACGCAGTAGGATCCGATGCAAAAACAATAGCAGCAGCCATTAATGCCTCTGCTTCCAGCATCGGCATCACCGCTACTGCCTCCAATAGTGCGACATTGGGTAACATTGCTTCGGCCGGTACGATATCTTTTGACTTAAATGGGAACACAGTCTCAGCCACCGTAACCGACACTTCAGACTTAAGTGGTTTAGCTTCCGCCATTAATGGTCTGCAATCTCTTACCGGTGTCACCGCTTCATTTGCATCTCCGACCAATAAATCAGTGATTACGCTCACAACAACCGATGGAAGGGATATAGGAATCCAAGACTTTAACAACACTGGCGCAACAAAAACAGCGGATGTAGTTGCCGGCGCAACCACAAGAACCTTAACAGGCGGTGCGGCAACCGATTCGACAATTGCCACCGGTACCGTTGAGCTCACAAGTGCCAACGGACAGATATCAGCTAGCGGTGGAAATGCTGATGTATTCGGCGCTACTACCAGCTCGTTTAATTCTGTCGCTACTGTGGATATATCATCGGCGACCAATGCGCAAGTGGCAATTAAAACGCTGGATGAAGCTTTAAAAACTATAAATAATTCACGTGGTGATCTTGGTGCAATTCAGAATCGCTTTAGCTCGACGATTGCAAACCTGCAAACCGCATCGGAAAATCTTTCCGCTTCTCGCAGCCGGATCCAAGATGCTGACTTTGCTGCAGAATCAGCTAATTTGACTCGTGGGCAAATTCTGCAACAAGCCGGTGTAGCGATTCTTGCGCAAGCAAATTCACTACCCAATAACGTTCTATCACTTTTACGTTAAACAAATCGTGACAGATGATACTTCGTATTAAATAAAGCTGACAGAAACGCGGAATCCAATTGACCTCTCCGCGTTTCTGTCAACTTTAAGGAGTTACAAAATGACTATCAATCAATTAAATGCTACCGGTGCACTTCTACCATCTTCGCCATCTTTATCGATGCCTCGAAAATCATCCATAACCAATGTGGATGCAACAGCATTACCAGTTTCAACTATTGATTCTCAAGTAAATAGCGCAAAATCCGAAGATCAAGTTAAGCAAGCTGTTCAAAAGATTCAAGGCACTGTGGACAACTTGGCACACAACTTGCGTTTCTCGATTGACGAAGATACTGGGAAAACAATTATCAAAGTAATGGATGTACACACCGAAGAAGTTATCCGTCAAATTCCATCCGAAGAAGCTGTCGAAATAGCCCGAACGTTGGACAAAGTTCAAGGATTGTTATTTAACGGAAAAGCATAACAACAATCATTTTGGATAGAGCTTAAAAATGCTTTCGTCTCCAGGAATTGGATCAGGTTTAGATGTCAATGGTTTAGTCACCCAACTAATGAAGGCTGAAAGTCAGCCTCTGACAGCTCTTGACGCTAAAGAAGCTAAACAGCAAACCCGGTTGACTGCTTTTGGCACTTTAAAAGGAGCATTATCCTCATTTCAGAGCAATTTAGCCGCATTATCTGATCCGGCAAAATTTACCGCCATAACGGCCGGTTTTTCTGATACCTCATTAGCAAATGCAAGCGCAACATCGTCCGCAGTAACAGGAAGCCATTCCATAGAAATACAAACACTTGCACAGTCACACAAACTCAAATCCACCGTTTTCGCAACCACAAGTTCTGCAGTTGGTAGCGGTACCTTGACTATACAATTTGGCACATATAGCGGCGGCACGTTCACACTAAACCCAGATAAAGCGGCACAGTCGATTACCATTTCCTCAGGTAATTCATCGCTTTCCGGTATCCGTGACGCAATCAACCAAGCCAATGCGGGCGTATCTGCCAGCATAGTCAATGATGGCACAGGTAACCGTTTAGTAATTGCTTCTCAAGACACTGGTTTGAGTAACGCGCTAAAAATAACCGCAACTGACACTGATGGAAATAATACCGATAACGCAGGGCTTTCCCAGCTTGTTTATGATGGATCGACGGGGGGCACGACCAATTTGACTCAAACTGTAGCCGCTAGCAATGCTACATTAGTTATCGACGGCATCTCAATCAGCAAGGCATCAAACAATATCACAGATGCTATTGAGGGCGTCACGTTAAATTTATTAAAAGCAAACCCTGGCACCACATCAACCTTAAACTTGTCGCGTGACACTGCTGGCATTCAGAACGCTGTGTCATCATTTGTAAAAGCTTTTAATGATCTCAATAAAACTATTGTTGGTCTTTCAAAATATGATGCGGGAACTAAGCAAGCATCCATCCTAACCGGAGATTCAACCGTTCGGTCAATTCAAACCCGAATACGTAATGCAATCTCCGATCCGTTGACTACAGCTGGTGGAGGTTTAAGCTTACTATCGGAAGTAGGTATCTCGTTCCAATCGGACGGGACACTGCAATTTGACTCCACTAAGCTATCGAAAGCACTGAGCGATCCGACCAAGGATATTTCAACATTATTTTCCTCTGTTGGAAAAACAAGTGATAGTCTCGTGTCATTTACCAGTGCCAAATCGGATACAGTCAATGGCAAGTATTCATTGAACGTCAGCCGTATTGCAACACAAGGCAGTGCCTTAGGCGATACAGCAGCTGCATTGACGATCAATGCCGAAGTCAATAATTCATTAAATCTTTCTGTCGATGGTGTAAGCGCAAATATAACACTGGCGGCTGGCACCTATACAGCAGCATCTCTAGCCGCTGAAATTCAATCGAAGATTAACGGCGCTTCGGCACTATCTTCTGCTGGCATAAAAGTTACAGTGAGCGAATCTTCTGGAAAACTAGCCGTTGTCTCAAATCGTTATGGCTCTGCCTCAACCGTATCGATCACCGGTGGAAATGGTAAATCGGATTTATTTGGCACACCTGCTGAAACCGCAGGAGTAGACGTAGCAGGCACAATTAATGGCGTTACTGCAACTGGTTCCGGTCAAACGTTAACCGGTGCCGCTGACAGTAGCGGACTCGTTATCAAGGTAACTGGAGGCAGTACAGGTGCCAGAGGCGAAATAGATTTTGCGCATGGTTTTGCAGCCAAATTGAATAAATTAGTAGGCGAGATGTTAAATGGTCGCCTAATTGATAGCCGCATTGATGGTATAAACTCAACGATCAAAGATATAGGATCTCAGCGGGATGCTTTGAATCAACGGCTTGCCGATACAGAAAAACGAATACGAGCTCAATTTACCGCATTAGACACAACGATTGCCAGCATGACACAAACCAGTAATTTCTTACAGCAACAATTATCCAGATTACCAACAACAAGTAGCTAACAACCAATCTCGTCAATAGACTCTCCACAAAATAAAAGGAGTACAGAATGTATACAACCATGAATAGTGCAATATCCGCTTATCAGCGCATTGGAGTGGAAACAGGTATTGAATCAGCCGATCCACACAAACTAATCTTAATGTTGTTTGAAGGCACGCAAGAGGCTTTGGCAAAAGCCAGAATGCACATGCAACACAATGAAATCGCCGAGAAAGGTCAAATGATCTCTAAAGCTATTATGATTATTGATCATGGTCTGAAAGCAAGCTTGGATATGAATGCGGGCGGTGACCTGGCGGTTAAACTTCAAGCTCTCTATGATTACATGGCATACCGGCTTTTGGTTGCCAATATTCAGAATAATCTTGAAATTATTAATGAAGTCAGCAAATTGCTATCCGAACTGCATAGTGCCTGGAAAGAAATCGGTAAAACGAGTGAAACACAAACTGCAATAAAGGCAATCGCAATCTAGCTGATAATTCTGTAATAACAATAAGGGTACCAAGATAAATGGATAGTGTACAAACGCTGAAAACATACAATGCTATTTTAGCAACTACCGGTAAAATGCTTGCGGCGGCTCAAAATAACGAATGGGATCAATTGATACAGCTGGAACAGGAATGCAAGCAATTAACTGAAATACTTATTAAAAACGATCAGGAACCTATATTGGACAAAGAGTTCTTGCAAAAGAAAGTAAAAATTATCCATCAAATATTGGCAGACGACGCACAAATCAGAGCGATTACTGAACCATGGATGATGAAGTTGCAAGATATGCTCAACGCTAATAGCCGCAAACGCGATCTTCATCTCGCTTATCAACCGATTAACAATCTATAAATATTCTTTAGAAACAAAGCAATGTGCTCACACTTTTTCTAAGTCATTATTTAGCGCGAAGATGAGCTGCCGTGATTCCAACCATAATCAAAACAGATGTAGCCGCAATTTCAACTCAGATAAAACCAACCGCACCCGTTTCACCGGTAACAGCAATACTCGATTCACAAACTTCTTCTACAGAGTTCATACAAGGCCAGAAGTATCAAGCACTGGTTGAAGCCCGCTTATTGAATGGCGATTCACAAGTGTCAGTTGCAGGCAAGTCAATACAAATGCGCTTGCCTGAAAATTTTCAACCGGGTAACAAACTGGAGCTTGTTTTTATTTCAAATGAGCCGAAGCCGGAGTTTTTGACTTTGAGCGATGCACCCTCAGATAACGAAGTAAACAATACATCCATCAGTACCGCCGGCCGTTTCTTGGGTGCTTTGATGCAAGATGTTTTAAAATACACATCAGGAAACACAGCGAATACTTCAACCGCTCACTCACTCACCAGTCCGAATCCGATATTAACGAGTGCGCCAACAAATAGCACTGATTTACCCGGTTTATTACAAAAAGCAATTGTTCAAAGTGGTTTATTCTATGAATCGCATCAGTCGCAATGGATTCACGGAGAAAATACACTTGAAAATTTGCAACAAGAACCGCAAGGAAAGCTAATGCTGGTAACAGCTGACTTATCAACTGTCAAAGCTGCCGCAACGGCCTCACTAACCTCGGAAATGCCTGTACATGCACAGACAATCCCGTTAGTGCAGCAACAGCTAACCACTTTGGAAACAGGACATTTGCTCTGGCGTGGCGACGCGTGGCCGGGACAGCCGATGGAATGGGATATTTACGAGGAATCCCAAGATAATGCAACTAGGGAAAATGGCTCTGATCAGGCCGCTCAGTGGCGCACACAGTTTCGTTTATCAATGCCGGAACTTGGCGACATCGCCGCAACCATCGCGCTGAATGCAAGTGGCATTAGCATTCAACTGAACGCTGCACAATTAGAAACCGCCCGTTTACTCAAGAGTAATCAATTGCCACTGACCAGTGGTATGCAATCTGCCGGATTAAATATCCAAATAGTAGAAGTCAAGCATGATGACAGCAAATGAATCCTATCTGACTGCCGTTGCACTCGCTTACCGTGAAGGACAAATCGCACCCAAAGTAGTTGCCAAAGGCCGTGGCGTAATCGCTCAAGAAATTATCAAACGCGCTAAAGAAGCGGGAGTCTATGTTCACGAATCCAGTGAGCTGGTTGCATTACTGATGCAAGTCGATCTTGATGATCGCATTCCACCGCAGCTTTATGTGGCAGTAGCAGAATTATTAGCGTGGCTTTACAGATTGGAACAAGGAAAAACGTCCTTGGCTACAAGAAATGACCTTGATAAAAGAATTACACAGAAAATTCTGGAGAATCAATAATGTTACAAACACCTGATCAGATCACCGAAGCTATTAGCATTTTAGCGCCGACTCAATTCTCTCACGAAGAAACCGGTGAAAATTTCCGCATCCACTCCGAAATCGATATTCTTTTCATTCTTCGCGGGATTATGCAAACCAACTCATTAATCACCCTCTATCCTGATTATGCCAGCGATTTTATTCTGACATCCATAATCGCCATCGATACTGATAAAAGAGAAATGATGATTGATTATGGAGCCAATGATAAACACTGCCAGAAAGCACTGCATTGCAAAGAACTTGTCTTTGTAACCACACAAAATAGAGTAAAAATCGAATTTGTCTGCAATCAAATCAGGAAAATTCAGTACCAAGGCCGGGACGCTTTTGCGGTAAACATCCCCGAGTCGCTCCTGCGGATACAAAGAAGAAACCATTTCCGCATTACCACTCCAATCGTCAAGCCGCTAAAGTGCGTCATTCCAATACCTGGAAAAGACCCAGCCACCAAAGCTGAAGTGGCATTACTCGATATCAGTTGCGGCGGAATTGCCGTGATCGACCAGCACCCGATTATTAATTTTGATCCCGGTATGGTCTATAGTGACTGCAAAATCGCTCTTCCGGATATTGGCACTATCACTGTCAGCATTCAGGTAAAGAACACCTATGAAATCACTTTGCGCAACGGACAAAACTGCATGCGCGCAGGGTGTCAGTTTATTGAACTGGCGGCCAGCATGGAAGCAATGATCCAACGCTATATCATCAAGCAGGAGCAGATGAGAAAAGTCAAATAACCCATCAGGAAACAACTTGCAATACCGGAAAACGCAACTTGGTTTCGCTATAAATACCGGTCAAGCTGCCTTCCATACATAATAACGATCGCTCCGGTCAAACAAAAACCTACCCCAATCCAGTCAGCCGTTGCCGGACGAACACCATCGATCGCCCACAACCATATCAGTGCCACACAGATATAAACGCCGCCATACGCGGCATAAACCCGGCCAGCCGCTTGCGGGTGTAGCGTCAACAACCAAACAAATATCACCAGACTGATCACAGCGGGAAAAAGCAGCCAGAAAGGTTTACCTTCTTTCAAATAGAGATACGGCAAATAACACCCGATTATCTCGGCGAGTGCAGTAACAACGAATAAGCCCAATGTTTTTAGAATTTCCATAATTTGGTCTCGCAGCTTTTAGTCGTGTATATTATGCCTTCATATCATCAATAAAAGGATTAACGGCTATGACTCAAGATGCTATTTCGTGCGATCTCCATGACTTCGTGGAAGTTGCTTGCATGTACGGCTACCGGCTGAGGCTCATCTTGAAAAATAATCAGATAATCGAAGGAAAAGCCATTGATATTGTCAGTTCACCCGAGAAAAACGAATGCTTGGTGATCGATGGCGATTCGCGGCAACAGGTTGAATTAACCCGGCTCGCTAAAATGGAAGTTCTGACACCCAATGCCAAATTCAGCGAAGTCATTTTCCCGTAAATCCTGCCAAGCAGTCATCACGATACAGCGCTGATAGCCGTTTTTCCACTAATTCATCCCGGCATATTTGAATCCCCAAGCAACATTACCATGTCGTTTATAGCATCCCGGCTAATTCATTGGCATCGCGATCATGGCCGCCACCATTTGCCGTGGCAACAAAGCAGGGATCCCTATGCCGTTTGGTTATCTGAAATCATGTTGCAACAAACACAGGTCAATACAGCCATCCCCTATTACACCCGGTTTATACAAGCATTCCCAACCATTGCAAGTCTGGCGCAAGCGCCGCTGGATGATGTATTGGCTTTATGGAGCGGCCTTGGTTACTACTCCCGCGCCCGCAATCTGCATTTGACTGCTCAAAAAATTGTGCGAAACCATCACGGACAATTTCCTGATACACGAGAAATTATTCAGCAACTGCCCGGAATCGGTCGATCGACCGCTGCCGCTATTGCTGTTTTTGCTTTCGGTCAGCGTGATGCGATTCTGGACGGTAATGTGAAGCGAATATTCGCACGTTTTTTTGCTATCCGCGGCTATCCCGGAGAAATGAAAGTTCAGAACTTGTTATGGAAAAAAGCCGAAGAGTCTCTGCCCGTTGACCACTCTCATGGCGCGATCGAAACTTATACCCAAGCCCTAATGGATCTGGGCGCCACAGTCTGCACGCGCCACACCCCGCGTTGCGAATCTTGCCCATTGCAATCGCAGTGCGTCGCATTTCAAGAACAGTGTATCGATCAGTTACCAACCGCAAAACCCCGCAAAGTGCTGCCGCAAAAAGAAATCGTATTTTTACTGCTACTACAACAACAGAAATTGCTGCTGCAGAAAAGAGCAGCTTCGGGTATCTGGGGAGCGTTATGGTGTCCCCCGGAAATCGCAACCGGCATCGATGCCGCTGATTACTGTCAGCACCAGTTGGGAATCCGGGTTGAACAACCACTCGAACTACCTGCGTTGGATCATCAGTTCACTCACTTCAAGCTTCGTATTCATCCGCGCTTGTTGCATGTCGTCTCAGATTCCCGCATGACGGAACCGGAATCGATCTGGATCAACCCGGCTGATGCGCTTGAACATGGCATTCCGGCACCGGTCAGAAAACTATTAAAACAAAACTTCTTGTCTGATAACCTGATCGCGGATATTCAAGTTAAGAATCATGGATAACTTGCCGGAGTGGAAGAAAAATTTGCGCAAACAACTGATTGCCGCCCGCGAAGCCGTACCGGCGGAACATCATCAGTTATGGAGTCGGGCGATCACCGGTTTCCTCAAACAAGGTCTCCCGCAGCCGCAGCACATGACCATCGGCATTTACTGGCCGTTCCGCGGTGAATACGATCCACGGTCTATCGCTGAATATTTCTTGCAGCACGGCGCAACGCTGGCGCTACCGGAAGTAACGGGTAAGGATGAACCGCTATGTTTCCGGGAATGGTCGCCGGACACGCCGGTTAAAAGCGGCGCTTACGGCATTGCAGTACCGTTGGAAACGCGGATTGTCCGGCTGGATGCGGTGATAATCCCGATGGTCGGGTTTGACCGGCACGGTTACCGGTTGGGTTACGGCAGCGGCTACTTCGACCGCACCTTGGCAACTTACGAGCATCAACCGCTTACCATCGGCGTGGCATTCGAACTACAGCGGCTCGACAGCGTTTATCCCCAAGCACACGACATCTCGATGCATTATGTGGTAACCGAGGCGGGGATTTTTCGCACCAAGGATCATCAGCTCACACCAGTTTCAGTGCTGCAAAATACTTCCGGCTAGCACGGCGTAAAAAAGCACGTTTTAGCTTTCCTCACCCCAGCGGGCAATTAGATTATGTTTGACACCCAAATGATCGAGGATACGCGCCACAACAAAATCCACCAAATCCTGCACTGTTTGCGGATGATGATAAAAACCCGGGTTAGCCGGCAAAATGACGGTGCCGCTACGCGCCAGTTTGAGCATATTTTCCAGATGAATGACCGAGAACGGCATTTCCCGCGGCACGATGATAAGCGGCCGGTTTTCCTTTAATGTAACATCGGCGGCACGTTCGATCAGATTTTGACTCATGCCTGCAGCTACCGCAGCTAAGGTTCCCATGGTACAGGGACAAATCACCATCGCATCGGCCGGGTTGGAGCCGGAAGCAACCGGTGCAAACCACTCCTCGCGCCCGAATACCCGCAGTTGCCCGTCCGGCAGACGATAGTGACGGTTAAAGAAGGTTTCCGCTTCCTTGGCGCTGGAAGGCAGCGCTAGACTCATTTCCTGTTGCGCCACCACTTGCGCCACTTTTGAATACAGCAAGTAAACCTGCTTATCTTGCTGCAACAGCATTTCCAGCAAACGAATACCGTACGGCATGCCGGATGCGCCGGTGAAAGCCAAAGTAATCGTTTGCGGATGGTTCATATAAACCGTATAGATCTGGGTGTTTGTTCTCGGAAAGACTGCAAAAAACGAAGGAGAAGAATATCTGTATGAGTATTAATTCTTATCGACCGATTGGTTATTCATCTCACGCTCGTGGCGTTCGATAAATTCCTTTGTGCCATCGATTCCGCGTAATTGCAATACATAATTGCGCACCGCCGCTTCCACTAGAACAGCCAGATTACGCCCGGCCGCCACGGGAATCACAACCTTGCGGATATCGACATTCATGATGTTCTCGGTGAGATCACTGATCGGCAAGCGCTCCAGAGCACCCGAGCTGGATCCTCCGCTATTTTGCAAGTGCACGATCAATTTCATATTCTTACGCCGCCGCACTGCCGTTTCGCCAAAAATGGTACGGATATTCAGCATACCCAGACCGCGCACTTCCAGATAATCCCGCAGCATCGGCGGACAGCGGCCTTCCAGAGTTTCCGGTGCAATGCGCCGCAATTCCACCACGTCATCGGCAACCAAACCGTGACCGCGGCTGATCAATTCCAGCGCCAATTCACTTTTACCGACCCCGCTTTCGCCGGTTATCATCACCCCCATGCCGAGCACGTCCAGCAGCACGCCATGCAAGCTGCAAGAGGGTGCCAACGCGGTGCTCAGATAAGTACGGATCAGCCAGATCACTTCCAGGCCGGGATAGGGTGAATGCAGCAAGGGAATATTATTTGCACTGGCCATGTTGAAGATCGGCGGCGGCACTTCGGCATTGTCCGCGACGATGATGCAAGCCAGATTAATCTGCGTCAGCTGATTGATCTTTTTTTCCAACGCAGCCGCGTCCAGTTTGTTCAAATAATGAATTTCATCGCTGCTGATCACCTGAATCCAATCCGGATGGATGAAATTCAAATGACCGATCATGCCCTGGCCAGATTGCGCTATTTCCTCGTCGCTGAGCTCGATATCGGCGCCGGCCTGCCCGGTGATCCAGGTCAGTTTGAGTTTGTCTTTCTTATCCTCGAACAGCTGTGCAATACTAATTCGTGACATTGGGTTCCCAGTCCGTAATCAGCTTATGGATCTGCGCGGCATCCTTGCATTTCAGGATGCTATCTCGAAATTGCTTATCGCTGAACATTTGCGCCAGCTCGCTCAAAATCTGCAAGTGCTTGTCAGTGGCCTTTTCCGGAACTAACAAAATACAGGCAATATTAACCGGTTGACCGTCAGGTGCATCGAACGGGATCGCTTCTTTCATCGTCACCAGCGCCGCGATTGCTTCGCGCAACCCTTTAATCCGGCCATGCGGAATAGCGACACCTTGCCCTAAGCCGGTTGAACCCAGTTTCTCGCGTGCAAACAAGCTGTCAAAAACCTGGCTGCGCGCAATCTGATTCGTATTTTCAAATAACAAGCCGGCTTGTTCAAAAACACGTTTTTTGCTGCCGACATCAAGATCGACAATGACGTTTGTCATGGGCAGCAGTTGCGAAATTTGATTCATGAAAAATGGAATGATTTCATTGGAATGATGATGCTCATCATGCGTAAAGCATGATGCCACAACTATTATTGCTCCAGGTCTTGATCTTTCAACGAGCCGTGATTACGCCGCTCAAGATTTTTTTCCTTATGTTTGAGGATTTGCCGGTCCAATTTGTCTACCAGACTGTCGATCGATGCATACATGTCTTCACTGTCGGTTTCGACAAAAATATCCTTACCGCGTATATGAACATTCGCTTCCGCTTTCTGTTTGAGCTTCTCAACCGATAAAATGACACTGACATCGATCACATGATCAAAATGACGTGTAATTTTACTGATCTTTGAAGTGACATAATCACGCATGGCATCAGTAATCTCAACATGGTTACCGGTAAGTTTTAAGTTCATTATCCTTCCTCTAATTTGATTAAAAAGACTTGCGAAGATTGGCCGCCGGAATCTGCAATGATTCCCGGTACTTCGCTATGGTTCGACGCGCAACGACTATGCCTTGTTGCTCAAGAATACTTGCAATTTTATTATCGCTCAGTGGCTTTCTTGGATTTTCTTCCTGTACCAATTGCTTGATCAGCGCACGAATAGCCGTAGCCGAACAGGCTCCTCCTGTATCCGTGGCGACATGGCTGCCAAAAAAATATTTAAGCTCAAAAATACCCCGCGGAGTATACATAAATTTTTGTGTCGTTACCCGAGATACTGTTGATTCATGCAGATCCAACGTTTCCGCGATTTCGCGCAGCACTAGCGGCCGCATCGCAACTTCGCCATGCTCAAAAAATTGCTGTTGCCGTTCCACAATTGCACTAGCTACTTTCAAAATGGTATTGGAACGTTGTTCAATATTTTTAATTAACCATTTGGCTTCATTCAGCTGACTGATCAACTGATGCGCGGAGCGATGCTCCTGTTTGAGTATGTTAGCATAGAGATGATTGATATTGAGACGCGGCATGGCATGGCTGTTCAGATTCGCCACCCATGCGCCATCCTTTTTCGTCACGGTAATATCCGGCACGATGTAGCGTTCGCTATAGGAACCAAATTGAGCGCCCGGTTTGGGATTTAAACCGGTAATCAACTTGTTGATAGCCCGCAAAGTATCGTCGTCACAGGCCAATAGCTTCTTTATCTGACTGAAATCATGCGATGCCAGAATTTCCAGATACTCCTGCACTACCTTAATCGCTTGCTCGCGATGATCGACATTGCCGGGCATTACCTGTAACTGCAATACCAGACATTCCTGCAAATTGCGCGCGCCTACGCCTGCCGGATCGAAACGCTGCAAATGCTGCAGCGCGCTTTGCATCTCATCGAAACTGATATCCAATTCCGGCAGCAACAAAGTCATCAGCTCATTTAAATCCTGTAATAAGTAACCATCATCATCCAGACTGTCAATTAGCACGCCAATGATTATTTTCTCACGCTCGGAAAGCTGGCTCAGGCAAACCTGAAAATTCAGATGCTCGCGCAGACTTAATGGCCGATCCGGTATCTGCGGCGCTTCCATGTCATCGTCCTCAGGCGTGCCATACGAGATACTTTCTTGCTGCCATTCGGAATCCTGCGGAAAACTATCTTCCTGCTCTGCTTTAGCTTCGGCAATTTCGTCTGTTGCTGAAGCGCCGTCAGAATCCGCTGATTCCGCAGCCGATTGCGCATGCTCATAGGAATCGTCAGCCGACGGTGCATTCCAATCCTCGACTATTTCCAGCAATGGATTCTCTTGCACCATTCTTTCAATTTCTTGATTAAGATCGAGTGTAGATAACTGCAATAGCCGGATGGATTGTTGCAGTTGCGGCGTGAGTTTGAGTTGCTGTGATACCTTTAATTGGAGTGTAGGCTTCATAATCCTGAAAAAACTGTTGTCGATAAACGGTTCAGCTTCAGTTGACTCATCCTATATTACAAGCGGAAATGTTCTCCCAAATAAACTTCCCTAACTTTTTCATTATCAATAATCTCTTCAGGTTTACCTTGAGCCAGCACGTGGCCTTCACTGATGATATAAGCCCGGTCACAAATTCCTAGAGTCTCGCGCACATTATGATCGGTAATGAGCACACCAATCTCCCGTTCTTTAAGGAAGGCGATCACTTTCTGAATATCGATGACGGCAATCGGATCAACGCCTGCGAAAGGTTCATCCAGCAGAATAAAGCGCGGCTGTGATGCCAATGCGCGCGCTATCTCAACACGGCGGCGTTCACCTCCGGACAGGCTGATCGCGGAATTATCGCGCAGATGACTGATGTGCAAATCGTGTAATAAGTCATCTAAATGCCGTTGTTTCGTGTCTTCATCAAAATTCTGCAACTCCAGTACCGCCAGGATATTTTCTTCCACCGTCATGCGGCGGAAAATCGATGCTTCTTGCGGCAAATAACTCAACCCGAGTTTGGCGCGCTGATGAATCGCCAGTTGTCCCAAATCCTGATCGTTCAAATAAATCCCGCCACCATCCAGCGGCACCAAACCGACGATCATATAAAAGCAAGTAGTTTTACCGGCGCCATTGGGTCCCAGTAAACCAATCACCTCACCGCTACCGAGCGAAAAAGAAACATCCTGCACCACCGTGCGCGACTTATAGCGTTTCTTTAAATTATTCGCCTTTAATTCACTCATTTTCTGAAACTTCTTGCGTTCTTCAATCGATGATTCATTATTCGGATTTATTTTTAGGCTGAATCGTGATGCGTACCCGTTTGTCTGGCCCCGTCTCGATACCGCGCTCTTTGCTGCCGACAACCTTGAAAAACTCGGTGCCCATGTCGTAGGAAATATAGTCGCCATGCACCTCATCGGAACCACGCTTTAATCGCGCCTGGCGAAATAATTCAATCTTGTCCGTCTTACTGTCGTACTCCGCTCGCTCGCTCCATCCTTCAACGTATTCATCCATGCGATCGCGTTTCTGGCGAAAACTGACCAAGTTCCCTGTGGCTGTGGCATGGCGGAATCCTTGCGCATCCTCTTTCATTACCAATTTATCGGCCAGTATGCGCAGCGTACCTTGAGTCAGCACGACATTCCCGGTAAATGTGCTAATCCGGCTGCCTTCCTTACGATTCACATCCTCCACCGTAGCGCGATCCGCTTCCAGATGAATCGGCTTTTCGCGGTCACCGCGTTCAGCACTGGCGGATTGCATAAGAAACAAACCGCAAAAAACGATAGCAAACAATATTTTCATATTTTATCGATTACTTTTTTTATTGACCGCTCTGACATTGGATAACAGCTCTATCATCCCAATGCGGTTATTGAATTCCAGTCCATTCGCATTAACCGTGGTATTAAATCGGGAAATGGTCACAGGCTGATCCGTTTTAATCAAACTTTCATCCGGGATAAGATGCAAGAAATGTGTCGTTAACGTGATCTTGCTTTTCTCCCCATCCATTCCTCTGACCGCCGTCACATTACCCATTAAATAAATATCCTGACCTTTACTTTTCACCACCGCCCGGTCGGCAAACATGCGTATCAGCGGCTTTTCCGGTTCCGTATTGGTGAAATTGACTTGCTCCAGCTCCGTAACCTTCTCATCCAGATAGTAAAATAGCTTTTCCGCGGTAAACTTACGCTCAATTGAGCGTTCGTAATCCATACGGATACCGGATAAATCTTCCACAATATAATCCGGATTGCGATTCAGATCGCCGTCTTTGGTCTGCTCCGGCGGACGGGTCACGCGATCGAGCCAGAATGTCAATACAATCAACAAGACCAAAAAAATCAAAGGAGATTTGAGATTCAAGCGATCGCTCATGGGGAAATAGTACTCGTTTCTTTATTCACAAACATCCGGAATCACTCGAACGCTGCCGGTTACACATTTCATTTTTTTGAATTATAACAGAACACTAATTCCGGTTTAACGAATCGATCCCGGCACCGGACCTTTAAATTTCAACTTGAATTTATATTTTGATGTAGAGTAATGTGCATCATGCCATTAACAAACTGGGATCAATGAACTGCAATGCATCAACAAGCCCTTGAATTTGAACACTATGATCTACTGCAGGACGAAGTATGCGCGCAACGCATTGTCGCCGCAAAAAAAGCGTTGGGAAAGCGCGCCGTCATTCTGGCGCACCATTATCAGCGCGCCGATGTGTACCGGCACGCCGATCTTACCGGCGATTCCTTAAAACTTTCCCATCTTGCCGCGCAAACGGATGCGGATTATCTGGTTTTCTGCGGCGTTCACTTTATGGCGGAAGTTGCGGATATGCTCTCCAGTCCGGAGCAAATCGCAATCCTGCCCGACATGGCGGCCGGCTGTTCCATGGCCGATATGGCCAATCTCGCCAATGTCGAGCGCGCTTGGCGTGAGCTTGCCGACATACTCGATCCCGATGAAGTGATTACGCCGGTCACCTACATCAACTCTGCCGCCGATCTCAAAGCTTTTTGCGGCGAGCATGGCGGCATTGTTTGCACCTCCAGCAACGCCGGTAAGATTCTGCAATGGTCATTCCAGCAACGCGAAAAAGTACTGTTCTTTCCCGATCAGCACCTGGGGCGCTGGAGCGGACATCAATTAGGTATTCCGTTGGAGGAAATGGCGGTATGGAATTTTGACGAACCCATGGGCGGGTTGACTGAAGAACAAATCAAAAAAGCCAAAATTCTATTGTGGAAAGGCCATTGCTCGGTGCATCAAATGTTCCAACCGCACCATATCATACGTTTTCGCAATCAGCATCCCGACGGCATCGTCATTTCGCACCCGGAGTGCAGTTTTGAAGTCTGCAAGGCGTCGGATTATGTCGGTTCGACGGAATACATCATTAAAACCATCGCAGCAGCAAAAAGCGGCACGCGTTGGCTGGTCGGCACCGAATTGAACCTGGTCAGCCGCATCGCGGAAGAATTCAAAGCGCAAGATAAAATTGTGCAGTTTATGTCGCCGATGGTGTGCATGTGCTCGACCATGGCGCGGATCGATCCGCAGCACTTGGCTTGGGCGCTGGAGAATTTGGTCAACGGCAATGTGGTGAATCAGATCAAAGTCCCCGAGGATGAGGCCAAACTGGCGAGGATCGCGTTGGATAGAATGCTGAAAATCTCGTAGCCGCGTGGCGTCAATCCATGCCTGAAAATCCGCCGCATGAGAAATTTTCATTTTGCCGCAAACAATCAAATCACTCTGCTGCAAAATGGCGCGGAATATTTCCCGCAATTAGCAGCGGCGATCGATCGGGCGCAAGTTGAAATCCACCTGGAAACGTATATTTTCGAATACGACGCAATCGGCAGAAAAATTGCGGAGGCGCTGATACGCGCGGCGCAACGAGGTGTATCGGTATACCTGCTGCTCGATGGCTTCGGCTCTCAGGATCTCCCCCGGGAAGAAATACAGCGTATGCTGCAGACCGGTATCAAAGTACTGATCTTCCGTCCGGAATTTATTTTTTCAAAACCGCGGCGCTACCGGTTGCGCCGCATGCACAGAAAATTAACCGTGATCGATGCGCAAATCGCCTTTATCGGCGGAATCAATATCATCGATGATCAGCACAATCCGGAAAATCTGACCCCGCGCTTTGATTATGCCGTCGCGATCCAAGGCCCGCTACTGGTTCAAATCCATCAAGCGGCCAAACATCTGTGGATGGTTGTCGCGTGGGCTCATTTTAAAAAACGCTGGGTTCATCCTTCCGCGCTAAAACCTTCGGTCAAGCCAAGCGGAAATCAAAGTGCTGCGTTGGTGATACGGGATAATTGGCGTCACCGGCATGACATTGAGCACGCTTATCTGGATGCCATTAACCAAGCGCGCAGCGAAATCATCATCGCCAATGCCTACTTCCTGCCGGGAAGAAAATTCAGCAACGCGCTGAAAAATGCCGCCCGGCGCGGCGTGCAAGTCGAACTTTTGCTGCAAGGCAAAATCGAATACCGCTTGCAGTACCATGCCACGCAAGCGTTATACGAGAACCTGCTGGCAGCGGGCATAAAAATTTACGAATATAATCGCAGTTATCTGCACGCCAAAGTCGCTGTCATCGATCAATATTGGGCCACGGTAGGTTCCTCGAATATTGATCCTTTCAGCTTGCTGCTGGCGCGCGAGGCCAATGTTCTGATCAAAGACCGGTCATTCGCCGCTGCATTAAGACTCAGCCTAAAGACTGCGATCGAACAGGAATCGATCCCGGTTACACCGGCCGACAAAAGGATTTTTTCGTGGCGCAACTATCTGGTGAATTGGTTAAGTTTTTATCTCGTGCGCCTGATGCAAGGCATCCTCGGCTATGACTGGCGCGACGATGTATCGTAAGACTGGCGTAACATAACGGAAAAACCTCGTTGATTGAAATAATGGACAAAACATCAGCAGCACCGCAGCAAGCCGGATTGACGCCGGAGCAACAGCAACAAATTGCCGCTGCCGCTCAGATACTGCACTCGGGTGGCACCGTCGCATTTCCAACTGAGACCGTGTATGGCCTTGGCGCCGATGCGGCCAATCCGTCCGCTATCCAAAAAATCTACCGGATAAAAAATCGCCCCGCCGATCATCCGCTGATCGTGCATATCGGTGACATTTCCGGTCTGCATCATTGGGCACAGGCGATTCCTGAATCCGCCTGGAAATTGGCCCGGCACTTCTGGCCCGGACCGCTGACATTGATTCTGCCGCGCAGCCCTCGCATTCCCGATTGCGTGATCGGCGGTCAAGATACTGTAGGTCTGCGCATACCGGCGCACCCCATTGCGTTGGCCCTACTGCATGCATTGGGTCCGGAGAAAGCGCTGGCGGCGCCATCGGCCAACCGTTTCGGGCGTATCAGCCCGACTGCGGCAGCTCATGTGCGGCAAGAACTGGGCACAGACGTCGATATGATTCTGGATGGTGGCACGTGTCAGGTCGGCCTGGAAAGCACCATCATCAGTTTTCATGACGAAACACCTCAGATACTTCGACCAGGAGGAATTACGCCCGCCGCGATCGAAGCTGTTTTGCAAAGTCCGGTGCTATTGGCGCACCATCATCCTCAGACGATTCGCGTTTCTGGAGCGTTACCCGCACACTATGCACCGGCAACCCCGCTGCGGCTATACCCTGCGGCGGAGCTTTGGCGGCATGCAGCAGCGTTGGCGGAACAAGGCTCGCGCGTCCTGGTCATTACGTGGTCGGATTGCAACCGCTCACGGCCTGCTTTGAGCGAATCTATCGAGCAAGTTATCATGCCGTCCGATCCTGCTGCTTACGGTCAGCAACTGTACGCCAGACTACGCCAAGCCGATCAGTCGGATTTCGATTATCTGCTGGTCGAAGCACCATCCGATCACCCCGGCTGGCTGGCCATCACCGATCGCTTGCAACGTGCGAGCTATCATTGAATCAACTTTTACTTTAATCAGCACAATGAATACAAATAACAAATTACAAGCTGTATTGTTCGATGTCGACGGCACTCTGGCGGATACGGAACAAGACGGCCACCGTCTTGCATTCAATACCGCGTTTAAACAGTTCGATCTCGACTGGAATTGGGATATCGATCTTTACGGTGAGCTGTTGCAGATTACCGGAGGAAAAGAGCGGATCCGTTTCTACCTGGAACAGTACAAGCCTGCGGAACTTAACAGAAATGATCTCAAAGAGTGGATCGCCGGTTTGCACAAAACCAAAACCAAGCATTTCGAATCCTTGATGGAAGCCGGAAGCATTCCGCTGCGCCCCGGTGTTGCCCGGTTGATTCATGAACTGCGGCGGGAAAAGATAAAGCTCGCGATTGCAACCACGACAACCATGGAAAATGTCACCGCGCTGCTTAAATCGACATTGGGCGAAGAAGCGATCGGCTGGTTCGATGTCATCGGCGCCGGCGATATCGTGCCACTGAAAAAACCGGCGCCGGATATTTACCACTGGGTGCTCGATCAACTCAAACTAACCGCATCACAATGCATCGCCGTGGAAGATTCGGAAAACGGCTTGAAATCCGCGCTGGCCGCAAATCTTCCCACGCTCATTACCGTCAGCGGTTATACCCGTTCGCAAGATTTCAGCGGCGCGGCCGCCGTGTTATCGGATTTGGGTGAACCGTCTCAGCCGTTCACCCAAATTGCGGGACCGGCGCTTGACAAAGGATGGGTCGATCATACCATCCTCAGCAAGTGGGCCAATCGCTAGGGAAGGTTTAAAAGCAAGCTTTTAAAAATTGATAGTTACTTTTTCTTAACCAGTACGGAGGAAATATCATGAAGCTCAAGCAAACATTCGCCATTACTGCTATCAGCACTTTGTTTTATTTCAGTGCGCCAGTCATTGCAGCCGATGCGCATCAACATGCGGCTGAAGCCATCAAGCACGCCGAGGATGCGCAGATTCACGGCAAAGCGGGTCATAGCAACGCATTGTTGGATCACGCGCAAGAAAGCCTCGTTCATGCCAAAGCTGCGGAAAAAGAATTTGCCGAAGCGCATCAACACATGACCGAATCCATCAAGCACTTGGAAGAAGCGATCGCGCATGCAAAGCAAGATCATGCGGAAGAAGCAACCAAACATGCCGCCGAAGCGCTGAAGCATATGAAACATGCCGCGGCTGAATAAAAAAACAACTGCAATAAAAAACGGGGTAACCATCAACGTTACCCCGTTTTTTATTTCCTTATCGATCGGAATGTGTGCTGTTCGTTATGACTGACTAGGCAAGTACTGTAATGGATCAACGGGCTTGCCGTTTTTGCGGATTTCGAAGTGCAGTTGGATCGTATCGGTATCGGTATTACCCATTTCTGCAATTTTCTGCCCTTTCACCACCGCCTCGCCCTCTTTTACCAGCAGCTTACTGTTATGTGCATAGGCACTGAGAAATGTATTGTCATGTTTGATGATGATCAGATTGCCATAACCGCGCAAGCCATGTCCGCTGTAAACCACTTCACCTGCGGCGGAAGCCAGAATCGGCTGGCCCGCTTGACCCGATATCTTCACCCCTTTGGAATTTTTGGAAAAAGATGACATCAGTTTTCCTGTCGTAGGCCATATCCAATCGGCAACGGAATTAGCTGCCTTATCGGATACCGCCGGTTCCGGCTGAGGCGCAACTTCGATTTTGCTGTTTTTTTCCGCTGCTGCGGGCGGCGAAGGCGGTACCGCGGGCGCAGACGTGTTGCTTGGATATTGTAAGCGCGCTGCATTTTGTTCTGAGTAAGGCAGCTTGAGCGCTTTGGGGCTGGTTATTACCTTCCCGCCCGGCACCGCCGGGCTACTTTCTTGAGGCGCGGGAACAACCGGAATGACAGGACTCTGACCCGGTTCAAGCGTCACCGTTTCCGGTTGTTGAGGTAACGCAAATAACGTGGGTTGCGCGCTTTTTGCCGGCATCGACAAGTTGATTCTCTGCCCCGGCTTGAGCGATCTGGGATCCGTAATATCATTCCATTCCATCAGTTTCTTGAAATCCACACCGTGAGCCAGTGCAATTCCGAATAACGTATCCCCTTTTTGCACAACATAAACCTGATTGTCGGTCGCGCTTGATTCAGCCGGTTTCGCCGGTTGCACTGCATCGGCTTTCGCCCGGTCGATCACGGGCACAGGCGGTTGGGTGGTACTACATCCACTCAAGAGAAGGCTGGCGGCAAACAACCCATAAAAACCATGCGCTAGCGATCTGGATTGTCTCGGTGAAGAAAATATCGTAACCATAGACTTGCGGATATCAAGAGTGTTGATCAGTTTGATCGTTGCATTCACTATCATTTTATACCTCGTGCCGCTATTTTTTGATGACACCTGCCAGTAAAGGTACAAAATTCACCTCTTCCAATACCGTTTCGGCATAACCTTGCGAATTTCGCTCAATGATGCACAGATGCTGTTTCTGAGTTCCCTTGGGAAAAACCATCCTGCCACCGACGACCAATTGATCCAATAATGCAGCGGGAACATGCGTGGTTACGGCTGTCATGATAATACCATCAAACGGCCCCGCTTCCGCAAGACCAAGCAAGCCATCCGCATGTTTTAAATAGATATTCCTGATCCGCAATTCTTGCAGCCGGATGCGAGTGCGAGTCAACAGCGGCCCGATACGCTCTATGGAAAAAACTTTTTGTGCGATCTGCGCCAGCACCGCTGTCTGATAGCCGCAGCCGGTACCTATTTCCAGTACTTTGCCTAAATTGGAGTTGGCGCGTAACAGCTCGCTCATCCGCGCGACAATCCACGGGCTGGATATCGTCTGCCCGTAATTGATGGGTAAAGCGACATCTTCATAAGCTCTGCTTGCCAGCGCCTCTTCAACAAAAATATGACGCGGAATAGCGCCCATTACGGACAAAACCACTTCATCGGTAATTCCCTGCGCACGCAAACGTTCAATCATGCGCATGCGGGTGCGCTGAGAAGTCATGCCAATTCCAGAATGACGTACGTTCACCTGCCAGTACCCTTAATTATTGTTATATCACCCCAGTAGCATAACAAGTACCTAATTATTTAGCCATCTTGTTATCTGATCCAGTTGATCATAATGCGTGAGGTCGATTTGTAACGGCGTGACCGAAACGCGGCGATGCTGGACTGCATAAAAATCCGTACCGGCTCCCGCATCTTGCGCCGGACCGGCAGCGCCTACCCAGTACTGCATCTCGCCGCGGGGATTTTGTGATTTAATCACAGGTTCGGCTTTATGACGCCGCCCCAGACGGGTAACTTCGATCCCCTGCAATTGTTGGTATTCAATGTCTGGCACATTGATATTGAGCAATACCGGAGTTTTTATCTCATTTTCCCGGAAACGTTTCAGCATATCGGCAGCTACCCGCGCGGCAGTCAGATAATTGCCGTTGGATGCACTCACAAGCGAAACGGCCAGCGATGGGATTCCGAGTAAAAAGCCCTCGGTTGCGGCGGCGACAGTCCCGGAGTAAATCGTATCGTCGCCCATATTGGCGCCATGATTGATACCTGAAATGATCATATCCGGCATCACGTCAAGCATGCCCGTTACCGCCAGATGAACACAGTCCGTGGGCGTGCCGTTGACATAATAAAAACCGTTATGGGATTTACGCAAACTGAGCGGGCGATCTAATGTCAACGAATTACTCGCCCCGCTGCGATCTCTTTCCGGAGCAACAACGGTAATCTCAGCAAGTTCCGAGAGCAATTCTGCGAGACAGATCAAACCAGGTGCAAAATAGCCGTCGTCATTGCTAAGTAATATGCGCATCGTAAGATTTAAGATTGCAACTGGATAATTAAACGAGCATATTCAATGATGCTCATGCCCGGTACTGCGAATCATCAAAAAGCACCTGCATTTGGTCGGGGCGAGAGGATTTGAACCTCCGACCACTTGCACCCCATGCAAGTACGCTACCAGGCTGCGCTACGCCCCGAGCGGGGCATTATAGCAAACAATACATCCAATCTTGAGAAACTATTACTGGGAAATTGCCGTTCACGCAAGTAGCTGCGACACGATACTTTTAATTTCACGCCGGATGTAGCGTAAATCCGTTACAGAAGATTGTGCATCGGTGGCAATATCATCCATTGAGATTCGTTCGTTTTCCTCAACTTGTTCCAGGCGATTACGCGCACCATTGATCGTAAACCCTTGGTCATAAAGTAACTCTTTAATACGCCGTATCAACAATACTTCTTGATGCTGATAATAGCGGCGATTGCCGCGCCGCTTCACGGGTTTCAGTTGAGCGAATTCCTGTTCCCAATAGCGTAATACATGCGGTTTGACACCGCAAAGCACTCCCACTTCTCCAATGGTAAAATACCGTTTAGCGGGAATCGGTAACGATGTGCTATTTACCTTTTTGTTTTCCATGATAATTTTTCTCCACCAAAGCCTTTAACTTCTGGCTGGCATGAAATGTCACGACACGACGGGCAGTGATCGGAATCTCTTCCCCGGTTTTTGGATTCCTTCCCGGGCGCTGGGGTTTTGCACGCAATTGAAAATTACCGAATCCCGAAAGTTTTACTCCCTCACCATTTTGCAAAGCCGTACGGACCTCTTCATAAAAAGATTCGACCATATCCTTCGCTTCACGCTTATTAAGCCCTACATTTTCAAACAATAAATCAGCTAATTCAGCTTTCGTTAACGCCATACTTCACTCCAGTTAGTCAGTTATTAATTTTATAGCTATCAATTCTTCTTTAATGGAATCATTTAAGCAGTAGCATTTTTACTTTAAATAAAAAGAGATTAATAACTTATCTCATACATTCAATCTTTGCAGAGTCAACCCGAATAATCGAAACCAAAAAAATCAGTCGACGCATAGGCAAAAGCTATGCATCAATTACGCAATGCAGCGGAAAATTTATTCTTCAGGATTTCTACTATGCTTGCCACCGCAGAATCGGCTTCTTCGTCGGTCAATGTTTTCTCAGTATCTTGTAACAACACCCGGAATGCAAGACTTTTTTTGCTGCTGTCCATCCCTTTGCCGCGATAGATATCAAACAACGAAATGTCCGACACGATCGCTGATTTTTCCGCATACAGAGCAACCAGTAGAGAATGTACGCTGATATCATTATCGACGATAATTGCAATATCGCGCCGTACCGGTGGAAATTTAGAAATTTCCTTAACCGTTGGTAAAAACTTAGACATCAAACTGTCCAGCTCTAACTCAAACAGCACGGCATTTCTCTGCAATTCATATTTCTTCTGCCAACGCGGGTGCAATTCCCCCAGCCATCCAATCGGTTTATCTTCAATGACTATTTGCGCTGACTTTCCTGGATGCAATGCCGGATGGGAGAATTTTCTGAAATAGATCGCTTTGCCTTTACACAAAGCCTCTACATCGCCTTTTACATCATAAAAATCAACATTTCTCGCCGGCACACCCCACTGTTCCGGCATAACGTCGCCATAGCTCAATCCTGCAAGTTTTTCTATTTGCTTGCAATCACTCTCGTCGTCTCTTATAAAACAGCAACCCATTTCAAACAGGCGCACCCTGGTTTGCTTACGGTTCAGATTAAATTGCAAATTGGCAACCAAACCGCCGATCAAGGTACTGCGCATAACGTTCATCTGACTTGCGATCGGATTCTGTAACGCGATGGGGCGGTTATTATTGACCAAATCAAGTTCCCAGTCGGAATCGACAAAAGCGTAGTTGATGACTTCCTGATAATCGCGCGCAACTAAGGTTCGTTTAACATCCATTGTGGTGTACCTCGATTCCGGTGCCGGTAACATCGCCATCCCGCCGTTCGGGTAATGAACCGGAATCCGGTCGTAACCATGAATCCGCGTTAATTCCTCTATAAAATCTTCTTCGATTGCCAGATCAAAACGGTAACTTGGCGGTGTGACGGTGAAAACATCCTCGTCTAGCGAAAACTCGAACCGCAAGCGCTGAAAGTAATCGCTGACTTGCTGCTTACCGATAGTAATACCTAACACCCGCTTTATCCGCTGTACACGCACATTGACAACCTGTCGCCGTGGCAGTTCGTGCTTGATCTCCGTTACCGGCCCCGCTTTACCGCCACAAATCGTTAGTATCAGGTAAGTAGCGCGCTCCAAAGCATCTCTCGTAGCGGCAAAATCCACCCCGCGTTCAAACCGGTAAGCCGAATCCGAGCTGAATCCCAGTTGAAATGATTTTCCGCTGATCGCATCCGGACTGAAATATGCACTTTCCAGAAATATATCCGTCGCGCCTTGGGTTACTCCGCTATCCAATCCTCCCATGATGCCGGCCAGTGCAAGCGGTTTTTGTTCGTCTGCGATTAACAACATTCCGGAATCGAGGTCAATTTGATTACCGTTCAGCAATTGCATTTGCTCACCTCGGCCCGCATACCGAACTTGGATAGCACCATTGATTTTAGCGAGATCAAACGCATGCATCGGCTGCCCGGTTTCCAGCAGCACATAGTTGGTAATATCGACGACCGGATTGATCGAACGCAATCCGCTGCGTTCCAGCCGCTGCCTCAGCCACAAGGGGGTCGGCGCATCGAGATTGACGTTTCGTACAACCCGGCCGCAGTACAGCGGACATGCTTCAGATGCCATCACCTGCACTGCCAGCGTATCGTCGATCTCTTCAGGAACGGACTTTTTCTCCAGCAAAACCAGTCCAGCGGATGTGATGGCCGCAACCTCGCGCGCTACACCCAGCACCCCGAGACAATCCGCTCTGTTTGGCGTCAGTTTTAAGGTAAAAACATGATCGTCAAGCCCGTAATAACTGCGAAAATCCGCACCCACCGGTGCATCCTCAGAAAGCAACAACAAGCCGTCAGCCGCATCGCTGACACCCAATTCCTTGGCCGAACATAGCATTCCGGCAGAATCCACGCCGCGCAGTTTGGTTTTTTTGATGGTAAAACCCGGTAAAGTTGCGCCAATCATTGCACAAGGAACCTTTACCCCAGCACTGACATTCGGTGCACCGCAGACAATCTGTAAAGTCTCTGTTCCGGTATTCACGCTACAAACTTTCAACCGGTCCGCTTCCGGGTGTTTCTCCACTGTCAGCACTTCAGCCACAATGACTTTATCAAACACCGCCGCCACCGGCTCCATGTTCTCCACTTCAATTCCCGCCATGGTCAATGCATGCGCAAGTTCATCGCTGGAGAGTGGCGGATTAACAAAACTACGCAACCAGTTTTCTGAAAATTTCATGAGATTCTGTTACGAACGACAGTAAATAAATGGATTTAATTCAATTGAATTGTTTGAGAAAGCGCAAGTCATTCTCAAAAAACAGCCGCAGATCATTCACCCCGTATCTAAGCATTGTCAACCGCTCGACGCCCATGCCAAAAGCAAACCCGATATAGCGTTCGCTATCAATTGCGACGTGTTTCAACACATTGGGATGCACCATGCCGCATCCGAGCACTTCCAGCCACCCCGTGTGACTACAGACCCGGCACCCCTTTCCATCGCACATGACACAACCGATATCCATTTCCGCGGAAGGCTCGGTAAACGGGAAAAAGGATGGACGGAACCGCACCGGCAAGTCATCCCGTTCAAAAAATTGCGCCATGAAATCTGCCAATACTCCTTTTAGCGCAGAAAAACTCGCGTTTTCATCAATCCATAATCCTTCCACTTGATGAAACATCGGGGTATGCGTCACGTCCGAGTCGCAGCGGTAAACCCGCCCGGGAGCAATCACTTTTACCGGCGGTTTATTGTTTTGCATGTAATGAATCTGTACCGGCGAGGTATGCGTGCGCAGCAAGTTGCCATTGTCGATATAAAATGTGTCGTGCATAGCACGAGCGGGATGCTTTTCCGGGATATTCAGCGCAGTGAAATTATAAAAGTCGGTTTCTATTTCCGGCCCCGCAACCACATCAAAACCGATCGAATGAAATAATGCCTCGATCCTTTGCAACGTCAGCGTCACGGGATGGAAACCGCCAACACTGGAGCCTCGACCTGGCAAAGTGATATCCAAGGCTTCTTCGGTTAATTTTGCTTCCAGCTCTTTTTCTTGAATGGCGTTACGCCTTGATTTAAGTGTCGCTTCGAGCCGGTTCTTGGCTTCATTGATTTGGCAGCCCATCGCGGGGCGCTCTTCGGCAGGCAATTTACCTAACCCTTTGAGTAACTCAGTCAGCACACCACTTTTACCCAGATAGCGCGCTTTGACATTCTCCAACTCTACCGGATCCTCGATGTTATTCATCAGAGTGATGGCTTCGGTGATAATTTCTTCCAGTTTTTTCATGTCAACAAAAGCATCAAGATTTAATTAGCAGCACATCCTATGGTTGTTTTCTTCACAACAAAAAGGGAGGTTCAGGTTCAACCCGACCTCCCAATATCGATTGACTTGCGTCTAATTAGGTTGCCAGACTCGCTTTAGCTTGTGCCGCAATTTTCTCAAAAGCGCTTTTATCGAATACAGCTAAATCAGCCAGAACTTTTCTATCGACAGCAATGCTCGCCTTCTTCAGACCATTCATAAACACACTGTACGACAGACCGCATTCACGAGCAGCCGCATTGATACGTGCAATCCATAAGGCACGGAATTGTCTTTTGCGCTGCCGACGGTCCCGGTATGCGTATTGACCGGCCTTCATAACGGCCTGTTTGGCTATACGGTACACATTCTTACGGCGTCCGCGATAACCTTTAGCTAAGTCTAATATTTTTTTGTGCCGCGCATGAGCGGTGACACCACGTTTTACTCTTGGCATGACTGTCTCCTTTTATGCGTAGGGCATCATAGCCCGAATCGAAGCGGTATTAGTGGCATGCACAGCAGCAGTGCCTCTCAATTGACGCTTATTTTTCGTTGTTTTTTTAGTCAATATGTGGCGTTTGAAAGCTTGTGAGCGTTTGACACTCCCGCTCGCTCTAAACTTAAAGCGCTTTGCAGCACCACTTTTTGTTTTCATCTTGGGCATAAATGCTCCTCTTTAACATGAAACCGGGTGTTTTCATGATTGAAAAACTTTCCCAACCCGGCGATCACTTATTTTTTAAATCAAGTTCACTACGAAACCGCTGATGAACTTTCTGCTGCCGATTTTGGTTTATCAGTTTTGACATCTTTTCTTTTAGGCGACAATACCATTACCATTTGCCGTCCTTCCATCTTAGGAAATTGTTCCACCATCGCGAAAGTTTCCAGATCACCTTTTACTCGTTCCAGCAATCGCATGCCGAATTCCTGGTGCGCCATTTCACGCCCGCGGAATCGTAATGTCACTTTTACCTTATCCCCTTCGTTCAAGAAATTAATCAAATTTCTCAGCTTGATGTTGTAATCCCCTTCATCCGTATTCGGTCTGAATTTAATTTCTTTAATCTGAACTTGTTTTTGCTTTAATTTCGCATCATGTTTCTTTTTACTCTCTTGATAGCGAAACTTACCATAATCCATCAAGCGACATACTGGCGGCTGCGCCGTCGGCGCGATTTCAACCAAGTCAACTCCGGCTTCTTCCGCCAGAGTATTTGCTGCAGCAAGTGACACGACACCAACCTGCTCTCCATTCACACCAATCAAACGCACTTCCGGCACATCGATTTCTTGATTGATGCGCACTGATTTATCCTGAGCTATGGTAAATTCTCCAAGAATAGTTTAAAAGAAATTTATACTTTCGCAGAAAGCTCTTCGGTAAGACGCCCCAATAACGCTTCTAATGTCATCTGACCCAGATTATCACCCGCACGATTGCGCACGGCTACTGTATTTGTTCGCACCTCTTCATCCCCAACGACAATTTGATAGGGAAGCTTCTGCAAGCTATGCTCGCGGATTTTATAGGTTATCTTCTCATTTCTCAAGTCCAAGGCAACTCTAATGCCATGCTGTTTCAATTGTGCGGCAACCAGCTGCGCATAATCGGCTTGTGTACGAGAAATATTAAGTACGACAACTTGCTCAGGTGATAGCCACAACGGCAACGCCCCCGCATAATTTTCCAATAATATACCGATGAATCTCTCCATAGATCCCAGAATCGCTCTATGCAGCATTACTGGTATTTTCCGCGAATTATCTTCTGCAACATATTCCGCACCCAAGCGATCCGGCATAGAAAAATCCAATTGCAATGTCCCACATTGCCAGACTCGTCCAATGCAATCTTTCAAAGAAAACTCAATTTTGGGACCGTAAAACGCGCCCTCACCCGGCTGCAATTCCCACTCCAGCTTAGCCTCGTTCAATGCTGCTTTAAGCGCGCCTTCCGATTTATCCCATTGCGCTTCTGATCCCACACGTTTTTGCGGCCGGGTTGATAACTTAACCATCAACTCCTTGAAGCCGAAATCGGCGTAAACCGCTTTCAGCAGATCAATAAATCTTACCACCTCATCTTGTATCTGATCTTCGGTACAAAAAATATGCGCATCGTCTTGTGTAAACGAACGCACCCGCATGATACCGTGCAGTGCGCCTGATGCTTCATTGCGATGGCAAGAACCAAACTCGGCTAAACGTATCGGAAGCTCCCGATAACTCCTTAAACCTTGATTGAATATTTGGACATGACCGGGGCAGTTCATCGGTTTGATAGCAAAATCACGTTCATCGGCATGCGTGGTGAACATATTCTCGCGAAAGTTTTCCCAATGCCCCGAACGTATCCATAAATCTTTATCCAAGATTTGCGGCGTACGAATTTCCAGATAACCGTTCTGACTAAGTATATTTCTCATGTATTGCTCAATCTGTTGCCATAGCAGCCATCCCTTGGGATGCCAGAATACCATGCCCGGGGCTTCGTCTTGCGTATGAAACAGATCAAGCTGCTTGCCAATTTTGCGGTGATCTCTTCTTTCCGCTTCTTCCAGGCGATGCAGATAATCTTTCAGATCATCCTTATTGGTCCAGGCTGTGCCATAAATACGCTGCAACATTTCATTATTGGAATCGCCACGCCAATAGGCGCCTGCCACTTTCATCAGCTTAAAAGCTTTTATTTTGGAAGTCGCAGGTACATGCGGTCCCCGGCACAGATCGGTAAAGTTTCCTTGCGAATATAACGATAAATCTTCATTGCCCGGAATGGATTCAATGATCTGCGCTTTATAGTGTTCTCCCTGTTCTTTAAAAAAAGAAATCGCATCCGTGCGTTCCAGGATCTTTCGTTCTATCTTTAAATCACGCTTACTGATTTCCAGCATGCGTTTTTCTATTGCTTGCAAATCTTCCGGTGTAAATGCCCGCTTATAAGAGAAATCGTAATAAAATCCATCCGTAATCACAGGTCCGATAGTCACCTGTGCATCAGGAAATAATTCTTTCACTGCGTGAGCGAGCAAATGCGCGCATGAGTGCCGGATAATCTCCAATCCTTCAACATCTTTCTCTGTAATAATGGCGAGATCGCTATCGTTGTTGATCGGACTGGATACGTCGACCAGTTTTCCATTCATTTTCCCGGCAATTGCCGCGCGAGCCAAACCTGGCCCAATTGCTGAAGCCACGTCCAATACAGTTACAGGATGATCAAAAATGCGCTCAGACCCATCGGGTAAACGAACAACAGTCACGGCAGTCCCTTCCAACTTTTCGGATAATTACATTGAATTAATACAGTTCTTAATGTAGCGAATTTAATCACAGAAAACTTTTTAAGCAGACAATCATTTAATAAGTGCTGTTTTATACCAGCTATTCATTTTTTGCAAACCGTTAAGGATTTTTGGAGAAAAACCAATGGCTACCGCATCGACTAAGCAATACCAAGCAGCAACACCGCTCGGCGGATTTCCTTGTGTCCAGTTAAAAACCGGCTCTATTGATGCCCACTTCCATGTACCTGCTGCAGTACCTATAATCTCCAGCCAAGTGCAAATAAAAAAGGCCCCCAGGTAAACCATTGGAGATCGTCCTTTGAATAAGCAAATGACAAAAATGCAGAACAAAAACGCGCCGACTTGATCGCCTTGTTCCGGTATGCCGCTAATACCCCACAGCGACCACAGGCCACCTGCAATAATCACAAAGGCCGCCAGTTTTCTGGCATTCATCAAAAAAAACCGCGAGCGCGACAATGCAACCGCCGTCAAATAAACCATGCCGTGTCCCGGCGGCACATAATGCGGCACATTTCCAAAACGATAGGTATAGCCTTCCATATAAATCGATGCGAAATGCTCTCCCGCTGTCGCAAATGCTACCGCAACCACGACCTGCATCCGGACTTCCTTATTCTCGCCGATCAGCAAAACAAACAAAAAAATCCAGGCGATTACACCCAGCACATTCTGCATTTCTCGAGCAGCACTGCCGTCGATGACTAAGCTGACCGCAACACAAAAGAAAGTAAAACCTGCAATAAAATAATCTCGGGTTCTATGTGGATAGTCGATATTCGGTTTTGGAAAATGATCCAACATATTTTAAAAAACCTTACAGGAATAAAAAGCCCGCCATAGGCGGGCTCGCTAAACTTTTATTACCTTTAAGACATTTGCTCTTATTTTTACTTGCATATAATCTGCAAATGCCTCGATTTATTCTACTTCAGTGAAGAGCGAAGAAATTACTCCTCATCGTCCTCATCATCATCGTCCGAGGCTTCCGAGCTTCCGGCTTCACCGCCAGCAGCAGCACCGCTGCCCGCACCTTCGCCTTCGTCCTCATCCTCTTCGTCTTCTTCTCCTGACCCACCTTCATCCTCTTCCTTCACCAGTACCATCTTGCCCGCCTTCAAGCTCGCATTCAGGTCGGTCTTCGGCACTTCTTCATGTACCAGATTCTGATGGCAGTCTATGCACGTCGCACCTTCCGTCTTCAGCTTCTTGTGCGCTTCCTGTGCGTCCGCTCCCGGCGGATTCGGGTTCTTATGGCAGTCGCGGCAGGTGATGCTGTCCCATTTCTTCAAGTTCATCCGCGCATCGTGCGCCATGATTAAACGGCGCTCATTAAACTTCTCCAGCGTCGAGTAATCGTTCACCAGTTCCAAGTACAGTTCTCTCGCACCATCCACCGCGTGGGTATACACGGCTAAGTGGAAGTTCTTGAACCCTTGCGGTATGTGACAGTCTTTACAGCCGGGATTTACACCCAGCGCACCGTAGTGCGTCGATTGCTTCAGTTCCGTTTGCGTATAGGTCATCGAGTGGCAGCTGGTACAGAATTCTTCGGTCGATAGCGCCGCTTCTCCGCCAAATACTACCGCTACCAGTACGATACCCAGCAATCCGCCTGTCAGCAGCGTGCCTATCGCTCCTTTTTGTATCCCTGTCATTACTCTTTTCCTTTATCTTTTTTGTCCGCTGTCTTTTCCTTGGCGCTGGCTTGGAATTCGTCATGGTACTTGAATTTCGGTTCGCCTACGAAAGTGCCGTCCAGTTTGTAGTGTTCGTGCATCGCTTTGACGTCTTTGACCATTTTGTCAAAGTCAAACGTGTATTTCGCGTCAACTGCTGGTGTGAATGGGGTGTACGGAGCTTTCGCGCCTTTCCAGGGTGAGCCTTCGTAGTTCAGGTGACAGGCGGCGCATGCTTCTTCAAAGTGGAAGTCTTGTCCTTTGTCTGCAACCACTTTGCGTTGTGTGGTGGTGCCTTTGCTTTCAAATGCTTGTCCTGCTTTGCGATGATCTCCACGGTAGCTCTTTCCAGGGCCGTGACAGGATTCGCAGCCAACTGCCGCCAATGGTTTTTTCGGTGCGTCTATGTTGTAACCGCCTTTTTTGCCGAAGCCGTCGACGTGACAGCCTACGCAGTCTTTGTCTTGGGTGTAGTCTTTTTCCGGATCCAGTTTGGCTTTAACTTTGGCTTCTTTGCGCGCGCCCGGTTTTAGCGATTCCATCGCTTTGGCGTGTGCGGTGTCTTTCCACGATTTGGCTTGTGATTTGTGGCAGGAGCTGCATTTCGCACGGCCTTCAAAGGTGTCCGCCAGTGCCGCGCCTGAAAAAAATGCGGTTGCCGCTAGTACCGCCAGTATATAGGTTATTGGGTGTTTCATCCTTCCTCCTTTATGCTTTTTTTAATTCAAGTTTGTTGGCTTCGTATTGTACGCTATCGCCGCATTGTGTAAATGGCTATTTTGCTGGCGTTGCCGTTTATGGTAGTTTGTAAACCCAGTAGCCGCCTTGTTGATAGATCAGTTGCGCTACTTCCAGTTCCGTCGGGGCTTTCTTGTCGACAAACGGCAGCATTCTGGCCAGTAGCGTTTGACTGCTCTTTTCATCGCTCAGGAAGAATACTCTGATTTCTTCGTCCGCGACCGATTGCAGGGTGTAGGTGTTGAAGTCGTTTTCCTTCAGTTGCACTTTCATTTGGTTGATCATGCCGTGCATGTTGCCGGTCATCGGGAAGTTCTGAAACGCTACGCCAATTTTGTCCGGGTGCATGAGTCCGACTTTGTATAGGTCGGTGACGTGTACGATGACGTAGGTTTCCCGGTCTGAGCCTACCAGTTCCCGCAGTTGCTTGACGCCTTCTTCCGCAGGGGCTGTCAGGGCTTCGCTGAAGCGTTTGAATTGTGCGCGTTCTTTTTGACTGGCTTTGCTTTCCCAGAATTGGTTTTCATAGGCTTGGATGGCTTCGCTTTGTTCCAGCCAGGGCACCGGTATCATCAGCGGTTCGTTCAGGTGGCTGGTAAAGAGCGTGTCGTTGCCGGTGAGCAGTTTGAGTTGCCGCGAGGTATCCCACCAGGACAGTATCAGGGCGTCTTTCGGCGCGTGTCTTTTGATTACGGCGGCCAGCGCACTGAGTTCCGATGGTTTGCGGTCGAAGTTGTACAGTATTTCGTTGGTGCTGTTCTTCCAGTAGATCAGTACCGGCGCTCCGCCTTCTTGCCGCGCTACCATGAATTCGGCTATCGGTTTGGTTACTCCGTCGGCTTGTACTTTGTATTGGCTGAGCTTCAGTTCCGGCCAGCCTTCCAGGTCCATTTTGCTGAACTTCCGGCTGTCGCCTTCCGCAACCAGTTGATAGTGATAGGGGGCCGGTACCGGTTTGAACCATATATATGTAAACCAGCCCAACAAAAGCAAACCTCCCGTCACCAGGAGGATCCCTAATGACGGGAGTAGCTTGTCTCCCGATCGCACTGCCTTGGCAGTGCGATCTTCTGCGTTAGCGCTTATCAAGCTTCGCTTTGCTTACGTTTGCGCCAGCCTGCCAGAGCCAGTGTTCCGGCCAGCAGCATGCCACCGCCTAAACCGCCCAGCGAGATTTTCTCTGCTGTGCCGTCTAAGTCGAGTAGACTGGTTTTCTTGCTTTCAAGATTCTTAACACGTTCTTGCAGTGCAACCATTTCACGGATGCGGGTGTTTTCGTCTTGAATTTCAACGTAGGCGCGGTTGATCGGCCCCCAGCCTTCGGTGTAAGTCCAGCCGCCCGGGTTGACGTGCGCTAAGCCTACGTGCATTTTAGCCAGGTCGTTTTCATGCATTTCCAGCACTTTCAGCTCGATCGCTGCAGGGCTGTTGCCTTTCGACCAGAACAGTTGGGCAAAGTATGCATAGCCTTCTTTTTCCGGTGCAGGTGGTGCAGGGCGGTTGGTTTTTTGCCCTGTCAATAAGCCTTCCTTGTACAGTTGGTGTACGATAGCGTTGGCTTCTTGGTATTTAGCCAGTCCTTCCAGCGTGCCTCTGTCCATCAGGTCGAGGTAGGAGCGGGCAAAACGTTCCGAGTGGCATTGGGTACAAGTCACGACCCATGAGTCCAGACGTTTTTCCGACCATTCGCTCTTGATGTTTTCAGCAATCCCAGGAACAAACGGATAGTTCGCCCAGCGGATTTTTCTAACCATGTTGTGGCTGTATTCGCCTTCGTATTCCATGTGGCAGCCGGCGCAGGTTGGCGCGCTTTGTCCGCCTACTGCATAGGCGTCTTTTAACGGTGCTTCCCAGTTCCATTGGTTACCCAGCATGCCGACAATCTTGCCGTGCTTGGACATGGAGTAAGCTTCCCAGTTGTTGTGGTCTACGCCGCTGTGACAGGTTGCGCAGGCTTCCGGTCTGCGGGATTCCGCTGCTGAGAATTCGTGACGGGTGTGGCAGGAGTCACATTTGTTTTGGTTGGTGTGGCACATCGAGCAGCCTTCGGCTACTTCGCGTTGCGGCATCGCTGCCCATACCGTGGTTTCCACGTTGGCTTTGTAGTCCAGCGCATGCGATGGACGTCCATCCGGCCATTGGTCGTGCGGCCAGATCATCGTGTCGCGTTCCGATTCACGTTCTGCAAATTCTTGCAGGTGACAGGTACCGCATACGTCCGCCGTCGGCATTCTGATGTCTTTGGTGTGATCGGCTTTTTTCTTCGCGCCAATGTCTACGTGGCAGTCGATACAGCCGACTTCTTTCAGGTTTTCACCTTCAGCCAGTCTGCCCATCGAGCGTAGGTTCTTTTCGATGTCTTCCAGTTTGGCTTTCTTATAAAAAGTAGGATCGCCCGGTTTCAGATTGCGGACTTTGTCCAGGTTCGCATGGCTGCTTCTCTTCCACGCTTGTACCCATACCGGCGATTCGTCGGTGTGGCATTCCACGCATTCTTTACGGCTCGCAACTTCTTTGTTCGTGGTAGGCGATTTGTAAAATGTCGCCGGATCCAGGTAAATTCCATACGGAATCGGTTCCCAATATTGCGCCAGCGTGCCGCGGCCCGCTCCTTGCGCAGGATCCTTGTAACGCTTAACCAGCGCTTCGTGCAATTCCTTCGGCGTTACTTTCTCTCGATCCAGTTTCAACGCTTCATATAATTCGTTCGGTACGCTCGGTATGTTCGCGTGCGCCGCTCCTATCAGCAACCCACCCAACATCGCCGCTACTATCTTCGGCCATAGCTTGCCTTTCATCTCTCTCTCCTTTGGTTTTCCATTCTCTTTTAACCCTTCGCCTTCCTTCTATTCTTATTTTCTCTCTACTTTTTACTATTTTATATGCGAGTGCGGCAAATTGCCCACGCCACAACTCACCATTCCTCAACTAAAACCCAGCCAAGACTACTGAGTACTCTTATAACTGTCAAGGGAATTTAACTGACAAGATAACGTAAGAATAACTGCTCTTGATCGTATTCGCCAATGCAAAAATTACACCGTTTGGCTACAACAGTGCAACTGATTTCAACCCGATCTAACTGTGAAAAAGCCTTTGCTTAGTTACACAGAAGCATCCGATGCTTTCTTGCGGCGCATAAAATAGAATGCGGCACCGCCGCCCGCAACAGCGACTAATAAACCGATTTCCATCACACCAAATCCGCCGCCGTGACTACCGTGTCCACCGCCTTTGCCAACATTCAGCGGGATTTTTACGACCGTTTTCACATTGCCAGCATCATCTTTGCGTTCCAGCTGCACCGCATACTGTCCTTTTTCCTGAATATTAGCTGCCACGACGATAATTCCGGAATTATGCTTTTGCGCCGGCATATAAACAATGCCATGCTCAGCAGCCCCATGTTCTTCGTGTTCATCATGATTCATTCCTTCATGACCCGCATGATCATTGGCATCGGCTGCTTTTTGCTCGACAGGCGCAGCTGGTTTGGCGCCGTGGCCTTCATGTCCATCTTTGACCAAACGAACTGCCAGAGGAATCTCGCGTGCTTCATGCGGCAACTCAATGGTCAAATTCACCTTGCCGGCATTTGGCAGATTCTCACAAAACGAATGCATGGGCGGTATGCCGCCTTCCGGTACTTCATAGGCGCTGAATGTTACCGGGAATTCACCGGTTTTAATCGTACAACCACCTGCATCATGATGACCTTCGTGAGCGAGCATCAACTGCGCATACGACGGCATTGCCAAAAAAGATGCTAATACCGCACCACCAACTTTTGTTACCCAACCGCTTCTAAAAACAACCTTCATATCTTCTCCAATTAATTGATTATCTTAAGCTTATTGCATCATTGCTATACGCTCAGAAATTCCGCTCGAACAACTTAGCACGGGATTGTATAACAAAAAAAATAGAATATTAATCGAAATGAAAACTTTTATCGTTTCAGCCGCCACATAGCCGCTCATCCACCAGCTCTATCCAGTGCTTGACTGAAAGCACCGTACCGGTTTGCAAATGCATCAAACAACCGATATTGGCAGTAGCTATCTGATCAGGTTTACCCGATTCCAGCGCGGTAACCTTATTTTTTAGCAGTTGCTGCGAAAGCTCCGGTTGCGTAATGGAGTACGTACCGGCGGAGCCGCAGCACAGATGCGCATTGGGCACGACAGTCAAATCAAAACCGGTTGTAAGCAGAATTTTCTCCACCACCCCGCGAATTCGCATGCCGTGCTGCAATGTACAAGGAGAATGGAACGACAATCGTTTTTTTTCGGCTTTAACATTGCGTTGAGAAAGTAAGCGTTCAATATTTTCCAGTTCTGCATACAGAGTCTCGCCGATATCTTTGGCAAGCGCCGAAACCTTAGCCGCTTTTCCGGCATACGCTGCATCATGTTGCAGAAAATGACCATACTCCTTCACCGTCACCCCGCAACCGCTGGCCGTCACTATAATCGCCTCGACTTCGTTCCGCTCCACCCACGGCCACCAGGCATCGATATTGCGACGCATGTAATCCAACCCCTCTTGCTGCGCATTCAGATGAAAAGCAACCGCGCCACAGCAACCGGCCTGTTCTGCCTTAATCAATGAGATTCCCAAGTTATCCAGCACGCGCGCAGTTGCAGCGTTGATATTAGGCGCCAATGCCGGCTGCACACAACCATCGAGCACCAACATTTTGCGCGCATGCCGCGCTGTGGGCCATGTTTTTGCCGAGCTGAGTTTGCGCGGTATTTTTGTTTTCAAGCTGCCCGGTAACAATGGCCGCACCATTTGACCGGCCTGGAACAACGCATTAAACAGCATCGCATTCGGCAAAACTTTACGCAACGTAAAGCGCATCACTTCTGAAGGGATGTTGCGTTTGACCTGTTTCTCAGCAATCGCACGGCCGATATCCACCAAGGCGCCATAGCGTACCCCAGACGGACAAGTCGTTTCGCAAGCGCGGCAGGTCAAGCACCGATCCAGATGCGACAAAGTCTTCTGCGTAACCGGTTGCCCTTCCAGCATTTGCTTCATTAAATAAATACGTCCGCGCGGGCTGTCCAGCTCATCGCCGAGAATTTGATACGTCGGACAAGTCGCCAGGCAAAAACCGCAGTGCACGCAACTGCGCAAAATAGCGTCGGCTTCCTCGCCTTGCGGGGAATTTTTTATGAAATCAGCAAGCTTCGTTTGCATTTAAATCCCGGGATAAAGCCGGCCGGGGTTGAAAACTCCCGCCGGGTCAAATTTTTCTTTCAAGGTGCAATGAATTTTCATCAGCGCAGGCGGCAACGGATGAAACACCGCGGTGCGCGCCGCATCACTGCGAAACAACGTGGCATGTCCACCTGCTTCTTGAGCTGCGTGATGAATGGCTTCAGTTTTATCGCCGGTAGTGCATAGCCAGCGTAAAGCGCCGTTCCATTCCAGCAATTGTTTACCCGGCAGATGAAAAGACGGTGCGGTCGATTTAACCGACAGGCGCCATAACCGCTGATCCGGCTGAAAAAAATCATGCGTGTGTTCGCGCACCGACCGCCAGAAGATGACATCGTCTTGTACTAAATCACCACCCAGTTTCGCTCGCGCGGCGCGCACTGCCGGTTCGGCGCCGGAAAGCCTGACAAACAGCTGGCTATCGCTAAAACAAGTTGCGGAAACCGGCAGTGGTTTTCCGGCCCATTGGTTCATTTTTTCGATTGCAGCCGCTTCATGCATGGCCATACATAGTGTCATTTCTACCGTTGGCTTGGGCAAGACTTTCAGCGACACTTCGAGCAAAACACCCAGTGTTCCCATCGCCCCCGTCATCAACCGGGACACATCGTAACCGGCGACATTTTTCATCACTTGCCCGCCAAAACGCAAATCCTCACCTTTTCCATCGAGCATGCGCACACCCAGCACAAAATCGCGTACGCTACCGACCGCAGCGCGGCGCGGGCCGGATAGCCCTGCGGCAATGCAACCGCCTAAGGTAGCCGCCGCACCGAAATACGGCGGTTCGAATGCCAACATTTGGCCGTGCCGGTCAAGCTCGGCTTCCAGATCGCTCAACTGCGTTCCGGCGCGCGCGGTGATCACCAGCTCGGTCGGTTCGTAATCCACGATACCGTGATAGCCGGTCATATCGAGCAATGTGCTGTTTGGTTCCCCTGTCGGATTACCGTAGAAATCTTTGGTGCCGCCGCCGCGTATTCGCAGCGGAATTTTAGATTCAACCGCTGTGCGGATAGCCGCCTGGTATTGATCAATTATGGTCTGCATGGCACTCAAAAACGCGGTAAATCGGCGAATTTTTGCTCACCGTGATGCACATGCATCGCCCCCAGCTCCGCGCAACGGTGTAATTCAGGCACCGCTTTGCCCGGATTGAGCAAACCCGCCGGATCGAACGCCGCTTTCACGGCATGGAACATGGCCAGCTCTCCGGCTCCGAATTGTGAACACATCTGATTGATTTTTTCCATTCCCACGCCGTGCTCTCCGGTGATCGTGCCGCCGGCATGAATGCACATTTCCAGTATCTTGCCGCCGAATTCCTCGGTTCTTTCCAACTCGCCCGGCTTGTTCGCATCGTACAAAATCAGCGGATGCAAGTTGCCGTCCCCGGCATGAAACACATTCATGCAGCGCAATCCGTATTCTTGTGAAAGCTTTTCGATGCCGCGCAGCACATCGGCCAGGCGTTTGCGCGGAATGGTGCCGTCCATGCAGTAATAATCCGGCGAAACCCGGCCCGCCGCGGGAAATGCCGCTTTACGGCCGGCCCAGAATTTAAGCCGTTCGACTTCATTATTCGACGTACTGATGTTGGTCGCGCCGCTTTGCTGCATGATGGCATAAATCCGCCGGATTTCATCCGCCACTTCCTCGGTGCTGCCGTCCGATTCGCACAACAAAATCGCCTCGGCATTCAAATCATAACCGGCGTGCAAAAATTCCTCTACCGCATGGATCGTAATCTTATCCATCATTTCCATACCGGCGGGAATAATGCCCGCGCCGATGACATTCGCCACCGCACTGCCCGCTTTCTGCACATCGTCGAACGCTGCCATCACCAATTGCGCCTTTTCCGGTTTGGGAATCAGCTTGACGGTGATTTCCGTGACGATGCCGAGCATGCCCTCGGAGCCGGTCATCAAGGCCAGCAAGTCATAACCCGCGCTGTCCAAACTATCACCACCAATTTCCAGGCACTCGCCGTCGATAGTCAGCACCCGCAGCTTGAGAATATTGTGCACGGTCAGGCCATATTTCAGGCAATGCACGCCGCCGGAATTTTCCGCGACGTTGCCGCCGATCGAGCAGGCAATTTGCGACGAAGGATCGGGCGCGTAATACAAACCATACGGTGCCGCCGCTTCGCTGATCGCCAGATTGCGCACACCGGGCTGCACGCGCGCGGTGCGCGCCAACGGGTCGATGGCGACAATCTGTTTCAGTTTCGCTAGTGACAGCAAAACACCTTGCGCATGCGGCAGCGCGCCACCCGATAAACCGGTACCCGCGCCACGCGCCACCACGGGTATTTTAGCCGCGTAGCAAAGTTGCAAGACCTTGACTATTTGTTCTTCCGTTTGCGGCAGCACCACGATCATTGGCAATTGCCGGTAGGCGGACAAGCCGTCGCATTCGTACGGTTTTAAATCCTCGGTTTCGTGCAAAACCGCGTCGGGCGGCAAAAAAGACCGCAGTTGATTGACAAACTCTTGAGCAGACATACGATTATTCGGGATATTATTGAATTTCGTGGTTAGCGAGTTTTTCCAGCATTTTGACAATGGCGGAATTATCCCATGTTGCGCCGCCGTGCGCGAGACAAGCGGAAAACAACTCGCGCACCGCGGCCGTAGTCGGCAGGCTCACGCCCAATTCGGCGGCGCTTTGCAACGCGATGTTCAAATCCTTGTGATGCAATTCGATGCGAAAACCCGGCTCGAAACGCCGTTCGATCATGCGCTGACCGTGCACTTCCAATGCCTTCGACGCGGCAAATCCACCCAGCAACGCTTGCCGCACTTTGGCCGGATCGACACCGGCCTTGGACGCGAACAGCAACGCCTCGGCCACCGCCTCGATCGCCGACGACACCACGATCTGATTGGCAACCTTGCACACCTGCCCGGCGCCAACATCACCGATATGCGTCACCGTTTTCCCCATCAATTCCAGCACCGGTTTGATGGTCTCGAACACCGCCGTGCTCGCACCCACCATGATCGTCAACGTGGCATTCCGCGCTCCCACATCGCCCCCGGAAACCGGCGCATCGGCGTAGTCATGCCCGAGCGCATCCAGCCGCGCGGCAAATTCGCGCGTCGCCAGCGGCGAAATCGAACTCATGTCGACAATGATCCGCCTCCGGCCAGGATCGGCTTGCAATCCCTCGATAACACCATCCTCGCCGAACAGCACCTTTTCCACATCCGGCGTATCCGGCAACATGGTAATAATCAAATCCGCATGCTGCGCAACCTTTTTGGGCGACGACAAAGCGCTGCCGCCCAGTTCAACCAAGTCGGCAGGTACACCGCTGCGCGAGTGCAAAAACAAGCGGTGCCCGCCTTTGATCAAATGCCCCGCCATGGGCTTGCCCATGATGCCGAGACCGATAAAACCGATAGTGGCCATATTTATAAAAATTGATTGGTCGAAATTTTTAAATCGATGACGAATGACACTACGCAGATCCGCCTCGTTATTTTGTCTGACAATCATACTGGCATTCGATTTTACCGGTCAAAAAATGTGCAGGCGGCAACTCAAAATCACCACTTCGAATTACAGTTCTGTCAGAACTCAACACATTTCCGGACACTCATTCGATACTTTAAATGACAGCGGAAATACCCTGATTTAGCGTGATTAATGGTTGTGTCATCGTGAGAAATCTTGTACATTGCTTGCCATCGGTCACGTCGAATTTTTATGATCTTATTGATTCTATGAATAAAAAAAATTTAGATTCACTCCGTGACGGCCTCGTGTTTGGCTTTTGCATCGGCCTTTTGTTGCTGAGCGGCTGTCAGTCGTTGCCGACGCAACAAACGGCTGCACCGGCGCCGGTAGTCAAGCCTTTGCCGATTCCGGTCGCCAGTCATGAATTCAGTTTCGATTCCGCGCGCGACGATGTCGTCGGCACCTTGCAAGTGGTCACCGCCGGTAAAGACGACACGCTGTCCGACATCGCGCGGCGTTTCAATCTGGGTTACGAAGAAATCGTCAGCGCAAATCCGGGCGTCGATCCGTGGCTGCCGAAAGCAGGCACGGAGATCATCATTCCCACGCAATTCGTGCTGCCGGATGCGCCGCGCCAAGGCATTGTGATCAATCTTGCTGCAATGCGGCTGTTTTATTACCCCAAGACCAAACCCGGTAAGCCACAACGGGTGATCACGCATCCGGTCGGCATCGGCCGGGTGGAATGGAAAACACCCGAGGGAATGACGCGCGTCACCTCGAAGATAGAAAATCCGAGTTGGATTCCAACACCTTCGATCCGCCGCGAGCACGCCAAAAACGGCGACCCGTTACCGGCCGTGGTGCCGCCCGGGCCGGATAATCCGATGGGCACGCATGTATTGAAACTGGATTGGCCGAACTACGCCATTCACGGCACCGATAAACCGCCGAGCATCGGCCTGCGCGGCAGTCATGGTTGTCTGCGCATGTACCCGGAAGACATCGTCGGCATATACCGCGATGTCCCCGTCGGCACGCCGATCCGCATTGTCAATCAACCGCGCTTGCTGGGCTGGCGCGGCAATCAACTTTATTTGCAAGCGTATCCCATCCTGGAAGACGACAAACGCAATCACGCCAATCTGCTCAAGAAATCGTTGACCACCGTGCGCGCAACACCGAAAGGTAAGCGCGATGCGCGGCGTCAGGCCAAGGTCAACCAAACTCTGCTCACTGAAGTCACGCGCAACCCGCGCGCCATCGCCATCCCGATCACGCAACCGGAAATGACGCTGCACGCTTATCTGGATCGCGCCAAGCTGGTGCAAAACACCCTACCGTTCAATGCCACCTGGGATGGCGACATGAGCAGGCAGCTCACGGCAAACGATGTATTGGAAATGGCGAACGAGGAATCTACCCGGATTCGATAGCAACAGCCAGCACCTCTCGTGAATACCATAGAAAACAACGGACTGAGCCAGTCTCAATCCTGCCGCGCATGACACCCCAAATATCTAACGCATCCATCCGCCTCATCATTCATGGCGGCGCCGGTGCGATCAACCGCAACCGTCTGACCGCAGAACGCGAACAGGCTTACCGGCAAGTGCTCTCGGAATCATTAAACACCGGTCATGCCGTGCTCAAAGCGGGCGGCAGCAGTATCGACGCGGTGATTGCCGCAATCATGGTGATGGAGGATTCACCGCTGTTCAATGCCGGTAAAGGAGCGGTGTTCAGTCACGAAGGCCATAACGAGCTGGATGCGTCGATCATGGACGGCGCCACCCGCATGGCGGGCGCGATTGCCGGAGTCACCACGATCCGCAACCCGATCCGCGCCGCGCATGCGGTGATGACGCAAAGCAAGCATGTGATGCTGATCGGCCGAGGCGCCGAGGCTTTTGCTGCTGAACACGGATTGGAAATTGTCGATCCAGCCTATTTCTTCACGCAGCACCGCTGGGATCAGCTGCAAAAAGCCATCGCGAAAGAACAGGTGGTGCGCGATCACGACATGGACTCCGGCACACTGCTACCTGATGGTGATGAGAAACACGGCACTGTCGGCGCCGTGGCACTGGACCGCTACGGCAATCTCGCCGCGGGCACTTCGACCGGCGGACTGACCAACAAGCGCTACGGACGCGTCGGCGATTCACCCATCATCGGCGCGGGCACTTACGCGGACAATCGCTCGGTGGCGGTTTCCGCGACCGGCAGCGGGGAAATGTTCATCCAAACCGCAGCGGCATTTAATACGGCAGCGCAGGTGCGGTTGCAACAAATTCCTCTCGCCGAGGCTGCCGACCGTACACTCGCGGAAGTCGCCGCGCTCGGCGGCGACGGCGGGTTGATCGTACTGGATGCGCAAGGCCGCTTCGCGATGCGTTTCAACACCAGCGGCATGTTCCGCGGCAGCATCGGGAACGATGGCATTGCGCGGACGGGTATTTTTCCAGATGACGTAGATTATTAGTCCGGTTCCCGCTCCAGACCGCAGCAATGCGATGCTGCGTGTTCTACATCAGGTTTATGCAGAATTTCACCGGTCACCGCATTGGGCCGGAACGTAGTGCAGCCCTTCAAACCGAGATCGTACGCTTGCCGATACAGATCGAGAAAAGCCGCGAAGTCGTAATCCACCGGAACGTTGATCGTCTTGGAAATCGCCTGATCGACGTACGGCTGAATCGCGGCCTGCATGCGCAAATGCTCGGCTGGTGCCAGTTCGTGCGCAGTAACGAAAGCGAGCGGCAAATCGTTACGGGCACGAACTTTGCGCCATAAAGCAGCGGCGCAATCGGTCACCGCATAATCCGCATAACAACCATCGCGCTTCAATACCCGTCGCGTGTAATCACTGTCAAATACCGGTTCCAGCCCGCTCGAAACATTGTTGGCCAGCAGACTAATGGTACCCGCCGGAGCGATGGCGGTCAGATGGCTGTTGCGGATGCCGTATTGCGCGATGCCGTTGCGGATGGATTCCGGCAACGTCCGCACAAAAGCACCGGCCAGGTATTTTTCTTTATCGAACAGCGGAAACGCGCCCTTCTCCCCCGCCAGTTCTATCGAAGCCTGATAGGCCGCGTGACAGATACGCTGCATAGCAAGCTGCGCGATTTTTTCCGCTTCACTGCTACCGTAGCGGATTTGCAGCATGATCAGCGCATCGGCCAAGCCCGTCAGCCCCAAACCGATACGCCGAGAGCAGTGCGCCTGTTCAGCCTGATTGGGTAAGGGAAAATGCGAAACGTCGATGACATTATCCAGCAGCCGCACGGCAGTCGCCGCTGTCGCCCCAATCGCATCGAAATCAAGCCGCGCTTGCGGGGTAAAAGGATCGCGCACGAATTGCGTGAGGTTGATCGAACCCAGATTGCAAGCGCCGTAAGGCGGCAGCGGCACTTCGCCGCACGGATTGGTGGCTTGAATCGTTTCGCAGTAATACAAATTATTCAGCCGGTTGATGCGGTCAATAAACAATACGCCCGGTTCGGCGTAATCGTAGTTGGCTTGCATGATTTTCTGCCATAACGTGCGCGCCCGGATGCGTTTGTACACCTTGCACGGCACCAGATCATCGCAACCCGGCCAGACGCGCACGAGCAGCTCGCCACCGGCTTCACTTTCGTTTGCAGGAAAAACCAGCGGCCAATCTTCGTCGCGGCTGACGGCAGCCATGAACGCGTCGCTGACGAGCACGGAAACATTGAAATGCCTCAACTGACTGCGATCCTGCTTGGCAGCGATGAATTCCTCGATATCCGGATGATCGCAACGCAACGTGCCCATTATCGCGCCGCGCCGCGCGCCGGTCGACAGGATGGTCGCGCACATGCTGTCCCAAATGCGCATGAACGAAACCGGCCCGGAAGCCACCGACCCGACACCGGCGGCTGACACACCGCGTGGCCGCAACGTCGAGAAATCATACCCAACCCCGCCGCCCTGCTGCATCGTCAACGCCCCTTCCTTGAGCGCGTCAAAAATGCCATCCATCGAATCGGCAATCGTTCCCATCACGAAACAATTGAACAACGTCACCTGGTGCGCAGTTCCCGCCCCCGCCTGAATCCGCCCGCCAGGAAGAAATTTAAAATCGCGCAGAATGCTGTAAAAACGCGCCTGCCAATCATCCGGATTTTTTTCCGGCACGGCCAGCGCCTTCGCAACGCGCTGCCAGGTGTCTTCGATGCAAGTGTCCAACGCGACACCGTGCTCATAGTGACGGTATTTAGTATCCCAGATGTGTTGGGCGATGGGGGTGGTGAGATGGGGGTCGTTCATGGTTTTCATGGTGGAAATTAATTATTCCAATAAGTTAACTAAGATAAGCTAATTTGGATCATGTGTTTTTAGCTTTACTTCTCGAAGTTGCATTAATTCACAATTACTAATTCATAACCTGATGCAGGTAGCACTTATGATACAGTTACTTATTGAACAGCCATGATTTACAAATCTAAATTAATTGCATGTCAATTATTCTCAAATAGACGACTTTAAATAATTAAATAATTTATTCTCACGCAAATCAATGGAGTACGTAGTGGAAGGTTTTAATAACTCGGCAAAGAGAATTCTTAACATACTAAATAAACTTCAAAATGCGACTAGTAGCGACAGTGCATTCATTGCTTGGTCAAGAGCTTTAGATACTATCGAACAGATTCCCAAAAACGATCCTCATGAATTACAAAGAAGGCTTGGGTTGCTGAAAAATGAATTGGATCTTCTCGAAGCTTCGATGTCTTCCACAGAATTTAGCAAGTCACTTTATCTACCATACATAGAAAGAATAAAAACCACGGTTTCAATAACTAACTTGGATTCACCTTGGACAAATTATGTTGGTCAGCTTGGTTCAGATGTAATGTTATGCATTATGTTTTGTTCAGAAATTCTTCCAAGCGACCCTAACGTTAAATTTGATGAATTAAATGAGCTTCTAAATAAAATTAAATCTTTTAGGGAAGAAATTAGCAGCAACAACTTACCTCACTTCACCAATCAATTTGTTAATAGTCAAATTGATATTATTGAAAGCGCAATATTAGATTTTCCAATTAAAGGAGGTATTGCAGTTAAACAAGCATTTACTGCAGGATTCTCAGATCTAAGTGATAAAGCAGACAGCTTGGCTAAAGATGAAGTTATTACAGTAACATCGAAGGTTGGCTCTTATTGGAAAGATCTTAAGAAAGCGGGAGATGAATTTGTAGCAACTGATCGAATGGTAAATGCATTTGTTAATTTAGCTGAAAAGGGGCAAAGCTTAGCAAATAGCATCATCTCTTATTTACCACCTGGAACTAATTCATAAGGGCAGATTTGAGGTCGCAATGAAAAACCACCCAGTAAAACCCGGCAGCAAGCTCGATCTGTCGCAATGTGATCCCGGTGATACCGGCGATTTCGAGAAAACCACGCAGGGCAAGGAAGCAGCCAAAGCCGTTACGGAAAAATTGATCGGCAAGCTGGATGAATTGCAGGAGCGTTTGTTCGCCAACGGCAATCGCGCGCTGCTGATCGTGTTGCAGGGTATGGATACCAGCGGCAAGGATGGCGTCATCAAGCATGTGATGTCGGGCGTCAATCCGCAGGGGTGTAAAGTGGTGACGTTCAAGACGCCGTCGGCGGAAGAGCTGAAGCATGATTTTTTGTGGCGTGTGCATCAGAAAGCGCCGGAAAAAGGCCAGATCGGTATTTTCAACCGTTCGCATTATGAAGATGTGCTGATCACGCGCGTGCACGGCTTGATTTCGGACAAGGTGGTGCAGCAGCGGTTTGATCAAATCAATGAATTCGAGGAACTGTTGTCCGAAAGCGGCACGTGCATTCTGAAGTTTTTCCTGCATATTTCCAAGGATGAACAGAAGAAACGGTTGGAAGAGCGCATCAACAATCCGGAGAAACGCTGGAAATTCAGCACCGGCGACATCGAAGAGCGTAAATTCTGGAAAAACTATATGGAAGCGTTCGAAGCCATGCTCAGCGCCACCAGCACCGATCTCGCGCCGTGGCATATCGTGCCGGCCAATCGCAAGTGGTACCGTAATCTGGTCATCGCACAACAGGTAGTGCATGCTCTGGAAAACATGAAACTGAAAACACCGCCGGCGCCCGCCGGAATCAACTTTGATACCTTGAAGATTGAGTAGTACAGTATCCGCTCCGCGCCACCCATTGCAGCGCCAACCTCACGAGAAAATTGTATGGAAATCGAGCTGAAGCTGGCTTTGCAGCCTCGCCATGCCCCCCGCATCCGGCATCACCCCTTGCTCAGCAGCAGTCAACCGCAACAGCATGCATTGCTCAGCATTTATTTCGATACCCCGAAGTTTGACCTGATGCGGCGCGGCATCGCATTACGCGTGCGCCGCATCGGTAAGCAGTGGATTCAGACGCTGAAAGCCGAAGCACACTCGGTCGGCGCGCTCACCAGCCGCCCGGAATGGGAAGCGGTTGTCGCGCATGGCGACCGGCCGGATTTCTCGGCATTGCCGCAAGCGGCGCTGGATTTACTGAGCGGCATCAAGCACAAACGTGTCGCGCCGGTATTCACCACCGAATTCCGGCGCACAACGTGGCAAATCGGCGATGGTGCCGCGCAAGCCGAAGTGGCGCTTGATCGCGGCAAGATCACGGCCGCCGGACGAAGCCGGGTGATTTGTGAAGTGGAAATCGAACTCAAATCCGGCAAACCGGAATTTCTGTTCGATATCGCCGAACAACTGCTGCATGCCGCGCCGTTGCACGTCGAGCCGCGCAGCAAAGCGGAGCGCGGCTATGTCTTGTGCGGTGCCGTGACTCCCAGTCCGGCCAAATCTATACGCCCAGCCATCGATAAAGACCAACCCGCCGGTGAAGCCTGGAATGCCATTCTGCAGGCAGCGCTGGTGCAGTTATCCGCCAACGTGCCCGGTTTTTTGGAAAATGCGCACGACATCGAATACCTGCACCAACTGCGCGTGGCATTACGGCGCTTGCGCACGGGTGTGCAATTGGCGAAATCATTGGGGCAGGAAACACCCGCCTGGGAGCGACCGCTACGTGAATTGATGCACGCACTGAACCCGGCGCGTGACTGGGACGTATTTCAGCACGAAATCTTGCCCGGCATCCTGCCGGTTCTGGCGGCGCAGGCACCGCATACAGCCGCCAAAGATGACACCCTTGCAGTGTTGCAAAATGCCGCCGCACAAGCCCGCCAGCGTGCGCAAGCGCTATTGCTGCGACCAGCCTTCACTCAACTTATACTCGACATCGGCCGCAGCCTGCTGATGACTCCCGCCGATTCGCACCGGCGTGATACCCAAACTTGGGCGGCAACCTTACTCGAGCAATGCTGGCAAAAACTGCGCAAGCGCTGCCACGGTTTCGCCGCTTTGAATCCGGCTGAGCGCCACCTGGTGCGTATCGCCGCCAAAAAGATGCGCTACAGCGCGGAAGCGTTTGCATCTCTGCATGGAAAACGCGCCACTCCGTTCATTGCGGCATTGGCGGCTTTGCAGGACGAATTGGGAGCGGAAAACGACCGGCATATGGCCATGCGATTGTTGCAGGGATTGCCGAAAGAAACCGCCGCTGTTAGTTTTCAGCTCGGGCAATTGAGCGGCTCACTGGCATTTGCGGCCGCACAACATGATCAGCTGTCGTCCGCAAGCTGGAAGAAACTGGCAGGGTCTACTTTATTCTGGCGGTAACGATGCGCACGCTCAGCCATGCACATGCATCAGCCAAACGGTCGCGCAAACCGATACGACACACGCGGTCAGTGCGGCGTAGCTATTGCGGCGGAACTTTTGCGCCAATAACGCTTGCGGGTACACCGAGATGATGAACGGCTGCGAAGAATTACGCGGTTTTGCAATGATATGGGTATCCGGCTCTACAGCGAGCTGATCGTAAATGCGTTGCGCTTCGGCCTGCGCCTCGGAGCGCGCCGCTTCCCACTCCTGTTGATCGATATTGCCGTCACGGTTGGTATCGAAGCGTTGCCGCAACGCCGGTTGATCGCGTTTCCACTCGTCGATCACACCGATCATGACATCGCGCACAGATTTCTGCGTCATGGCGGATGCGGTACTGAATTGCCCTAGAATATACAGCGGCTGCCCCGGCAGTATCAGCGATTCGCTGTAACGGTAGCGGTTCGACATGGCGTGCACGATCGACTGGCTTTCCAGCATTTGCGTGCGGGTCGGCCACTCGGCATTGCCGTACCACACCAGTTTCTCGTTGCCGTTGACTTCCGCGCGGTCCGGGTCGACATCGCAACTGCTGGCGCCGTCGGTAAGCCTGAAATGATGTTCACTGGTATTTGAGTACACAACGCTCCAGCGCGTTTGGGTCCGGCCGTTTTCGGTGAACGTTTCCTGCTCTTCAATTTTGCTGGAGTACCACAAGCAGGGATGGTTGCTGAGCGGCGCAAAAATTGGCTGATCATCGATGAACCGGCCTTTTCCTTCCAGTTCGACATACCCCTGATGCGCCGAACGCAATTTCGCCGTCGGCGTATCCTCGATGAGACGCAGGCGTTTCCAGTTGCGCATAAACAAGTAAAAACAAATCAATGCCGCCGCTATTAATGTCCCCAGCACATAGGGATAGTCCTGCGGCGGAATCTCTGCCAGTATTTGATTCATGCGCAAGACACCCGTCAGCCGAACAGCTTGCCGATATTGACATCCTGCTTGTCCGCTGCGCTGAATTCGAGCAAATCGCGCGGTTTGAATTTAAACCAATTGGCGATGATGACATCGGGAAATTGCTCGATCCGCACATTATTGATCTTCGCCGCTTCGTTGTAATACTCGCGCCGGTCGGCGATGCTATTTTCCAATCCGCTGATGCGTGCCTGCAAATGCTGGAATTTTTCGCTGGCTTTCAATTCGGGATAATCCTCCGCAACCGCAAACAGATTGCCCAGACCGAGACGCAAGCTACTCTCCGCCGCACCCAGCGCACCGATATTGCCTGCTTCGCGCGCGCTAGCCACTTGCGAACGCGCCGCAATCACTTGCTTCAGCGTTTCCTGTTCATACCCCATGAATTGCTTGCACGTCTCGACCAGCTTGGGCAATTCATCGTGACGCTGCTTCAAAAGCACATCGATATTCGACCACGCCTGCGACACGCTATGTTTGATATCCACTAACCGGTTGTACAGCATGACGCCGTATGCGACGGCAATGGCCACACCTGCCAGGGAAAGATAAACGATAATTTCCAACATCCCGCCTCCTCTCAGTTATGTTCACGTACTATACCTTACCGTTCTTTCCCAAAATGCTTTGAAAAGATACCCGGAGCGGCTTTATTTCTCAACATCCCCCTTATTCCGCGTGCTTTCGTCAAATGCTATTGACGGACGGCGCAACGCTTATCTATGCTACCCTGCTTTGAAAAATACCAACATGACGGATCAGGAGTTGTCGATGAGCGCTTTCAAACCATGGAATAAATTAACGAGAAAAGTATTGCTGGCTATGCTGATCTTAAGCAGCACCGAAGTTTCCGCACAATCGAACAAAATGCCGGCGCAACCGGAAAAAAACACAACAGTGACGATGGTGCTCGGTGCGGAAGCTCCGGATGGTTGTGAATTGCTCGGCAAGGTTAAAGGTTCTTCAAAAGAAAACGACAACGACACAAACAGCGCGCCGTATGTAGAGCGACTGATCAAAGCGCGCAACAACTTAAGAAACGAAACGCAAAAACTGGGCGGCAATACCGTGCATATCACGTATTCCAATAATTCGGGGAAATACGAGGTTCCCGGTGCGGATAAGGAAATCATATTCATCGGTAATGCTTACCGCTGCGATTAATCGGGAAAAATCGGCCGCTAATTGCGAGTCATACTCTTGACGGTAAGTTTTTGAGCATACAGATAATTTATCGTATAATCCCCGCCAATCCGGATAGCCTCTCCAATTTTGATCTCACATTTAAATCTCTAAAACCCGCTTCCTTATCAGAAAACGAATAAGTATGAATATCCGAGTCAATGAGGGCTTATCCGATCAGCTGTATGCGCCGGTCAATTATTTCGATTTGACCAATACCGAACAAGGCAGGATCCTCCAGTTTCAGCAGGAAATTCTTCAGTTAGTGGTATTAGGCAACGACTACAAAGTGATCTGTGAGAAAGTCTGCTTGCTGATGGAGCAGCTTCTGGATAACGCGGTCGCCACGGTCATGCTGCTGGACAAAGAAAAATACCGTATGAATGTATTTGCCGCTCCCAGCGTGCCCCAAGAATGTATCAGGCAGTTGAACGGCTTGCGTCCAGGCCCGGGCGCCGGTTCTTGCGGCAACGCGGTGTTTCGTCAAGAGCCGGTTTTTATCGAAAGCACGCTGGACGACCCGCGCTGGCAGAATATCCGCCAACTGGCGATTGATTTTAATATTCTCTCTTGCTGGTCCATGCCGATACGCAGCAAAGGCGACGAATGCATCGGTTCATTTGCGCTGTCCAGTTTCGAGCACCGCTTGCCCAGCATCTTTCACCGCAAGCTGCTGGAAATCGGCTCATTCATCATCGGCATCGCGCTGGAACAGCAAAAAATGAACGAGCAACTCTATATCTCCAGCAAGGTTTTTGAAAACAGCACCGAAGCGATCATGATCGCGGATGCCGGCAAAATCATCATCTCAATCAACAAGGCACTGCATAAAATTACCGGTTATGTGGAAGAAGAAGTCATCGGCAAACCGGTATCCATCGTCACATCCATCCGGCATGGCAGTAATTTTTTCCAGAAAATCTGGCAAAGCGTCAGACAACACAACCACTGGCAGGGAGAAGTATGGAATCGCCACAAGCAAGGCCGGGAATACCCATCGTGGTTCAATATTATCCCGGTACGCAGCAAGAATGGCCTAATCAGTTATTATCTGATCAATTTCTCCGATATCACCGACAAGAAAAAAGCGGATGAAATCATCTGGCGGCAAGCCAATTATGATTCATTAACCGGACTGCCGAACCGCAATATGTTTTACGAGCGGTTAAACCACGACATCAAGAGCGCCACCCGCATCGGCATGGGATTAACCGTGCTGTTTATCGATCTCGACCGCTTCAAGGAAGTCAACGACTCTTTAGGGCACAGTGTGGGCGATGCCTTGCTGGTGGAAGCTGCCAAACGGCTGACCCGTTGCGTACGGGAAACCGATACCGTGGCGCGCCTGGGCGGCGATGAATTTACCATTATCCTGAACGGCATCAGCGAGCCGCACCAGGCCGAAAAGATTATTCACGCAATCCTGCTGGAACTGGCCAAGCCGTTCTATCTCAACACCAAGCTGGCATACGTTTCCGCCAGTATCGGCGCAACCTTCTTCCCCGATGACGCGAGCAGCGTCGAGCTGTTGATGAAAAATGCCGATCAGGCCATGTACGCCGCCAAAAATAATGGCCGCAATTGCTGGAGCTGCTTTACGTCGAATATGCGCGCGGCGAGCGAAGTCCGCTCAAAAACCGCATACGAGCTGCGCAATGCGCTGAAGGAAGAGCAGTTATTTTTGCTGTACCAGCCCATCGTCGAACTAAAAACCGGCAAGGTATACAAAGCCGAAGCCTTGATCCGCTGGCAGCACCCGGAACGGGGAACCATTTATCCGGGAGAATTCATTACCATCGCGGAAGAAACCAACCTGATAACCGACATCGGTGATTGGGTATTCAAACAGGCGGTCGATCAGGTTGCCTTGTGGCAAGCCAATTTCAACGCCGATTTCCAAATCAGCATCAATAAATCGCCCAAACAATTCATCAGCAAAATGGGCGATTGGGTCGGCCATCTCAACGCGCGCGGCCTGGACGGCCAGAGCATCATTGTTGAAATCACCGAAAACCTGCTGCTCGATGTGCACGAACTGGTGGTCAAACAGTTGCTCAATTACCGCGATGCAGGCGTTCAAGTGGCTATCGACGATTTCGGCACAGGTTATTCATCGCTATCCTATCTGAAAAAATTCGACATCGATTACCTGAAAATCGACCGTTCGTTTATTTCCAATATGGATAGTCAATCCAACGACCGGATTCTTTGCGAAGCGGTTATCACCATGGCGCACCGTCTGGGCATGAAGGTCATCGCCGAGGGTGTCGAAACCGATTTGCAAAAACAGCTGTTGATCGCCATGGGCTGCGATTACGGACAAGGCAACTTTTTCAGCAAACCGATGATGGTTGATAAATTCGAGGCTTTTCTGCAGCAGAATTGAAGCATGATATTTCCCGGATATTGTTGCATGAAATTCCTGACACGCATTGTCCTGTTTTTCTTTGCCGTTTCATCCATCAGCGGCTGCCTGTCGCCGGTCGCACTGAACCGCGCTGTCGAAACCTATGATAATGCTGCGATCCACGCCGAATCGCGCCAGCTGCTGATCAACATCGCCCGCGCCCAGCATCACGAACCGTTGCATTTCACCCGCGTGTCCAGTATCGCGGCGACCTTCAATTTCAGCGCTAACGCGGGTGCAACGCCCGCACTGACCGGAGAAAGCGGTGGCTTGCTGGCACCAGTATTCGGCGCAGGCGTGGCGGAAAATCCGACCTTCAGTATCGATCCCATCGCGGGTGACGAATTCACCAAGCGCATCTTGACTCCTTTCAGCCAGCACAAGCTGACGCTATTACTGCGCCAGCACTTCGATATCGACCTCATGCTGCGGATGATGGCACAAGAAGTACACTTGCACCATCCGGCAACACCGCACTCGGCGAATGCTGCATCACCGGAAAAACAACACGTCAGACAGCACCGGCGGCACGGTCCAGCAAAAACAGCCGGGCTTGCGGAAGCGGAAGCCGATTCCGATGATTCATTTCTTCCCGGCATTCAACTGACGAAAGAGCAGGAGCGCCGTCTCCGCAGCCGCCAGCGCATTCATTTGCAACAATCCGTTTATCACAACAACCCGTCGGATCGACCCGGTTATGAAATGTTCCGGCGGATTGTGCTACACCTCGCGGCCATTCAGGATCAAAAACAATTGTATGCGGAACCGCTGACTTTCGAACGCAGTTGGACAATCCCGGCCAGTGCGATATCGCCGGAAGGATTGTTTCAAGCCATCGAAAAAGATTTCACCCTGAATCATGACGAAGAAAAGAATTCCTACACATTGAGCAAGCAACTGCCCGGCCCTATTCTTATCACCAACTATGATCCCGATATTCTGTGCTGCGAGGAACGCGCGGTGCTATACGAACTGATCAATCCGTGGATAGAAAACGACGTCGCTTTCGACATCCGTCCCGGTTACCCCGGCGGTGAATGGCCTCTCCGCGGCGCTTTCCGCTTGCGGAGTTTTCACACCATCCTGAATTTTCTCGGTCACTCCCTCGGCGAACAGGCCGAATACTTCGTAGATAAAGATGCGCGCACGCCGCCCCTCATCAGAAATGAAAACCCCGGTCACACATTGGGCCTTATCGTGTCTGATCGTTTACCGGATGGCGCAAAGCTATTCGCCCGCTCCCATGACAAATACTATTCGGTGGACACCACAGGCGAGAATGCGCACTGGAACCTTAATGCATTCCAGTTGCTGTATATTCTGTTTCGCTTAACGGTAACCGATGCGAAATCGCTGGGTTTGCCGATCACCATTTCGAAATAAATACAAGCAGGCAGTCGCCTAGGGAAGCGCTGATTAATTCGGCGAACGTGTGAAGAGCGAGGCGCACGGAACGCAACAACCGAGATATATCAATCAGATAGGCGAGGGAGTAAGTACCGCGCAACGAAGCAATTCGCTCGTACAGTCAATTAATCAGCGTTTCCCTAGATCAGCAGTTCCGGTTGCAAAATCAATACACAACCCAATCCCAGCATGACCACGCCACTGATCAGCTTTAGCCACCGCCCCGAGCGTTCGGTCAGCTTGCGATTACTCAAAGCGATCACCGCAATCGCGACCATCAACGAATCGTCTGCGACATAACCCACAATATAAAGCCCCAAATAAGCATAATAAACCAGCGGGTTAAGGTCTTGCTGCGCCAGAATCGCGGTATAAACGGCCGGAAAACCGGCGGTGCATAGCAACTCGATGAAATTGACCAGAACAGCCAATGTAGCAACCGCAATCATCGCGGGTAACAACCGGTCGGCAACGAGTACCGCACGCATCCGTGCATACAATCCCGGTTTGGCGGAATCTGGTATGGATAAGGAAATACCTTGCTTCCACGCAAAAAAATCTTTGACATTCAGCCCGCCGATCGCCAAAGCCACGCCACCCAATAGCCCTCTCAGCGCTGTCGTAAATCCGATCAACAAAAAGATGTTGAGCCATGCCGCCATAAATACGTAGTAAACAACGCCGCTTGTCAATACGAAAGTACCGGCGATCATTGCCATTTTTTTGCGGTCTTGCAAATGAATCAGTAGAGACAGCAGAAATAACAATACCCACATGGCGCAAGGATTGAAGCCATCGAGCAATCCGATCGCCAAGGTGAACAGCGGCAACCCCAGGCGGGCCACATCCAGCATGCCAAACAATGAGGATTCGATTTGACCGGAAGTTGCTTCTGCGCCATCCACCAAGGCAGTCAAAACGGAACCGGTATGCGCCGAATCATCGAAGCCGACAATCAACTGGCCGTTGAATCGAAAAGTGGGCACGCCGGGAGGCCAGATACCAGCTGCTTGTGAGTAACGCGATAACCTGTCCAATGCTTCGGGATCACGATCAACAGAAAAATAAACGATGCGCAGGTGCGGACGTTCGCTGTTCAATACCGATAAAAATGCTTTGGCTTTGGCGCAGTGCGGGCAACCCTCGCGGACAAAAACTTCAAGCTCATGGGTATGAATGATTGGCTGCTGCGAAGTGGGCTGTGTTTCACTGCCGCTTGCTTGCAACGGTGGTGTAAACAGCAAAAACACGAGAGAAAAGTAAGCAATCAGTACCGGCAGCCAATTGAACCGGATCATGCGGTAATCATAAAGCATGCGTGATCGGTCCATTATTTCACGATGGGATGTATTTATTTTGCAGAAAAAACGCTTGGATAATTTCCGGAAACTGGTTGGCGCAAGCCAACCAGTTTCCGGTTCAATAGATAATCACGGAAACGCTGGAACTCTCGGTTCCGTTTGCTCGACTTCAACCTGCGGCAAATGCTGTTTGACGCGTGTCTCAATCTCCGCCACCCGGTCTGCAGGCACATCGGCCAGCACCAATAATTCACCGGCTTCGATCGCATCCTCGAATTCTTTCGTTCTCCGGTTACCGACACTCATGCCAACCATCCCACCCAACCAGGAACCGACACCGGCGCCCGCCAATGTGGTCGCCAGCAACACGCCGCCTGCTATCACGGTAGAAGCCGGGGGCAGGGCAATGGCAACTAGGCCGGCGAGCAGACCAGTCGCTCCTCCCAGTGCAATCCCCTGTTCCACGGCTGGAATGAAATCGGATTTTTGCAACAGATTCGCTTCGGGTAAATCTTCCAACGGGGTTCCGCGTTTTGCGATCACATGAAGATGTTTCTCTTCAATTTTCGCCAGCAACAAATCAGCAATAATTTTCTTGGTAACAGCTACATCTGGAACTAAAAAGTATATCCGGCGCATGATTATCTCCTTTGAAATCAATTATCGGCTGGCTTTTTCCAATCACACCAACATATCCGAGATAACTGCCGGTGCAATGCTTATTTCACTGCAATTATCCAGGATGCTTTCAATGGTACGATATTTAAACTAGATTGGCATAGCCCGCCATAAAAAAACAAAACGGGATTCAGTGCCCGCCATGACCGCTTTTTTTCTTGCCGTCATCATGCGAATCATGGCCGTGATCCGCTTTAATCGATTTCAGCAGCGCTCTTTGCTGCTCCGATAAAACCGCATGAATGGCTTGGCGTTCTTTAATGTGATGCTCAACCATTGCGTTAAAGCCATCGATATGATTCTTTGCCAAACTGCGCAACCGCTCATCGCTGCCCCCCGGATTCATGCTTTCATGCCGGAAGGCATGCATGTCTTCTTGCAACCGATGCTTGAGTTCTTCGTGCGCTTCTTTATTTTTTAGGTGCAACCGGACAATTTTCCCCAATTGCTCGTCGGTTAGCTTCAATTCATCGGTATGCGAAATAATCACATGCGCATAATCATGCCGCATCTTCATGGCATGACCATGATGATGCCCGTGCCCACCCGCTTTGCCTTTATCTTTGCCGTGACTGCCTTGATGATCGTCGCCGCCTTTGGCGCTATCCTTGTCATGATCATGCTGATGCGCTTGCGCAACAACCACGCCGTCGCTTGCATGGAGCGCGACAGCAGGGCCGAGCGCCAGCAAGAAAACCGTAACCGCCGCAGCCACAAACCAATGATTTTTCTTCATCATGAGATTATCTCCTTCAATAAATCCGGTTGAACACAGTTAGGAAAGTGCCTGCATAAGTTTCGTTCATTCACACCCGGATCAGGTAGAAAACAAGATGAGTCTGATACTTATCGTTTACACCGGGCTTGCTATGCACTTGCGCAGACTTCGGTTGGACAGCCATTCACAGAATAGGTGCACAATTTTTGAAATTGCGCAGCGTTCCGCCGTCACCCGCAATTCACTGGAATCCTGCCAAATGCGCAACTTCGCTATCTATAGTAAATACAATCTGGGTATACTAAAAGCCGGTCAATCATTCATTGAAAAAACCATCGATTGCGAAGCGTCCTTTTTATTCTTAATTTTCCCGTGAAATTGACCGGGGCGCGCTCACGTTAAATTCTTGGAGGAAGTATGAAAATACTGTTATTTTTAGCATTGATTGTTAGTTCTTATAGTTATGCGCAAAGCGGACACGATCATCAAGGTGAATCGCAAAAAAAGGACGATCAGCACGGCGATATGCACGGCGGCGACCATCACGGCATGGGGGGAATGCACGGCATGCATGGCGGTCACCACAAGCTGGACAAAACCACGTTGAAACAATTCTTCGAACCTTTACCTGCTTCGATCATTGATGAAAAAAAGAATGCTGCTCTAATCGCACTGGGCAAAAAACTGTATCTCGATCCGCGGCTTTCGATCAACGATACGATCTCTTGTAATTCTTGCCATCAATTGACTAATTACGGTGTCGATAGTCAGCCCACTTCACCCGGCCATGACGGCAAACGCGGCGGCAGAAATTCACCAACCACGTTCAATGCCGCACTGCATATCGCACAATTCTGGGATGGCCGCGCCAAGGATGTTGAAGAGCAGGCATTGGGACCGATTCTGAATCCGATCGAAATGGGCATGCCCAGTGAAGCCGCCGTCGTCGATAAATTGAAAAAAATAGACGAATACAAGACCATGTTCGCCGAGGCCTTCAAGGACGAGAAAGATCCGATTCAATATAAAAATGTCGGCAAAGCCATCGGTGCTTTCGAGCGCACGCTATTAACCCCTTCGCGCTTCGATGACTATCTCAAGGGCGATGAAAGTGCATTGAATGATGCCGAGAAAAGGGGTTTGCAAAAATTCGTCCATATGGGATGCGCCAATTGTCATAACGGCGTGGCACTCGGCGGTAATTCCTATAAAAAAATCGGCCTGGTCGAACCGTATAAAACCTCGGATGTGGGCAGGTTTGCTGTAACCGGCCTTGAAACCGACAAATATGTGTTCAAGGTGCCAAGTCTGCGGAATATCGCCAAAACAGGGCCGTACTTCCACGACGGCTCAGTCAAAACATTGGACGAAGCGATCGAGGAAATGGCGGAACATCAGCTCGGACGGAAAGTCGGTCCCGGATTTGTCGAGGATGTCAAAGCTTTTCTGGGTTCTTTAACCGCGAAGGGTAATTAAGCGCTTCAAAACATACCCCCGCACGCTGGTTTGCGGGGGTATGTTTCTTGATGCTTCAACTGGTTTCTTGCGAAAAGAAGGTATAGGAAATCGTTACGGTATCGATACCGGCAGGTAATCGTGGATCCACAAAAAACTTGACCGGCATTTGCTTTACTTCATTCGGTTTAAGTGTTTGCATCGTAAAACAAAAGCATTCGATTTTTTTCAGATACTGATCAAGGTTGCGCGGACTGTAACTGGGTATTGCTTTACCGGTAATTTCATGATCTGATTCATTTTTAATTTCATACATCACCTCGACAAGCTCACCGGGATGTGTTTTCACTTTTGTTTGCAGCGGTTTAAATTTCCATTGCATGCCGCGAACATTGGTATCCAGTTCAATCGCAATTATCCGCGACATATCGGCCTCGGCAGCATTTTCCGCAATGATCGGTATGCGTTGATTATTGATTCCCACCACTTCACAAAACCTCTCGTACATCGGAACAAGTGCATAACCAAAACCAAACATGAGGACCGTAAAAAACAACAGCTTTTTCCGGATTATTCCATTAGCCTGGTTGAAGGTATCTGCCGCTGTTTCACGATCGCTAGCATTCATAGTGTTATCTCTCATAAAATAAGCCACGATTCATTAAAAAACCCGCAAATACGCGGATCTCATTTTTACTTTATTTGAGGATTAACTCCTACAGGCGGCACTCCTTTCTTCAAAATCGGCGGCAAAAGAAGCATCAGACCAGCATGCACATAGGTAGAATCCGCAAACACGCCGGTTAGATGAACCGGTAGAATCAAAGTTTCTGCGTATTCCGAATATATTTAAGAAAAATATTAAGTATTGCAAGTACCAATCAAAAGGCTTAATTATCAGAGACCTGCTTTCCTTAGGGAAATGCTGATTAATTCGGCGAACGAGATGAAGCGATAGGCGTACGGAACACAGCGACCGAGATATATCGACAAGGTAAGCAAGGGTGTGAGTAGCGCGCAACGAAGCGATTCGCGCGTGCAGTCAATTATCCTTAGCGCAATAATGACTTTCCGATGAGCAAAAGCACTCGCCACAATTCAATCGATTACGATTCCGCACTCGCAAACCGAATTACGAAATCAGTTTTTTCCATAGATTTCTGGAATTTTCCAGCTATACTGAATCAACTGAGGATCAATTCTTCTAGGGAAGCTCTAAAAAAATACTTCGCTTGACCATGCAGTATTGAAATCAGGTTCAAAATGCTCATCTGACACATGTGAACACCGTTTCTTCCCCTGATTTCACCTTGCCACGCTCACCAGCATTTTCAGAGCTTCCCTAGAATGCGATGCAAGACCCAAGAAACAAAGGCGAAGAGACACTATCGCCGGGTGAATTTTCGGGCACCAGCCAACGTAGCTGACCGCAAGCGTGAATAATTGTCCGGTGTTTCCAAAAATCATAACAAAGAGGTATATGTATGAAACTGCTGAAAGTACTAATATCCGGATCGATTGTCTTTAGCTTATCCGCTTGTTCCACTACCGGCCCTATTATCTATCCCAATACGCATTTTCTATCCATGGGAAAAGCGGCTGCTGAAAAGGATATCGAAGCGTGCAGAAAACTGGCCGAATCGGCCGGTGCCAGGGAAGAGAACGGAAAGCTCGGCAATGTGGCAACCAGCACAGCGATGGGCGCCGGCGTCGGCGCCGCCAGTGGAGCCGTAGGTGGCGCCATCTACGGTGCGGCAGGTCAAGGCTCCGTAGTGGGAGCGGCCAGTGGCGCTGTGGCAGGACTGCTCAGAGGCATTCTGTATTCATCGAGATCCTCACGGCCAAGTCAGGCTTACGTAAACTTTGTATCGCGCTGCTTGCAAGAAAAAGGCTATGAAGTTACCGGCTGGCAGTAGCCGGAGAACGTTATCCGTTCACACCCCGCCCGCTATTTCAGCGATCAGCAAAGCCAATATACCAAACAATAAAACGATGACCCATTTGAGATGATGCGCAATATTGCGGAGTAATATTTTCGTTTCTTCGTCCATAAGTTATTTGCCCGTTCAAAATAGTAACCATCAATTTTACCAAATTATACGGCTTACCATTTCATCAGCAGAAATTGCCAAATACCGCAGTGGTAGCTTTACCATCAAACTTTTTCCACCAGGAAAAATCAAATGCCGTGGAGTGAATGATTATTCGGTAAATTTTTTTCAAATTTCAGAATTACCGGGAAAATTCCGGCGTGATCTTTAATTGTTTCAACTGCGTGATCTGTTATCAATAGCTTATCTTCAAACATATTTCGATGGAGGTAATGACGATGATTAAGGAACTTTCTTTTGATGACGAAGATGATTTTTACCCGATTGATGGCTTGGACGATGAGGATGATGCGCTGACGGACAGCAAAATCCCCGCCGGCAAATTCGCAAAAATAATTGACGAATTTGAAACGGCGAAAGACGATTTTGACGATGACGAATTCGAAACCGTCAAGAATGACTTGGACGATGATGACGATGTGACACTCGATACGTTAGGATTGCGTTAGAGAAGCTCTGGAAAAGGTAGCGCGCAATATCTGGTAAGGCGAAATCAGGCGGGAAAGCGCAGTTTATAAAGGAAGGTTAAGCGCATTTTAAGCCGGTTTTTTCAGCGCGGACATGACTGAGCAGTTTTTCAGAGCATCCCGGCGCGACAAGCCACCTTAAGCGCGACGGTACGGTCTATCGCATACACAGCGCAGAACGACATTTTTACGTACGAAATAAACAGTAGTGAATACAAACGTTGAAGTTTTAGAGAAAACAATTTGTTTTGAAGGCTTTTTTCGCATAGAAAAATACCGCTTGCGTCATCGGTTATTCAGCGGTGACTGGAGTCATCCACTGGTGCGCGAAGTATTCGAGCGTGGCCATGCCGCTGCCGTTTTACCGTATGACCCGATCCGCGATGAAGTCATTCTGATTGAACAATTCCGCGTCGGCGCATTGGCTGCTGCGGATGGATCATGGCTGCTCGAAATCGTCGCCGGTATGATCGAGGCCGGTGAAACGCCGCAAGACGTCGTTAAACGCGAAAGCATCGAAGAAGCCGATTGCATCATCAGCGATTTGATTCCGCTTTATGACTTCTTCGTCAGTCCGGGCGGCACCACGGAGCGCGTGGCATTGTTTTGCGGTCGGGTTGATTCGACCCATGCCGGTGGTGTGCACGGCGCGGTCGAAGAAGGCGAGGACATCAAAGTGCACGTGGTACCGTTGGATACGGCTATCGCCTTTTTAAATTCGGGCAAAATCACCTCGGCCAGCGCCATCATTGCATTGCAATGGCTGGCATTGAACCGGGCATCTGTGTGCGCCCGGTGGGTATAAACCAGCCCTTCCTTCCCGCACGGCTACGGTAGCACGCTCAAACGCCGGAATTATCACACAAAATCCTTTCTAATCGTTGCTTTACACTTCCCGGCAATGTGTTCTACTGATAGCGTACGAACCCATTTTTCCAGGAGGTTGTCATGGCGCTGAAAAGTTTTTCGTTTGACGATAAAGATGATGCCGATCCCTTGGATACGGATGATGATTGCGCGTTAGCCGACGGCATGACGCCTGATAGCCGTATCGTGGAGCTGATTGATGAATTGGAAGTAAGCTGTGACGAATTTGATAAGAGTGACGATGACGACGAAGATGAAATTATCGCAAGCTTCCGGAAACTGCACTAAGGAAGCCGTCACGTCATAAAATAAACAGCCTGATGCGGATACTTGCAACGATTCTCCGCTCTCGATCATTCGCTTACCCTTAATCAGTCAGTTCGGAACATACGCAATTACGCCCCTGTCTCTTGGCGCGATAAAGCTGTTGATCCGCCCGGGAAATCAATTCATCCAGCGACATATTCACCACATCGGTATGCGCCACGCCAAAGCTGGCGGAAAAAGAAAGCTTTTTATTTTTCACGGTTGTCATTTGGAGAGCGCTAATCCTATTGCGCATCCGTTCCGCAATGGCAACTGCATCCGTTAATTGGGTTTCCGGCAGAAAAATCAGGAACTCCTCACCGCCCCAACGCGCCAGAATGTCCCCGCTGCGCGCTTCTTTCCGCAAAGTTTCCGCGAATTGCACCAAAATACGATCTCCCTGCGCATGACCGTAAGTGTCATTGAGCAACTTGAAATTGTCGATATCCAGCATAATGACCGAGGCGCTGCTCTTGCTGCGCAGCCCCATGGCCCAGATCGGTTGAACAAACTTATAAAAAGACCACCGGTTATTCAAATTGGTCAACAAATCGATGCCGGCCATTTTCTCCGCCAGCAATTTTTCGCTTTGATTGATATTGAAACGTTCGGCTAAGGCCAACGCCAGCAAGATGGCATCCAACATCATCCCGATATCCGTTGCCCGGTACGTCATTTCGTTAAAAGGAATCAATCCCCAGATAGCATTGGCGGTAATAACGCCGCCGCATATGGTAAAAATCGACGCCAGCAAAAAATACTTGGCGAACCGGTTACCGGTTTTCAGTGAAATGACACCCAATCCGATTGAAGAAATATAAAAGAAAAAAATAAAAACCAGAGAGATCAGCAGCGACAGGACAAATTCGCCGCTCAACATCGCCAGCAGCATCAGTGCGCAAAAAACAGCCGAGCTCACTATGATGAAGCGGTAAACACGTGGCCAAGCGGGTTTGATGTTCAGAAATTGCAATGCAAAGGCGAATCCGCTCACTGTGCATGCCATAATCAGTACCGGATTGGCCCATTTCTGCCAATACGGCGATTCCGGCCACAACCACTGATAACCGTGACCGGTGTAAGCCGCGTTCAGCAGCAAAAACAACAACAGGTAAATCGAATAAAACAGATAAGGCGTGGTGTGCAATCCGATATACAGCATCACATTGTAAGCAACCAAAGCCAGGATGACGCCGTACATGAAGCCGTAGCTATACGCTTGCAATTGATTTCTATCAGCCAGCTTCTCATCGCTGATGAAATAAACCGGTAAAACCATGGCATCGTCGGATTCCACCCGCATCAGCACTGTTATCTCACCGACGCTAAAATCATAGCCGGTGGCAAAAACCCGGTGATCAAGCGGGCGCTGGGAAAATATCAAACTATCCCCGGTATGATAGCTGTCGATCAGCTCGCTTTGCCGCAGAAAATAAATATCGACTTTATCCAGCCAGGAAGTTTCCAGCAAAAGATTGCGGCGCACCGCTTTATTGCCATCATTTCTGACTTTAAATGCCAGCCATACCGGTTTTGCACCGATACCGAAATTGAGAACGGAATTACCGGAGGGTGAGAATCGACCGTTTCGATACGCTAGCAAAGCATCTTGCATGCGCAAATCCACATCGTCAGGCTGATATACCTGGATATACCGGCCAATCGTTTCCTTGTATTCCGCCGCGACATCAATATCCGCATTTGCCTGGCAGCCCCAGAAAGTTGATAGGAGCACAATGATCAGTGATATGACTATGTTCTTCATACACGCCCGTTATGAATGCCAGGTGATAGAAAAAGAGGTATCAAGCGGATCGAACACGAAATAATTTAAGCATACCGGGCAAATAAGGAAGTACGCCACTCGTTATAATAAAAGTAGATTGTACCGTTTCTCTGCGACGCACAAAAATTGTCACGATGACTTGCAGATCGCGCAGTCCGATCGTAATTTTCAGTAAAGCATCGGTATTTATCCATGCTGTCATAAAAAGATGCTATCTTCGCACCATACCCGACTATCGACAATTCATCATGATTAATCCGACATCCATTGAACTGATCGCCGCCGTGTTATTCGCACTGGCAGTCATTCACACCTTCTCGACCAAATTCTTCGAGCACTTGGCGCACAGCCAGCCTCGCCACGCCGGTATCTGGCATTTATTGGGCGAAGTGGAAGTGGTATTCGGCTTCTGGGCGATGGTTTTGATCTTGTTTATCTTTGCCGCAAGCGGCAAGCAGACTGCGATTACTTATCTCGAATCACGCGATTTCACCGAACCGATGTTTGTATTTGTCATCATGGTGATTGCCGGCACGCGCCCGATTCTGGATTTTACCGCCGCAACCGTCCGGCACACAGCGGCCGTTTTACCCGTTCATACGGGGACGGCGATGTACTTCTTATTGCTGGCTTTCGTCCCCTTGCTCGGCTCATTCATCACCGAGCCCGCCGCCATGACGCTCGCCGCTCTGATGCTGCGCGACACCTTGTTCAGCAAGGAAATATCCACTCGCCTGAAATATGCCACGATCGGCGTTTTGTTTGTCAACGTTTCGATCGGCGGTACGCTAACACCGTTTGCCGCGCCACCGGTATTGATGGTAGCCGCAAAATGGAATTGGGATATCGCATTCATGATGGCTACTTTCGGTTGGAAAGCTGCATTAGCGGTAACTGTCAATGCGTTAGCCGTCACTTGGATATTCCGGCATGAATTGGGGCATGTCGGCCAGAAAGAAGGTGCAGCAGCAAAAACACCCCTAGCGGTCGTCTTGATTCATCTGGCATTTCTAGCGCTCGTAGTATTATTCGCTCATCATCCGGTGGCGTTCATGGGGATTTTTCTCTTCTTCCTGGGATTTACCACGGCTTATCACCAATACCAAAGCCCGCTGATTCTACGCGAAGCGTTACTAGTTGCTTTCTTCCTGGCGGGATTGGTGGTACTTGGCGGGCAACAGCAGTGGTGGCTGCAGCCGCTTCTCATGGATATGGACGATACTGCGGTATACTTCGGCGCGACGGCATTGACGGCCATTACCGACAACGCCGCGCTCACTTATTTGGGATCACTGGTTGAAGGATTGAGCGAGGAATTTAAAATCGCTTTGGTCGCCGGCGCGGTAACTGGCGGCGGGCTGACCGTCATCGCCAATGCACCGAATCCTGCCGGTTTTGCGATTCTCAAAAGCAAATTCGATGAACAATCGATCCATCCGGTGGGGTTGCTCGTTGCCGCACTGCCGCCAACATTGATCGCCGTCATTTCTTTCCGCGTGCTATGAACGGTTCTCTGATACAAAAGCGGGAGAGCAGTCGATTGACGGTGAGTTTGCAAAGCCTATCGTCGCAATAGACATCAGAAAACGATTTTATTGCTAAATAGCATGGGAAGTTTCATGTTCCGGTGCTGTTTCGCTAAGAAGATTAAACATTCTTAACAGTACCTTGCGCCAGATCCGGCATTGGAAGCGGCTCAGATTCATCAGTTGCCGCTTTGTCAGGTTTATCGTCAAACCAGCAATAGAGCATCGGCATCACCACCATCGTCATCAAGGTAGCGGTTGTCAATCCGCAAATAACCACAATCGCCAGCGGTTTCTGCACTTCCGATCCTAATCCCGTGGCCACCAGAAAAGGAGCCAATCCCAGAACCGTCGTAGCCGCAGTCATCATCACGGGACGGAAGCGTTGTTCACAGGCTTTTCTGACGGATTCCTCTACGCTCAGTCCCTGGTCGCGCAATTCCCGCACAAAGGAAATCAGCACGACACCATTCAAGATCGAAGTGCCCCATACGGCAATGAACCCTACCGACGCCGGTACGGACAAGTATTGACCCGTTATATAAAGACCGACCACCCCACCCACGGATGCAAACGGCAGCGCCAGATAAATGAGTCCGGCCATCTTGACCGAATTGAACAGCATGAACAGCAAAAAGAAAATAGCTGCCAGCGTAATGGGCACAATCACAGCCAGTGTAGCCATCGCACGCTCCATATTCTCAAACTGCCCGCCCCAAACAAAGTAATATCCCGGTGGCAGTTTAATTTCTTTCGCTACACGCTGCTGAAGCTCAGCAACAAAACCGCCCATGTCGCGTTCGTGCACGTTGGCGCCCACGACGACACGGCGTTTGGCGAATTCACGCGAAATCACCGCCGGTCCGTCGACCACTTGAATATCCGCAACCGCACTCAGCGGTATCAATCGGCCGCCGGATCCCATACCGCTCGGCGCTGCGTCGGCAGGTCTTAACAAAAGCTCCTTAATCGCTTCAACATCATAGCGGTATTTTTCCGGAAACCTCAGCAACAATGTAAAACGTCGTTCACCCTCAAACACCTGCGTAACCGCTTTTCCGCCGATCGCGGTTGCAATCAGTTCATTGACGTCGGAAACATTAAGCCCGTGACGGGCAATGGCACGCCGGTCGATATGAATCGTCAACTCCTGCTGGCCGGATAAGCGCTCAATGCGGATGTCCCTGGCGCCGCGCGTCGATTTGACAATGCGCGCCACCCGTTCGGATAGTTTGCGTAATTCTTCCAGGTTATCGCCAAAAATCTTAATCGCCACTTGCGACCGCACACCGGTTACCATCTCGTCCACGCGCTGGGCAATCGGCTGCGAAATGACAATATTGACACCAGGCAATGTTATCAAGGCCTTACGAATATCCTCTTCGATTTCCTGCTGCGTGCGTCCCGACCCTGCCAAGTCCAGATCGGCAATCGGATCCGACTCATTCTGCGAAGCCGGGTCGGCTGGCGATTCACCCCTTCCGATCTTGGACACCACGGCTTTGACACCGGGGATCTCCGCAATCATGCGCATGGCCTCTGTTTCGAGTTTGATCGCTTCTTCCAGCGAAATGGAAGGCGCGCGGATAATCACCGGGGTCACCGAACCCTCCTTCATAATCGGAATAAAGGATTTTCCGAGCAGCGGAAACAGTGCAAACGCCACCATTAACGAGCCGATAGCGATAACCAAGGTTTTCTTCTGATTATGCATTGCCGCATCGAATACACGCAGATAAGCGCGTTTAAATGCCGCTACGATCCGGGTATCTTGTTCGCTGCCGCCAGTTAATAAATAATCGCTCAAAACCGGTGACAGCAGCACCGACACGAAGAGTGCAATCAATAGTGAAATGGCAATCGTAATAGCGAGCGGACTAAAGGTTTTACCTTCCATACCTTCCAATGTCATCAGCGGCAGGAACACCAGTATCGTAACGAAGACGCCGAAAATCACCGGTGTTCCGACTTCCGCCACGGCATTGACGATCACATTGAATTTAGATTGGTTGGTACCCTGAGCTTGTCCGAGACGTTGATAAATATTTTCAACCACCACTACCGTCGGATCAACCATCATTCCCAACGCGATTGTCAATCCGCCCAGCGACATTAAATTGGCGGGCATGCCGAAATAATTCATCACCATAAAGGTAACGAGCGGCGTAATGATCAGTGTAAAACACACGACAATACTGGTGCGTACGGTGCCCAAAAATACAGACAATACGACAATGACAAGAATTAAGGACTCCACCAGCGTACTTTGGACAGTGGACAGAGCGCTATCGACCAGGTCCGTCCGGTCATAAAACGGCACAATTTGCAAACCATCCGGCAGCATTCCCTGTTCATTGATCTCTGCCACTTTTTCCTTCACCCGGCCGACGATTTCCTTGGCATTCCCGCCGCGCAACATCATCACAATGCCGGTAACCGATTCCGTATAACCATTCTTGATACTGGCACCCTGGCGGACTTCACCGCCTAAAGTCACCTCTGCGACATCGCGCACATAAACCGGCACGCCTTCCATTTCCCGCAACACAATGTTGCGGATATCATCCAGTGAAGCAATCAAGCCGACGCCGCGGATCAGATATTGCTCGTAGTGCAACGCCAATATGTTTCCGCTGGCGTTGGCATTATTGCTGGCCAATGCACGATCCACCTCCGTCAGCGTTATGTCGTAATGCCGCAGTTTGTTGGGATCGACATACACTTGATATTCTTTGACATGCCCGCCGATGGAGTTGATTTCCGCCACACCTCGGATCGAACGCAGCATGGGACGCACCACCCAATCCTGAATGGTTCGTCGTTCGATGAGTTCCTCTTTGGTTAAGGCGCGTTTGCCGTCATCCGGATGTTCAATGGTGTATTGATAAACTTCGCCCAAGCCTGTGGAAACCGGCCCAAGTACCGGCGTGATGCCGGGAATCAGCCGGGGAGAAACATCAATGATGCGCTCCATCACCAGCTGGCGGGCAAAATACACATCGGTTTTGTCGGTAAAAACCAGTGTGATCAGCGATAATCCGCTCTTGTTCAGCGAGCGCATTTCCACCAATCCCGGCAAACCGGTCATAGCAATCTCCACCGGCACCGTGACCAGCCGTTCCATTTCCTCCGGACTGCGGCCAATGGCTACCGTGGCTACTTGCACTTGAATATTGGTAACATCGGGAAATGCATCGACTGACAAACTTTTTGCCGCAAATCCGCCGGCAATGCATAACATCAATCCGATGATCAGAACCAGCAGCCGCTGTTTCAACATGGCATGTACGATCGCAGCCATCATGATTATTCCAATTCAGCAAGCTTGCGCTCGCTGTCCAAATGAAACGCGCCTTCCATCACAATTCGCTGATCAATCGTCAATCCGCTGATAACAGGGCGGTATCTGGCAACCTCAGGTCCCAATTCAACCGGAACGCGCTGAAAATGCCTTTCTCCGGCGACAACAAAAACATAATCCTGATTCAACTCACGTACCACGGCCGCTTCAGGAACGACCAGCGATTTATGCTGCGGATCGGTAATATGCATAGTAGCCAGCATATCCGGCTTCAGTTTGCGATCCGGATTTGCCACCAGCACCCGGGTCATTACCGAACGGGTTAAGCGGTTGACCGTATCGGAAACAAAAATGATGACACCGTCCAGGTGAGCTTCTCCGATCGCAGGCACATTGATTTCCACATGCTGATTAAGCTCGACGTCGCGCGCAATCTGCTCAGGCACATCGCCAACCACCCATACCGACGATAGATCGGCGACTTGAAACAGCGGATCGGAAGGCTGCACGACCTGCCCCACAATCACATTGCGCGCAATAATGTATCCCTCACGGGTCGCTTTGACATCCAGCCAGGGAAAAATTTTTCCCTTTCTGGAGAGCTCTTTGATTTCCCCATCACCCATACCGTACAGCCTTAATTGGTCGGTCGCCGCGCTCAGCTCAGCCTGCGCGATTTCCAGTTCGGATTGCCGCCGCTCCACTTCGGCTAACGGAATCACATCAGCCGCCAATAAATGCTTGGCACGATCGTAGGATTTCTGCGTTACCACGACTCTTGACAAAGCACGTAAAAAGGCCAGTTGCGACTGCGTCAATTCCGGGCTGGTAATACGCGCCAGCCGGTCACCCGGCTTAACGTAATCGCCTAATATCACAAACATATTGATGATACGCCCGGTAACATAAGAACCTATTTGCGCGGTTCGCTCTTCATCCACTTGAACGCGGCTGGGAACCAATATTTTGTCCGCAAGATCAACGAGCACCGGTTGCCCGATCTTTAACCGCCCCGCCAATTCGGGCCGCACAGTGATGCTATTAATATCGCGCTCATCCGCGAATTGCTGCTTGGCAACTTCTTCCTTGGATTCACCGCTTGATTCTTCTTTTCCACACCCTGCCAGCCCTAATGCAATAATGACAATAGCGCCGATCGTTGATAATCCGATTCTCATTCGACAACTAGCTCCTTGGGATAATGGGCGCGCAAACGGTCAATTTCGGCGGCGGCCGATTGCAACTCAAAACGCGCCTGCAGGGAATCGCCCAAAATTCCCCGGAGTATGCGTTGCGTATCCAGAACTTCGATCAGACCACGCTCACCGAAACGGTAAGCCGCTTGCGCAACCTGCACGGCATTTTCCGCTTCCTTGATCAGACCGCCTTCAAACATATCGACCCGGCGTTGAGCAATCTGCAAAGCCTGCCAGGCGGATTCAAACAATTGACTGATCTCGTAACGGCGGTACTCAAGCGTTTCTCTTATGCGCGCGGAATCATAAATAGCAGTGTCGATTTCACCCCGGCGGCGGTAAAAAATCGGGATTCTGACGTTTGCCCCGGCAATATTGGAAGTAAATTGGGCATCCTGATAATTGGTATACAGTACATTGATCTGCGGCAATACCGATGCTTTCTCCTGCTTAATCCGTTCATTGGCGCGCTCCTGTTCAGCTTGCAAGCGCACCACATCGGGATTTACCGCGGGCACTTCCTGACGCAATGTTTCCAGTGGGGGCAATTGAACCGGATCTTTCAATGAAGCATTGATCTCAAAATCGACCGGCATCGCGCCAGCCGTCAATTGCATCAATGCCAGCTGGGCGCGCTTAACAGTCAATTGCGTTGCCTGTGCGCGATTCAACGCGCTTTGCACTTCAGTTTCCGCTCTGATCAATTCAAAACGCGCTACCTCTCCGCGCTCGACATTAATTGCAATACGGCGACGGACATCTTCCACAAGCTCGTATATTCCTTGCTCCATTGCAGCCTGCTCCTGGCGCAGCAGTAATTCAAAAGCACGGACGCGCAGTTGCGCCGCCAAATCGGCGCGTACCTGATCATAGCCGGCGCGGCTGGCGTCCACCGCTGCTTCCGAGGCGTTGATGCGCGCACTGCGCATGAAAGGATTTTCGATAGGCTGGCTAACCGTTACGGAGCGCTGCATGGAAGTAGGCCCAGTAACCGCTAACGAATAACGGTTGCTATCCGGACCCGCCATTACGGTTACCTCCGGATTGAGAAAAGCCGAAGCCGCTACGACCCCTGCCTTGGCCATTTCCATTTGTGACCTGGCGGCTTGAACAAGCCCATTTGCCTGCAAACCCAGTCGTTGCAATTCTTCGATCGTAAATTTGGTAGTTTGTTGAGCAGAAACGGATAGTGATGAGAATATGAAGCTTATGCCAAGCAATGAATACCAAAACGGAGAAATCTGCATAACATCCTTTCTATTGTTACTGTGAGATAGTTACCTTCACACATTTTTCACAACTTTTTCACACAAAATTGACTATTAATCATAGCTGAAATTTTTGATTCAGTACGATCAATTAATGAGTGATAATCAAGTCATTATCTCTATTTATAAAAAATATCAATTAATTAAAGACAATTTCTCAGCGGCGACTTAGAATTTAATCAAAAGAATCCTGAATAATTGCTGAACGAAGGGATTGATTCCGATGATTTCCAGACCATTTGATCGCCATTTGTCTCAAATAAAGCTTTTACTATTGGTTTTCGCCCTGTTCGCCACGACTTGGCTTATTACCGGCCTGTCTTGGCGGTTATACGAGCTTCGTGACCATGATCCCGATCGCGGCGCCCACATGAACGGCAGCGGTAAATTTGGCGAACGCTATTCCCGCACGGTTTATCTCGACCAGGGCTGGTCTGCGGCGGATAGCCTGTGGTTTTACAATACAACGCAAGGCTCCAATTTGTTACCGTACGATTTTTTCCTGGTGCTGGAGCAACCCGGCTCGTCCACTCTGTTTCGCACGGACGAGAACATTGATCGCTACGGCTATCTGCCGCAGCGGCAAACGGTCAGCAATCCCGATGGATTGCCTGCCGGGATGGTGCGCGATGAGTATCAAGGCCAAGCGTACATGGGATTCACTTGCGCCGCCTGCCACACTACTCAGATCAACTATCGAGGCAGCGGAATCCGCATCGATGGTGGCCCGGCGCATTCCGATATGGAAACGTTCATGATCGATCTGGCCGCGGCTTTGTATGCCACGCTGGAGGATACGGAAAAACGCGACCGCTTCGTAACCAATGTCTTGCAACGCGGCCATTACCATAATACTGACGATATCCTGGCCGATCTCAAGAAATATGCGCAACGCATCAAGACCTACACCATCATCAACACGCCCCGGGACACCCAGCGCCCGCTGACGCGTTACGGCTACGCACGGCTTGATGCCTTCGGGCGCATTTATAATCGTGTGCTGGAGCACATCATGAGCGCGCAGCAAATGCGCGAGCTGCTTGCCGAATTACTTTCTCCGGATGAGCTGGCGCAAGTCATGATCGGTATCGAATCGGTACTCAGCAGCAGTGACCGCGACCATCTTATCGAGCGAACCCAAACGTACCTGACCGGCAAGCAAAGCATTCAATTGCGCAATAAAATTTACAATCCAGCCGATGCGCCGGTCAGTTATCCGTTTCTCTGGGATGTGCCGCAGCACGATTACATCCAATGGAACGGCCGGGTCGACAATAGCGGATTGGGACCGATGGCGCGCAACGCCGGTCAATTGATCGGCGTCTTCGGCACACTCGACTGGCAAGAAAAAGATGGCTTTACGTTAGCCTCGGTATTGGGCGGTCAGGGATTCGGTTCCAAACATATCGACTTTCAGTCGTCCATCGATATCCGCAATCTGCGCCGGGTGGAGAATCATTTACGCAAATTAAAGTCGCCGCAATGGCCGGGACATATCCTGCCGGAAATCGATAAAACACGAATGACCAGAGGCGCAGAATTATTTTCCCGCTATTGTGCCGTTTGTCACACTCAAATTGACCGTACCGACCCTGACCGCCGCGTCGTTGCCAAAATGATCGCGGTATCGTCGGTAGGTACGGATTCCAAAATGGCCCAAAACGCGATTGCATTTACCGGTTATAGCGGTATCTTGCGCAATCAGTATGTCAGTGTCAGCACAGGCAATATTTTGCTGCAACAACAAGCTCCTGCGGTAGCGCTGCTTACGGCCGCGACCCGTAATGTAGTGACAACGCCTGATCGGGATAAATGGCTGGTACGACGGTGGCTTGAGCGGTCATTTGATTTTGCTTATACCTTTTTCGATAACGAAGTGCAGCCTTCCTTGAAAAACGGCAACTACATGCCGGACACAACAGTTCAACCTTTTGCCTCTGCGATGGCTTATAAAGCCCGTCCGCTGAACGGCATCTGGGCCACCGCGCCGTATTTGCACAACGGCTCGATACCTTCACTGTATGATTTGCTGCTGCCAAAAAGAAAACCGGATGATCCGGCGGAAGGCGAATACCGCCCGGATGAGTTTATGGTCGGATCGCGCGAATTCGATCCGGACAAAGTGGGATTCAAGTCAACGGGCTACGACGGCTTTCTGTTCCGCACCAGCATTTGGGGTAATCACAACAGCGGTCACGAATATGCTTCCGGCCGCACACAGCTACCCGATGGCACACTATTACCGGCACTGACAAAGGAACAACGTTTGGATCTACTTGAATACCTTAAATCTCTATGAGCGAAGTCGAGAGTAATCCCTAGTGCATCAAAGAAAAGCTGTTTTCGATGGATCCCATCAAACGGCAAATGTCAGTTTCCGTTCGGGTAGAGCAATTTTTTTCGCTTTAATAACTTCTTCCAGGCGAACTACTTCCCCTTCCGGTAGTATTTTTAGCTGATTATTGAAAGCAAACTGCATCATGAATTGGTACGCAGCCGGATTGATTTCATGCAGCACTTTTTCCACTCGAACACCGATTTGCCCTTGGTGTATCAAGGGCTGCGCATGATCCGAATAAACCCAGCGTCCGGTACTGTCGTAGCTGGCCAGCGCACCGCACAAACGTTCCGCCCAATCGCTGGGGCGGAACGGACGACCCGCAGGGGTGATGCCTAAAATCAAATAAACTTCCAGTGCGGTTTTCATAAAATTTGAAGTAATCAAGAGAAAACAAAGCTCGCAAACAGCGTAGACGATCGCATAGGCCGGAAAAACCGCATACCAAGACCAATTTTCACCAATCTATTCCTAGAATTTTTCATAAAAAGTGTCTTTCCTTTTGAATCAGCACTTTTATATCGACTCTAATGAATAAAAATAGAGAACTCTTGAAGCATTTGTATAAAATAAGCAGGGAATTAAGCGGCGGAAATTGAATCGGATAACTGCAAAATCGAAGTAAGCGGCGACTCCAATGAAGTGCGTAATGCTGCATGAATCAAACTTAAAATTCAGACGACTATGCAAATCCCACAACCGATAAAACTGGCCATCACCATGAGCCTGACGATCTGGCTCAGCGCTTGCGTCAATCTTCCCTATTATGCGCAAGCTGTCGATGGGCATTTCCAGGTCATCCATCGCGCGCAACCGATCAGCAAAGTGATCGCAAACCCGGATACCGATCCGAAACTGAAACACTCGCTCACCAAGGTAATCCAGCTGCGTGAGTTTGCCAGCCGCGAATTGAAATTGCCGGATAATCTGAGCTATACCAGTTATGCCGATTTGGAACGCCCTTTTGTGGTATGGAACGTTTTTGCAGCACCGGAGCTATCTGTTCAACTGAAAGAATGGTGTTTTGTGCAGGTCGGTTGCGTCAATTACCGCGGCTTCTTTTCACAAGAGAGTGCCGAGCGTTACGCGGCAGAACTAAAGCGTGAAGGTTACGATGTACATATCGGCGGAATCCGTGCCTATTCCACGTTAGGCTGGTTCAACGATCCGGTTTTGAATACGTTTATCGGCTATTCGGAAATGGATCTGGCGCGCCTGATCTTTCATGAATTGGCGCATCAGGTCCTGTACGTATCGGATGACACGGTTTTCAATGAGTCTTTTGCCACCGCAGTCGAGCATGAGGGAATTAAACGCTGGTTTAACAGGACAGACAGTGCGTCGGCGCAAATCGCATTAACCGCGCGGCAGGAAAGAGAAACGCTCTTCACCGGCTTGATATTAAAATATCGCAAGCAACTGCAGGAACTCTTCCAGTCGGATCTTAACGACACCGAAAAACGCGCCGGGAAAGCACGTATTTTCGATCGGTTGCGCAAGGAATTCGCGCTGCTGAAAGCCGAGAACAACGAACTCGGCAGCTACGACCGGTGGTTTGCGCAACCGTTGAACAATGCGCTGCTGGCAACCGTTTCGATTTATACTCAACTGGTACCGGCATTCCAGAGCATACTCAAACAGCACGATCAGGATATGGAGCGATTTTTTGATACGGTTACAAAAATAAGCAAGCTGCCCAAAGATGAACGGAATTTAATCCTGCAAAAAGCTGCCGAAGACAATCCGCAATGGAAAATCGCTGAACAATAACCCTCTTTCTATTTACGCACGCATCATTCAAGCACTATGTCATCCGCAGAACAACAAACTGTAGCCCGGCCCGAACCGGTATCTTTCCTGGAAGCATTTCGCTATTGGCTGAAACTGGGCTTTATCAGCTTCGGCGGACCGGCGGGGCAGATCAGCCTGATGCATCAGGAGTTGGTCGAAAGACGGCGCTGGATCTCCGAGCAGCGTTTTTTGCATGCACTGAATTACACCATGGTGCTGCCCGGCCCGGAAGCCCAGCAACTGGCCACCTACATCGGCTGGTTGATGCACGGCACCTGGGGCGGCATTGTGGCCGGCGCGCTGTTCGTGCTGCCGTCGCTCATTATCCTGATGGTCCTGACGTGGATCTACCTGGTTTATAGCGAAATTCCCGCCGTCGCGGGTATTTTGTACGGCATCAAGCCCGCGGTCACGGCGATTGTCCTTTTCGCGGCTTACCGCATCGGTTCCCGGGCGTTGAAAAACAATCTGCTGCGCGCAATTTCGGTCGCCGCATTCGTTGCCATCTTTGCATTCAATCTACCCTTTCCCTATATCGTATTGATCGCGGGCTTGATCGGATACATCGGATCGCACTATGCGCCGGACAAATTCAGAGCGGGCGGACATCACGGACAATCGAAAAACACCTATGGCCCGGCTTTGATCGATGACCATACCCCCGTTCTAGAACACACCCGGTTCCGCTGGAGCCGGTTCCTGCTATTGCTGGCGGCCGGACTGCTGATCTGGGGCGGCGTCATGGCGCTGCTCGCCATGCAATACGGCTGGGAAGGCACGTTGACGCAAATGGGCTGGTTCTTTACCAAAGCCGCGCTGATGACGTTTGGTGGCGCTTATGCGGTGTTACCTTATGTTTATCAGGGCGGCGTCGAGCATTACGCGTGGCTGAACCCGGCGCAAATGATCGACGGATTGGCCCTGGGCGAGACGACACCGGGTCCGCTGATCATGATCGTCGCGTTTGTCGGTTTTGTCGGCGGCTGGAGCAAGGCGCTTTTCGGATCCGATCTGCTGATGCTGGCAGGCATTTGCGGTGCATCGGTTGCAACGCTGTTTACATTTTTGCCTTCGTTTGTGTTTATTCTGCTCGGTGGCCCCGCGGTGGAAGCAACCCGCCATGACCTAAAATTTACCGCGCCGTTGACCGGCATCACCGCGGCGGTGGTCGGCGTGATCGTCAACCTGGCGGTATTCTTTGCTTATCACGTATTATGGCCTAACGGATTTGACGCAGCATTCGAATGGTTATCCGCGTTGATCGGCGTTGCGGCATTTGTCGCGTTATTCCACTACAAAACGGGAATCGTCACAGTCATCGGCGCTTGCGCTACCTTAGGATTAGGCTATTCGTTGTTGTTTAATTAACTTGATCAGAGTTTCTTATGATAATCAACCCCATGACAATACCACGGGGAATTGCAAGTTTAAAGTTAAGCGTTCTATTTTTTGCGATGCACCATAAATCCCAGTAATCCCAATCTGATCCTGCATAGATCCACTGAACACCGGGATTAGGAAAATTTGTAGAAAATTCCCAAATCCAATTACGCGGATCTTGTAAATTTCTAAATTCTAGCCAATAGTGTGTATCCGCATGCAAAAGGAAAGCGGTGGGCAAATTAATAGAATACTGAAATTCCTCAGTTAGGCCGTAGGCAGACTGAGTAAAAAAATTACCAGTTGGAATTCGATGCACATTCTCTGTTTCGTAAACATACTTTAGTGAGTTTGGGTTCAAATCATCGCTATAAAGACTGATAGTAAAAATATCGGTATCAGGCGTCGATAGATACCCATTATTAATATACCCTCCCCACCAAGTAACGCTTTGAAGAAGCGCTTCTTGAGTTAACTGAAAATCGTCAGCGACTAAATTAAAAACCGGGTCGAGCGCAAATCCGCCATCATGAGAAGGAAGCTGTTCATAAGTAGGAGCCGATGCCCAAGCCGTTGTTGATAAGCTCATGAAGCCAAAAAGTGTAAAACTTGCTATTACCTTTGTTAAACGTAAAACCATTATTATTCCTCGCCCTATTAAATCCTAATTAAGTCAAACTGATTATACTGCACAATATCTTAACTCTCTCTTATCATCTCTGCAGAGCAATAAAACAGCACTTCCAAATTATTACCGGCTGCTATGATTCCAAATTACAGATTATTTCAGCTGTTCTGATCACTAAGACCCTAACATGACCGAACCGACCATCCGCTGCCCACATTGCACTTCTGAAATCAAATTGACCGAATCGCTCGCCGCACCCCTAATTCAAGCTACGCGGCAGGAATTCGAAGCGAAATTGGCGCAAAAAGAAACGGATGTGTCCAGCCGTGAAGCTGCACTCAAAGCGCAGCAAAAATCCCTGGAAGAGGCGCAGAAAACGCTCGATGAACAAGTCGCCAGCAAACTTAAAACAGAACGCACGCTGATCGCCGCCGAAGAAGCCAAAAAAGCCAGATTGGCACTAGCCTCCGACTTGGAAGCGAAGTCCAAGGAATTGTTCGAATTGCAGGAAATCCTCAAGGAACGCAACAGCAAATTGGAAGAAGCACAGAGAACTCAGGTTGAATTGTTGCGAAAGCAGCGCGAACTGGACGATGCCAAACGCGAACTGGATCTGACCATCGAAAAACGCGTGCAGGAATCCATCGCGCTGGTGCGGCAAAAAGCCAAGCAAGAAGCCGAGGACAGCCTCAAGCTCAAAGTCAGTGAAAAAGAAGAGCAGATTGCTTCGATGCAGCGCCAGATCGACGAATTGAAACGCAAAGCCGATCAAGGCTCGCAACAGCTCCAGGGCGAAGTTCTGGAGCTTGAATTGGAAACCGCTCTGCGGCTGAAATTCCCGCTGGACAGTATCGAACCCGTTGCCAAAGGCGAATCCGGCGGCGATGTGCTGCAACGAGTCATGGGGCCGTTAGGGCAAGGGTGCGGCGCAATTTTGTGGGAATCGAAAAGAACCAAGAACTGGAGCGATGCTTGGCTGGCCAAACTGCGCAACGATCAACGCGCCGCCAAAGCGGAAATTGCGGTGCTGGTATCCAGCACGATGCCGAAGGAAATCGAAACATTCGGACAAATCGATGGCGTCTGGGTCACCGAGCCGCGCCTGGCGCTGCCGCTCGTCATCGCGTTGCGCCAATCGTTGATAGAAATCGCTAATACCCGGCAATTCCAGGAAGGCCAGGAAACAAAAATGGAACTGGTCTACCGCTATTTAACCGGGCCGAGATTCAAGCATCGTATCGAAGCGATTGTCGAGAAATTTGCCGACATGCAAGCCGATCTCGATAAAGAACGCAAGGCCATGACACGCCTTTGGGCCAAGCGGGAAATGCAGATTCAGGGCGTCATCGAATCGACAGTCGGCATGTATGGCGATTTGCAGGGCATCGCCGGACGTGCGCTACCGGCCATTGAAGGGTTGGAGTTACCGCTAATCGATGTGAGAGATTCCGGCGATGAGTTATAGTCATTTCATTCCACGATCTGCGTCATTGAGGTACGAAAATTTACTGCAATAACTAAAGAAATTTAGTCCGTACTCGTTAAAAATGCGTACGTGTAACGCCACTATGATAAAAAAATGAGTTTATCCATTAATACCAACCTGGGAGCACTGAATAGTTCGCGGTATTTATCCGCAACTACCAGCGATCTTGGCCGTTCATTGGAACGGTTGTCATCGGGTATGCGTATTAATAGTGCCAAGGATGATGCAGCGGGCCTTGCCATCTCAGGACGCATGACGTCGCAAATTCGCGGCTTAAATCAAGCAAGCCGGAATGCCAGCGACGGCATTTCGATGCTGCAAACAGCCGATGGCGCTTTGAACTCAATGACTTCCGCAATACAGCGCATCCGTGAGCTTTCCGTTCAGGCGGCAAATTCGACTAACAGTCTGAGCGATAAGAAAGCACTGCAAGAAGAAGTCAATCAACTGATTCAGGAAATCGAGAAAGTTTCCACCACGACGACCTTTAACGGCGACAAAATATTCGATTTCTCCGGCAGCAGTGTCCTCGGCAATTCCGATCAACTGGCTGTTATGTATGGATTACAAAACGGCTGGCTGGAAGATGCGGAAAGCAAGATCCAGCAATATTTCGGCATTTCCGCCGACGGTGCCGACATGAATATCGAACTGACCACCTTCACCGACGGTGCTGGCGGCACTGCCGCCCGGGTTGTGGGGTCGATCCCCGGCAGCTATACGGGGAAAGCAACCAACGTCAAATTGCAGATCGATATGAGCGACTTCACGCCGCCCAATTTGCCCGATGGCGGCAATGCGCCGTTTTATAACGACCGGATCATTGCGCATGAAATGGTGCACGCCGTGATGTACCGCAGCATGAATATCGGCTCGATGTTTGATCCCGCAGCGGATCAGAAATGGTTCATGGAAGGCGCTGCGGAACTCATCCATGGCGCCGACGAACGTTTGCAATCGTCGATCAGCAGCGTCGGCGTGGGCGGCGTCATGGCCCGGGCGGCCACGTTCGGTTCTGCGGGCGCAGCCTGGGGCGGCACTTCGGATGATTACTCCGCTGCTTACTCCGCCGTGCGCTATCTGCATCAAGTCATCAAGGATAATGGTGGCTCGGGCATCAAGGATGTCATGGTTTACTTAAACCAGCATCAAAGCGCCACGCTTAGCGATGCCATCAATGCCGCGACAGGCGGTTTATATGCGAACGCCGACGCCTTTAATGCGGACTTTGTCGCACATGGGGCTGCGTTCATTGCCGGTATGAATCTAACCGACACCGATACCGGCGCAATAGGCGGCGCAAATGCCGATGGCGGGGCGATCCAAACCGCGACCAGCGTTATCCCCGACACCAGTTCAAGAAGCGGCACCAATCCGCTCAGCGGATTTAACGAAATTTGGGAAAATATAAGCGCCGCCGCAGCCGGTAACAATAAACAGCTTCAAGTTGGTGCAAATAAAGCGGATACGCTCGATGTCACCCTTGGCGCAGTGAATACCGCCGCCATGAGCATACAAAATCTGGATCTGGTCAATAACGCGGGATTTGCCACTTATATGATGGATCTTGCCTTGAATCACATCAGCGAGGAAAGATCGAAGATCGGCGCGCAGCTTAACCGCTTGGAATCGGTCATCACCAATAACAATATTAGCGTTGAATCCACCGTAGCCAGCCGCTCACGCATCCAGGACGCCGACTACGCCCAAGAGACAACTTCGCTGACCAAAGCGCAGATTCTGCAGCAAGCCGCCACTGCGGTGCTGGCACAGGCCAACTCATCGCCGCAAATGTTGATGGCGCTGCTTAAGTAAGCGGGCCGTTTCCTAAATTTCTCACGCCGCTTTTTTATCCCTCTGTTCCTGCGTAAACACCCTCTCATTCGACCGAAATCCGATTGCTTATTACGTTTGAACTGATACACTGAATTCCAGAAAATAGTTGCAGTGGAGTCATCCGCAATTGGATACAAATCGCTCGAAATTCGTCGTTAATCACACGCAAGGTTAATCATGACAAATATCAATTTTAAACGGCGCCGGTTCCTGCAATACGCGGCGCTCGGCACACTCAGCGCCGCCATCCCCGGATTCGCAATCGCAGAAAACCGCTCCATCAACAAAATACCCAACAGCGCATTTAATGCCGACATCGAAATCGCACTAACGGCGCAAACCGCGGATGTCCCGATTTTACCGGGTGCTCACACGCATGTTTTTAAATACAGCGGAAAACTGCTGAAGGGGCCGCCAAGCGCGCTCAAAGAATTGCCCGGTTATTTAGGGCCGATCCTTAACTTCGAACGGGGTCAGAGAGTCCGGATATTCTTTTATAATCAACTAACGGAACCCTGCGTTACCCACTGGCACGGCATGCATGTGCCGCAGATCATGGATGGCCATCCGATGTATGCGATCCATCAGGGCGAACAATACGTCTATGAGTTTGAGGTGAAAAACCCCGCCGGTACAAACTGGTATCATTCGCACACGCACGAATTGACCGCCACGCAGGTATACCAAGGTCTGGCGGGACTCATTACCATCACCGACGAAGCGGAACGTAAACTGGATTTGCCCAGCGGAGAGTACGATATTCCGCTCGTGATCCAGGACCGCAGCTTTACCCACGGCAATCAATTGCGCTATATGCTGAACATGCATCAACGCATGCGCGGTTTCCTGGGCGATACCATCTTGGTAAACGGTCAAAGCGGCCACGCCATTCCGGTAAAAACCCGCGCATACCGCCTGCGCATCTTGAATGGTTCAAATTCCAGAATCTACAAGCTGGGCTGGAGCGACGGCACGCCGGTCACTGCCATCGGCACCGACGGCGCGTTGCTGGAAAAACCGGAAACCCTGCCCTACGTCATGCTTGGCCCGGCGGAACGAGTGGAGCTCTGGGCCGATTTCAGCGGACGCAAACCCGGTTCGGAGTTGACGCTGCAAAGCCTGCCATATCAAGGCTCCGCGGCGCATATGGGCGGCGGCATGGGGCGCGGAATGCACGGCGGCCGGGGCGGAATGGGTATGATGGAAGATGGTGTCGGCCAAAGCGGCAAAGACATGATCGTCAGATTTACCATCACCGAACAGGTCGGCGATTCACCCAAACTGCCGGAGACCCTGATTCCCATACACCGTCTGACTGCCCAGGATGCTTCCGATCCCAACAGAGTGGTTCCGATCACCATCGGCATGCGCCATATGGCGTTTAATCTCAACAGCAGAACTTTTGAGATGCAAAATTACATGGAGCAGGAAAAGATACCGGTGAATAGCGTGCAGCGCATCCGAATATCCCACGATAACCGGGGAATGGGCGGTGGAATGCGTGGCGGCCGAGGCGGCGGGATGGGTATGATGATGGCGTTGCCGCACCCGATCCACATTCACGGCCAGCAATTTCAGATTCTATCGCGCAAGCAAAATAATCTCGGTGGCGCTTACGATACGGTCAAGGACGGGTTCATCAACAGCGGCTGGAAAGACACGGTCTTGGTAATGCCGGGCGAGGAAGTAGAGATTATCAAACCGTTTAAGGACTACACCGGTTTATTCCTTTATCACTGCCATAATCTGGAGCACGAAGACATGGGCATGATGCGCAACTTCTTTGTCAGCTGATTCCGGTTGATGGGTTGCACATGCTTTGCAGAATGCACCTGACATTCAATGCAGTAAATCCTGTGCAATCATCGAAGCGGGGTAGCGCGTTTTTTTGTGTTTAAGGAAGCTCTTTTACCGGTAACTCAAACCAGAAAGTGCTGCCCACACCCGGTTCGCTTTCCGCGCCGACGGTGCCGCCCATTAACTCGACGATTTGCCGGGTAATCGACAATCCGATGCCGGTACCTTCAATTCCGCTTTTCGCAGCATCCAACCGGTTAAAAGGTTGGAAAAGTTCTCCCATCTTATCCTCGGCGATACCGATTCCGCTATCGGTAACCACTATCCTCAAATAACCGGGCACTTCGGATTCGCGCGCTTCGACACGGACTTTACCGCCTTGGCGATTGTACTTAACGGCATTGGATATCAGGTTGAGAATCACTTGTTTGAGCCTGACCCGGTCGGCATGCAGCACTCTCTCCGCCAACGCCGCGTGCGTCATTTGAATCTCCAACTTATCCGCTTGCGTCCGCACCAGGTTCATACATTCTTCGATCAACGGCAGAACCTCAACCGGTTCCGGCTTCAGATCAATCCGCCCCGATTCGATCCGGGCCAGGTCAAGCACCTCATTAATCAGCGCCAACAAATGAGTGCCCGCACTCTTAACTGCCTTGATGTATTTCAAATGCGGATTGTTGGGTCCTTCCAGCTCCATGAGCTGGCTAAAACCCAGAATGGCGTTCAGCGGCGTGCGTAATTCATGGCTCATGCTGGACAGGAACTTGGATTTGGCCTCGTTCGCCCGTTCGGCTTCCTGCCGGGCATTAATGAGCGCCTGCTCGGCCGCCTTACGCTCGGTGATATCTTCAACGATACCTTCAATACGCAAATCGCCGTCCGCATCTTCGGCCGGATGCGCCGAGACCAGGATCGTGCGTTCATTACCGTCGGGATGAACAAAGTTCATCTCAAATTGCACAAAATCCATTTTCCCTTGCGCGATCTGAGTAATGATGAAATAAGCATGTTCCTTCGAATCCGGATACCAATCGATGATGCGATCCCAGAATCTTCCGATGGCTTGCTCTCTTGAAATGCCGAAAACTTTATCGATACCGCTGCTGGCATAAGCGATTTCGCCGGTTAGCGCCTTGTAGCTGTAAATGACAAATTTATCGCCGATATCTTCCACCAGCCGCTGATAGCGTTCCCGGCTATCCTTCAGTGCCTGTTCCGCTTGCATCAGATCGGTAATCACTTCAATAATCGACCAAATCAATTTCCGGCCGGAAACATCCTGGATTACAACGCCGTTGAGCTGCACCGGATAGCGGCTTCCGTCCTTACGGACATATTCTTTCCGATAGGGGCCAAACCTGCCGGTCGCCTGCAAAATCTCAAGCTGCCGCGCTTCATCGACAGCATAATCCCGCGGCGTAATATCCCAATACGTCAAACCCAGAAGTTCCTCGCGCGCATAACCGGTGGGTGTTAACAGCGCATCATTGAATTCGATAAATTTACCGGTCGCATAGTCGTTCAACGCGATCCCGACCGGCGACATTAAAAACAACGCACGCAACCGCATTTCACTATTCCGGTTCTTACGGTGAATTCTTCCGATGGCGATGAGCGGGAGCAAAATCAGAATTCCGGCCAAAATCAGACCAAGCCGGAAAAGAACAGGGCTGCCGCCAGCTGCGGACCATCCTCCTTTCGGAATCGCCGCCATCTGCCATGAATCTTTGTTGGGCAAGGAAATATCCAGCAGCACCGGATGCTGATTAAACACCTGATCCGTGCCGAAAAACACCACACCCTTCCGCCGTAGAGCAATGTCAAATTCTTGTGCAAAATCCGGCAAACCGCTGGCGATGTAGAATTGCTCCACATCGATGACAGCCGAGATCATTCCCCAGAACACCTCCTCCTTGCCGGCTTTATTCTCTTCGAGAAATATCGGGATGCGCGCGATAAAGCCTTGGCCTCCTTGCACCAGATCAACCGGGCCGTCAAAAATGAGATCCCTGCTGTCGCGCGCTTGCACTACCGCTTCGTACTGCAGCGGATGATCCCGGTAATTAAAGCCGATGGCCGCTTCATTGCCTTCCAGCGGATACATATAGCGTATGACTAAGTCAGGCGCCGCACCGATATTGCGCAACTGCGAACGGCCTTTGAACAAATATTGGGCCAATTGCTTGAATTTATCGGTGGACAAATCCGGTTCGGCTGAAATCGACGCGACCAAGCCCTGCACCAACTGCGCATTGCTGGTGATATTGCCTTCCAAAGTGGTGCGTAACAGACTAAGCCGGGTCAACACCGAATCACGCAAATCGCGCTGCTGATTCCGCAGATGCAAATGGTCGACATAAAAGCCAACCGGTAGAAGACAAATTCCTACCACGAGCACCGGCAAAAAAACTAACTGCCTGTTTTGCAAAAATGAAAAAAATCGCGCCGCGCTCAGTTTCATAAACTACAGGTAAAAAACCGTATCAATCCTGAATTATCCATCGACTTAGGACCTGGAATTTGTGCATTGTGCTTGATCACAGCAGGAGGAATTCCATGAAAAAGAAAACCTGCAAGGAATTAGATGACGGATGATAATGTACCCTCAAACAACAATCCGTAGCGGCATTTTTGTAAACAACCCTAGGGAAGCGCTGATTAATTGACGGCACGAGCGAATCGCTTCGTTGCGCGGTACTCACCCTGGTCGTTCGGATCGCGGCAGCCATTACAGTCTTTTGCCGGCTATCAGTCAAAGCTATCACTCGCACGGTTTCGTGCTGAAAGAACGGCTTGCGCTGGCTCAATCGGCCACACGCTGATTATTAGCATACATATACCCGCCAATCGCTCCCGCGATCACCCCCAGCGGCGCGGCAATAAAGATTCCGATCAGCGGTCCTTGATTGGTATCTTTGCCGAATACCATGGGACCTAAAAATCCTACTGTAAAAAATAAGCCGCCCAGAATCAAGGCGCCGCCGATCGCGGCAACCAACGCCCCGGTTTTTTGCCCGGCAACCAACTGCCAAGCAAACCAAGCGGCCATTGTTGCACAGCCGAATGAAAAAGCCGTGCTGAGCCACGCCGGTAAACCGGTGGTTATCGTTAGTATGGTATTGATAAAAAACAGCACGGTTAAAAACATCAGCAGAGATACAATTATTTTAAGAGTCTGAATCATTGGAAAATGCTTTCGTTAATGAAATTAATCGGCAACGCATTGTAAACTATCTCCCCATCATCCAGCGTCCGGATTATCCATGAGGTTGCGCGTATGAATACTTTTAACTCACAGCGGCGCAAATTGCTGCAATACGGCTTCGGCAGCCTGGGAATTTTCGCCGGTAACGCTTTGTTGCCGTCCGCCCTCCAAGCTGCATCGCTGGTTTCACGGCTGACGGCCCGCGCGGAATTACTGCCGCCGGATCAGAACGGTGTGCGCTTACCGCCGGGCTTTACATCGCGCATCGCCGCCCGCTCGGGTCAGAAGCTTTTCGATTACCGCTGGCATGCCGCTTCAGATGGTGGAGCGACGTTTGCCGCCCCTGATGGCGGCTGGATTTATGTTTCCAATAGTGAGCTGGATAAACAGGCGGGCGGCGCAGGCGCGCTGCGCTTCAATTCTCAAGGTGACATTGCCGATGCGTATCCGGTTCTAAGTCACACTAACCGCAATTGCGCGGGCGGGCATACACCGTGGCAGACCTGGCTATCATGCGAGGAAATCGATACCGGCCGGGTGTGGGAATGCGATCCGTTTGGCCGCCAAGCGGCGCAAGTCAGAAGCGCGCTCGGGGTATTCCGGCATGAAGCAGTCGCGGTGGATACGCAGAACAAACAGCTTTATCTCACTGAGGATCAGCCGGATGGCTGTTTGTATCGCTACACCGCGCGAACATTCGATACCGCCGGAAATCCCAATCTCGATGACGGTGTGCTGGAAGTGGCCGAGGTCATTGATGGCCGCATTGGCGCAGTGCGTTGGCATGCCCTGCCCGATCCGCTCGCCAACACCACGCCAACGCGCAAACAGGCCGCCAGCAGCACTCGTTTTAACGGCGGCGAAGGCATCTGGTATCACCACGGCATCGTTTACTTCTCAACCAAAGGCGACAACCGCGTGTGGGCGTACGATGCGCATCGGCAGCATCTGAGCATTCTCTACAACGCGGCTTCGTACCTCTTACCGGTATTGACCGGGGTGGACAATATCACCGGCAATACCGCGGGTGAATTGCTCGTGGCTGAGGATGGCGGCGATATGCAGATCGTGGTTCTGACCGCCGGAAAGGTTTTACCGCTCTTACAGCTGGTTGGTCATGACCGTTCGGAAATCACCGGCCCGGCTTTCAGTCCCGGAGGTTCGCGGCTGTATTTCAGCTCGCAGCGCGGTCAGACCGGACGCGTTGAGGACGGCATGACGTTTGAAATCTCCGGGCCGTTCTGAAACCGTTTCACGGCACTTGATAAATTCCCGCCGCGAACCCACTTTGGGAAGCTCTGAAAAATGATAGCGAGCGATGATCAGGCAAGGCAGAATCAGACAAAAAAGCGCGGTTTACAGGTAGTAAATGAGCATTTTGAGACTGATTTCAACACAGCATGACCGAGTGCAGTAGTTTTTCAGAGCTTCCTTAGCCGGGAAAAACCGGCAGAATCACCGGTAGGGATGAAACTTCACTAATGCGCCGAAAGCGGCAATAATGCGAGTGCCGATAGCGCGATCAACGAGAGGGGAGATTCACTTGGAATTTAAGGACTACTACAAAACATTAGGTGTCTCACGCGATGCGACGGCGGAAGAAATCAAGAAATCATTCCGCCGCCTGGCGCGCAAGTACCACCCGGATGTTTCCAAGGAAACAGACGCCGAGCAGAAAATGCAAGAAGTCAACGAAGCTTATACCGTGCTCTCCGATCCGGAAAAGCGCGCCGCCTACGATCAGCTTGGGCAGCGCGGATTTCAACCGGGCAGCGATTTTCAGCCGCCGCCCGGATGGGATAGCGGTTTCGAATTCAGCGGACGCGGATTTGACGGCGCGCAGGCGGCGGATTTCAGCGACTTCTTTGCGCAATTATTCGGCGGCAAAATGGGCGCTGGCGCCCGCCACACCCACCATCGCATGCGCGGCGAGGATCACCACGCCAAAATCATGCTTGATCTGGAAGACAGCTATCATGGCGCTACCCGCAGCCTGACGTTGCGCATGCCGAAGCTCGACAATCAGGGACGCACCGTGCTCGCCGAACACACATTGAACGTGCGCATTCCCAAGGGCGTATACGCCGGACAAGTGATCCGGCTGGCTGGACAGGGCGGCCCGGGTCATGCCGGAGCAGCCGCCGGTGATTTGTTTCTGGAAGTGCACTTTAACCCGCACAGCCGTTACCGGATTGAAAACAAGGATGTGTACGCGGCACTGCCGGTCGCGCCGTGGGAAGCGGCACTTGGCGCGACCGTCAAAATACCGGTGCCGGATGGTACAGTCGAAGTGCGCGTGCCGGAAAATTCCCAATCCGGCCGTAAATTGCGCCTGAAAGGCCGCGGCATCCCGGCTGCAGCCCCCGGCGATTTGTATTTGGTGCTGGAAGTGGTGTTGCCGCCCGCCGCGACGGAAAAAGCACGTGAATTTTACCAAACGATGGCGCGCGAACTCGCGTTCAATCCGCGCCAGAATCTCGGAGTTTAGGCCATGTCGAAGGAAGTCGATGCCGTTTTACTGGAAAATGCTTTGTTCAGCTTGGATGAACTGGCATTCAGTTGCCACGTCAGCCGCGAATGGATCATTGAACGCGTGCAATGGGGTCTGTTACTACGCGACGATCTAACCGGCACCGATCCGGATGCCTGGCAATTCGATAGCCGCAGTCTCTTGCGCGTGAAAAGAATCATCAGGGTTGAACGCGATTTCGAAGGCAACCCAGAATTGGCCGGACTGGTCGCCGACCTGCTCGAGGAAATCGAATCGCTGCGCACCCGCCTGCACACATCCGGGCTGACTGAAGATTAAAAAATAACCTTTCGCGCAACCCATTAAACAGGAAATTCCCATGTCCTTACATATTGTTTGCCCGCATTGCCATGCCACCAACCGAGTACCGGCAGATCGCCTCGGCTCATCGCCCATGTGCGGTGCTTGCCACCAGCCGTTGTTTGTCGCCCAACCGGCCGAATTGACCGAAAGCCATTTCAACCGGCACATGACCAACAACGATATTCCGCTGCTGGTGGATTTTTGGGCGCCGTGGTGCGGCCCGTGCCGCATGATGGCACCGGCTTTCGCCAAGGCGGCGGCCGCTCTGGAGCCGGACATACGTCTGGCAAAAGTCAACACCGAAGAAGAGCAAGGATTGGCTGCACATTACGGCATTCGCAGTATTCCAACCTTGGTACTATTTAAAGGCGGCCGGGAAATCGCCCGGCAATCGGGCGCCATGAGCGAGCACGACTTGGTACGATGGACGCAAGCGCATAACCGGCCATAATGAAAACAACCCCTAAAGGAGCACATATTCATGCCCAATAACGGATTTTTTGCCCGTTTCATCGGATATACACTGGCCGGTATCCTGCTGGTGTTATTTTTGCACAGCTTCCTTTATCACTATTTTCCGGGCGTGCTGCAACTGGGTCTTTTTTCCGGTCAGGACAAACAGGAGAGCGCCGAACCGCGCGTGGTTCAGGCACGCGGCAATCTGGCCGAGGACGAAAAAAGCACGATTGAATTGTTCGAAAATTCGCGCGACTCCGTGGTGTTCATCACCACGCGCCAGCGCGTGATGGATGCCTGGACGCGCAATATCTTTTCCGTCCCGAGCGGTACCGGCTCCGGGTTTATCTGGGACGACCAGGGCCACATCATCACCAATCTGCATGTCGTCAAAGGCGCCAGCGAAGCCACCGTGCGCCTGGCCGACGGACGCGATTACAAGGCTGCCCTGGTCGGCGCCAGCCCGGCGCACGACATCGCCGTGCTGAAAATCGGCATCGGCTTCCAGCGCCCCGCTCCAGTTCCCATTGGTACCAGTAGCGATCTTAAAGTGGGGCAAAAAGTCTTCGCCATCGGCAATCCTTTCGGCTTGGATTGGACACTGACCACTGGCATCGTTTCCGCGCTGGATCGATCGCTGCCGGGCGGCGACGGACGCACCATCGACAATCTGATCCAAACCGACGCGGCAATCAATCCGGGCAATTCCGGCGGCCCGCTGCTCGATTCCGCGGGACGTCTGATCGGCATCAACACCGCCATTTACAGCCCGAGCGGCGCGAGCGCCGGGATCGGCTTCGCCGTTCCGGTCGACACCGTCAACCGCGTCGTTCCGCAAATCATCAGCCGCGGCAAATATATCCGCCCGGCGATGGGCGTTACTGTCGACAGCAAATTGAACAACCGCCTGACGCAATACTTGAAAGTGAACGGTGTGGTTATTTTAAGCATCAGTCCCGGCTCGGCGGCCGATGAAGCCGGACTGCGCGGCGCAACACTGACCCCGGAAGGCAACATCATCGCCAACGACATCATCATCGCCATTGACGGCAAACCCACCGATTCGGTGGAAAAATTGCTCGCCCGCATCGATAGCTACAAAGTCGGCGACACCATCAAAATCACCGTGCTGCGTAAGGGTGAAACAATCGAAGTGCCTATTACACTTCAACCCGGCGAGTAACTGCTGATCATATTGAATGACTATTCTGCGGGAATATGTGACAAAAGTCATAGAAATCCAAGGGCACATGTACCATATTTTATAATGTTGTATATTGGTAGCCTTGGGAAAGTACTGAAAAAGGTAGTGAGCGACGGTCAAGTAAGGTGAAATCAGATGAGAAAGCACAGGTCACAAAGGGTATCGAGTCTGATTTCACACAGCGTGACCGAGAGTGCGTTGGTTTTAGAAAGCTTCCAGAGAGGCGGACAAGTATCGAAGAGAACCTTGGATAATTTTTCGAGCAAAGCCAGTGGAGTGCGGAGAATTTGACCTATCCTATAGCCAAATGAATTCTCGAATACACGTAACACAGCAAATCGCCTGCCCAAATTATTCAGTACTTCGCTGATTCTGATCGAATCAGCGATGATTAAGCCAGCGTTTCTTTATGTATCAACACAAAAGGAGAAAATTAAAATGAAAAAGTTATTTCTGGGTTTGACCATCACGGCACTAGCCATTTCAAGCCAGAGCTATGCGGCTCCGATTACAAGCGCTCTTGATCCAGCACTCGCCGGCGCAACAGTAGAGGACTTCGAAGCTGGCCCAACCGGTAATTTCGTAAGCCAAAGTTTTAGTGGATTTACCGTCAGCGCAGTAAATTACACTGATACACCTTTTGCAACATTCTCAGTAGATTCCGATTTCACGGGTGGCTACAACACTCGAGGCCTCTACCATATCACTAATCATGGCACTGAGTTTCAGTCGCTTCGCTTCGATTTCAGTGCCCCGACCGCGGCATTTGGGTTTCTTTTTGGTGCCAGCGACTCATCTTGGACGCTCAGTGCTTATGACGCTGGCAACACACTCCTGGATACGACATCGATTCCAGCGGTATTCAGCAGTAACGCCGGTGATTTTTTCGGACTCAAAGGGTTAACAAACGCCAGCTACGCCACTCTCGTTCAGAACTTTGACGGAATTTACTCAGGTGGCGGCGTTGACTACGTTTTCGTGGATAACTTCGCTGTAGCCGCTGTTCCGGAACCGGAAACTTACGCAATGCTACTGGCGGGATTGGGCTTGCTAGGATTTACGATGCGTCGTAAAAGCTCTAGAGTTCTCTCCGCTTAATATATTTGGCACAAAGCTTTTATAATCGCATCTTCAGGAATTACAAAGATTCTGGGCTAATATGATTATTAGCTCAGAACCTGCAACAACACACTTCCTCAATCCCTGAACGCCTCTATGCACCACTCTTGAGATCCTGCCTTCCCGCTCCATCCCGTATGCGCATAACCAGTTCGGATGTGGAAATGCCAGGGGTGTAGGTCAGTTCCTGAATCATCTCCGGCGGCAAGGATTCGCATAGCTGGTATTTATCCCGGCGTTCCTGTTCCGATGCGAAGGCGAAGGTATAAATGTCGAAGCCGTGCTGTTGCATGAACTCCGGTGTGACCCTCGCCGGGGTTTCCGTCGTGACGGCATCGGCATATTTACAGGCAGCCACGACCGTGGCGCGTTCCGCTTGCTTCATGACGGGCAGTTTGCCCTTATTTTCCACCACCCGCTCATCGGATACGACGCAGACCGTCAAATGCGTTCCCAGCGCGCGCGCTGCGCGCAAGAAATTGACATGCCCTTCGTGAAACAGGTCGGCCACCATGCGCGTGTACACGCGTTTTTGCCGCTGATTTTTCGGCCATGCGGGAATTTCCCGGTTTAAGCGTGTCATGGCGCGCTCCATCCATTGCCGGCTGCGCAGTGCAAGCGCATCGTCGGGGTCCTTCAGCGCAATCTGGTGCGCGTAACACCAGGCTTTGGCCAGGTCACCCAATAACCAGGACTGTATCAGCCGGTGATAGGCATAGCAGCGCACCAGCAGGGTGAAGCTTTCCAGATTGCACGCGGATATCACGGTATCCCAATTGGGGTTCGGCGTGCGCCAGTCGCCGTAAAAGGCAGTCAAAATTTTCTCCGGCCGAGATGGAAACCAGGCAGCGCCGAAATCGGTATCGCGTTGCATCAGATCCAACTCGGGAAAAACCGACACTCGTTGATATTCATCGGGATAACCGGGCAATGCAAACCCCCCCACGAGTTGTTTTCCTCTGACCTGCAAGCCGCACACATCCAACGTGATTCCCAATTCCGCATGCACATAGTCGCGATAATTGGCGTATTCAATGTGCATCTGTGAGCGCACCCAGCCTGCCTGTTCCAATGCGGCACAGCAGGCATCCCAGGATTCCATACGCACAGCGATATCGAGATCCTTATCGAAATCCAGTAAGCGGCCATTGCGAACCAAGCCCAGCAAAGTACCGGCAAAAGGAAATGCCGGGATATTCAATCGGGCTAATTGCGCGCAGGTAGTCCATAACAATTTCTCCGCTTTGCCGGAAGCAAATGCGTTTGTTTCGGACTGCGATTGCTTCTTTTGCGCTTTGTGTGGCGGGATTTTTCCCGATTTGGCCAACGCCATTAAATGATTCAGTGCAGCGGCAAAATGCGCGTGCGCGGCCGGTAAATCCAGCGACAGGAAGCTCGCGGTTCCCCATACGTGGGCCCAATGCGCTTTGTGAAAATCACCCTGCATCTGCGCATAAATATCCGCTGCATACGCCGGTACCTCGGCCGCCCGGCCGGTTCGCATTGCCAGCGAACACCATAAACGCGCGACCTCGGGCGATAACGGATATTTATTTTTTAGCGGCTCCAGAATCCGATCCGCATCATTCAACTTGCCCGCGACGATTAATGCTTTTGCTTTCGATAACGCTTCTTCGAGTGTCATAGTTTTTTATGTTCAGTGACTTAATTTTCTATTCCAATGGAAATTGATAACAAACTTTGCATTTTAAACATTATGCAATATAATAGGAATCATTCTCATTACTGTTTGTGGATTCTTTAATGAGATAACGTACTCAGTATCCGCATTTCATCAATGTAAATGCAATTATCAGTTAGGAGGCAACATTATGGCAGTAACTTCTTCACCTCGCCCGAATCTGGGATCGGGATCTATCAAGTTTATCGACGGCCTTCCTTTTGAAGGACTTGGGTCAGCCGGATTCACCGACAATGATTTACTGTACATAGGCGACGACCTGGACAATGTCATCACGGGCGGCACGGGTCATGACGAGTTTGAAGGCCAAGGCGGCAACGATACGCTGAAAGGCGGAAATGGCAATGACACCATAAAAGGCGGCGACGGCAACGACATTCTCGATGGACAAACGGGAACCGATAAACTGTTCGGCGACGCCGGTAACGATATTCTGCTCGTGGGCGACGGCCACGATCGGTTAAACGGCGGTAGCGGCAACGATACGTTTGGATTCTACGGTGCCGGGTACTTTCAGATTGCCGATTTCACCCCTGGTGAAGATCGTATGTTCTTTGACTCCAGCACCCTCGGCATTCATTCATTCCCGGAATTGGTGTCCTACATCACGCATGTCACCGATAACGGTAATAGCGGATTTACCGTCGAGTTTGTCGGCGGCGCAGCAACTATCGAAGTAGTCGGCGTCAACATTAACTCGATCACCGCCGACATGATTGTTTTCAATCTGTAAGTTTTCTCAGAATATTCAGTAGCTAACCAACAAATTAAATTTTTTACTTCCAGCTTCTGCTGGAAGTAAAAAATCATATCAAACCTGAGCATACTGCCAGAGCTTTCCTTAATCAATGCCAGCTTTGCATAGCTGTGCATGTCTGTCTCAAAAAAAGCCCTCGCACCGCAAAATCAGTGCGAGGCAACTATTACAGCAGGAAGTTATAGCGAAGCCAGAAAAGCGACCAGATCAGCTCTCTCACTCTCAGTTAATCCGATCTTAAAGCGCGTGTTATAAAAATCAATCACTGCTGTCAGATCTTTCGCCGAGCCATCATGAAAATACGGCGGTCGCGATGCAACAGCTCGCAATACCGGTCCTTTGAAACGGCCGATATCTTTCCATTTTCCAGTAATCAAAGCGCGACCGGGATCTGTAGTTTTCAAAGTTGCACCGGTTACTTTGTGCCGCAGTGTATATAAAGGCATATCAGGCGTGCGGCGGGAAGCGTCGGAAATCCCGATATCCAGCGGCATGGGTGTTGAGTGATTACCCGAATTCGGCGTGTTATGGCATGTCGTACAAGTGCCTGGTAATACGCTAACGCTCAAATCATCATTAATCCCTTTGACGCCACTGATCTGAATGCGCTTGGTATTAAACAAAACCTGGCCGCGCGCAATGGCTGCACGTGCCCGTTCACGGCTATCCCGCGATCTACTGGAATAGCGGCTCCAGGTATTGTAAAGCGACATCACATTAGATGTAAAAGGCTCGCTAGTGCGATAATCGCCCACCAGCGTATCGTTAATACCGAAATAATATTCTTGAGCGATTAACTTGCTTGGGCCACCCAGGGCACCATCACTGGTAAGACTGCCAGCAACCCTGTCTTCCACCTGCGCGGTAAACAATCCCATTTCAAACGCGACGATTTCATTCCGCTCGGCCTGCGTTAAATCCGCCAAAGCTTCCGCGTGGCCCAATGTGGCATGATTCGCTTGCGTTGATAAATCGAACGATACGGGGGAAAAGCAAGTTGTGGTTCCATAAATGCAATCGCTGGAGCTTGGATCCAGTGTTGTTTCACGTCCTTCCCACATTACCGCGCTAATGAATTTTAGATTGGTGGTAGGCATAGGACGACGGAACAGCGATAACTCTGTTTCACTTGCAAAGCCATAGGGATCATCCGCCATGACCAACTCAAATTCCGCATCGGCAGGAATACCGATACCCACGCGTATGTTTGCTTTATTCAGCAACATGCTATAAGCACTGCGGCGTTTCTCAACGGTTGACACATCGGCAAGTGGAGAATTGGCACCGTCAACCAAGCGGAAAACCGGGTCCTTGCCCCCTGTTTTCTCGAAACGTTCCTTGACGCCTCTAGGGGTAATTACCCACCCTTCCGTGGGAACATGACATGTGGCACATGTCCGATCATTTGTTCCAAATTTCTTGAAAAATGCATTGTTTAAATCAATGAAACCCGCCGTACTGTATGTTTTATCCTTCCCATGGAGGTTAGTTCCACTGATACTCTTTGGCATTATTGAACTGCTTTCCCCTCCCCTATCACCGTCTGCAAAGACGGGGGACATCAGCATCATTAGTGAAGCCATTACTGGCATCAAATTACCCATACTTTTACTTAACATCTTTTTCCTTTTATTAATATATACAGAGAATAAGGCTCATCACTGCAATAAAGAACAGAGCGACAGTGTAAGCAGCCATAGCGGGAGAATGAATATCGCACTCCCCAAAACAGCAAAATTAGATTCTTTCAGTGCTTCCCCAGCTTAATCAGGATTTCTAACAAACCCTCACAACCTAATATTATTTAATGATATAAGTCGTCATCATGCCGGCGTTGATATGGTCGTTGACATGACAGTGGTACATCCACTCCCCCGCAACATCGGGACGCATATCAAGTGTTTTAGTGGCCGCCGGCAATACCTCCGTCACATCCAAACGATTACCATTGTGTAACAGTGTAGCGCCATGCCAATGCGGTGAATGTAAATCCACTTCTGTTCCCATGCCCAGGATATACCAGCGCACGCGTTCTCCTCTACGCATCTGGTAACCGCGATTATTGCCGTAAACCAACCCATTAATGCCATGCATGAGATTGCTTTCTTCGAATTCTTCATTACCAGGATCGCAGAGGCCGCTGCATGCCGGCAAATTGGTTTGCAAATGTAAGCTCGCATTTTCATCGAAAACAGCAAACAGCGATATGAATTCCCGGTCGATGTCGACCGGTGTCCGATCCGATTTTTCAAATCCTCTTTTGGTAATAATGATGGCGCCGATCAAGCCGGCATTGGTATCGGCCACTTCATCGGCATGGCTGTGATAGATCCAGGCGATCGACGATGGATCGTTCGGGCCCGGTCCGGCACGTTCGGGCACATCCCACGAATAGGTAAATTCCCCACCTGGTGCAACTACACCACCCGATTGGTGCTCGTTACCCACAGCATGTGAATGCGGCGCACCTTCATTCGCCATGGTATAACGCACCCCGTGCGGGTGAATACTGGCGGGGTAGCGGGTGTTATTTTTAAAGTGAACAACGATCCGGTCACCGACAGCGGCACGGATCACTGGCCCTAGAATACCCAGATGCTGCTCTTCGGCGCCGCGCTGTTTCAGTGTGCGGAATCCTTGGGTGTATTCGCGGTAAATCGATTTCAAATAGCGGCGGCCGATCCCTTGTTCGACAAAAACCCGCTGTTCCGCGGTAAATTCTTTGCCGCTCATGACATTGAGCGGAAAAGAAGGCGCATAATCCCATTGCACTTCATCCGCCGCAATCCAATACTCCCGGGCAGCGCACACCGGACTGGCAATCACTGCCAGCCAGACGATAACGGCAGCCATAGAACCAAATTTTTTCTGCATGACAACAACTTCCTCCTGTGATCCATCTCTTACCGGAAACAATCGTTACTTCCGGCACTAGCAACGATCGCTGATATTCCCGCGATCTCACTTGTTATAAAAATGGCTGGCTATAGACAGGGGGTGTCGTGGCTGGCTACGAATGGCTCCGCGAGCGCGGAGCCAGGCTTGAATACCGCAGCAAGTCTTCCGCTGCGGTTTCCCCTCGCAGAAGGGCTAAGACTGCGAGAGGGAGAGTCTGCTTCTACAGCAACTTACTCTCGTATTCCGCCAGGATCGCGGTTATTGTTGACCGCAAGGCAACGGCTCGCGCAGTATTTGCGGTATTGATCGCGTCTTTCAGGTCGCGGATTGCGTTTTCCAGATTTGCGCGCTTCACTGCATTCAAACGCTGACCGAGATCGGATGAGAAAACACCGCTATACAACGACAGTCTTTCCAAAGCCAACACCGCTTGGTTCTTATCGCCTACGAAATTGGACTCGATTTGCCGGATGCTTCTTCTGGCCTGCCCCAGTATGCCTCGGCTGATTTCACTGACGATTCTGTCGGCGGCGACATTGGACAAATCACCGGTGAGTTGAGCCTTGATCTGATTGCTTCCCGGCAGATTATCCTGGGCGATGAAACCTTCCACGATGCGGTAAAAATATTCACCTTCGATTTGTTTTTCCTTGGCCTCGTCGATATCGGCGGTTCTATTCTCGATAATACCTTGAACTTCCCGCAGCACGCCGATCAGGAAACTCCGCACCAACGGAATGACGATATTTTCACGCGCCAGTGCCAATGTTTGTGCGTCTCCCGCATCGGTTTTGTCGAACGCCCGTTTACCTTGAATAAAGGCGGCGGTTATCTGATAGTCGAGATCCGCATCGCTGCCCGACACAATCGATTGTTTATCGGAAGAGAGAATCTTGTCTTCTTTATTCGCCGTTTTGGCAATCGCCGAGTAAGCGGTATACGCTCTGTCCCATTCAAGCGCGAGCGCATCGGTCGACAAATTGCCGAACTGTTCCAAAGCCAGCGTGACCCGGTTGTAAACAACCAGCGCAAACATTTTCTGCAGCGACTTATCGATCACTTGTAATGCCAAGGGAATTTGAGTGCCGGATTTAACCTGCGCAATGGCTGCCGTGACATCTTGATCAATCGTCAAACCATAAATCTGATCGACCAGTTTCGTGAGTTGTTGCAAATCGCCGGTGTATTCTGCGGCGATCGCGTCTGCATCGATAGTCGTCTGGTTACGCAGACTGTCGATCGCCAGGTAATCGGCGCGCGCATTCTCGACAATGGCGGTATGTTGCACCACTTCATATTTGGCGCGATTCAGCGCGTTTTCATACTTTGTCAGGATAGCCGATATGGCATTGCGCGCTTGCTCGGATTTTGGCGCATCCACTGCATTACTCGCAGTGAGCAAATTCTCCAGCTCACTTTCTAGGCTGCCGCGGTCGGCAGCGCCCAATCGTAACTCGAGGTCGGGCAACAGAACTCTAGCGAAATATTTAGCCCCTGCCGCTTCGGCCATCGCATGGGCGCGGTCATTCTCTTTAATTGCATTGGCTTGGCCGTTCATTTCGGCAACCACCCGGCCGATAAAGCCTTTTCCTAATTCGCTGACAATCTCATCGGCAACAATTGCCGATGCATCGCCCGTCAATTGCGCTTTGATTCTCAAACTGCCGGCAGGATTTCCCCGGGCCACCAGCGATTCGATCACGCGATAAAAAACCTCCCCTTCTTTCTGTTCAATACTCGTTTCTTCCGGATCGGTATTTCTATGTTCGATGGCGCCGCTGACTTCGCGTAACACGGCAATGTAATAAGCCCGTGCGAGCGACATCCGGATCGCGTAACGTGCCACTTGCACGGTTATGAAATCTTCGTCCGGATTGCTTTTGTTCAAAGCCGTCCTGACTCTGGAAAAATGATCGTTAATTTCAACATCCAGTCCTGGATTGCTGCCTGCTTCTATCGTCTGTCTGTCGGTAGTTAGCACTTGATTTTCCCTGGCCACCGTTGCGGAAATCGCTTGAAAGGCCGCGACCGACTCATCCAGCATCGCGGTCAAAGCGGTTGTCGACTCGGTTTTAAACTGATCCCGGATAGCGGCAATGCGATTCCAAATCGCTTGATAAAAAACACGCTGCAACGTCTTGTCGAGAACTTGGGCAGCGAGCGCCGGCGCGTAGTCATTTCTGATATCGTTAATCGCAGCCAGAACATCGTTATCCAAGCTCAGTGAATTGGCGTTATCGATCTCTTGCGTCAAAGTCTGCAATGCACCACTATACGCAACCGCTATCGCACCGCCGTCAATCGGCAATTGCCGCCGCAGCGTACCGATCGTTTTATAGGCCGTGACCGCTGATTCAATGGCTGCAACGTTGGCCGCAGCCACTGCATGATTCATCCACACCACAAAAATACACACCCCCGCAATCATTGAACAAACCCGTGAATTGCTGAGTCCTCCATTCCTAAACATCATCAAAACTCCTTTATTAATTAATAAACACTAATGCTAATAATAATGATAATAATTATTATTAACCATCTCAAGCAAATTTTTATAATTACTTAAAAACCTGCGATCAACGACGCCCGGACCGCGATCGGTGAACCGGGGGTAATGTTGAAATCGTTCTGCGCCGAGGCGAAGTATTTGGTATTGAATACGTTTTCAATGTTCAGTTGTCCGCGGAATCGTTTTGAAAACTGTGCAAACAGCGCAGCGTCGACACGCGTAAAGTCGGGTAAAACAACCTGGTTGGTCAACGAAGAATACATACTGCCGCGGTGGATCACGCCCAACGCCGCGCCGATGCTCGGCGTAAAATCGTACCGGCTCCACATGGAGAACGTATGACGCGGCAGTTCCGCGACCGATGCGCCTTTCTTTGCCACGCCCAAAATATCGCTGGTGATTTCTCCGGTTTGGTAGGCGTACCCTCCCATCACATTCCAGTTTGCCGTAATCTTTCCTGCAAGACTGACTTCAACACCTTCGGTGCGCTGACCTTTGGTCAGAAAAGTCCGCCCCCCCACGATCGAATTAATCACGTTGGTACGATCCAGTTGATACACAGCAGCTGTAAAAGCCAGATCGGGCCGTATATCCCATTTAACCCCGGTCTCCAGGGTGGTGAATTTTTCCGGTCTTAGCGTTTCGACCGTGACGTTCAAAGCAGTCAACTGGTCGCCGGCGCGCGGAACATACGCCTGACTGTAGCTTGCGTAAATCGAAACCGGTGTAATCGGCTTATAGATCAAGCCAAACCGGGGAGCAATCAAATCATCGCGCGTTTTTAGATGATCCCGCGCGCCGTTCTTCTGCTGGAAATCCACCTCGAACAAATCGTAGCGCACACCGGCAATCGCTTGCAGTTGCGGGATAATCTCGATCTGATCTTGGATATAGAGCGAAGTCACATTGACGACGCTGCGATTCAGTGCGTCGATATCTCCCCCGCTATCCCTAGTTCTGAAAGTAATGGGAACATGGGTGATCGGGTTGCTCAAAGGAACAAGCCAGTTGGTCGTCGCCAAATTATTATTGAACAAACCGGTCTCGCGTCTGTTATGGGTTTCCTGGCGGCCCACTTCAATCCCGGCCATCAAGGTGTGCGCAATCGGTCCGGTATTCAAGGTATACAGCAAATTGGTTTGATTAAAAACATTCTCGCGCGTTGTCGTATTATTATAAGCCCCCAATGAGACTAGGCCGGTCACGCCGTTCAATCCGCCGTTGGCAAACACATTCTGATAAAGCTTATCGTAGGTCGCATAATTCGTGCGGTTCTGCAGCGTAATGCCGCTATCGAATTTATGCTCGATCAAGGAATTAAAAGCCAGCACATCGACATTCGCATGACTGCGCCGGGGATCGCCAAAAAATTGCGAACGGCTGACATCGACAGGTTGCCCCCGGAACGAAGTAATACCCCGGTCCGCGGTACGATGATCGTTAAAGCGCTCCATGCTGGCTACTATTTTGGTTCGTTGCGTCGGTTTGATCGTGACTGTCGGCGATATGCCCAGCCGCATCAAGTTAACATCGTCACGGAAACTGTCGGAATCCTCGAACAGTGCATTCAGACGGACTGCCGCTATGTCATTGATCACGTAACCGACGTCCGCGGTCATTCTTTTCTGGTTGAATGACCCGCCTTGAAAAGTAAACTCCTGTACCGGATTCCAATTGGCTTGCTTGCTGACACGGTTGACCACGCCGCCCGAGCCGCCACGGCCAAAAATCATGCCGTTGGCGCCCTTGAGCACTTCGATGCGTTCCATGTTATATAAATCACGATAATATTCCACGTCATCACGAATGCCGTCGGTAAAAAAATCGCCAGTGGAGCGGTTACCGCGAAACACCAATGCATCGCGGTTGCCCTCGCCTTGTGAAATACCGACGCCGGGCACATAACGTACCGCGTCGCCGATGCTTCGCACCGACTGATCCTTGATCAACTCATTGGTTATTACCGTAATGGATTGCGGCACATCGCGCAGCAAGGTATTGGTTTTGGTCGCCGTGCTGCTGCTCGCCGCCGCATAGCGATTAGTATTTTCTGCCGTGACTTGGATCGTCGGCAGCGTGGTGACCGCCGGTTCAGGTGAGGCCGAAGGTGTCGCGACGATGGCAAAACCATCTTCCCGCTGCGTAACTTGCAAACCGGAGCCGGTCAGCAACTGATCCAGTCCGGTCTTGATGTCAAAATCGCCTTCCAGGCCGTAGGTTATTTTCCCTTGTAGTAATGCGGGATCGATGGCAAGTTTTATTCCCGCCTGTTGTGAAAACTGAATAAGGGCATCGTGCAGATAACCAGCGGGAATGTTGTAGGTGCGCGCGGCCGTTGAAGCATTTACTGATTGTGCAGCCCCGGGCTTAGGTAGAAAAACCGCCGCTAGAGACAAACTGCAGAATATTGCGTAAAAACAGATGGATCTAGCAAAACCACGAATAGTCATATCATCAATGAGTGCAAAATTATTTTTGCAACGCTTACCAAATCCGAAGGTAAGTAATTATTTTTATTTTTTAAATGCGAAAAACAACCATCATTCGGCGCTCAAGATGCTTAACGCCGGTCAAACAGTTTGTTAATTCCAATCCGCGGCGAGATCTCAACGCTCTTGACGCGCTCAAACCACCAAGGCGCTTGCCTCAGATTGCCGTTTCGCACATACAAGCCGATTGAGAAACAAAATTTTGCACCTGGGATTTCTGCAGCAATGTTTGATCCAGCACCTCTTTTGCATGGCACGCGCACAGACCGCATTGCTCCGTAACGCCCAAACTGGCCTTCAAATCCCTCATCCGGCCCGCACCTTGGTGAACCGCTTCACGCAGCGCACTCTCGGTTACCCCTTTGCAGATACATACGTACATTTTGAATACCTTGCGATCTCTATTTCAAAAATTATTATCTTAAAAATAATGATCTAAGAATCATTAGTAATGAGAATGATTCTTAATTATACCAATTTCTTGATGAAATGCAAGACCCCTCACACGCTAACAATGACCGAATGCAAATTGCCCGGCAAGCAATTCCACCTTGGCTTTCAGCAAAAATTTGTTGAGTCGGTGCAAGACATATAGCATACTAATCACGCACTCATTTTCAGCGCATTTATTCCACGGAACATCACCCGGAAACTCTCTAAAATTTCGAATTTTCACAGGCAATTTAATGTTTATCAGTGTTCTTGATCTTTTCAAAATCGGTATCGGCCCATCCAGTTCACACACCATGGGTCCCATGGTTGCAGCCAAGGATTTTCGCGGCCGCATTCAGGCTTTTGTCACCAATCATGCACTCCCGCCATTCCTGCAGGTGCGCTGCACATTGCGCGGATCGCTGGCGTTTACCGGCAAGGGGCACGCCACCGACCGCGCGGTGACTCTAGGCATGAACGAATACACCCCGCAGGGTCTGGCCAAACTGAATGTCAACGAACTGTTTCAGAAGCTTTGGCAACAACAAACCTTGCAGATCAACGAATCGGTCACCGTTCATTTCAATCCCGCCGAAGACATCATTTTCGATCGTGGCGATCCATTGCCGGAGCATCCCAACGGCATGATTTTTCAGTTGCTCGACGGAACCGGCAAAACATTGCTGACGGAAACTTACTTCTCGATCGGTGGCGGATTCATTTCCACATTGCAGGAAATCGGCCAGATCGTTGCGCCGATCAAAATGGAAGCGACCAGTTCCTGCGGATTCCCATTCGATTGCGCCAACCAAATGATGAAAATGTCCGCTGACAGCGGATTATCGGTGGCTGCGATGAAACGCAGCAACGAGCTCGAACGCATGAGTGAAACCGCATTGAACGACGGCCTGGACGCTATCTGGGACGCCATGCGCACCTGTCTGGAAAAAGGTCTGGTGGCGGAGGGCCGGTTACCCGGCGGGCTCAATATTAAACGCCGCGCGCATGCGCTGTTTCTGCAATTACAGAGCAATCCGCAAAAAGCCAACTTGAACGACTGGCTGTGCGCTTACGCAATGGCGGTCAACGAGGAAAACGCCGCCGGTCACATGGTGGTCACCGCACCGACCAACGGTGCTGCGGGCGTCATTCCGGCGGTGATTTATTACGCGGTCAAGCACGAAGGGGCAACGCCGCAACAAGTACGCGATTTCCTGCTGGTGGCGGGTGCAATCGGCGGACTGATCAAGCACAACAGCTCGATTTCCGGTGCTGAAGTGGGTTGCCAGGGCGAAGTTGGATCCGCCTCCGCGATGGCGGCAGCCGGTTTGTGCGCGATCAAGGGCGGCACCACGCCGCAAATCGAAAACGCGGCGGAGATCGCGCTCGAACATCATCTGGGCATGACTTGCGACCCGGTCGGCAGTCTGGTGCAGGTGCCGTGCATCGAACGCAACGGTTTCGGCGCCATCAAGGCTTACACCGCAGCATCACTGGCAATTCGTGGCGACGGCCAGCACTTCATGTCGCTCGATAACTGTATCGCGGCGATGAAACAAACCGGATTGGAAATGTCGGTGAAATATAAGGAAACATCGCTCGGCGGATTGGCGGTCAGTATTACCGAGTGTTAGCATCAGGCAAATTCGCGCCGGTCACTTTTCCCGGTGCAATTTGCCGATCACCGAACGCACGCCGCGCACGACGAAATACACCGCGATCACGACAAAAGGAATCGCGATACCGGTCAACAGTTCGACGTTGATATCCTGCCCAGCGGCTTTCAGCGCTTTCAGCCCGTAACCGACAATGCCCAGCAGATAGTAGCTCAACACCACCACGGACAAACCTTCCACCGTTTCCTGCATGCGCAGTTGCACGTGTGCGCGGCTGTCCATGGATTTCAGCAAGTCGCGAATCTGTCCTTCCATCGACAAGTCGACGCGGGTGCGCAGCAATGCCGACGCCCGCCCCAAACGGGTCGACAGCGTTTCCAGCTTGGTGTGCACCAGTTCGCACGTGCCCATCGCCGACGATAGCCGCTGAATCATGAATTCCTGCAGCATCTGCAACCCTTCGATACGTTCCTCGCGCAATTCGGTGATGCGCAACTTGACGATATCGTAATAAGCCCTGGATGCATTGAAACGATGGCTGGTCAGCGCCGACAAGCGCTCAGTTTCCGCCGCCAGTTGCGTCAATTCATTGAGCAAGCGTTGTTCGTCTTCGATGCAGGTCAGTTGCACATGGTTTGCGGTCAGCTCGGCCAAGCGCTGATCGGCGCGCGCCAGTTGCGGAATGATCTTACGGGTGGTCGGCAGCGGCAGCATCGCCAGCATGCGGTAGGTTTCGATTTCCAGCAAACGCTGCACCAGCCGCCCGACTTGGCGGCTGCGCAAATTGTCGTCGTGGATCAGAATACGGCCGAAATTATCGGCGTGAATTTGATTATCGCTCCAAACACTGGCCGCCCCGCCCGCCACCTTGGAACCGATCACCGTGCCGGAAGCGAATAAGTTCACCAGCTCGTGCAAGCTGCGTTTGGGGCGCGCCCGGTCTTCCAGCGCGATATGCGTCGCCACCAGCAATTCGCCCGGCAAACGCGCCAGCCAATCCTGCGGCACGTAGGTGACCGGTGGATAGGCGAATGGGGTTTCAAACGGCTTGGCGCGATAAACGGTATACGTCGAATATTCGGTATGCCGCTCCCAGCGCAACCGAAACTCGCCGCAATCGGCGCTAAAATCGCTTTCGTGTGCATTCGGCGGCGTGATGCCGTAACGCGCGCATAATTCACCCACCAGCCGCCGTTCCTGATCGACATAATCACGCTCCGACAATAAAACCAGGTGCGACAACTCGAACGGCGGCGCCAGCAACTCGTATGCCACCGCGTTTAATTCCGCATGCAGGTCCTGCCGCTCCGCGTAATCCGGAATGCTTAGTAATTTTTCCTTGGCCAGCGCGCCCGGCTCAGCCGCAACGGCAGTCAATGTAGTGGGAGAATCCATAAATATAGCCCGCAAAATATCATCAGGGGGTTAGCATACCGAATTTTCAGGATCGGCAAGATGAAACTTTTCTCACAGCCGTTGAGAAGGGGGTTTAAAAAAGCAGAAACCGGGCGTTGATGAGCAAAAAAATCAACGCTCGAAAGAACGTTGATTAATTAACATTCAGGAAGATACGAAGGCAGTCTAGCACGGCAAATGTGAAGGATTTGTGAGAACGAAAGGGGTGCTAAGGAAGCGCTGATTAATTTGACAAACGTGATGAAAGGCGAGGCATACGGAACGCCACAACCGAGACATATCAATTAGATCGGCGATGGAGTGAGTACCGCGCAACAAAGCGATTCGCTCGTGCAGTCAATTAATCAGCGCCTCCTTAAACGATTGCCTGCACAAGCGATCTGCTGTATTACCCGGCGCCGGGAAATTCGCCTCCCCGAATGATAGACCTCATCTGTCTTTGTTCCATCCACCTCGAATTCAGGCATTTCATCTTGCTCGACGGATCATTCAGCGCCCCTTGAACTTAACCTCTCCGCTGTCAGTACAATTTTCGTGGCGATCTGTGTATCATAAGCCCGAATATTCCGGTCTCCTTAGGACTTCCGGTTTTTATCACCGATAAACCAAATCAATAAGGAAAAACGATGGGCGCTATTTTCTTTTATATTTTTGTGTACTTCATTGGATACTACGCGTTGAATGTCCTGAACATGCTGACGGTGCGGCCGTTGATCACCAATCGCTACATGGCGGCATTGATCCCGGTTTACGGCGTTGCATTCGGGCATGCCTACATGGTCGTTACCAGACCGCTGCCGGCGGGTGCTGACATCACGGTGGAGTACGCGCTGCTGGTTTTCATCACGTTGCCGGTTGTGGTGGTGACCATGGGCGCAGCTTATTTCATGTGGAACAGTAAAGGCAAGGATGATCATACTGATAGCGGCAGAGAACCTGCCCGTGTTGCTTCTACTGAGACGGCTGCTCCCGATAGCATTGCGCAAAAAACGGAAACTCCGGCTACTGCGGACACGAGCAAAAACAAAGACACCAGTAACCAGTCATAACATTTAAGCCTATCCTCTCGGATTCCGCAGTTATCTTCCTCATTAAAAACCCCCTCATGCTGCAAGCCTGAGGGGGTTTTTATCTAACAACACAGCCGGAATCAGGTTGAATAGTGCTCTACTCGCCTCTGCCGACGATTACATGTTCCTTCTGCGCGCTGAGCGTGCCTTGATCAATGATCGCCAATGTTAAACGCGAAATCGCCACACGTTTGCCGGTCGCTTCCTCGACAATGTCCGTCTGCCAAACTTGGGTGCGGCGGCCGGTGTGCAATGGCGTGCAAATGCCGATGACATGACCTTGGGTCACTGCACGGATATGATTGATATTCAACTCCAGCCCGACTGCGCGGTATTTTTCCGGGTCGATGGTCATCCAGCCGGATACGCTGCCGAGCGTTTCCGACAGCACACAGCTGGCGCCGCCGTGCAAGATGCCGAACGGTTGCGTGGTGCGCTTGTCGACCGGCATGCGCCCTTTGAGAAAATCCGGCCCGAGTTCGGTGAATTGAATGCCGATATGCTCGCCCATGTTGGCGTTGCGCAATCCTTCCAGATACTCGACCGTGTAGTCTTTGAACCAAATAGCACTCATGAAACGTTTCCTTCCTCTGTATTTGTTTTGGCAAGTACGGGATTATAGTGCAAGGAAGATGACTGGCGCACTTCTGTGACGAGCCACGGCGCTAATGCGGTGATTTCCGCCGGCTGACCGACTTACTTCATCAAGGCTTTCATCAAATAATCTCTGAGCATGACGAGTGAAGAAAATTCCCGCGGCTTGATCACGCGCGTCTGCCCGGCTCGCCAATCGGCATATATTATGCCGATGGTGCTGTTATTGAAGACCAGTGGCAGCAAAATGAAAGCATTGGCATCCGGCAGCGTTTTTCTGAACCAAATGGGTATCGTGGTTTCCCTGCTCAAGGTCACATCCTGGATAAACACATCGGCTTTCTGCGTCAGCGACAAGTGAAATACATCGGCCGTGTATTGTCTGGAGAAGTAAAGATCCGCCATTTTTTCCGGATTGAGATTGCCGAAGTACAGTCCGGCCTTAAATTCTTCGCCATCGCGGAAAAAAACAATCACCCGGTTAAACCGCATGCTGTCATGGATCGTTTCCAGCGCAATATTGAGCGCGCTTTTAAAATCGATTCCCCGGCCTAGCGCAATACTCAGTTCCAGCAGGCCGACTGCAATTCGCTTGCGGGGTTTGTCCCACACGTCATCCGCTTTTTCCACATCGAAATGAGCGGCGGATTTACCGGTTTTATTCTGGATCGATTCGATCGATCGCCAGATCACCTCATGCGGGATCAGGAGCGCTTCGCTATGGTGTGAAATGAAATTTTTCAGACTTTGCGGACTGATATTTTTCACTAACAGCGCCGCCATTCTTCTCGAGAAACCGGCCATCATTTTCACCCAGCCGGCGGAACCCAATCCATTGATATGACTGAGCGGCGACGGATCGGTTACGGTGCCGGATATTTTCTCCGGCAACTGCCAATTCCTGGCGATGTCGTTTGAAATTTCATCGATGGTCATACCGATAATCTCCAGTGCGGCACTATTTTCACGCCCATGATCGCCGCCGGAAAGTTGCTGGATTCTTGACCATTCCTCGGGAAAATAAAAAACCAGAATCAAACGCCCGAGATGGTGCAATTGCGTGCAAACAACCGCCTCTTCTCCATTAGCGACATTCGATTTCGATACGATACTTTTGGCAATATCGCTCGCTAAAATTGCTTTTTCCAGCTCGGCGCACACCGCGCTCGATTCTGTTTTTGCCGCCGCTGGCGTATCGATGGTGCGCACATTGAGCGCAATGCTGGTAATCGTATCCAGTCCGAGCACTGCGACAGCATGGGAAATCGTGGTAATTTCCCGGTCGGCTTCGACGTAAAGGCCAGAATTAGCCAGTTTGATGATTTTCTGGGTTAGCGTGAAATCGCTTAAGATGGCATTGGCGATACCGGCGATATTCCTTTCCTCGTCGTGTATGAATTGCCTGAGGTTCTGAATCGATTTGGATAATGCAGGGAAATCACCCTTTTCATTGATTCTTCTTTCGAGTAGTGTAAAAAAATTAGCCTTGCTGAGCTCAAATGTTGAAGTTGAGGTTAATGTTGTCATGCTTTGTGAAGTCCGTCAGAGATTCAGAATCTTCCGGTTTATCAAGCCCGTATTTTGCAGCCCCCCACGAATAATTCCTACAACCCCCACTGTAGAATTTATCGAGTGATGCTTTCTTATCAAAATACTTGAAACCAGCGTGTGTATTAAATTAATCGATGTTGTGTTAACGAAAAATAATCGATTAACTTGAGCCGGAAAGTGATGAACTTAAATTTTCATTATCAGAAAATACTGACAAAATGCGGACTTGCTTTTTGACCGGCATTGATTTCCGGTACGACTTTTTATGTGGCCAAAATAGGCGAGGGAGGAATCAAATCGATCCGTTATTTTCTTTTAATCAAGGCTCTCATCAAGTAATCCCGCAGCATACCCATCGATGAGAGTTCGCTCGGTTCGATCTGACTGGTTGCTCCCGCACACCAATCAGCGTAGATCAAACCGATAGCCTTGCCGTTAAAAACCAGCGGCAGCAGAATAAAAGCGTCGACATCCGGTAAAGCCGCCCTTAGCCATGCCGGTATACTCGCAGACGATTGTGTAGCAGCGACATCCTGAATAAATACGTCCGCTTTATTGGCGAGCGACAAATGAAACACATCGGTTGCATAAGTTTCAGGAAAAACCAGGCCGGGTAACACCTCCGGCGCTCCGCTGCCAAACCCGACTTTGGCCTTGAACATACCGGCGTCACGAAAAAAAGTAATCACGCGATTAAAGCCCATGCTGGCGTACAATGATTCAAGAATCATGCTCAATGCAATATTGAAGTCGATTCCCTGCGCCAGCGCCATTCTGAGTTCACGCACACTGACCGCCAGACGCTCGCGCGAATCATAGGGCTTGCCGATAGACTTCCCGCTTTCCGAATTACCGGAAAACTCGCGCGTCGTCTGCCGCGCCAAATCAATCGACTCAATAAGATCCTCAGCGGAAATCAACAACGATTCGCTATAACGTGAAACATACTGTTGCAAATCATCGTCGTTGCTTTGACGAGCCAATAACAAGACGACTCCGCTGGCAAAATTAGCCATCACCTTAAGCCAGTCGGACGACCCCGGTATGCTGATTTCCGCGAAGGTGGCCGAACTGGCCATGCAATGGGCTATTTTCTTGGGCAAATGCCAACTCTTGGCGATTTCCTGAGAAATTTCATCGATCGTTGCACCGATAACTTGCTGCGCTGCATCGTTTTCATTCAGCACATCGTTTTGCGCAATTTTCTGAATTTGCAACCATTCAACAGGAAAATAAAATACCAGCATGAGACGGCCCAGATGGTGCAGCAAGGCGCCAACGACCGCTTCTTCGCCGTTGATCATATTTAATTTTGTCACCACATTGCGCACGATATTTCCGGCCAATACCGCTTTTGCCAATTCCCTGCGCGCCTCCTCCGAAGCCGGCGCAGAAGCGGAAAGCGTATCGATGAAACGGATGCTGAGGGTGATATGGGCGATGGTGTCTATTCCCAGTACGACGGCAGCTTGGGTGATAGTGGTAATCTCCCCGCCGATTCCGGAATACATGACCGAGTTGGCCAAACGGATCACTTTCTGCGTCAGGGTAAAATCATTCAGAATGACACGCGTGATATCCGCGATATTTTTATTCTCATCGTGCATCAATTCATCCAGGTGCTGAACAGACGCCGAGAAAGCCGGAAAACTGCCTTTCTCGCTCATGCGTTTGGCCAGCACGGCGCAAAACTGTTCTTTACTGTTCTCATCAAGCATCGGAGCGGATACCGTCATGCCATATACTTCTCTTTAAATACTTCCGAGTGCACCGGTCGGCCCGTCAGGTATCCTTGCACCAGGTTGCATCCTTCCTGTTTCAAGAAACCTAATTGCGCGTCATTTTCCACGCCTTCGGCAACCACCAGCAAATTCAATCCTTCCGCCAAACTCAGAATCGTGCCCACGATCGCCATGTCTTCCGCACTGTTCACCACATCATCCACAAAAGACTTATCAATCTTCAGCACGGACAGCGGAAATCGTTTCAAATAAGCCAGCGATGAATAGCCGGTGCCGAAATCATCGATGGCGATTTTTACTCCCGCGGCATGCAGTTGCGTCAAAATCGCCCCGGAACGCTGCGGATTTTCCATTAGCACACCCTCGGTGATTTCCAGCATCAGGTTTCCCGGTAATAAGCCGGATTCGTCTAACGCCTTATGGATCATATCCAGAAAATCCTCTTGCACGAATTGCCGCGGGGATACATTCACGGAGATATAAAAATCCTTAAGTCCGGCGTTTTGCCATTGTTTTGCCTGATAGCACGCGCTGCGTAAAGCCCAGGTGCCGAGAATTTTTATCAAACCGCTATTTTCCGCCAAGGGGATAAACTTCATCGGCGAAACGAAACCCCGGCTTGGATTTTGCCAGCGCATCAACGCTTCGGCCCCCTTCAATTGACCGGTTTGCGTACAAAAAATCGGCTGATAGTGCAGCATGAATTCACCGTTTTCGATACCTTCGTACATGGCCGATTCCAGCGACAAATCGCTGCGCTCGGTATCGTCGACCTGATCGCTATAAATCTTGCAATGGTTCTTCCCTTGCGCTTTCGCCCGGTACATCGCCATTTCGGCATTTCGGTACAAGGACGGAGCACTCTCACCATGCTCCGGATAGATGGCAACACCCAGACTGGCACTGATATGCAAAGTATGTTCGCCAATGCGGAAAGACCGCTGCACGGCGGTTAAAATTTTCCGGGCGATCGGATCAACATTTTCCCGCCCCACACTCTGCATAATCATGGAAAACTCGTCATCACTGATGCGCGCCACCGTATCGCTGCGGCGCACACAATTTTGCAACCGCTCCGCCACCATTTTGATCAACTCATTGCCGACATCGTGCCCCAGCAAGTCGTTAATTTTCCGGTAACCGTCCAGACTCAAAACGATCAATGACAAAGAGTACTTTTCCCGCTGCGCTGTCTGAATATTCATCGCAATACGATCGTCGAGCAAGACTTTACCCGGTAACCCGGTCAAAGCATCATGCGTGGAGAGGTAAACCAAACGGTTCTCGTTATCCTTCCAGTGCGTGGCATCGAATGCCACGACCAGATATTTATCCTGCGGCAGCGAATACAGGTAGCAATCAACCCATACCGGCAATACGCGCTGGCGCAGAAGGCGGCAAATAAAAGCTTGTTTCGCGCCGCCTTGCCTCGCTTTTTCGCAGGCTTCAGCAAACAGCGCCCTATCTTCGGGTTGAATGAACAATCCAATCGGTTGCTGCGGCAACTCTCCTGGCAATTGCAAAAACACTTGCGAAGGTTTGGACGCTTGCTCAATGATGCCCTGCGCATTTATGCAGACAGCAAAATCGCTGATACAGGAAAGCAAATCGAAAGAAGCATACGAATTCACTATAAAACAACCCCCACTGGCGACCATCCGGTTAAATACAATAGTTTCTTAACAATCACATGTCAGCCGCAGACAGCATGAACTGAATGCATAACCTTACGTTTCAAGAAATGCCGCGAATACACATGCGGCGAACTGACTGTTACGGCTTACCAGTGGCTTACTTGAGGCTTCGCGATGAGCACGAAGGGATAAGGGAAGCTCTGAGAAATGAATGCGCTCCCATTATGCAGCGCTGATAAGAATCAAATTTGATAAATCACAGGGGGGCGGATAATCAGTATATTTTGTTTCTTGCACAAAATTGTTACAAAAAACAACCTGATTATCCGGCAGTGGTAACTTTTCTTAGGGAAACGTTGATTAATTCGACGAACGTGATGAAGAGCGAGGCGCACGGAGCGTAACAACCGAGACATATCAATCAGATAGGCGATGGAGTGAGTAACGCGCAACGAAGCGATTCGCTCGTGCAGTCAATTAATCAGCGCCTCCTTAGCGTTAAAGGGATATTTCAAACGGGCTAAAGCGCTTCAAATACGCCGGCCGCACCCATGCCGCTGCCGATGCACATGGTCACCATGCCGTATTTGAGTTGATGGCGGCGCAGCCCGTGCAGCAAAGTCGCCACCCGGATGGAACCGGTGGCTCCGAGCGGATGCCCCAGCGCAATCGCGCCACCGAGCGGATTCACTTTGTTGCGATCCAATCCCAGATCACGAATTACGGCCAAGCTCTGTGCGGCAAACGCTTCGTTCAACTCGATCCAATCCAAATCGTCCTGCTTGATTCCGGTTTGCTTGAGTACCTTGGGAATCGCCTGAATCGGTCCCACCCCCATGATCTCGGGCGGCACACCGGCCACAGAGAAACCGATAAAGCGTCCCAGCGGCGACAGATTGAAACGCTTCAGCGCCGCTTCACTCATCAGCACCACGGCTCCCGCGCCGTCGGACATTTGCGAACTGTTACCTGCGGTGACCGATCCCTTGGCGGCAAACACCGGTTTCAATTTCGCCAGCGCATCCGCATTGGTGTCGGCGCGCGGCCCTTCGTCGGTATCCTTGACGGCGATTTCTTCATGCACCGTGTGCGTGATCAGATCCGGGCGCTTTTCATCGACCGTATACGGTGCAATTTCATCTTTAAATTCACCCGTTGTGATCGCCTTTAACGCCCGTTGATGGCTGGTCAAAGCAAATTCATCCTGATCCTCGCGCGACACTTTCCATTGTTCCGCCACTTTCTCGGCTGTCATGCCCATGCCGTAAGCAATCGCGACATTTTCCTCATGCTGAAACATCGCCGGATTCATGGAAACTTTGTTACCCATCATCGGTACCATGCTCATGCTCTCGGTACCGCCGGCGATCATCACATCCGCTTCGCCGAGGCGGATACGATCCGCCGCCAGTGCCACCGATTGCAGACCGGATGCGCAGAACCGGTTCACCGTCATCCCCGCGACACTGTTCGGCAAACCGGCCAGTAACAGTGCCACGCGTGCGACATTGATGCCTTGCTCCGCTTCCGGCATGGCGCAACCGACGATGACATCGTCAATCGCGGCTGGATCCAGTCCTTCACACTGTTTCATCACGGCATGCAACACATGCACCAGCATGTCGTCGGGGCGCACGTTCTTGAACATGCCGCGCGGCGCTTTGCCGACTGGCGTGCGTGCGGCGGCTACGATATAGGCTTCTTGCGTTTGCTTGGTCATAGGATTCTCCGTGAATCGTGAAATCAGTTTCTCAGCGGTTTGCCGGTTTTCAATGTATATTCAATGCGCGCCTGGGTTTTTTCCGTCGCCAGTAACTCCATGAAAGCCGCGCGCTCCAGTTCCAGGAACCAGTCCTCATCGACCAGGCTGCCCGGCGTCAGATCGCCGCCGCACATGACATGTGCCACTTTGTTGGCAATCAGGTTGTCGTGTTCGGAAATGAAACCGCCTTCACGCATATTCACCAGTTGGCTTTGGATCGTCGCAATGCCAGTATTCCCTGCCACCGGAATTTCCCGCGTGCGCAGCGGCGGACGGTAACCCGCTTCGGCCAGTGCCAGCGCTTGCGCCTTCGCCACATGCAGCAATTCAAAACGATGCATCACCACCATGTCGGCGCGGCGCAGATAACCCAGTTCTTTTGCTTGCTCGGCGCTCTTGGCCAGTTCCGCCATCGCCACCGTCTGGAAATAATGTTTCAATTGCGGGAAAGGATCGCCATCCTTGGCGTTTTGCGCAGCGCGCATTGCGAATTCCTTACACCCGCCACCCGCGGGCAGCAATCCGACCCCCGTTTCCACCAAACCGATATAGCTTTCCAGCGTGGCCACCGCACGGTCGCAATGCATGACAAACTCACAACCGCCGCCCAATGCCAATCCATCCACTGCAGCCACGGTCGGAATCATCGAATAGCGCAGCATTTGCGAGGTTTGCTGAAACTGCTTGATCATGCCTTCCACTTCAGCCAGTTTCTTGGCCATCAGCACATCGGCCAGATCCAGTTCGCGTGCCACTTGCAGCACGGTCGCCTGGGTCGATTTACGCAATTTCTTCAGGAAAGACTGAAAGGCCGTCGGCGGCTTCGGTGGTTCGGGCGAAGCTGCAGGTACATTGCTATGGTGCGCATCCGCTTTGGGTTTTTCGGTGGCTTTCTGCAAATTAGCACCGGCGGAAAACGGCGGTTCGGTTTGCCAGATCACCAACGCGCGCCAATTTTGCTCAGCTTCCTTGATCGCTAGTTGCGTCCCCTCCAGCACATCGAGGCCGATGGTGTGCATTTTGCTCTTGAAGCTCAGAATGGCTATTTTGTCGCCGGTGTGCCACAACCTCACCGCATCCGTTTCAAAAATAGTTTCCCCGTACGTTGCCGATTCGCCGCTCAAGCGGTCTGGGAAAAGCTGGCGCTGGTACACCGGCAATGTTGAGCGCCCTTGCGGTTTTCCGGAAGCCGGGGCAAACGAACCTTGCGCGGAATGCACGCCGGGCGATTCACTATCCGCAATCGTCATGACCCACGGCGGCAACGGCGCCTGACTCATGCACTTACCGGCGGCGATGTCTTCCTGAATCCAATGGGCGATTTGTTTCCAGCCGGCGGCTTGCCAAATTTCAAACGGCCCCTGATTCCAGCCGAACCCCCAGCGCACCGCCAGATCGAGGTCACGCGCATTGTCGGCGATCGACTCCAGTTGCACCGCGCAGTAATGGAACAAATCGCGGAAAATCGACCACAAAAACTGCGCCTGAGGCTCATGGCTGTTGCGCAATGCAGCAAATTTCTCTGACGGGCTGCTGTATTTCAGCAAGCGTTTCAAATCGTCATCGACTTCCGCGCCCGATAACCGGTACCCCTTCGTAGCGCGATCTAGCACATGGATTTCGCCTTTTATTTTCTGGTACACCCCGCGTTTGACTTTCTCTCCCAGCGCACCGGCTTCAATCAAACCTTGCAGCCAATCCGGCACGGCGAAATGTGTATGCCACGGATCGTCCGGCAGCGTATCGCGCATGGTGTTGATGACATGCGCCAGTGTATCCAATCCCACCACATCGGCAGTGCGGAACGTGGCGCTTTTGGGGCGGCCGATCAGCGCGCCAGTCAGCGCGTCGACCAGATCGAAACCGAAATCGAACGCCCGGCCATGATGCATCGTCGCCAGCAGCGAAAACACACCGATGCGGTTGGCGATGAAATTCGGCGTATCCTTGGCACGGATCACGCCCTTGCCCAGATTGGTGACGAGAAATTCTTCGAGATGATCGAGCATGGCCGCGTCGCTGACTTGGCACGAAATCAGCTCGACCAGGTGCATGTAGCGCGGCGGATTGAAGAAATGGATGCCGCAAAAACGGTGCCGCAGTTCTTCCGGAAACGCTTCGGCCAATTGATTGATCGATAACCCGGAAGTGTTGCTGGCGAAAATCGTGTGCTCGCCCAGATAAGGCGCGACCTTAACGTACAGATCGCGCTTCCAGTCCATGCGCTCGGCGATCGCTTCGATCACCAGATCGCAATCTTGCAACAGTTCGAGATGTTGCTCGTAATTGGCGGGCTGAATACAGGTGGCTTTGGTTTTGACGGACAGAGGAGCGGGCTCTTGTTTTTTGAGTTTTTCCACCGCCTTGATCACATTGGCGTTCGGATTCTTGTCGTCGCCCGGCAGTTCGAACAGTAAGGTTTCGATATTGGCGTTCACCAAGTGCGCCGCGATCTGCGCTCCCATGACTCCAGCCCCGAGTACCGCCGCTTTACGCACAAAAAAACGTTGTTCAGCCAATTTTTGCCTCCTGCTTGATCCGGTTATTGATAAGCCCTGCTCACGCCGTCTATGGCGAAGAAGAGTACAAGCATGAGCGCCAAAGCGCAAGCATAATTGTCGGCAGCACTGCTGCTATAGCGCAAAGCGCCGCGCACTGCTAACCATCCGGAAACAAGGAAAAATGGTGAGACTTTAACGCCAGACAGCGGCAAACCGTTCCGCATCGAACCCCACGGTCGCCCGTTGGCCATCGATAATCAGCGGGCGCTTGATCAAACGGCCGTTGCCCGCGAGCAGCACCAATATTTCCTGTTCGGATAACGCCGGCAGCCGCTCCTTGATTTTCAATTCGCGGTACTGCACGCCGCTGGTGTTGAACAATTTATTCAGCGAAACACCGGCGCGCGCCACAATCGCAGCCAATTCTTCCGCGCCCGGCGGATTCAGCGTGATGTCGATAAATTCGTAAGCAATGTTCGCCTGCTGTAAAAATTGCTCCGCCTTACGGCAGGTGCCGCATTGTTTATAACCGTAGAACTTGAGCATGGCCTATCAACCCGCTGTTCTCGGATTCTTTTCCCCGCCTTTGGGTCCCCAGAACACCACCCAGGTGATGAAATCCGGCGAGAAATTCTCGAACCTGTGCTCAACATGCGCTGCCACGAAAAACACCATGCCCGGCTCAAATGTATGCCGCTCCCCGGCAATGACGATTTCTCCACGGCCGGTATGAATGAAATACAACTCATCCTGATCGTGCGGCGTTTGGATATCGGAACCTCTGGGCGCATACACTTCAACCGACATCGTGCCGTGCGCAAACGCCAGTGCAAACGGCTCACCCATCGGCCATTCCGGACTCGCCTTACCGGGTATGCGTTGCATCAGATCAGTTAATGTTGCTTTCAGCATGCTTCTTACCTCGTATTCAGTTAAAACTATTCTTATTGACTACTGGCTCAGTATAAATTAACTATGTAGCTAACACCTAGTAACTCATAGGTGCAGTAGCCCTTGATGACTCACCACAACGACTCTGAATTTGAATTTCTCAAGAATAAAAATGCTTTCCTGATAATGCATCAACACCGGGAATTGTGCGAAAAACAGCGATCATTAACAGTTCTTCTTTACTGAACGTCAGATCCGGGGGGAGCAATTTGGACAGTACCGGCTGTTTCCACAGCGGCGACGCCATTCACTTGATGCAACGCTGATAATAAATCGGGGTGTCCTTTACCAGTAATGACTCCGACGCCTGTTAGCACTTGAATATCCTTAAGTCCTTGTGAGCGTAGATTTTCTGCGATTTTGTCCAACTGAGACAGGTACTTCTCATCAACAGATATAATCATATCAATATCCGTAGCAGATTGATTTGACATCATGATCTCCTCATCTCGACACACATGACAGCCCGCAGAATCACGCGAAGCTGATTAATCTTCGCGTGATTCTGGTTGTCTCAGGGCGCCTGTATCAATCCCCGGCCAACATCTACAACTGGTGCCGGGAGCGTACGGGCATTCGTAATTATACGCTGCCACAGGGCAGCTCCGCGAGTTGCCGATGCTTGAGCCCACAACGCCGCAATACCTGCCACGTGTGGCGTTGCCATACTGGTACCGCTGATAGTTCTCGTACGCGTAGGCATGGGCCAACTGGAGTATATTGCAACGCCAGGCCCCGCGATATCTACGGCAGTACCGGGGTTACGCGCTGTGTCACGAGCAGAGAAATCGGCTACATTCAGGCTGGAATCCAATGCACCCACCGCCATAAATGTGCGGCTATTAGCGGGCCGGCCTACACAACCATACTGCCTTGCTGAACGCCGGGCATTGTTACCAGCAGCAGCGACTATAAGACTACCGGCATTGAGCGCCCGTTGACCTGCAGTTTCATATGCAGTCGATGTGTTGCATACATCCGCACCTAAAGACATTGAAATAACATGGCACTTGTTGGCAACGGCCCAATCAATACCCGCCAGGATACCAATATCACCGCCACTCCCTGCATCTGAAAGGACTTTTCCAATATAAATCTGAGAACCATAAGCAACGCCATAGCGGCGGTCTTGGGTGGGTTTTAATGGTCCGCATGCCGTTCCGGTACAATGCGTTCCATGACCATGACCATCCTGGGCTGTCGGAACTCCGCTTATGAATGACTTGGAAATAATGCTCCTTCCGGCGAAGTCAGGATGCTTAAAATCAAGACCGGTATCCAGCACTGCCACTTTTATTCCCTTACCTGAGTACTTGGATGTAGCAACCTTCGTTGCCTGAAGCCCCCAAGTAAGTGAGGCAGTATCGCCAAATGCTGCGGCTAATTCTGCCAGCCCCTCTTGCATTGCTTCCTGACTGGCCTGAGCATAAAGCGTATTGGCAGCATCACGAAAACCCCGTAAATAGTCCACTGAAAGACCTTTGAGCTCACTCAAGGCATACATGACACCTTCAGGCTCGATAGCCAGTATCGCAGAATCTTCACCTATATCCTGCGCCAATGCGCCAACGGCAGCCTCATCCATAGTAATCACGGCAATGCCTAATTGTTCGAGCAGAACTCCGCCACTTTCCGGCACTTGCGCAATATCTACACCTGATTCACCAAAATCGGCGCTACTCATGAGCTTGGCCTTAGTCAAACCCGTTCCTTTTTTCAGTAAGGTTAAAGCTTCGCTCTGCGCTCCCTCGCGAAATGTGACGATAAAACGGCCTGTTGTTTCCAGACCTGATTGAACTGATTCTTGATTCGACATATACACCTCCTCATAGGATCGGGGACATACTAAACAAGCAATCCGCGAAGATCCCCAACTTTAGCGGTTGCCAAAACACGACATGCAGCGCGCAAATACCTCATTGAATCTACATATAATTTACAAACAAAGAACTTCACCGCAAGCAGCGCAGCATTAACTGCGTGCCCTTTCACTTTAAGGTACGGGGAATTAAATCCGCGGAGATCAATCAATAAACCGGCATGATTGCCTACTTGCTACATTTCTTGCCAGTCATTTATCTGATTCAGTACCAAACTTTCCTTCCAGCACATTGTTCACAATAGTCACGTGGCCATGCTGTGATGCTTGTAATAGCAATCTATTTTCAAGACCATGCACATCTTGGTAGAGCTGTTCATCATCACCAGTCATTGCTATGATGCCGCCACATACGCGAATGCGCGGAGCCAATCCGCCCTCGCGTCTGGGGTTCAGAATAACAAAACCGCGATAACCGATTCCGGTTTCCTGGCAAGGTTTATTGGCAAGAGGAAGATCTTTAAATGCTGCCAGCAATTCCACAACTTCCTCCTCAGATAAACTCCAAGTAGGATTCGGCCTCCCGCTAAATACATCAAACTCGATTATCATGATAGTTTCTATTTACAATTTTTCATGGGGAAACTTAGGTGTAAGCTATTGGCAATCAATAACATTTAATCTCAACCCATAATTAGTCAATCCCAATTGACTCCTAATGAAGTGATACACTGAACTCCTTTTCGGCACGCGGGAGCCTAGTACGGAAATCCCGCGAATGCCTTATTCTCTTTTTTTCCACAGAAAAAGATTTTTAAAAAATAAAACTCAACGAACTTTCATGCCAGTGGGTGAGTAGCGATAACCACAGAAGATGGTATAAGGTCCTCGTGCACAATTTTGCGGTGTTAAGGTTGTACCATTAATAACCCGGCCTAAATTATCTGTGTTACGCGCCGCCGTACCACCCGGTTTATGTCCCCAAAAACCATTAGAGTGCTTCCGGTACCAGTGATAATCCTGTCCCGGCCAAATAACCAGGGCTACGTTTTTGTTCGAACCGGAACAAACTGCCTTACAACCATCCCAGTTGGCCGCAGTAGCGACATTTGCGCAAGCCATGACGTTATTCGGATGGCCTGAAATACGTCCGGGTTGGGCAAACGTATCCGAACGATAATTCATGGCGTAGTTGTAACAGTTATTTTTTCCTATAACACCGGCAGCATTCCAAAAACCAGGATTGTAGGGTGTGTTCTGAATGATACAAGCAGCCTTAGCAACCAGCTTGGCCTCTTCCTTCCAGACTTTCTCTTCAATGGCGAGCTCGGTAAGCGCTTCCGTTTCCAAGCTCTGCTTACGCATTTCCAGCGTATCTTCCAAATAAGCAAAAACATCTTCATGAATGGCATGTTGACCAGTAGAAAGTAACCAACGGACTGCGTCATCCGACTCATCGGCGGTAAGCAAACTCAATGTTGACTCCGGTGCAACATAATCGGCGGACAATAAGCCACCCACCCGGAACGTAGCAGGCATACCTTCTGGCAATTGCTCATCACTGTGAGAGGAAACCACCATGCCACGGAAACCCAATACACTATCTACTGCTTCAGCTTCTACTAGCGCCTTGCCAGAAAACCTTTCCAGGAGCCGGTTGGTGTCTTTCTCGGAGAGAATCCACGAAGGATTAGGTCTTCCAGAAAAAATATCAAGTGTGATAATCATGACAACCTCCTATCTTAATTAGCCGCTTGTTTCATCCGGATTTTGATGCTGCGGCAAATCGCATCAAAGCCAAAAGCATGAAACAAGACTACAAAATCCAGAAGATTTACGCTGTGAAGAAAATCACAACTAATACTAAACAGCAGAAATAATAGGCTCAGAGATATTGAACGGGCTTTGTGTACATTACGCAGCGCTGAATATGCATTCGAAGTGCTGCAAGCAGTGGCGGCAATCGAAAAGAATCTTCATTCAACCCTCAATGCATAAGCATCAATCGAATCAATAAGATTACATGACAATGAGAGCATTACCAGGCAAAACAGGTATGGCGATTCAGTGCAGTACACGTAGCCGGCGATCCAGCCATTGCTCAATTTTCTGCAGCAGTCCGGTGCGCGCGGGTTCTTGCAAAAACACATGCTGGTGATACGGCAAACCGGAAAGCTTCAGAACTTCACTAGCGGAATTAAGCTTCAGTGTCACACGGGCAAAATCTTCATCGCCCCAGGCGGGCGTAACCGGATCCCGCTCCGAATAAACCAGGTAATACGGTATTGAGAAATCCGCCATTTCCCTACGGAAGCGCACGACCTCGGCTTCAATGCCTTTCACGTAGCGCAGCAGACTCCGGCGAATGATCCAGCCGTCGGCGCGCAGGCGGGTTTTTTCTTCTTCGCTATCGGTCAGATAATCGGTGACCCAAGCGGGTGAAACCGGCGTGAAAATACCGCGCAACCCCGGCCAGGACAGTACTTCAAACAAACCATCCAACACCGGCACGGTCACGAGCGAAAACAATTGATTGAACACCAGCAAAGGCAGCGGCTCATCCTGCGGATGCAAAAAATGCGTTTCCGCATGAAAAGACAGTTTGATCAGCGGATTCGCCAGCCAGCCGCGCCAGCCCGGCGGTTCGCTCACGGCAAAAGCCGGGGCTAGCAAAACCACACCCTTTAGCCGCTTGCGCAAATCGGATTCGTCTTGATGCTTGAGCAGATAAGATGCGGTCACCAGTCCGCCTAGACTATGCGCCACGATGAACACCGGCCGCTGCGGATGACCTTGCGCGTCGCACTGCGCCATGAAGGCTTGCAACGCCCGGCCCAACATCCGCCGCAATGGCTCCAGATCGTACAAAGCCGCTTGCGCCAAATAAGCGTCACCGACATCGGCTCGGCCGGCTCCTTCCGCCAGCGCCTGATCGGCACGGCGCAGCGCTGGATTCGATAGCCCGTGCGCATAATGATCGAACCCGGCCACAAAAAACCGCCGCGAGAAATAACGCGCCACCTCACCGTAGCGTCCGATATGCTCGTTCATGCCATGCACCAGCAACACACAAGCGGATGCCTGACTGGGTTCCGGCGGCGATAACGAGCGCAGAATCAGCGGCTCCTCACCGCTCGAACCGATCACAATTTCTTCGCCCCAGCGCGGGTAAGGCACCGTAACAAACGGCCGATGGACGCAACCGGCCAGCAATATCAGCAGCAGAATCAGAAACGGAAAAACGGTTAGCCGATGCTGGCGCGGCATTACCACTCCTTCAGTGTCTCCACAAAAAATCAGCAGTGGCAGAGTTAGCCGGGAATCTCGGCTTCGACAAGCTGCGCGAGCAACGTCAGCGATTCCTGCCAGCCGAGGTAGCAAGCTTCGGCCGGAATCACCTCCGGTACGCCCTCTTGCACGATGTTCAACTCGGTGCCGCAGGAAACCGGTTTTAAAGATACCGTGACCTGCATTTCTCCGGGCAAATTCGGATCATCGAACCGGTCGGTATGGCGGATACGCTCAAACGGCACTAATTCCAGATATTCACCGCCGAATGAATGACTGTGCCCGGTGCTGAGGTTGGTAAAGGACATCCTATAACTGCCACCGGTTTTCGCATCGATATGATGCACCTTACCGGTAAAACCATGCGGCGGCAGCCATTTAGCCATCGCATCGGCATCCAGGAAAGCGCGGTAAATTCTCTCGGGCGGCGCGCGCAGCACGCGATGAAGGCGGATAGTGTTTGTGGACATGGTTATTTTCCTTTTGAAAGCAGGCTCCTGTTAATAGGCAAACAATTCATGCAATCGCTGGCACAAATCCATTTGCGTCGCTTCGTCAATGACGCCAAGTTTTTTGACCAAGCGCGTTTTATCGACCGCCCTGATTTGATCGAGCAAAATCAAACCCTGTTTTCCTTTGAAACTGCAAGCAACCCGGCATGGGAATTCAAAACCTTGGGTTGTCATCGGTGCCATCAGCACGGTGGATAAAGCGGAAAGCTCGTCCGGAGAAATTACAACGCAAGGTCTTGTTTTGTTGATTTCCGAGCCTTGCGTCGGGTCGAGCTGCACCAGCCAAACCTGGAATCGAGAAACTTTCGGCACTACCAGTCCCAATCGTCAGCGGTAGACAACGGTGCATTCAACCATTCCTGATCCAGCGGCTCCGCGCCACGCATCTTCAATGTGCCTTCAATGGATTCACGCCAACCTTCCCGCGCCGCCTTCTTGGGCGTAATCAACAAACCACCCTCCACGACTTGCAATTGCAAATCCTTACCCTCTAAGTCAGCCTGTTCGATGAGCGGTTTGGGAATACGTATGCCTTGGGAATTGCCGATTTTGATGAGATGGGTCATGAGAAGTGTTAATGAGTTACGATACTCGCATGACTATAGTGTAATTACATTGAGAGCACAAGCGATCATCGCTTTCGTGCAGTAGAATAAATTGATAAGCCATTCGGGCGGAATGCTTTCAGCTTCCGCCTTATGCGGGTTCTCAACAAAAAATACACCTGTCAACATTTTGACAAAATTGCTTGTATCATTCCCGATATGGATACCTATGGGGAACGCCTAAAATGGGCGATAAAAAACGCCGAAATAACACAGACCAAACTGGCTCGGATGGCAGGCATTCAGCCGCAAACAGTGCAATACTTGTGTGACAAAAAAAATGCTGCTCAGGGAAGTCGGCACAATTCAAAATTCTCGGAAATATTAAAAATCAATGCGTATTGGCTGGAAACCGGCAAAGGTGACAGGTTTGCTAACGAAAATAAGGAAGCGGATGATGATCTGCTGCAAATTCTAGGAATCCATCGAGATAGTCTCGATTTGGATCAGATAGAAATAATCAGAGCTGTAATGAGTGTAAAAAAGGAAGACAGATCTGATTTAAAAAAAATCGTAAAAAAATATATTGAGTCGGTTAAATAAAGCACCCCGCCGCAAGCAGCGGGGTATTAACTGCGCTCTTCAATCTGCTGGTTTTCAACCAACTTGAATTAAATATGATCTAACAGTCAATTGTAATTGCCAAAAATCACCCGCGCCCCCCACTACCCCTTCTCCTCCGGCGGATGCTCACTAATATAAGTAATAATATCCCCCACCGTGCGGAGATTCTTGACTTCCTCGCCGTCGAACGTGACGCCGAAAGCGTCTTCCGCGTCGAACAGCAGTTGGACGGTGTCCATCGAGTCGAGGCCGAGTTCGTCAAATTTGGAGGCGGCGGTGATGGTGGAGGCGTCGGCGTTTTCAACTTTTGATGCGATAAATTCGATGACTTTCGCTTCGAGGTCTGCTGTATCCATGTCTGTGGGCACCTTGTGTTATAGAGTTGTAAAAACGATGCTGGCGTTGTTGCCGCCGAAGCCGAAGGCGTTGCACAGCGCGGTCTGCACTTTTTTCTGCGCCGCCGTGTTGGGCGTGTAATTCAGATCGCATTCCGGATCGGCTTCGATGAGGTTGATTGTGGGGTGGATGGTGCCGGTTTGCAGCGTCATGATCGCGGCGATGCTGCCGATCGCGGCGGAAGCGCCGATGCTGTGGCCGATCATCGATTTGGTGGCGCTGACCGGAATTTCCGGCGCGCGCTCGCCGAACAGTTGCTTGATCGCTTTGGTCTCGATAACGTCGCCGATGGGCGTCGAGGTGGCATGCGCGTTGATGTAATCCACCTGCGCGGGGGTCATGCCGGCGTCGTCAAGCGCGGTTTGCATCGCCGCCGCTTGACCGTCGATATCTGGTGCGACGATGTGCGTCGCATCGCAGGCGCAACCGTATCCGGCCAGCCGGGCGTAAATTTTTGCGCCGCGTTTGAGTGCCGCGTCTTCCCGTTCCAGCACCAGGATGCCCGCGCCTTCACCCATGACGAAGCCGTCGCGGCCTTTGGCGAAGGGGCGCGAGGCTTGCGCCGGGTCGTTGTTGAATCCGGTGGACAACGCAAACAAGGCTTCAAAACCCACCATCGTCAGCGGCAGCACGCAAGCTTCCGCGCCGCCGGTCACCACTGCATCGGCTTTGCCGCTGCGCAGCAGATCGAGCGCTATGCCGATGGCATTGGCGCCGGACGAGCAGGCCGTACTGGTCGTCAGGTTGGTACCCTTCAGCCCGTATTTGGTTGCGATCCAGGCAGCGGCGGAATTGGCCATGATGCGCGGAACGGTAAACGGCGGCACGGACTTATTTTGGAATCTGCGCGCCGCAGAAGATTCGAACGTCGAAAATCCGCCCATGCCCGACCCCAAACTGACCGCCAACCGCCGCGGCTCATAACTTTCCAGACTGCCGGCATCCGCCATCGCCTGACCCGCCGCGTGCAGCGCCAGTTGCGTAAAGCGGTCGGTTTGTTCGATTTGCTTGGCGGTTAAAAAAGTGGCGGGGTCAAAACCCTGCACTTCCCCGGCGATCCGCGAACGCTGTTTGGAAGCGTCAAAGCTCTGAATACTGATAATTCCACTGGTACCGGCAACCGCATTTTTCCAGAATGGATCAATGCCCGTGCCGATCGGTGACACAATCCCCATTCCGGTGACAACGATACGCATATAAGAAAGCTCGAATAGAGAGAATTAAGGCAGGATACGATAAAAATCAACGCATATTTTCTGCGCTGAATATACTGAATGCCGGATGGGCTGTCAAACGCGCCGTTCATGGAAAAACATCGCAATCCGCATTCCTGCGGTATCATCCAAAACCGGGCGCGCACATTGTGTTTAACCCGCTGGTTCGATGGAGACAATCACTATGAATAGCACACCGCACTTGATTTTCTTGAAACAGGTAGTTTCTGTGTTAATGGCCGTTCTCATCACGGCATGCACGACAGACAGTAACCCAAAAACCAATCCGCCCGGTAAGCAGGAAAATAGCCGGACAAACGGAACTGAATCCGCAAAGCAGGAGGAAGCGATGAAATTTTCTATCAACCCGCCGGAAAGCTGGCTCTGGTCGCACGACATCGCACCGGATTATATCGACGACGTGCTGATGCCGGGCTGGCATCTGACGCGACTTTCCAGTTACGGAACCGGCACAAATCGGCGTTTTGCCGCCATCGTGTACCGCCAACCCGGGATCGAAGGGCATTATCTGCGCGACGTCACGGCAGCAGAGCTGGACGATAAAATTGCCGCCATGAACGCCCGCCCGGTATCGATAACTGCCGACGAAACGGATAATCAAGCGCACTTCACATTGGCGTTGCAACAAGGATCGGAACCGGAAACCAAGGTACTGACCGGCTTGGATGAAGCCGGACTCAATCAGTTAATCAACGGCCGGCAGCACATCGCCGATTTGACCTCCTACGTCTCCGCCGGTGTGCGTCGGTACGCAGTAATCGTCGAAGAACGCCCGGGACCCTCGTTGATCTTCAGCCGTGTCACGGCAAAAGAACTGGATGCGCAATTGCGCAAACACAATGTCACACCGGTGCGCATCCGCGGTTTTTCCGAAGGCGGCGTGCGCTATTTCACCGCGGTCGCGGAGCACCTCGATGGCGGAAAATGGGCTTGGTACGACGATATCGATGGCGATGCCGTAGCCGGCAAGCTCGAGTCGAACAAGGCATATCCTTTCGATCTGGAAGCGTATCGCACTGCACAAGGCGTGCGCTATACGGTAGTCATGTATCGCGACCGAAACTAGGGAAGTTCTAAAAACTACTGCGCCCGGTCATGCTCACACGAATCAATACTTGCAAACACGCGAACCGTCCGCCAACAAACCGCTCGGCTGCGGACGGTATATGGCACGGCCGAATAGCGTTTTAAACGCGAATTCCGGCCGCCGCTGCCACGTCAAAAAGAGTCCCCGCCCGCTCTCCAGCGGCTCCGGCTTCTTGCCGGAATCCGCAAACTGCTGCACGATATCCCGGTAATACGCCTCGCGCTGCCAGTAATCGACATGAATGCCGTCTAAACCGAACCACTCCGGCTTCTGCTCGTGCAATACGAACTTGCGGCGCGCCGCCATAGCCACCAAGCCGTCATGCACCGCCCAGGCGCGACTGACCGTTTCATTCCGCGGCAACCGGCAGGAAGGATAAAAAAGATTGCGGAACAACAGAAAACGCCGCTCGGACAAACGTTCGATTGAAGTCATCGGCAAACCGGTCACAACGATCTGCGCGGATTGCTGCTGCAACCGCTCCACACATCGCTCCACCGATTGCAACACCTGCTCAGGCAGCAAGCCATACACAATATCGTTGCCGATGTCAGTCAGCAATGCATAAGCCTGTCGCGATTCCGTCTCACGCAACTGCCGCCACAACCCGCAATCCGCAACTCCCGGCAACCCGCGCCACACCGCTTCACTGAAAATACCGTACGCCCGCCCGTGCCCGATGGCTGCCAGAATTTCGCTGGGTCCGCCGAAGCGCTGCTGCATCAGGTGAATGACCAGTCGCAGCGATAACGTCAGGTTGCTGGCGCCGAGCAGGATGAGGCGGCTTTGGAGTGGGCAGTTATCAACCACGATGATGCACAGAATAATTCATTACTTTCTTGTAAAGAGAAATGACCTAGCCATGATTATTCAACGACCTGTTAATCTAAATTGCATGCAAGTAAAACCCATTTCTCATACAGTTTCATATTGCCTTGATTATTTATAATACTTTCTAACAGCCTTACTTCGGCACTTGGATGCCTTCTTCTTTTTATAGCATTTGATATTCCATCATGGTCTGCATAAGCATACATGGAATAAAAATCTACAAAATCAAGCGCGTAATATAAGCGCTCACTTATCCTAATATTATAAAAAGAGCTGAATTTATTTTTAATCAATTCCTTTTTTTCACGATCCTGATCTTTGCCAAATGAGAAGTACTCTTTAAATAACACCGGAACTTTAGCCTCAAGCATGATCAAGAAAATCAGGTAAGCAAAATGCAATTTTTCTCCGAATGGAACAGAGGAAATAATTGCCAAGATTTTTTCGTAACACTGTTTTTGCGTTCGCAAATCAAGCCTGAAGAATGCTGAAAAAAGGGAAAATAGCAATACCATTTCAGCCAACTCATTTTTCTCGATCGTAAGTGTGTACTCATCACTTCCGCGATATTCATTTAGGTCACCGCCAATATTAACCCAATTGCGTTTTTCATCTCCCGATAAAGAGATACCAATTTGAACAAATTTATTAACTAAATCAGGATCAAATCCTTGAAATAATAACTTAGCGTATTCAACATAATCAGGTAAAGAAAGGGCATAGCTTTGGTCAAAGAATCTTCTTAAATATGTAGTTGAATCAAATCCACTGCCATAGATTGCATTAATGGAGTGCTTTAATTGCTCGGTATCCGTCGCGATAACGAAAACAATCCCTGGTACACCGAACAAATGTTTTATTCTTTCTAATAATTCGATTGCATAAAGCGGGCGGCATCGATCAAGTTCGTCAATAAAAATGAATAATGGCTTTTTCAAGTACTCCTGATTGCGAGTCAATTTTTCTATTAGTTCTTCCAAAGACTTTCCAAAACTTTCTATGGCTTTCTCAACAGCTTTATTATTCTGAATCAATTGTTCAGTGACTTTTTCTACAATTTCAGTAGCAGCCTTCTCATCCTTTTCATTGAGCTGCTGCAATTCTTCCAATCCATCTTTACCAATCGCTTTAGAAACTGCTGCTCTTGCTAAAATTGGGGCAATGCTTTTTAAATACTTACCAGCTTTTGATAACCCACTATTTATCTTCTTATCATTTTTATCGGTAACAGATAACAAAGGCGATAAATCTTTTTCAATGCAAGAAATAACTGATAATAAAGGATCATTCGAGAAGTCATTTTCCCATGCATTAAACAGTACGCATGGATGCTCCTTCTTTAAATCCTCGCACCAATGTTCAATGAAAAAGGTTTTGCCGGATCCCCAAGGTGCATTGATATTGATTACGAACGGGCCTTTTTTAGCGATCAGGTATTGCGTGAGAAAATCCGCATATTTCTTGCGTTGCAATACATCGCCACTCCATTCATTAACCTCCTCGTGCATCGTTTAGATCTCCATATTCATTACAAATCTTATTTTTCTGCCCCATAATCGGCCAACAATTCCCTACACCAATCAGGCATAACATCAAGCCGGAATATGATCTGTCCATCGCGAATAACGGCCAGTTGTTGAAACGGATTATCCGCGCGGGAATTGTCGAGGATGTATACGTGATCGCATAGCGGCAGCGTCTTTTTAATTAGCTTGAGCGTTCTGGGTATCCGGCTGATCACTTTATCGGCCGGAACGTTGTGACCGCCTTCGCTGACTCGCTGTGCGATCCGCGCTTGGTTGAGTGCTGAGTCACCCAAGTGAATAAACACCAGAATGATTTCATACTCGAGGGTTTTGGCTTGCGCGGCAAAATCAATTTTCGACGGATGCGAGAATACCGTTTCAAAACAAAAACTGCGGCCCTGCCGCAGCAATTGCAGGCGCAGGTGTTCCGCCAGTTTGGCGGCGTGATAGCTGTGCGCTTCCGGCGCTTGCGGATACAGCAGCTTGGCCAGGATATCCGCGTTGACAAACGGCAGACCTGCGGGTGCCAGCCGGGTACGGTAGAAAGTACTTTTGCCCGCACCGTTGCCCCCGGCCAGTAGCCACAGTTGTTTTTTCTTTCTCAAAGCGCCGGCTCAATCATTTCGATGAATTCGCCGCCTTGAAACTTTCCCGTTTTGATGCGGCCATCCGGTTGGATTTGTTCCAACAAACCGGGGTGTGTAGCCGATGCCTGATAGCGGATCGCGCTGCCGGTCACCGTTTGCGGCAAAACGCCTGCGGCGCGATCGGTTTCCAATGACTGAAATATGCTAGCAACATCGACCGGCTCGCTGGTGACCGGCTCGACAGTAATTTTTGCCAATCCCGCAGAGATCGCCAGCATGTCGTCCGGATTCAGCATGTGGTCGATATTGCGCCCCATTTCCGCCCAATATTCGATTTGCTCTGCTGTGCTGCGGTGGAACCGCTCCGCGGTCAATGCGGCGGCTTGCATTAATTCATCTTGCAAGCGAATCGGAGAAGCTGCTTTTGCCATGTTTTGACTCCATCAATCCAAATAATTATTGATTGTAGCAGATTGCTACATATTTTTACGTATCGCCAGTAATCAACAAAAATGATCGTAACCAATCAGTAAAAACCCAACAATTTGATGCCAGTCATTCGAGTGATACACTTGCGCGCATGTCTGTTATTTCTGCTGCGATTTTTTGTCCTGGCCGTTTTTCCTGCATGCGTACTGCAATTCATTTTTTAATGATTATGGCCGGTTGCACTGCAATTGCTTTACCTGTTTGGGCGCAGGAATCCAAAACCCCGCAATCCGTCATTCTCAACCCGATCAACATCACCGCCACGCGCAGCGAGCGTTCACCGGAACAGATTCCGAGCAGCGTCACGCAGATCACGCGCACTCCGCAACATAACTATCAACCCGGCGCAACGTTGGACGAGTTCGCGCGCGGCACGCCAGGGGTGTTTTTTCAGAATCAGTTCAACTTCACGCAGGATTTGCGCATCGCGATCCGCGGGTTTGGCGCGCGCTCCTCGTTCGGGGTGCGCGGTATTCAGATGCGCGTCGACGGCATTCCGGCGACGTTGCCGGACGGGCAGACGCAGCTGGATTCGATCGATCCGTCGCTGATCGAGCGCATGGATATTCTGCGTGGACCTTCAGCGTCGCTGTACGGCAATGCTTCCGGCGGCATGATCGACATCACCACGCGCGAAGCGCCGCCGGAGAAATTCGTCGTGATGCCGCGCCAGGTGTTCGGGCAATACGGTTATCTGAAATCCGAGTTGTTCATGGGCGGGCGCAACGGCAATTTCGGCTACAGCATCTTCGGTTCGCACTTGCAGCAGGACGGCTGGCGCGATCAAAGCGCGATGCAGAACACTCTGTTTCAAACCAAGCTGAATTTCAAAACCAGCGAAGATTCGGATCTGATGCTGGTATTCCGCGAGTTTTATTCGCCGCTGTCCAAGGATCCCGGCGCGCTGACCGGCGCGGAAGTGCGCGACAATCCCCGGCAAGCTTCCGCACGCAATGTGCAGTACAACGCCGGTGAAGAAATCCGCCAGGAGGAAATCGGCTTGCGTTTCCGCAACCGCTTTTCCGCCGGTAAGGAGCTAACCGCGACAACCTATCTGCTGCACCGCGATTTCCAAAGCCGCCAGCAGTTTTTCGATGGCGGACAGGTGCAGTTCGATCGCTGGGTGGGCGGGTTGATGATGCAGTTCGTCAACGATCATATGCTGTTCAATCGCCCCAACCGCTTTCTGGTCGGCGTCGATTACGGCATCCAGAACGATGACCGGCAGCGTTTCAATAACAATTTTGGCGCGCGCGGCGTGTTGAACTTGAGCCAGACCGAGCGCGTGCAAAGTACCGGGCCGTTTTTCCGCAACGAATGGCGCGTGGCGGACAAATTGGATGTGGTGTTCGGCGGGCGTTGGGATTGGCTGCGGTATGAAGTCAAAGATCAATTCAAAAGCGACGGCAATCAATCCGGCGCGCGCACCGTATCGCAAACCAGCGGTACCGCCGGGCTGGTGTATCACGTGACCAGCCAGCAGCAGATTTACGCGCATACCGCGTCCGTTTTTGAAGCGCCGACTACGACAGAACTGATCAACAATCCCGCCGGAAAAGGCGGCTTCAATCCGAATCTGAACGCGCAAACGTCGCTCAGCAACGAACTCGGCTTTCGCGGCAACACCGCCGGATTCCAATACGACACCGCGGTGTTTTTTATCCGCACGTGGAACGAAATCACGCCGTTCGAGCTGGCCTCGTCGCCCGGCCGGGCATTTTTCCGCAACGCCGGACAATCGCGCCGGATCGGCGTCGAAACACGCCTAGCGACACCGGAATGGAAAGGTCTGCGTGGCGAAGTCAGTTACACGTTTTCGGATTTTGAATTTGAAAAATACACCGCCAACGATACCAACCTGAAAGGCAATACTTTCCCCGGCATTCCCCGTCACCGCTGGGAAGGCTTGCTGCGCTACGCACATCCGCTCGGATTTTTCGGGCAACTACACGTGCACCGCGTCGGCGCGTTTTTTGTCAACGACACCAATAGCGCAACCAACCCGGCGTATACCCTGGGGCAATTGCTGCTGGGATGGGAAAAGAAACACAACAATATCGAAGGCTCGGTGTTTTTTGGCGTCAACAACCTGTTCGACGCGCAATATAACGCCAACACGCGTATCAATGCCGCGCTCGGGCGGTATTATGAACCCGGCCCGCCGCTCAACGTGTTCGGCGGCGTGCGGGTGCGCGTCGTGGTGTTTTAACCAGCTTGTATTGAGCCGCTCCGGCAGGAATGATACAGTTGAGCGCGTTAACTCATGCATCCAGCACAACCCATCATGAAACGACCATTTAAAAAAATTCTGATCGCAATTGCTCTCTGTCTTGCTGTTTCACTCAGCGCGCAAGCGCAGCGTCTCCAAACCGAATTCGACGTGCGCTTGGTTGCCGAAGGATTGCAATTCCCCTGGGGCATGGCGTTCATGCCGGACGGCAATGTGCTGGTTACGGAAAAAGTTGGCCGGTTGCGCATCATCACACCGGATGGCAAGGTATCGGAACCCATCAAAGGCGTTCCGGCAGTTTTCTTTCAGCAGCAAGGGGGTTTGCTCGATGTCGCGCTGGATCCGGAATTTGCCAAGAACCGGCTGATTTACCTGTCGTACGCCGAGCCGGAAGGATCGCGGGCGGGCACGGCGGTCGCCCGGGCTGAATTAAAGGACGGCAGCCTGGAAAACTTACAGGTGATTTTCCGCCAGGTACCGAAAGTACTGGGGTCGGTGCATTTCGGTTCACGTCTGGCGTTTGCGCCGGATGGCAATCTGTTCATCACCTTGGGCGATCGCGGCGATTTTATGGAGGAAGCGCAGAACCTGAGCAATCACATCGGCAAGATTATCCGCATCCGCCCTGATGGCTCGGTGCCCGGCGACAACCCATTCGTCAACAATCCGCAAGCCAAACCGGAGATCTGGTCGTACGGTCATCGCAGCGTGCAGGGCGCAACCATCCATCCGCAAACCGGCGCATTGTGGATTCACGAGCATGGCCCGAAAGGCGGCGATGAAATCAATATTCCGCAAGCGGGAAAAAATTACGGCTGGCCCAAGGCCAACTACGGCATGCACTACAACGGCACGCCGATTAAGCACGAGCACGCCGAACAAGGCTTTGAAGAACCGATTCACTATTGGGTGCCGTCGATCGCACCATCCGGCATGGTGTTTTATACCGGCAAATTGTTTCCGGCATGGCGCGGCAACTTATTCGTCGGCGCTTTGGCCGGCCGGCAATTAGTCCGCCTGACCACCGGCGATAACAAAATTCTCAGCGAAGAACGGTTATTAACCAATACGCTGCGATTCCGCGACGTTGAACAAGGCCCGGACGGCGCGTTGTATTTGTTGACCGATGAAGACAATGGCAAATTGCTGAAACTGTCACCAAAATGAAACATTCATGCGGTATAAACCGGACTCCGGCAAACCCGCGCATTTTCCGCACGGATGTATCGGAACGGCAATAAACCGATAAGAAAAAATAAAAATCACCTGAGCAACTGTCATTGATGGATACCCCTGATCTTAAAAACCCGACGCTGTATATCAATCGCGAACTGAGTCTGCTCGAATTCAACCGGCGCGTCATCGAGCAGGCCAAGGACGAAACCTTGCCGCTGCTGGAGCGATTGCGCTTCTTATGCATCGCCAGCAACAATCTGGATGAATTCTTTGAAATACGCGTCGCCGGTTTAAAGCAACAAGCCAAATACCGCTCGACGCAAACCGGTCCGGACAATCTGTCTCCGGCAGAGGTGCTGGCGCGCGTCAGCGAGACCGCGCATCAGTTTGTACAGGAACAATACAGCGTCTGGAACGATTTGATCATACCCGCGCTGACCAAGGACAAAATCCGCCTGCTGCGCCGCTCGCAGTGGAAACCGTTGCCCAGCCGCTGGATTCACCGCTACTTCAAGGACGAAGTATTACCGGTGTTGAGTCCGATCGGACTCGACCCGGCGCATCCTTTTCCCCGGGTGTTGAACAAGAACCTGTATTTCATCATTTCGCTGGAAGGCAAGGATGCCTTCGGGCGCGATTCCGGATTGGCGATCGTGCAAGCGCCGCGCTCGTTGCCGCGCGTCATTCAAGTTCCGGCGAAATACAGCGAGGGAAATCACGATTTTGTCATGCTCTCTTCGATCATTCATGCACATGTCGGCGACTTGTTCCCGGGCATGAATGTGACCGGTTGCTATCAATTCAAAGTGACGCGCGACAGCGACCTGCTGATCGACGATGAGGCCATCGACGATTTGCTGCGCGCACTCGAAGGCGAATTGCCGTCGCGCCGGTTCAGCGACGCCGTGCGCCTGGAAGTCGCGGACAACTGCCCGGATAATCTAAGCAGTTTTCTGTTACAGAAATTTGAACTGCAGCAGAACGATTTGTATCAGGTCGCCGGGCCGGTCAATCTCGGGCGTTTGCTGGCGATTTGCGATCTGGTCGACCGGCCGGAGCTGAAATTCGTCGGCTTTACCCCCGACATTCCGAAGCGTTTGCTGAAAAACAACAATATTTTCGACACGCTGCACAACGGTGACATCTTGCTGCATCACCCGTTTCAATCGTTTGCCCCGGTTATCGATTTTCTGCGCCAAGCCGCCGCCGATCCCAACGTATTGTCGATCAAGCAGACGCTGTACCGCACCGGAACCGATTCGGCCGTGGTCGAGGCGCTCAAGGTAGCGGCACGTGCCGGCAAAGAAGTCACGGTGGTGATCGAGCTGCGCGCCCGTTTTGACGAAGAAGCCAATATCGAACTGGCCAGCGAATTGCAGCAGGCCGGAGCGCATGTGGTGTACGGCGTGGTCAATTACAAGACGCACGCCAAAATGATTCTGGTGGTGCGCAGAGAAGGCCGCACGTTGCGCCGCTATGTGCATTTGGGTACCGGAAACTATCACGCCCGCACCGCGCGCTTGTATACCGACTACGGTCTGCTGAGTTGCGACAAGGCGATCGGCGAGGATGTCAACAAACTGTTTCACCAGCTCACCGGCTTGGGCCGCGCGGGCAAACTGAAGAAACTGTTGCAATCGCCTTTCACACTGCACAAAGGCATTCTGAATTACATCGACAAGGAAATCAGCGTAGCGGCGGCAGGGAAAAAAGCCTGGATCATCGCCAAAATGAACGCGCTGGTCGACCCCGAAATCATCGCCGCGCTGTACAAAGCATCGCAAGCGGGCGTCAAAATCGACCTGATCATCCGCGGCATTTGCTGCCTGCGTCCCGGTATCAAGGGCGTTTCCGACAATATCACCGTGCGTTCCATCGTCGGCCGTTTTCTCGAACACACCCGCGTGTACTATTTTCACAACGGCGGCGGCGAAGGTCAGGAACTGGTCTTCTGCTCCAGTGCCGACTGGATGACACGCAATCTGCATTACCGCGTCGAAGTGTGCTTCCCGATCGAGGAGAAACGCACCAGCGACAATGTCATCGATCTGGGGCTGCTGAGTTATTTGTCCGACAACACGCAAGCCTGGTTGCTGCAAAGCGACGGCTCGTACAAGCGCTTGAAACCCGGCACATCCAAGCCACGCTCAGCGCAGCAGCTGCTGCTGGAACATTATTGCGGCACGGCTTGATGCAGCTTGTGCTGCATCAATTCGTACAATGCGTCATAAGGAATAGGCCGGCTGAAATAAAAGCCCTGATGGTAATAACACGCATGTTGCAGTAATAGCTTCACCTGCTGTTCCGTTTCCACCCCTTCCGCGATCACGGTCAGACCGAGATTCTTCCCGAGCCCGATGATGGCCTGCACGATTTTCAGATCGTTGCGGTTCTGATCCAATGTGCGTACAAACGATTTGTCGATTTTCAGGATGTCGATCGGCAACTCGCGCAACAGCGTCAGCGACGAATAACCGGTACCGAAATCGTCCAGGGCGATTAAAATTTCCAGACACTTGATCTCTTCCAATACTTTGCTGACCCGTTCCATGTCGTTGACGATGGCGCTTTCGGTGATCTCCAGTATCAGCGATTTGGCGGGCAGACCGGTATCGCGCAGCACTTGCACGATGGTCTGCGGGAAATGCGGGTTCAATAATTGCCGCGGATTCACGTTCACCGACACGTTCACCGGATAACCCAATTGTCTGAGTTTGTATGCCGCAATGCACGACGTTCTCAATACGATCTCGCCCAATTGCTCGATCTGCCCGATGTCCTCCGCCAGTGGCAGGAATTCGCCTGGCGATAGATAACCGCGCTTCGGATGCGGCCAGCGCACCAGTGCTTCGATGCGCGCGATACGATGCGATTGCGCATTGACGATCGGCTGAAACAACACCTGCAATTCATCGTTCTTGATCGCGGCGCGCAATTCCCTTTCCAATTCAAGCTGATCGCGCGTCCAGACCACCGACGATTCGGCGGAATAAAAGCCGAAGTGATTGCCGCCATCCTTCTTGACGCGGTACATCGCAGTACCGGCCCGCTCCAGAACCGCCTCGCTGGACACCCCATCCTCGGGATAAAAGCTCACACCGATGCTGGCGGACACAAACACTTCCAAACCGTCGATCTCAAACCGTTGCCGGATGGCATCGAGCATTTTCTGCGCCATTGCGGGAGCGGAACCCTCCTTCGTCAATCCGCTCGACAGCAGCACGAACTCATCGCCACCCCAACGCGCCAGAATACCTTCGGCAGCGGCAAAATCGCACAAACGCGCGGAAACCATTTGCAGCAGTTTGTCGCCGGCGTGGTGTCCCATCGCATCGTTGATTTTCTTGAAATTATCCAGGGTGATAAAAAATACCGCGATGATCTTGCCGCTATCTTGGATTGTTTGAATCTGATCGTCGAATTGCACCAGCAGCCTTGAACGGTTCGGCAATTTGGTCAAAGCATCGTAGCTTTGCTGATGCGCCACTTGTTGCGCCAGTTCGACACGATCGGTGATATCGGTCATCGCGATCACCGATCCCATCACGGTTTCCTGATCGTCGAACAACTGGTTACGCGTAATCCGTACCGTCCGTTCGTTGCCTTGTGCCGTTTTCAGCGCGCACTCGATCATGCCAGGTTTGCCGAAACTGTCCGCCATACGATCCTTTTCGGTTTGATCCCCGGACCAATCGCCGGCTTTCGCATCGCCCCCGAGAATCTCCGCCAGCCGCTTTCCTTTGATCTGGTCGAGCCGGGTGCGCAGAATGTTTTCCGCCCCTTTATTGATGTAAATCACCTGATCCAAGGCATCGGTGATGATGACACCGTCGCCGATCGACTCCAAGGCGGCATTGGAATGCGCTTTACTCATCCAGAAAGTGCGCAAAAAATCATTGATGCGCCGCCAATTCCACAGCGGATACAGCGACAGCGTGCCGAGCAAGGCCGCACCCGGAGGAATCCAAATGCGGTAAAACTCCAGCATCAACCCCGCAAGAAATACAGCAGCGGCGATCAATGCAAGCAGCGGCGGAACGGTGAAACTCTTCCCGCTCCAGGCGATGACTGCCAGAACGAGGCTCACCCATACCACCGAAATGACGGTTGTGACCCCCGCGCGAACCGGATAAATGACGCGCCCGGTGGTCAGCATAGAAAACACGTTGGCATGCCATTCCACCCCCGTCATGGGTTGATGATTGAGCGGCGACAGCGGTGTGGCAAAGCGTGCGCCCATGCCCGTAGCCGTCATGCCAATGATTACCGTCTTGTCCCTTAAACTACCCAAGGTTTCATCGTCGAATAAAACCTGCGCATACGATAGCTTGCGGAAACTGCCGGATTCTCCGGCATACGGAATCAGTGCTTCCTGCGCCCGCACCCAATCCCCTGCCTGCGCCGCTTCCACCTGAGCGAGTGCTTGATTCATCGCGCGCGCCGCGGCCGGATTGGTCAGCGCCAGCCCCAGCGCCGGCCATACCGGCGCATTGATGCCGGCGTATAAAAAAACGCGCCGTGCCACGCCATCGCTATCCAGTTCCACATCGGTATGCCCCAGCGCCGCCTGTTGCGTGAACAACGGCAGCGGCTGCACCAGCGTCAGCGCCTCCGTGCCGGCTTCCAAGGCCGGTGCCGCGGGAAAGATGACGCCGCCGTGCGCCGCAATGGCGTAAGCCAATAAACGGTCGGCGTAGGGATCGCTGTCTTGCGGTTCGGACAGCAGTAAGTCGATAGCCGCCGCGCTGTTGCCGACCGAGCTCAGCCGGTTGATGAGTTCTGCGTGCACCCCTCTCGACCACGGCCAGCGGCCTAACGCTTTGAAACTTTCGTCATCGATGGCGATGATGACGATATCGGGATCCTGCGGATATTGTTGCAGGACGGCTATTTTGTCGTACAGGATGTAGTCAAGACGTTCCAGCACTTCCGCGTAAGCCAGGTAAGCAACGCCGGTCAGCAAGATCGCGATGCGCGCAGCAAATGAATAACGTTGCCACAACCTACCCGCTTGGGTCATATCAGCACGAGCAGCGGCAATAGCATTAGCAGCATGAACCAATAGGAGATACCGAATGGAACTTCAACCGCCTGCGGCTTTCCCCACGGCCCTTGAAAACCGTCCGATTCGATGGTTTTGATGCGGAGATAATAGGTGCCGCTGTCCGGTTTTGCGATCGTCAACTGCGAAGCCGCGGTCGATTCCTCATGAATAATGTCGGTGAATTCCCGGTCGCGCGCAAACTGGAACTGAAAACGCTGACCTTCCTCGGCGGCGCGCCAGGCGAACGTCATTTTGCCGTCGTCGAGCTGCGCTTCTCCCACCGCCGGTGCGGGATAGGGCACGCGAAACGCCATCGTGTCGCTGAACGGCCCGGCGCCTTCACGCGCCGAAACCGAGAAAATGCGCCAGAAATAATGACCGGGGGTAAGCGATTCGGATAACGTCACGCTGTTTTCTTTGACCTCGGGGTTAAAATACAGCACAGTCGAAAAATCGGCGTCTTTGCTGATCATAATCGCATAATGCGACACGTCGGTCTGCGCCGCCCATTTGAATTGCTGCTTCTCCGGCTCCGCCATGCCGCCGGGTAACGGCGCGAGAATAAAAGGCGCTTCCGGATAGGCATTGAGCGCGAAAGGAATGACCGCGTCCTTACCTTCGATCGATAAACCATCGATCCCGCGCACTCTCAGCCAGTAGTCTCCATCGGGAATTTCGCCATCGCGGAAAGGCAAACTGGCGGTGGTAAATTCCGATCGTAAATTTTTGAAATCCCGGTCTGCGGCAATTTGCGCCCGGTACATGTGCGCGCCCGCCAGCGGGTTGAATTTAATCACCAGCGGCAAACTCTGGTAGTAACGCGCCGTCCCGGACAAATCCGGCGGCGGTAACAGCTTGACCGGCGCTACCGGCGGCTTGCCCTGCGCGGTCATCGTGCCGTAACCGGCCGGCACTTTGACATTCTTTTTCTCACCTGCAACCTCGACACCACCGGCCAGCACCTCACTGCTGGTGCCCGATTGCGCCTCGATGACCCCGACCCGGAAATCCGTGCCGCGCACCGAACTGACCGCGGACGGCGTTTTGATCCTGAAGCGCGTGGCTTTCCCGGATTTTTCCGGCACCGTGCTTTCCGTGCGTCCTTGCTGCAAATCGATCAGCGTCTCGGTCAAACCGTAATCACCGAAGATGCGCATATTGTCGAAACGCAACCGGGTATTCTCCTGCACCCGCATATGCGAATTATCGGCGAACTCCACCGTCACGAAAGCGTCGTTACCGCTGTGTATTTCATCGCCGATCAGCAGTTGCATGCCCTGTTCGACCGGCATACGCTCTTGATTTCCGCGCTGCACTGCCGCCGCACCGTACACACTCGTCACCTGCGCCGATGTGCTGTGCACCTTGCTCCAGGCCACAGGGATGCGCAACTGGGTGCCGGGTGGTATCACATAGGGATTCTTCACGCCGTTGAGCTGCTGCAATTGCGGCACGTAGTCCATGCTTTTGAGATGGCGCTCGGTCAGATTCCATAAATTGTCGCCGGGACGGACGGTATACATCCACTCTTCGGCAACCGCAGAACCCGATAGAATCATGAGCAAAAACAATATTACGCTGCAAATTCCGTCAAACCGGTGCGCAAGTTTTCCTAATTGCATACCATCCCCTTTCTCATTGGAACATCATTGGGTAAAACTTTGAACACAAAAAAATCCGCCTTTCCGACATTGGAAAATGCAGCAGTCTAGCGTCCATAACCCATAAGTTCAATAGCTTGCAATGAATTCCGTATGTAATTTCATGCAAGCCGCCGCAACTGTCTAATGAAAGGATAACTTGATGTCCGCAGTTTGCAAAAAACCCTGCTCTGTCATGAGATCGACCAGTGTTAACGGGTGTTGATCCAGCCAGCCGGCCGGAAAATCCAAATTCACCCGGTTTTTATTCACATACAGCAATATTTCCGGCAGATTGGCATTGGAGCGGCTTCTATGCAATACCACCGCCAGCCTCAACAGGATGCACAATCGCATCACGGAAGTTCTCAATGCGGCAGCGGCCGGCTCAAATTCTTCCACGGGAAACTTACGCCGGTGGCTGCGCACCAGCAGCGCCAGCTTCATTTGCTCCTGACGCGAGAATCCGGCCAGGTCCGAATTGGCGGTAAGATAAGCGCCATGCCGGTGATATTGGTTGTGCGCGACCGATAAACCGATTTCATGCAGGTACGCGCCCCAGCGCAACAATTTCAGGTCGTTTTTTTCATCCAATTCCCAAGCGGTTTTTACCTGATGAAAAAAGTTTTCAGTCGTTGCTTTTACCCGGCCCGCCTGCTCTAAATCGGCATTGTACCGTTGCGCCAGCGCCATGATCGTCTGATCCCGGATATCTTCATCGTGCACCCGGCCGATCAGGTCGTACAGCAAGCCTTCGCGCAGCGCGCCCTCGGATACGTCGATTTGCTTCAGGTTGAGCGCTTCGAAAGCACCGTACAATATCGCGACACCGCTGGCAAACACCGGTTTTCTGCGTTCCGACAAACCGGCAAAATCGAGCTGCGCGCTATCGCCGATTGCAATCAACGCATCCAGCAATTGCGTCAGTGCCGGTGCGGTAATCCCCGAATCGCACCAGCCTTGCGCGTGCACCACGTCACGGATGGCTATGATCGTGCCGGAAGAACCCAAGGCATAATCCCAGCCCATTTTCTTGTACGCCGTTTCCAGCGATTCCAGTTCCTGCATCGCAAAAAGGATGGCTTTGCGCATTTTCTTGGCTTTGATCTTGCCGTCGTCAAAAAAGCGCTGACTCATATTGACGCACCCCATGTACAAGCTTTCCGTTTGGTAGGTGTCGAACCCCTTGCCGATGATCAATTCCGTGCTGCCGCCGCCGATGTCGATCACCAGGCGTTTATTCACTTCGTCGTACAGCGTATGCGCCACACCGGAATAAATGAGCCGCGCTTCTTCACGGCCGGCAATGATTTCGATCGGATGCCCCAATGCCTGATGCGCCTGCAGCAAAAAATCCGCGCCGTTGCGGGCCTGACGCAGCGTATTCGTGCCGACCGCGCGCACATTCACATGGGGAATCTCACGGATGCGCTGACCAAAACGTTGCAAACACTCCAGCGCCTGCTGCATGGATTCTTTCGTCAATTCCTGTTTGTCGTTCAGTCCCGAAGCCAAGCGTACCATCTCTTTCATGCGATCGATAATCTGCAGACGGCCATCCGTCCAATTGGCCACAATCATGTGGAAGCTGTTGGAACCTAAATCCACCGCTGCGTAGGATTCATCCATGTTCGGCACCTTAAGGGTGATAATATGTAAGTTGATGAACGGTTTTTATAGGTCAATCCATGCAAAAACATCGGCTGATCATCATGCGGCATGCCAAGTCGGATTGGCGCGAGGAAGGCAGGCCGGATTTCGACCGGCCGCTGACGGCACGCGGCAGGAAAGCTGCAAAGCAAATGGGGCAATGGCTGAAACAACGGCCATTCCATATCGACCAAATACTATGCTCACCGGCGCTGCGGACCAAACAAACCGGTCAATTGGTGCTGGAGCAACTGAACTTGCCGCAAAAAAGCATGCTTTGGGAAAGTAAGCTTTACGAAGCATCATTATCAGACCTGACGGCATTGATTCATCAATACGGCGAAGGCATCCACACCCTTCTCCTCATCGGCCACAATCCCGGTTTGGATCAATTGCTCTGTCATCTATCCGAAGAATCCCCGCCGCTCAACAAGTCCGGCAAGTTACTCACCACTGCCGCAGCCGCTGTACTGGATTTTGGCACCGCAGCCATCTCGGCAACCCCCCATCTGGCACATCTGCAACACTTGATCAGGCCGAAGGAGCTATGATTTCTTTTTGTCTTTTTTCTTGCCGGCTTTCTTTTTCTCTTTGTTCTTCTTTTTCTTTTCCTTGTCTTTTACTTTTTTCTTATCGTCCTTCCGGTCTTTCCTTTTGCTTTTATCCTTGACCTTGCCGGTTTCAGACTGATTCACAGCCGCGCTGGCGGCAACCTTCGGCTTAACGGTCTTTTGCACCGCAGTTTGTGTATCGCCGCTGGCTGCGCTTGTTTGCTTGGCCGCTTTTACTTGCAAGCAATCCGCTGCGGATTGCTTCACTGCGCGGGCGCGTAAATCGCCGCTGAATCCCGGTATCTTTTGCAACTCCGCCAGACTGATCGCAGCCAGCGCTTCAACCGTTTTGATTTTGTGCTCCGCTAGCACCTTGACCGTCGCCGCACCGATACCTTTGACATCAGTCAACTTCACCATGACTAAACTCCTATTGGCTGGAAAAACACATTATAGCTACCCGTCAAACTGATACCAATCAAACTCAATACTGCCGCAACCACGCATTAAAATCCGGAACTACGATTTATTCTTCAACCTATCCTTCAGATTGGCAAAAGGGTTGAACGTCGCCACTGTTTCGGTTCGCCCGCTATCCGTGCGGCCCATAGCATCCTTTAGCTTAGAATGTTCATGCTCATGGCAATAGGTGCACAGGAGTTCCCAGTTGCTGCCGTCGGGCGGATTATCGTCGTGATTGCTGTTCTTGTGATGCACTTCCAGTAATTGCAAATTCTTGTGATCGAACGTGCGAGCGCAACCACCGCAAACCCAGGGAAACAGTTTCAACGCTTGTTCGCGGTAGCCTTGCGCGCGCTTTTCCGCATTGCGGCGCGCTTCCAGAACGACTTTATCCAGCTTGCTCATGTCTTTTGCCATCGCTTTGCTCCCTTAATGCCCGGCATACAGCCTATCCACTTCAGCCTGATATTTTTCCATGACTTTCCCTCGTTTCAATTTGAGCGTCGGCGTCAACAGCCCATTTTCGACATTCCACGGCTCGTGAATAACCGCCACACGGCGTATTTTGGCGTACCCCGGAAATCCGCTCGTCTGGTGCGTGATTTTCTCCAATAAAATCTTCTCCAGCTGATGCTTATGCTGTTCGCTGCCCAGCGCCTCATCCAGACCATAATGCGCGGCAAGATCCTGCCATCGGGCCGGATTCAATACGGCAAGGACACTTAAATAAGAGCGCGCTTCCCCGATCAGCATCACTTGCTCAAAGAGCGGATCACGCAGAATCGCCGCTTCCATATCGGCGGGCGGTACTTTCTCGCCGGTGGATAGCACAATGATTTCTTTCAACCGTCCGGTGATGGTGACATGCCCCTGTTCGTCGATCGATGCGATATCGCCGGTATTCAACCATCCGTCCGGTGAGATAGCCGCTTTCGTTGCGTCAGGATTACCCCAGTACCCCAGCATCACGTTCGGTCCACGAACCAGCAATGCATTGTTTTCACCCAGTTTGACCATCACACCGGGAATCGGCAAGCCGACGCTGGCGGGTACATTATCGTCGACGCGGTTGGCGCACACGACCGGGCTGCTTTCCGTCATACCGTAGCCTTGCAGCACCGGTAATCCAAGGCCGATAAAAATGCGCGACACCTCCGCCGACAAAGCGGCGCCGCCACTCATCACCATGCGCAAGTGCCCGCCCAGCTTGGCCATGACTTTATCCGCAACCAATTTCTGTAATATTGGCCACAACAGATGCGACAAGCGCCGGTACCCCCGGCCTTGCTCGAGTTCGAAGCGGCTGTATCCTACCTCAACCACAAAATTGAACAGCCAGCGCGCGAAACCGGAGCCTTCGGCAAGTTTTGCCCGGATACCCGCATAAACCCGTTCGTAGATGCGCGGCACCGAAATCAGCAAGGTCGGACGAACGGTCAACAAGTCTTCCTGTAATTGCGGAATCGACCGTGCGTACGCAATCGTCGCGCCAGCCATCATCGGCACGTAATAACCCGACGTGCGTTCGAAGGTATGCGACAGCGGCAGAAAGGACAGCAGCAAATCGTCCGGCAGCACCGGAATCACTTGCAAGCAACTGGCCGCGTTACTCAAAATATTGTGATGACTGAGCATTACCCCCTTGGGGCGGCCGGATGTTCCGGAGGTATAAATGATCGTAGCCAACGCATGCGGATCGCTGGGAATATGCCGTGCCTCGCCGGCATGAGCCGATGACAGCCAATCCATTGCCGCCACGACACGCACATTGTCGCAGGCATCGATACTGTCCGGCTCAAACGGCCGGAGAATGACGACTCGCTGCAATCTTGCCACATCATCGTGTATGGTCAGAAACTGCTGCCATTGATGTGAGTTATCCAGCAGTAACAATTTAACGTCGGCATCGTTGATGACGTACGCGGCGTTCTCCACCCGGTCGTCGGTGTATAAAGGAATCACCACCAATCCGAGTCCCAAAGCCGCTTGCTCGAACATCACCCATTCCGGGCAATTTTTCATCATCACCGCGACCCGGTCGCCCGCCGCAAGCGATTCTTTCATCAACGCGGCTTGCCAGCGCGCCACCCATTGATTCATCTGTTCCCAGGTATAACCGGCCCATTCCTCGCTGATCGGATTGAAATAACGATAGGCTTCCTTTTGCGGTGAACGTTGCACACGTGCCCTGAAAAGACCATCCAGTGTTTTTGCTTCTTCTACCGGAATAATGCTTGTCATTCCGTCTTGCTCGATTTGCATAGCGCTCCTTTTTATGCCGGGATTTCTGTCAGTGTCCTTATGTTTTCAGCACACGTTAATCCTTGTCTTGCTCATCCTCACCGTCACTGCTGCCTTCCTCGTCCGAAGAAATGCTTTCCACCATTTCGGCAGCCGCGGCGGCCGCGGCACTTACCGCGGCGACAAAACCGGCAGCACCGGCGCCGGCAGCGCTCGCCGCATGACTGATAGCACCGGAGATTCCCGCACCCACCGTTGTTTCATGACCGAAATCCGGCGGGAAATCGTCCACTTTAACCACCCGGCCGCGCAGATCTTTGAGCTTATTGAGAAGATCCGCTTCTTCCTGCGTGATGATGTTCAGTTGCAAGGCTTGTGCAATCTGCCCGTCGCCGTGATCGGTGATTCTGTGCTGCTTGACGGCTTCACGCAGTTTGGCTTCGATGGCGCTGCATTGAATGACGCATTGCAAAGCTTGTTCCAGATCCGCCATCGGTTCATGGTCGGCCGTAGGCACAAAAATACCGGAGGTCAAACGGTCGCGCACCGCGCCCGGTTCCATCATCAAGCGCGCGACTTCGTGCGATAGCGCATCGGACGGCGGTCTGCACCGTTTGCCGAGCGGGAACACCAGCGCACGCAGCAACCAGATAAAGGCGATATGCGCCGGGAAGTTGGTCAGAAATTCATCGAATGCCTGTTGCAAGCGATGCAAAGCATCCTGCATGGACCAATGCAGCAACGGCAAATCCGCAGCCGGGCGGCCATCGTCTTCAAAACGCTTCAGCGTAGCCGAGCACAAATACAACATACTGAGGATATCGCCCAGCCTGGCGGATAATCTTTCCCTGCGTTTGAGCGATCCGCCCAGGCGCATCAGACCGATATCGGCGATACACGCAAAGCTGGCGGAGTAGCGCGCCAGCTGTCTGTAATAGGCGGCCGTTTCCGGCGCGCAATTTTCCGGCGCGTTGTCTTTGATATGGCTACCGAATAGCGCATAAATCACAGCGCTTGCCGTATTGCGCAGGGTGAATTTAGCGTGCCCGATCAACGCTTCATCAAACGCCTGCGATGCGCTGTCCGGATTGTTATCATGCGTGGCGTTGACTTCTTTCAGCAAATACGGATGGCAGCGGATCGCGCCCTGACCGAAAATGATCATGTTGCGCGTCAGTATGTTGGCACCTTCCACGGTAATGCTGACCGGGATCTGCTGATAGGTGCGCCCCAGGTAGTTTTTCGGCCCGATACAGATGCCCTTGCCGCCGTGAATATCCATCGCGTCGTTGACCGCCTGGCGACCGCGTTCGGTCAAATGATATTTGACGATGGCCGACGCGACGGAAGGTTTTTCACCCAGATCGACCGCGCTCGCGGTCATGACGCGCGCGGCATCCATCATGTAGGTATTGCCGCCGATGCGCGCCAAGGCTTCCTCGATGCCTTCAAAATAACCGATCGGCGTTTTGAACTGCACCCGCACCCGGCCATACGCGCCCGCGGTGCGCGCCGCCAATTTCGCCGCGCCCACGCTGGTGGCCGGTAATGAAATGGCGCGCCCAACCGACAGGCAGTTCATCAGCATGCGCCAGCCTTGTCCGACGCCTTCCTGCCCGCCGATGATCCAATCCATCGGAATGAACACTTCCTTGCCCCAGTTCGGGCCGTTCTGGAATGCGCCGTTGAGCGGATAATGGCGCCGCCCGATATGAACACCCGGGGTGTTGGTCGGAATCAGCGCGAGCGTAATGCCGAGATCTTCGCCTTTACCCAGCAGCCGGTCCGGATCGTACAGCTTGAACGCCAAGCCGAGAATAGTCGCCACCGGCCCCAACGTGATATAGCGTTTCTCCCAGGTTACCTTCATCCCCAGCACATCGCTTTGCCCGTCGTACTCGCCGCGGCATACGATACCAAAGTCCGGCATCGCACCGGCATCCGAACCCGCTTCCGGCGAAGTCAGCGCAAAGCAAGGAACCTCCTGGCCTTTAGCCAAACGCGGCAAATAATATTCTTTTTGTTTCTCGGTACCGTAATGCAGCAGCAATTCGGCCGGCCCGAGGGAATTCGGCACCATCACCGTGACTGCGCCCGTGCCGCTGCGCGAGCCGATTTTCATCACCACTTCGGAATGCGCCAGCGCCGAGAAACCGTAACCGCCATATTGCTTGGGAATGATCAGCCCGAAGAACCCCTTGTCCTTGATGAATTGCCACACTTCCGGCGGCAGATCCTTCAGTTCGTGTGTGATTTTCCATTCGTCGAGCATGGCGCACAATTGCTCCACCGGGCCATCGAGAAATGCTTGCTCCTCCGCGCTCAATTGCGGCTTGGGATAAGCCAGCAGCTTTTTCCAATCCGGCTTGCCGCTGAATAATTCACCCTCCCACCAAACCGTACCGGCGTCCAGCGCCTCCTGCTCCGTTTGCGAGATGGGCGGCAGCATTTTGCGGAAAATTTTCAGGACCGGATTGCTGACTAGATGGCGGCGCAGAAAAGGAACCGCCAGAATCAGACTGGCAACGGCAACGACAAACAAGACGACATAGAAGAGAAACTGGAGCATGGTGATCTTCCTCGTAGTGAGTTAAACCCGGTCAACTTTGCTGCATGATGACACGGTGTTGTACAAGACTTCAAACAGGCGTGTAAAATCCGGCAATCTTCTCAAAGCGCTACAGCCGCAAATTTACATGATAATCGCTCAAATCCCTACTGTAACGCCGAAGTATTATGCCGCGTTTGTTGTGGTTTTCATACACTCGAGCCGCCGCTCATTTTTAACTTGTTAAATTCAGGAAAAAATCATGTCCGATGACACACTGTCGCTTGCGCAAACACTGATCGCCCGCCGCTCACTCACCCCCGCCGATGACGGCTGCCAGGAAATCCTGATCGAGCGCCTGGAAAAACTCGGTTTCCGTATCGAAAGAATGCGTTTCGGCGAGGTCGACAATCTCTGGGCGCGGCGCGGCGATGCGGCCCCGGTGCTATGCCTCGCCGGGCATACCGACGTCGTGCCCACCGGCCCGCTGGAGCAATGGGACAGTGACCCGTTCACGCCCACGATCCGCGACGGCAAACTGTACGGCCGCGGCGCCGCCGACATGAAATCATCGCTCGCCGCCTTTATCACCGCGATTGAAGCGTTCTTGGCGCAACATGCCAATCATCAAGGCTCCATCGCATTGCTGATCACTTCCGACGAGGAAGGCATCGCCGTCGACGGCACGGTCAAAGTGGTCGAGACGCTGAAGGCACGCGGCGAGCTGCTGGATTACTGCATCGTCGGCGAACCGACCTGCACCGACACGCTGGGCGATACCATCAAAAACGGCCGGCGCGGCTCCCTATCCTGCAATCTGACGATCAAAGGCATCCAAGGCCATATCGCCTACCCGCATCTAGCGAAAAACCCGATTCATCTGGCTGCGCCTGCGATTGCGGAACTGGCGCAGACCGAGTGGGATCAAGGCAACGAATATTTCCCGCCGACCACTTGGCATATCTCCAACATCCACGGCGGCACCGGCGCGACCAACGTCATCCCCGGCACGCTGAACCTGTTATTCAACTTCCGTTTCTCGACCGCCAGCACCGTTGAATCGCTCCAAAACCGCGTGTATGAAATTCTTGGTAAACATGGTTTGGACTATGACTTGCAGTGGGAATTGTCGGGCAAACCGTTTCTCACACCGAAAGCGGAACTAGCCGATGCCATGCACGCCGCCATCGTCGAAACCACCGGCATCGAACCGCAACTTTCCACCTCCGGCGGCACATCGGACGGCCGCTTTATCGCCGATATCTGCACACAAGTCATCGAATTCGGCCCGCGTAATGCCACCATCCACAAATTGAACGAACACGTAGCGGTGGATGATCTCGAGAAACTATCGAGAATTTATCAATTAATTATGGAAAACTTGCTGATCGATAAAACTGCGGTGGCCGATTCAGACACCGATGGTTTTTGGGATAAATTGAAGAAGTACTTTTCTTTTGGGTGAGATAAAAATTGGCGTGATTGAAACACCCGCCTCCAGTCAAAAACAGCCACTCAACTGTGGCAGCTAGACCCGAGACGAAAAACCAAATTATTTTTTGACAACATCTTTCAAGAATAAATGTATTTGTAAGCCCCTCGTGTCACTGCACGAGGTAACTCAATATGGGGTCGCACATGCAATCTCCATATCTGTAGCGAGAAATCCATATGCCTAACATTTAGCTGATCGATCCAGCTCTGCTTGGAGTCCGACTGAAACCAGAAAAACGGACTCCAGTGAGTGTAATGTAGTCTGATTAACTACGTGGCTGAAATAAATTACCCTAACTAAAAGCAAGGTATTAATTTTCTAATTTTCAAACAACTTGCGTTACAAGGGAAAGGGGATTAACCCACAGAGATTAAAAGTTCAATTGCCATCCATTTTCCGTGTTGATCATTCGTAAATCGTACGAAAACGAAGTTAAACCACCATTTCCAAGAATTTCTACTTTCTTACTAGCGCTATCAAACAATGGAACTGCCTTGTGCATTAAAGTTTTCCCTAGAGTATTTCTGATTGGGCACTCACGATCAAAGATTTGTCCCTGCTTGCGAAAGGTATAATTCCCTGATGAGTCAAATGAAGTAAGGTCAGCTTCTTTCAAACTGGCGGAACGTCGCGTTACTAGTGTTTGGTAGTCTGAATCAATACGTGCTCTCTCGGCATCTTGCCATTCGATTATTGAATCTCTTTCTTCTCCCGACGTTGATGCATTCATTTTATTTTCAAACTCAAGCTTTATTAGTGTTCGCGCTTCAGTTAATTTTTCTGATTCATTTTTAAATTTTTGTTCAAGTAAATTGTATCTCGTAAGATTCTCAGAATATTCTTTCCACAATTTGGCGTTTTCACCTATTGGTTTGATATTTAGATCGAAGGTTGCCTTAATTGTAAGAATTTCTAGCGTTGTTTACAGTATTCAGGAGAATACTGTAGATGAACATACACAAACGCACTCGTTTAACATTATTGGATCGTCAGGAAATCTGGCGGCTGTATCAAACCCGGCTGTGGAAGGTAGTTCAGCTGGCAGAATACTTTCACGTCAGCCGGCCAACGATTTATGACGTACTGAAACGAGCCAGACTCCAGGAATTTACTCCGCGTAGCAGTACCAATCAGCGCTTCAAGACACTGCAGTATGGCCTCAAACGTTTGGCTAAAGTAGAGCAAACCATCCAGGAACGTCTCAAGCGTGAAGCGAAGCGCTATAACAAATCTTATCCGGGCGAGCTCGTTCACCTCGATACCAAGCGGCTTCCATTATTGAAAGGACAGTCTGCCAATGAACCTCGCGAGTACCTGTTTGTGGCCATCGATGATTTCTCCAGGGAATTATATGCCGATATCTTCCCCGATAAAACTCAATACAGCGCCGCTTGCTTTCTCATCGCTACTGTTGCCCAATGTCCTTATCAAATCGATTGCACTTATTCCGATAACGGCACGGAATTTAAAGGAACTGACGATCATGCTTTTGTCAAAGCTTGCAGGCAACACGGTATCGGTCAGAAGTTTACTCGTGTCAATCGTCCTCAAACCAACGGGAAAGCTGAGCGCGTGATCCGCACGCTCATGGACATGTGGCACAACAAATTCTGTTTTAAAGACACTGCTGACCGACGTATTCAACTTGTCCGTTTCATTAACTTCTACAACACCGTCAAACCCCATAAGAGTTTGTATAACGCAACCCCTTATGAAATACTCAACGCTTATTTCAATCAACCTCTCTGTAAACAACCCTGAGATTTCTTACACCTTAATCAAATATGTACCATCGATTGATGGCATTCCATTTAATTTTTTTACGTTCGAAACTTTAACGTATTTGCACTCTATAAATAAATTAGAAAGATTCTTCTCAATATCCTTCGCAGAAGGGGTGCTTGCATTTGAGTACGAACACAAGGACATTAATCCAATAAAATAGAGAAATGATGTTTTTGTCGTGATTTTTTTAGAAGTCGAAGTGTTCGGTTGATTCATGTCTTATTCTCCGTATACATGTCTTTGAGTAGATGAAAGGTGAGGTTGATACCTAACGAATAACGTTCATCCGTTGCCTTTCCGAGTTTTTAATCGCCACTACCTAGTGGCGATGAGTAAACCTTGTTGTATTGAACTCATCGGAAAATGGCGCTTATGGAAATTGTAAGTTTTCGAGAGGGAAAGTCAACTGAGCAAGGTGTGTTGAATTTCATGGAACCCAAAGTTTCATAAAATATTTACATAGGCTGCTGAACCATATGAACCCATATTTGATAGCACACCTCGATAATCCAGTTACCAAGTTTATCAGACTTGGTGAACCGTTCTAGACTCGAATAAATGCTCGCAATGGATAGAATTCAATCCATCAATATTATGATCAAGTGTGAGCCACCACAGATTCGATTGTTTTGATCTCATCCAGCATAGTTCGATAATCCAAATAATCAATCGCAACTGGAAAGACGGTATCGTTATGCACCAGCCGCAAAGACGGATAGGAATAAACTTTCATACTTCTCGCCTGTTGCATTTGATGCTGTAGTTCATTTTCTATCGCCGGACTTTTCAGGTCTTCGTTAAAGGTTTCCACATCCAAACCAATCTCACGGGCGCATGCTTGCAAGGTTTCCGGCAGCGATGGATTCTTCGCTTGTTGATAATAGGCGGTTTGAATGGCGCGGATCATTTCTGGCTCAGCTTCAGTGCGTTGCTTTTTAGCCGCCAGAACGGCCCGGCAGGCTGGATACGTTGAGCGGATCGGCGTGTTGCGCGACCAGAAGTCCCAATTGAAGTGCACACCGGGAACGGTTTGCTCGATGCGCTGCCACGCTTGCTGCACCATTTTCTGCGTCGCAAGCGGCATCGGTTCGGTGGTATCCGGCGCCAGGCCGCCAACCAGGTAAACAATGTCCATATCGCGCGGCAAATCCCGTTGCAATGCAGCCCAGCTTTGGCTGAAGGCGTAGCACCAGCTGCACATGGAGTCATGAATGTAGAAAATTCGCGGAGTGCTCATTGCGAGCGTTTAAAGTAAAAAGTTCTGCAATCTTAGCGTCAAAGGCACGGGAATCATAGGGAAATGCTGATTAATTCGATGAACGTGATGAAGCGCGAGGCGCGCGGAACGCAGCGACCGAGACATATCGATCAGATAGACGAGGAAGCGAGTACTGCGCAACGAAGCGATTCGCTCGTGCAATCAATTACTCGGCATTTCCCCTAGGGTCTGTTGACGTTTTAAGATAAGTATCTCATAGGAAGAAGCAAATCCTTCTTCTACCACTTCATAAAGCCGATCTGTGACGCTCTTTATTTCATCCAGCTCTTGGTCAGTTTGTTCAATCCTTCGTCCTGGCTTTCCTATGCGACTCTGATCTACTTTTTCATGTCGGACAGCATGATCTTGACCCCACTAGGGATCGAATACCTTATCCGCCAAGGCATTAAGAATCAGAGTATCAAGTTTTTCCATATGGAAGCTTCGACCATCACACAGCTTGTTATCTTTGCTAATACTAAAGATGCACGATCATTCTTCTGTCCGTCTTTCATTCACTTGTTAGCAAAACTCAGCGAGGTTGACCACTTTGTAATTTGCATAAAATTTTATCAATGAACTATTCTTGAGTAAAAAAGTCGGATATTTTGTTGGAATTAATTTTTGTTTGTGGTAAAGTTTAATCGGGTTGGAAAAATTATTATTTTTCTTGACCTTAAGTGCATAATGGTCAATGATCTTATTCAAGTGTAAGCGATGAGTTTTATTGACGAATAGCAATGTTTATTCTTATACATGCTTAATTTTCGATAAGGAAAAATTGATATGAATGTAATAGCGAAGTCTTTCTTGCTCAATATGCGAGCGGAGTTAACGTGCAAAAAGAATTTGGCCAGAATGAATTTCTGCATCTACACGAAAGCTTTCCCAACCTATACTGAACGCATCTTGGAGGAATAAAAATGACTACATTTATTTATGACTGGAGAGTACCCGTTAATAAAGTACTCAAATTATCTTCCCTGTTATTAGCACTCACTGTGTTAACTGCTTGTGCACAAATGAACCCATCAGTGGCTAAATCCACTGGAATTTCGAGTAACAATCATGATGCTTTAGTTAAGTATTACGAAGGTATCGCCAAAGATGCGCAAATAAAGCTACAAGCGAACAAAAAAGTACTTCAGGAATATGAAGCACGTCCTTATTACTTTGGCAGACAAGGTTTAGATGCTCAATCGCATGCTACAGCAAATGTTCAAGCATACGAGAAAGTAATACAGGAAAGTCTGGCATCTGCTGATCTCCATAGAAAAATGGCGATGGAGCAAAATAACCATCAAACAAAGATGGTAAAATTAAATCGAGATCGTGACTTTACTTCGAAGATCTTGGAATACCCAGAGTATCCGGGTAATTAAAGTCTTTGATGAAGTGACGAACAACCACCGATAATATTCGGTGGTTGGTCTTTAATCTTTAATACTCCAGTTACCAGTTTCATCCGCATCGGGAATCATTTTGGCCCGAACAAATACCCGTGATGAGTCGAATTCAGTCAATTAATATCAGATAAATAACAATTAATTTCTGAAATCTTCAGACCAAGTACGGGCCGCTACCGATCCGATTGCTTTTATCTCATCCAGCATGGTGCGATGATCCAAATAATCGACTGCGATCGGAAACACGGTATTGTTATGCACCAGCCGCAACGATGGATAGGAATAGACACCCATGCTCCTTGCTTGTTGAATTTGCTGCTGTAGTTCATTTTCTCTCGCCGGACTTTTCAGGTCTTCGCTAAAGATTTCCGCGTCCAAACCAATCTCACAGGCGCAGGCTTGCAAGGTTTCCGGCAGCGATGGATTCTTCGCTTGTTGATAATAGGCGATCTGTATCGCGTGTATCATTTCCGGCTCGGCTTCGGCACGTTGTTTTTTGGCTGCCAGAACAGCCCGGCAAGCCGGATACGTTGAGCGGATCGGTGTATTGCGTGACCAGAAATCCCAATTGAAGCGCACACCGGGAACGGTTTGCTCGATGCGTTGCCAGGCCTGTTGCACCATTTTTTGCGTCGCGGGTGGCATCGGTTCCGTGGTATCCGGCGCCAGGCCGCCTACGAGGTAAACAATCTCCATATCGCGCGGCAATGCCTGCTGCAACGCAGCCCAGCTTTGGCTGAAGGCGTAGCACCAGCTGCACATAGGGTCATGAATGTAGAAAATTCGCGGAGCGCTCATTTGCAAGCTCCCAAAAATAGAAGTCCCGCAATGTTATCGCCAAAGGCGCGGAAATCCTAGCGATTCTGAATAACTCATCACATCAAAAAAGACAGGTGCGATTGCGGTAAAATTCCCTTTTGCTTCGTTTGAATGGACGCCTGTCATCATGCCGCACACCTTACGCAAATCACTCGCACGAATCGCGCTGATCGCTTTGCTATTGCTGTTCAGCGGTTGCAGCATGCTGAGACTTGGCTATGATAATGGGCCGCAAATGGTTTGGTGGTGGCTCGACGGTTATGTCGATTTCAGCCGGGAGCAAGCGCCGCACGCCAAACACGCCATTCACCAATGGTTTGGCTGGCACCGCGTCAACCAGTTGCCGGAGTACGCGGATTGGCTAGCCGCGATACGCAGCCGGGTCGACGGCCCGCTGACACCGGAGCAAGTCTGTAGCTGGTCTGAGGAACTGCAAGCTATCGTCGCACCCGCTTTCGATCACGCCGTGCATTTCGGCACACCAGTGGTACTGCGTTTGGGTGAAGCACAGTGGCGCCATCTCGAGAAACGCTACGCAAAAAGTAACGAGGAACTGCGCGAGGATTTCCTGCAACCCGATCCCGAAGACCGGCTGCGCGCAGCCATCAAGCGGACGGTCAAACGCGTCGAGAATCTGTACGGTGATATTGACAAAACCCAGCGGCGCTTGATCATCGCCAGCCTTGAAGCTTCCCCGTTCAATCCCGAGGTATGGCTCGCGGAACGCCAGCGGCGGCAACAAGAAACCCTGCGAACCCTGCGCCAGCTCGCCGCCGAATCTGCCTCCCCCGAACTGGCCACGGCTTCACTGCGGAAACTGATTGCATACACACACCGCTCCGACGCCCCGGATTACCGGGCTTACCAAATAAAATTGGCCGAACACACCTGCGACTTCATCGCACGCATGCACAACAGCACCACGCCAGCGCAACGGCAGCATGCACACGATAAATTAAAGGGCTGGGAAACTGATTTTCGTGCATTGATGATGGATAACCGCGTTCAGACTGCTTTGGAGTAGTGAACTGCGGCACGGTGGATGAATCCGGAATCCGGCCAGGAAGGATTATCGTGTTAACCAGGCAATACTGCTAACAAGCGCAATGTCCTCTGCCATCGTTCTCTACGCAGTCGTCCCCTCCGCGTTCTCCGGAGCAATTGTACGTAGCGTAGTCTCTAAAATTATGCTTACTTGTGGCATACACTCTTTTACCTTGGCAATCCGAATTTTTGAAAAAATAACAGGCGCGCTGAACTATTCCCGTTCCTGCGGCCGCCGGAAGCGGTCGATACGAGTAATCCGCTTTTCTTTGAGTAACTGCTCCGTCGATATCTTTTTCGCCTTCGGAACATGCTAGGCATTTCATTTGCATTGGCGCCTGATTATCAATCTTCGTTTGCAGCGCTTTAGCGCCCATCACATCCGCTTCATGCTCCAAACCTTGATCGTCATTGACCGGCACGCCATCTTTCATTTGCATCGTCGGCTGCACCCGTCCTTGCGCTTGTTGCACCACATGCCAGGCTTCGTGCGGCAAATGTTGCTCCTGCCCCGGCGCGACATGAATATCGGTGCCCTGCGCGTAGGCAAGCGCGTTGAGTTGCGCCGGTTGCGATGAATTGTAATGAACCCGGACGGAATCCATCGACAGTCCGGACAGCGATTCGATACCGGACTTGAGATTATCCGGCAGGCCGGTGTTGTTGGGTTTGGTAGAGGATTGTTCTTTCAATTGCGCAGGAGAATCCGTTGCTGCCTTTTTCTGCAATTCCTCCTCTTCGACCCGCTGAATCGGCTCGGATTTCTTTTGCAAGGATTCGTCTTCTTCGATACGTTGCACGGCTTCACCGGAAAGCATTTTACGTTGCGCCAGCATGCGCGAACTATTTTGTATCAGCTGACTGATTTTTCTTTGCGCGATGGCTTGGGGTGAATTGGCGATAGCAGTCATCAATTGCCGCTGATTTGCAGTCGATTCACGATTGTCCACAAAAGCTTGATGAACGGACGACATAGTTGGCACGGCAGCAGGATTACGTGTTTGTTGCCGCTCTGATTCAACCGGGAATGATCGTTTCATGTTACCCCTCCTATCCGCTATATTTTAGCGACATTAACTAATAGTCTATTTTGATAAAAAGTACATCAAACTTCTAGCTTAACCTAACTTAGGGAAGCTCTGAAACAGGTAGCGAGCGATAGTCAGGCAAAGCGGAATCAGACGAAAAAGCGCAGTTTACAGATAGTAAATGAGCATTTTGAGACTGATTTCAACACAGCATGACCGAGTGCAGCAGTTTTTCAGCGTTTCCTTAGACACGTATAAACATGTTGGGCACAGCATGCCCCGCTCCATCCAGCACGGTATGTACATTAGGGGCTGCGACAGGTCCCAATGTATAAGTAGGTGCGTTATCCGGCGCCCAATTTAATGTCGAAAGCCTTTCATTTAGGGTCACATCTGGTGGTGCTGGCACTTGGATGTCTATCTGCCCATGATTTAAAGTGTGATCTGCTCCTGTCCCACCAAGCGGCGTTACATTGTTATTGGTGTACTCTTTTAAACAACGGAATGTCGTGGCGCCAATATGCGCAGGACGGAATGGACCACCAAGATGTGGATTCATTACTTCTACTCGATAATGAAGTCTTCTATTGGCATACGCTGCAGCTGTAAAGGGATTTGCTCGCTTTGCGTTGAGATCCAACAATTCTGCCTTCACATTATCTTCAATGATAGACGAGTGTTGAGAATTAAATGATGGCGTTACTGGAAATAAATTTGAAGAAATTGCTTGACCACCCAAATTTGCATTTAACAGATGCCCTTGGTATAAAGTTGGCCAGTTCCCATTTGTATAAACTGATGGATGGGGTGCCGCTCCCGTTCTTGAACCGGTTTTGGGATCAGCCGGATCCAGAAAAGCATCAGCGATTCTACCGACTGTCATTGGCCCATAGTTAGCTCCGCCTCGCCAATAATTAATTTGCGCCTGTGTATAGCTGATTTCCGTGGCTAGTTGCGTTGTCTTGCTCCCAGAACGTGCTTGAGTAACAGAATTTGCTTTGCTTATGCTTTTCTTTTGAGTTAGCAAAATTAGACCCGATGCGAACGCTCTCCCCCCCATCACATCCGCCTCATGCTCCAACCCTTCATCGTCATTAATCGGTATCCCGTCTTTCATCTGCATCGTCGGCTGCACCCGGCCCTGCGCTTGTTGCACCACATGCCAGGCTTCATGCGGCAAATGCTGCTCTTGTCCTGGTGCGACATGAATGTCGGTGCCTTGCGCATAGGCAAGCGCGTTGAGTTGCGCCGGTTGCGATGAATTGTAATGAACTCGGACGGAATCCATCGATAGTCCGGATAACGATTCGATACCGGATTTGAGATTATCCGGCAAGCCGGTGTTGTTGGGTTTAGCAGAGGATTGCTCTTTCAATTGGGCGGGAGAATCCACAGCCGCTTTTTTCTGCAATTCTTCCTCTTCGACCCGCTGGATCGGCTCGGATTTCTTTTGCAGCGATTCGTCTTCCTCGATGCGCTGCACCGGTTCTCCCGATAACATTTCTCGTTGCGCCAGCAGCCGCGGATTGTTATTCATCAGTTGATTAGTTTTACTTAGCGTGGCGGATTGCGGGGAATTGACCATAGCAGCCTTGAACTGACGCAGGGCGGCTGTTGATTCACGATTATCGGCAAAAGCTTGGATGCCAACTGCGCTGTTTGCTGATACTGCAGAATGGCGAGCTTGCTGTGATTCTGATTCAATCGATAATGACTGTTTCATATTACCCTCCGTTTATTTAGCGCAGCTTGCCGTTATATGCCGAGATTGAGCATTAACGCTTGCTTAGTCTATATCCTCAATCAAGATGCATAGCTTATGATGGCTATACAATTTTGCACGGAATATCGGCATCCTCGTCGTAACTGTATATTGCGCATAACCGATGATAGCCATCCGCCACAATTACCTTGCCGTTCGCCGGATCCCTGACCAGCAAAATAGGTGACAATTGAATGCCTGCTTGTATTTTCTGCTGATTCTTCTGCACGTGGGTATTGCTGATCCCGAGCAACGATAAGCCAGACGATCTAAAAATATCCTTGGCTTTAAATTGCGACATCGCCGCTTGCTTCAAATTATCCACATGATGGGCAGCCGTTTGTTCATCGTAAATCAAACATAAGTACGACAAAGCCGCCGGATAATTATGCGCCTCCGGCTCGCTTAGCCATTTAATGTCGGTTTTCTTCATCATAAACAGCAGAAATCCTCTGTGTCGCAACAAACAGCGTTATCCAGCATCCCGATACATCATTACCGTAAAGTCATCTTCCAAATAATCATTGAAGCATTCTACGCGCGGCGACAACACCCGGCAAAGCGCCAGAACCTCTTCCCGGTCATGTCCCACTAGCAGATCATGCTGCGGAAAACGGCTTTTATCCAGCATGTTAAAAGCCAAAGCCACTCGCGCGCTGCTATAAAGTTTGCCGATCATGGCGGTATAAAAACCTTCATCTTTGCAACGATAACCCAGTACGCCGCTGGCAAACACATAATCGACGTGCGGTAACGCCGCGGTACTGAAGTCGGTTTGATAAAAGGTTGTCCGCTCGATGCCTTCGTAGCGCTTCCGGGCTTCGGCGATAAACTCCGGCATTTGATCGATGCCGATATAATCGAAGCCGGAAAAATGCTGATCGAGAAATGCTTTTAAATCGCCGTAACCGCAACCGACATCCAGCACCGTCGCACCATTCAAATCGCCCGCTTTGATCAGTGTCCGGTACCGCGCTTGCTGGCTGTGCGCATTGCGCCAGCCCAACGATTCCACCGTTCCGTGCTGGAATTCGGCAATACGGTGACGGTGATAGTGCATGACGGTTGCTTTTTCAATCAGGTCCATTTAAATCATTCCCTATAAAACCCGATCCTTCGGTGCCGAAAAATCAACGCTCAGCCTGATCGCTGATTCTGGGTCGCGACGGTTTTCGTTTTTGTTTTTTACGCCACTGATAAACAATAATACTGACTACGACACCACCAGAAAGAACCAGAATTAGCGGTAAATTTCCTGTCGAAATCGGTTCCAAAACGGGATCATAGGTTAATAGCAGCAGTGCGACAATCAATGCCGGAGCTAGAATGAGCAGCAGATACCACACATAAAAATTCTGAAATTTGTAATGAATACGACATGAATAGAAATAAAGGCTGGCAAATAATGAACAGAGAATTGTCAGTATACCCAGCGCGATCCGGAAATAAGCACGATTTTCGCAAACGAATTTTTCCAGAAATGTTTCCGGTTCGCCATATAGGTTTGTATTATTAAAATATCGCACCAGGCAGCCGCTGACAGATTCGATCGCATCGCAGCGGAACGGCATTTCTTCAGCCATTTCCGGTTCGTTGACCTGTAAAGGCCAGAATCCGATTCCACCAAAATTATCTTCAAAGTAGACAATATCATCTTCCAGCTGTTGCCAATTCCTGCCGTCAAACTCAATGACCGGTACGATATGCCATAGCAACATGGCGCGTTCTATGCCGTGCAGATCTCCATTTTCGATATCCAACCGCAATTTCTTTTTGGAATCCGTGGTCGGTTCTTCGATCAGAACCAGAATATCGGTTCTCATATCCGCTGCGCGCCAGCTCCTTGCGGGTAATGCATTACCGCTGCCGGAAGATTTGGTATGACCGACCCATCGCAACAAATTGGAATACTGATATATGCCAGTGTCTAACGCGGATTGCGGCACCAGGATATTGACAAAATAATCTTTTTCTTCAGCAAATAATTTTTTCTGTAAGTTTGTAAAAAACTGATTGAACAACTCGATGGATTCACGATCATCTGGAAACCCATCAAAATAGAGCGTAACGCCATCGCCAAGTGTTGGCGTGGTCACGATGCCAAAAGTTATATTTTGTTTAATTTCTGAAAAACGATCGGTTATTTGTCTGCTTAATAGATTAACAATATTTTCAGTCAACGTTTCGAGAACGGATGCTCTAGAGGAGTATGAAAGCCTCTTCCAGCGATCCCAGTAAGACTTATCGTTGCGGATAACCCAATCGACTTTGCTGTTGTGCTTGCGGGCAGTTTGGATAAATGCAGCCTGCGCATTCCAATCCGCGTTATCCCGGGATAGCAGTGTGCTTTCGTTATGGACATTATTCGCTTGTTTAATGACGCCATCATCGTCAAAAGAAAGCCCGTAATAGGCAACCCTCGACAGGACACTGAAATTTACGGTTTGCTTTTCCCCAGCCAACCAAAACGGATAAAAACCGTATACGGTCCCTGACAAATCATCGATTACGCAACCGCAACCGGTACCGTCCCACTGCACCGTCGCTGCGGCGCGATAAACCGGATTTTTTTGATACAGCAACGCAATGGCGGGTTGGACGACATGTTCGTACAAACCGGCTGCAAATTCGTCGATCAATGCCAGACCCTGTGGTTCGCAAACGTCTTTGCGGTGCTGGCGTAACAAATCGATCTCCTTCAATTGCTCAGATAAATCGCGCATTCCTTCATAAGGGCCGGTCAACAAGTCCGCGCTCAATTTTTTGAAATCATCGTCACTGATTCTCAAACCGGTTAAATAGGCATTCTGCTTATTCATATCCCGGCAAGCACCAATGCCTGCAAGGATCTTGGATTTTGCCGCTTGATCGAATAGATTCTTGCTGGGATAAGCCACGCCTTTCAGCGTTTTTTCCAATAATGTAACAAGCACACTATTCAAGGAACTGAAAAACGGATCGCCCGCCAGGATTTCCAAAAAACTTTGACTGATGACCGGATCCGCGTAGCGGTAATATTGTTCGATGACCGGCAGCAATTTATCAATCAGTTCCGGATGATCCTTGAGCGCAGCGGCCACCGCTTCTTTCAGCGCCGCCACGTTGTCGAATTTCTTATTGACCAATTTGGATAATTGCACATAGAGCTGGCTTTTGCCTTGCAGTATCTTGAAATCTTCCGCCGTGAGTTCATAGTAATCAATCACCGGCTGATTCTTACCGGCAAGCAATCCGGGCGGCGCATAAGCCACTTGTAAATAAAGATAGACGAGATCCAGCAACGCCTGATCCGTGCCTTTGCGCCGCACACTGTAGTAGCCGGTTCTCTCCATTTCCGGCCGATCGTCATTCCACACTGCAAAATCAGCGCTGATCAGCACTTTTGTTTCTTCCGGAAACATGTTGGCGAAGGACGCGATTCGTTCCAGACGGTTCTTGGTTTCATTGACATAAGGACCGATGGGTTCAATCCTGAAATCGTGAATAAAACGCTGCAACCAATACAACGTCACCGGCCCCATGACGCCGTCCGCCAACGGGTTCCGGCTCAGTGAGGCATCCCGGATCCATTCACGATCACTTTGATAAATCTGCGCTAAATTGCGCTGCATCCGGCTGACCGTGGATTTATCCAAGCGCTTGAATTTTTCCTGATCGATCAGACGATCGTAGTAAACATCCGCTGCGAAGGCGGCAGTCATCACGCAACTGAATAAAATGCATACGATCCAGCAAAAGAAATTTTTTTTCATCGCACACTCACAATGTCCGGCCTTCTTTCAGTAGTTCTTTTATCACACCCTTAATCAGATCGTCCTGAATAATCACATCGCGCTGCATGCGGATGGCCTGAATCGCGGCATAGCGCACTGCATTGGTAATCGCGCCGCCGGACAATTCGTAATTTTCCGCCAGCTTTACCAAATCCGTATCCGCCGCAAGCAGCCGGTTGCCGGCAAACATCCCCTGCCACAATCGCAAGCGCTGATCGGCATCCGGCATGGCAAAATGCACCGAAGCCTGAAAACGCCGTGCGAACGCTTCATCGATATTGGCCTTTAAATTGGTCGCCAGGATCACCACGCCGGGATAATCCTCAACGCGTTGCAGCAAATACGAAACTTCCTGGTTGGCATAGCGATCGTTCGAACTGCTGGTCTGCGTCCGCTTACCGAACAACGCATCCGCTTCGTCAAAGAAAAGAATCCAGTGCTTGTTGGCTGCCTGATCGAATACATTGGCGAGATTCTTCTCGGTTTCACCGATATATTTGGAGACGACCATCGACAAATCGATACGGTACACATCGACGCCCGCGCTTGCGCCGATCAAGGTCGCCGTCAAGGTCTTCCCTGTTCCGGGCGGACCGTAAAACAAAGTGCGGTAACCCGGCTTGATGTTTTTGCCCAGATTCCACTGCCGCAAGATCGTTTGCGCATGGCGCAGCCAGGTGTTGATATTATCGATTTCATCCATCACCTCCGGATCCAACACCAAATCATCCCACGTCAGCGAGGTGGTAATCAACTTGGCGGGAAAATTGACGCCGTAATCCGGTTTGTCATGACGTCCCAGCGTCAGCCGGTTCAAGTACTCGACCGTCATCAGCAGCATTGCGCTCAAAAACGGTTCATCGCTCGCGCTGTGCTCCACTTTGATAATCTGTTGCTTGCACAAATAGTGATCGGGCTGAAACAAGCGCATCACGTCAAAACGTTTCGCCAGATTATCGCCCGCCAAAATAAAAACGGCCGTCTCGCAGGTCGGCAAGAATCCGCTATGCCCCTTTCCCTTCCAGCCGCCGAATTCCGTGAATCCGCGTGCGGTTTCCTGGTTACTGAGCAAAAAGGTATCCAGCGCGTGCGGCTGAATATGCGGCAGCAGCGCCAGAATGACGATCAGCCGCTCGTCAAAACCCATCGCGTACTCCCGCACCAGGCATGCATACTCCGATTGTTCCGCGGCAATATCCGGCGGCGGCAACGTGTGAATATCCTGGATTGCGCTTTCCCGGCAAAAATAAATATCGCAGCGTGCCGTCAGCACCGCCTTGAACCAGGCGATCTCTTTTTCCAGTGTCGCTGCATTGGCATCACTTACCATCATGTTTGTTTTCTCTTCAGCAATAGACACATCCGGTCGATCAGCGCCAGGTGACATGAACCGCACGCTCCATCCAGCTATGTTTAATGACAGAAAAACTCCACGGCAAACTGTCCAGCAGCATATCAAACACCCCGGGCTCCACCGTCAAATACCACATGCCGTCTTCTTTCAGCTGCAATCTGCCTTTGCGCTGCAAAAATGTTTCCCGTAAACCGCTGATCGAGGTATTGCCGATGATTTTCCAGTTCTGAATCATGCCGCGGATCAATCCTTCGATCGTTTCCTGCTCATGCGTGCTGATGTCGATTTCTCTGCAAATCGGGATCCCCGTGGTCACACCGCATAAAATCTTGTTCAGCGTTAACTGAAACTCCGGCGACCGGGTTTGCTCATTCACCATAAATTGCAACAAATGCACCGCGCGCTCGGCGGCATGACGATCAATGAATGCACCATCCTCAACGAGTTTCAGCATGCTGAATAGGCGCGGCAAATACGGCGCGGCCAATACTTGTCCGGCATTTTCGATATAAATCTCTTCGCGCACGTCATCCGCCGACTGCGCCCTGTGCAGCAAAGCATCCCAATCCAGCAAAGGCGGCTTTTGCGCCGCTGCGGCTTTTCCTTCCGCCTCGGCCATTGACCGGCTTGAATCCGGATTTTCCTTGTTCTCCTGATTCATGCGCAACGGCGCAGTCAATGTTTCTGCAATTGTCCGTAATAAGGTGCGAATCGCTGCGGAAGTTTTGCGTTGCTCCAACGCTTCATACCAAGCACGCAGGGTCGCCTGCGGGTCAGCTTCGTCCGCTACGCCGCGCGCCAGCGCTGGCAAATAAGCCGCCGGGGTAATATCGCTGCTTGTTTCCGTCAGCAAATAGTTCAGGCTGACTACCCATAAGCGTTGCTCCCACTGTCTCCGGCTGTCTCCTGTGCGCATAGCGGTTGACCGTTGCAACTTGTCCGCGTGCGCCAGTAAATGCTCGTTCAGTAAGGCTGCCTGCGGCGACAGCAGGTAAGCGATCTCCATGCGGACGGACTGCGGCAGTTTTTCCATCCAGCCGTTCATGTCGATTCCATGCAGCACCGCGCGCAAGCGTTGCCTGAGCTCTTCAGGTTTTACTTTCGTTGCGATGGCTTCGGGGTGCTCATCAATGAGTTCCGCCTTATGCAACGCCGCTGTTATGCGTAAGTACAGCGCCGTATGGACGGTGTGAATTTCTGTTGATTGTTCCGTTGCATAAGGAGCCGATCCGGCGATTACTTCCGGACTTGCTTTCTCCGCTGCTTCCGTTCCTTCCGCTTCCCCCGTTCGTTTGACCTCTTCGGTTCCGGCTCGCTTGCTCCGGTCTTCTTCGTCATCTTGGATTTTGCCGAGAGGCTGCCGCGCCAGTGCCGCGATCGCTTCCAGGTCGATTTCCCGTTCCTGCAACAAGTCTTCCAAGACCAGCCGGTAGTAGGCTGCTTGATCGTTTACTTGATCCGCTTGTGCCTTTATCGCTTGCAGGAAAACAGATTGATCGGCACCGGCGCCGCCGGATTGGATGTGCAGCAGTTTTTCAATCAGGCTGTGCAGTTCGCTTGCGTTCAGTCGCGCGGCCGTCAAATCGTAGCGGCCGTTACGCAGATCTTGATACAGTTGCCGCAGTTGCTCCGGGTGTCCGCTTGCCAGCACTTGCAGCAGCGTTTTCAGGTCTTGCTGTCCGGGAACCGCTTTACCGGTTGTGAGCCGTTTGTGCAATGGCTGTTGCAGGGTGTTTTCTTCGGGCGACTTCCCGCTCTGCGCTGCGTTTTTCTCTGCCTGTTTGTTCTGCTCCGGCGCTTCACCGATGAGTGTGAATAGCAGCATAGCAATCACGTTGCAGGGTTCGCGGTGCACCAACGCTTCGTGCCAGGCGTGCAGCGTTATGTGCGCTTCGGTTGATTTGGCTGCTTCGCCGTGCACACCGTGCACCAGCGCGCGCAAAAAACCGGCAGGGTCGATCGCATCCGAAAAATCCGCTTCTCGCAGCAGATAATCCAGGGCGGTGCTCCAGCGTAGTTGTTTCCAGTGCTTTTGCGTCGTGTGTCCGGTTGCTCCGGGTAGTTGGCACAGGTGACCGGCGTGCGCCAGCAAGCGTTCCATCAGCAGCGCCGCTGGCGGCGACAGCCAGTAGCTGATATCCAGCAGAACCGCTTGCGGCAGTCGCGGCAAACGAGGTTTTACCGCCGGCGATTGCAGCAAACTGCGTAGCCGCTGGCGCTGCTCGACCGGTGACAATCCCATCAACATGGAAGCAAAGCCCACGTCGATCAATCCGGCTTTTTGCAGCGCTTGCGTTATCCTCGTATACAACTCTTCAGATACCGCTCCGGCTTGTTTCATCCGCTCGGACGAGGTGGTCGTTTCCGGCAATCCGGCATCGTCCAGCTCTCCGGTCTTTGTTACCGCTCCCGGTTGCACCGGCGTACGTAGCGCCGCACTCGCGCGATCCTTTTCCTGTGTACCGGAAAAGAAATTCTGCAACACCGTATGCACTGTTCCAAAAGCTTTGCTTTGTTCCAACGCATCATACCAAGCGCGTAAGGCCGTCCGCGGCTCGGCTTGATCCGTTACACCGCGCGCCAGCACTTGCACATAATCTGCTGGGGCAATATCACTTTTTGTTTCAACCAGTAAATAGTTCAGGCTGGCTTCCCATAAGCGTTGTTCCCACTGCTTCCGGCTGTCTCCTGTGCGCATAGCGGCTGACCGTTGCAGCTTGTCCGCGTGTGCCAGCAAATGCTCGTTCAGCAAAGCTGCCTGCGGCGACAGCAGGTAGCTGATGTCCAGCAGAACCGCTTGCGGCAGTTGCGGCAAGCAGGGTTTTACCGCCGGTAATTGCAGCAAACTGCACATCTGCTGACGCCGCTCGGCCGGCGCCAATCCCAGCAGGAACGAAGCAAAATCCGCATCGATCAATCCGGCCTTTTGCAGCGCTTGCGCTATCCTCGTATACGACTCTTCATGTACCACACCGGCTTGCTTCTCCCGCTCGGGTGAGGTAGTCGTTTCCGGCAATCCGGCATCGTCCAATTCTCCGGTCTTTGTTACCGCTCCCGGTTGCACCGGTGTGCGTAGCGCCACTCTCGCCCGATCCTTTTCCTGTGTGCCGGAAAAGAAATTCTGCAACACCGTATGCACTATTCCAAAAGCTTTACTTTGTTCCAACGTCTCATACCAAGCACGCAAGATCGCCTGCGGGTCAGCTCCGTCCGCTACACCGCGCGCCAGCGCTGGCAAATAAGCCGCCGGGGTAATATCGCTGCTTGTTTCCGTCAGCAAATAGTTCAGGCTGGCTACCCATAAGCGTTGCTCCCACTGTCTCCGGCTGTCTCCTGTGCGCATAGCGGTTGACCGTTGCAACTTGTCCGCGTGCGCCAGTAAATGCTCGTTCAGTAAGGCTGCCTGCGGCGACAGCAGGTAAGCGATCTCCATGCGGACGGACTGCGGCAGTTTTTCCATCCAGCCGTTCATGTCGATTCCATGCAGCACCGCGCGCAAGCGTTGCCTGAGCTCTTCAGGTTTTACTTTCGTTGCGATGGCTTCGGGGTGCTCATCAATGAGTTCCGCCTTATGCAACGCCGCTGTTATGCGTAAGTACAGCGCCGTATGGACGGTGTGAATTTCTGTTGATTGTTCCGTTGCATAAGGAGCCGATCCGGCGATTACTTCCGGACTTGCTTTCTCCGCTGCTTCCGTTCCTTCCGCTTCCCCCGTTCGTTTGACCTCTTCGGTTCCGGCTCGCTTGCTCCGGTCTTCTTCGTCATCTTGGATTTTGCCGAGAGGCTGCCGCGCCAGTGCCGCGATCGCTTCCAGGTCGATTTCCCGTTCCTGCAACAAGTCTTCCAAGACCAGCCGGTAGTAGGCTGCTTGATCGTTTACTTGATCCGCTTGTGCCTTTATCGCTTGCAGGAAAACAGATTGATCGGCACCGGCGCCGCCGGATTGGATGTGCAGCAGTTTTTCAATCAGGCTGTGCAGTTCGCTTGCGTTCAGTCGCGCGGCCGTCAAATCGTAGCGGCCGTTACGCAGATCTTGATACAGTTGCCGCAGTTGCTCCGGGTGTCCGCTTGCCAGCACTTGCAGCAGCGTTTTCAGGTCTTGCTGTCCGGGAACCGCTTTACCGGTTGTGAGCCGTTTGTGCAATGGCTGTTGCAGGGTGTTTTCTTCGGGCGACTTCCCGCTCTGCGCTGCGTTTTTCTCTGCCTGTTTGTTCTGCTCCGGCGCTTCACCGATGAGTGTGAATAGCAGCATAGCAATCACGTTGCAGGGTTCGCGGTGCACCAACGCTTCGTGCCAGGCGTGCAGCGTTATGTGCGCTTCGGTTGATTTGGCTGCTTCGCCGTGCACACCGTGCACCAGCGCGCGCAAAAAACCGGCAGGGTCGATCGCATCCGAAAAATCCGCTTCTCGCAGCAGATAATCCAGGGCGGTGCTCCAGCGTAGTTGTTTCCAGTGCTTTTGCGTCGTGTGTCCGGTTGCTCCGGGTAGTTGGCACAGGTGACCGGCGTGCGCCAGCAAGCGTTCCATCAGCAGCGCCGCTGGCGGCGACAGCCAGTAGCTGATATCCAGCAGAACCGCTTGCGGCAGTCGCGGCAAACGAGGTTTTACCGCCGGCGATTGCAGCAAACTGCGTAGCCGCTGGCGCTGCTCGACCGGTGACAATCCCATCAACATGGAAGCAAAGCCCACGTCGATCAATCCGGCTTTTTGCAGCGCTTGCGTTATCCTCGTATACAACTCTTCAGATACCGCTCCGGCTTGTTTCATCCGCTCGGACGAGGTGGTCGTTTCCGGTGGCGCCTTCCTCGTGTCGCTAACGCTGCTCGTTATTCCTTTTGCCCTGCTCTGCGCTGCATCGTGACCGCCGTTCCGATGTGTTAACGAAGTGGTGCGCTCCATTGATCCATGCTGCGGATGATGTAAATACAGGCTATTCACCGTTTGCCATGCAGCATGAAACGCGCCGCTGATTTTTCCTTCTTCATGGTATTGCGTGGCTATTCGACTGATGCTTTGCAGCACCGATGATGATTCCTGCGCATGCCGCAGCACAATCGTCTTGACCAGTTGATCCAGCAAAATCGTCCAGTTACCGGGTAACGGCCTCGATTCCAGCAGCATCTTGAAGAGCAGCTCCCATGCCGAACGGATCCGTTCCGTTTGTATCGCCGCTTTAGCATCCACCTCAGACATGGCCTGTTGATATATACGCAAGAAATCCAACAGCGGATGCGCATCAGCCGGTGCAATCCCGGTCAAAACACTTTCCAGGGAACGGTGCGAAAACTGTGCAACCAGACGGCCGATCGCTACCGTCCGTTGCGCCGCGGTCAAGCGCCTGAGCAACGTAATCCACGCTTCTCGCGCATCTTGCTGTTGCAAGATCTGCCGCAGCAAGTTCTCGTGCGCATGCCGGTCAGCCGCATCGGCAGGCCACGGCATGCGGCCGGTCAGCAAAAAATCCTGCAACATCTCCAGATCCGTTTGCATTTTGCTCAATCGCCGGGTGGGAATTATTCCGGGAGATACGGAATCCGATGGTTGATGATGTTCTTGCAGCCGCCGCAATCGTTCGCGCAGCTTTTCCTGCACACGCCGCACCAACTCGGCATAAAAATCGCCGCTGGCTATGTCGCCGAGATCGATTTCCACTTGATCCAACCGCCACACGGTGTCTGCTTGATCGAATTCATCCAGGATCGCGTCAATGACGGGCAACAGTTTTGCCGTCAGCAAGGCGCTCATCTCCGGCTCGAGCGCATTGGCTTGCGCCAGCGAATCAAAGGAGCAATCAAAAACGAATTCATCTATGCGATGCGCTATCGACAGGGTATTAAAGCCAGCGCTCACATTCCGCTCCGCTTCTGTTGCGTAACAAGAAAGACACGATTCTTTCCGATGCGTTGTTTAGGCGTTCGAAATCGTTTGGGTGATGCGCTTGATGCGCCTGTTGCAAACATGACAACCAGCGCTGGTAACGTTGCTCAAAATCCTGCAGGTACACAAAATCAAGCCAGTAAAATTCGGCGACGATATGGGCCGGAAGATTTTTAATCACCGTCTCCTCGGCAAATTTTCTGAATGCCGTATTGGAAAATCTCGCTGTCCAGGACGGAAAAATCACGCTGGCACGAAAATCAAAAAACGCCTCACCCTCGGGAATTACTGCAAACGAATCCGTCCCCCTGGGCCGCAGCAGCACATGTTCGATGAGATGAAAACGCTCGCATGCCAAATTCAGCTGCGTCAGCGCGCTGTAAAACGCGTGCGCATAGCGCATCGCCGCGTCTTGGCCAGGCTTCCGGCTCAACGGCCACAAACGGGTGTTCGAGGCGGATTTCAGACACACCACCGTATCCTTGCCGGAACTTACCAGCCGGTAATTCCTTAATTCGATACCGTCCTTGAAAACGCCATAACAAAAGGGCGGGAGCTTGGCAGGAACGGCGATTCCGGCAAACTTTTCTTCATCGATTACCAGCGGTATCGCGCGCTCTTCCATTTCCTGCGGCAAGAACCGCGTACTTTCCGCTACGATGCGATCAGGTATAAGGCGGCTGTTCCTCTGCGTGAGCACATCGGTGATCAGTGCAATCCGGTCGAACGACGTCAATCCCAGCAAAATACTGATGCGCTTATGCGCACCGGCCAAATTTTCCTCGTTATCTTTACCATGCGCATGCAACGCGGGTTTCAGGTAGTTGAAGCCTTTCCCCCGGTCGCGCGTGATTTCTCTGATGCATTTCAGATAATTGATTTTGTTTTCGATTATCCATTGATCCTGATCGGCGCGCCGGTAACAATCGAATTGCTGTAACGCCGCTTGTGGATATTGCTCGCCGTACATGGCCAATAAGGTATCCAGCGCCCGGCTTCTTCGATCGCTGAAACGATCGTAACGCCGCAGGATTTCAGCCAGCCCCGTTTGGCTGCAATGAACGTCTTTCACATACAGCGGCTCGATGTCCGGAATATTGCCGTTATCGAGAAACTGACAAAAATAGGATTGTTTTAGCCCGGCATCCAGTGAAAACAAGCGCGGCATTTCCCGCACATGTTGCAAATAATCCGCCATCAATTGTTCGAAAGGAAACAAGTATGCTTTGAGCTGCTTCGCCTTTGCTTTAACCTCAGGCGGCCTGGAGTTTGGAACACCGTAGCGGTTAATCCCATATACCGCCGGAAAGTGATGCTGAATCGAGTAATAATCCGCCGCAACCCGCCGTTCTCCCCTGGGGAGTGGAATCAAATGCGCAAACGACGGGCGGTTATTTCTGAAGGCATGATATTCAAAAACCAATTTCTTCAGTTCCAGGTGCGTTTCCTCCAGCAGCGCTTCATCTTGCGTACTTTCATACGGCATGAAACCAAACACTTTGCCGTCGCGATCCTTACGGCTCACGTCCTGGGGCAGCACCAGCCGCAATAATTGTTTTGGCTTGCCTGGCTTGGGAAAACTCAAATCGGGAAAAGCATACCGTGACGAGTCGTAGGAAATGCTGGTGTGTTTCTTGTTATCCTGATCAATCAGATACAGGTCGTGCACTTTCGCAACACCATCGATCCGGCTCACCAGTGTGATCAAATCGACAACGCTGAGCACGTCGTCCGGACCCTCAAAACACCGGTCATTGATAAAACCATGCCGGGTCAACGGCCCGGAAAAAATCTGCTCGTAATTGCCCGTCCGGCTCAAAATGGATTCATAGCGGTCAATTTGAATGCCGGAAGAAATAGCGTGCGCGCATTTGAGGAAGATCTCAGCATAAATTTTCGCCCGATTATGGGAAGGCTGGATTTCAACTTCCCCCGCCAAAAAATAAGGTACCGTATGAATAATTTCGACATGATCGATATCCTCGCCAAGATTGCGATGCGCCATGAAGACCGACAAAACCTTTTGTATGATGGCGGATTCGTCCCATTGTCCGTCAGCCTGACCCGATGCGCCGATTTTGGAAACCAAACCGCTTCCGGTTTCCTGTAATTCCGCACCCAGTTCGCATAATACGCTTTCAAACCGGGATAACGGCGGAACCAATTTATCCGGTAACTCCGTATCACGTGCGGCTTCGTTATCCGCCCCGGATTCAAACACGGGCAGAACACTGGCCAGCGCGCTATTAAGCGCAGCTTCCAGTTTGAGCAAAACTTCATTCAGCCTTGCGCTCATACCGGAACTGGATGGCGTATCCATGATGACTGACCAGATCTCGTTGATTTGACGCCAGATGTTATCCATGCCGGCCAGAATTGCATCCAGCTGACGCAGGATGCCGCCGATTTGCTCAACCGGCTGCCCGTCCTGCGCTGACAGATCAGCGTCAGCGCTAACGCTGCGCCCGCTTTTCAGGTTTTCGTATTGTTCGTCAAGCTCAGCGCCGAGCCGGTCAAGGCTTGTGCGTATGCGCTCGGAAACCGTATGGACCTGTTCCAGCTTGTCCGATAACTCACTGAGATTCTCATTTTTTGCCGGCCTCCCGGCATGATTTTGTATCAACTCGTCGTCGAGCTTCACAAATACGGTATACAGTCCGCCGGTTACCGCACCGTCTTGCGCCGCACTCGGTTCCAGCCAAACATAATCGATTTCAGGAATCGCATCGTAGAGAATTTTCTGGTAATCAGCTCCGGTAACCGCCGAGCTGGGCAGAATGTCTTCCGGGGAGAAAAGCGCTTGCCGCTGATAATCTATGCTGTTTGTTTCATCGGTCAGATAATCCTGAACGGCAAATCCAGAGCGGTAAGATAGATCGGTCAGGCCGTAACAGAGCTGTTCCAGAATGGTGACGCCGGGGTCGTGCAGGTTATAGTCGGTCCATACCTCACCGCACAAATCCTGAACTCTGCCGATACCTTCTTTTCTTAATGTTGCAAAATCCAATCCATCGGGATCGGTTCCGACTCGCGGAATTTGCTCAGATACCGGCATATTCTTGCGAAGCCGCCGATGAATGCGAGTTGTTCACTTGCGCCTGAATCTGCCGGTTCAAATCGGCCAGCAACTCATGCACGCGATGATAAGGCAGATTGCCCAGCGCCTTGATGGTCAGCGCAAGCTCGGATTCCGTCAGCACGAACCGTTGCCGCTCATGCTGCGCGCAACCCGGCGCGAACAATTCATGCGCTTGTTGATTCAATTTGCCGATCAGCTCGAAAACGGATTTAAACGGCAGTTCGGCCAGCGCCTCCAGTAACAGGCTGCCTTCTTGCACATTCAACCGGATGGTCAGAACACGCGCGGACATGTTATTTCTCTTCCTGCCGCTTACGCAAAACTTTCGGATAGTCGGATTCCGCTGCTTTTTCACTGCCATACATCGCCGGATCCTGCCATAACCGGGTCAGGTAATAGTTGACCCAAATTTTGTCGCCGTATGACGATCCCACCCGAAGTTGCAACGTGTACTCGAAGTTCTCGGCATTCGCGCCGCTTTCCCAGCGCAGTTCCAGGCGGTTGCATTTCGCGCCGTAGTGCGCCTGATGATACGTGATATGGCTCTTGTCGTGATAAACGTTCAGCGCAAAGGCGTGCAGCAAGGCATATTTGCCGTCGCCGTCCTTGCCGCCGACACCGGCCACCACCTCGAAGGCCTGGCAGCCCGTCAGCGTTTCGGTAATATTGTGCCAATTGCCGTCCGCAGGCACCGGCAGCTCTCCGCGGCGTCCCATCCTGCCGAAGGAAGCGATTGTGCCGGCGACATCCAGTTCGAAGCGGGGATTGCCGGTATTAATGCCGACACTCGCCTTGGTAGCGCCGCCGGGTTCGGCGCTGTCAGCGCTGCGCAATGTCAGAACATGCGGATTCTGTTGATCGCCGAAATTCAAACTCCCCGTTGCCTTATCGATACCGACCGACCACATGGAACTGAGCGTCGACATATTTTGATAAAAACTCATCAGCTTCCCGTCACCGAGCTGAAAAACTTTCAGTCCGTCATCAATCGTCTTTTCAAATCCGTCGTCGATCAGATTCAGCGTCGAATCGATCAGATCGGCAAACGCCACCTCAGTCGGCATCTTGCCGTTCTTGAACTTGGCCTCTAGTGTTTTTCTATCTTTTCGCGCCATTTTTCGTCAGAAATTATAAAAGTGCTGCCAATTTCGAGCTCGCCGATTCCGGTAATTCGCGGCTCGATGACATCGTAACGATCGTCCAGTTCGATAAAATGCTGTTGGATCGGCGCCACGATGCTCCAGGGATAGACCGGGATTATATCCTTGACTTCGGCAGTCTCCGCTTTGTCCGCGCTATCCAGCAAATCGTAAAAACCTTCGCCCATGGGCGCGATGCGCAATATCGACAGGTTGGTGACGCGGTCAATATAATCCAGATTCTGAATAAAAGATTCAATATCGTGCTTGCTGACCACCCATCCGAAATGGCGGGTGTAACCCAGGGTCTCGTTCCACGGCGACAGAAAATCCGATATCGCCTGATTCAGGCGCGCCGAATACATACCGGCCAATAATGGATTTTTCAGCTTAACCGTGCAGCGTACTTGGATGACTTCGTACACCGGATTAATGACATGAACCGTAGCAAATGACGGTGCGTACCGGCCGATAAAATCCTTTACATCATTGATCAGATGACCGCTCAGCAACGGTTTATGCGCGCTGATCACATTCTCGGAGAGGTAGGGCACCACCGCAATCAATAGATGGCCGGGATTGAAACGCTGCTCAGCCACAAAATCCGGACTCATGCCGGGAAAGCACTTTACCTTATAAATTTGCGGAAATTGCTCCAATGTCAGCGATTCATAGTCGGCCGGCAGCAGGGCGCGTTGTTTATGCCTCAGCCGTTCACTGATGCGGATCCGTAAATGACCGCGATCCTCGGCCAGGCGGCCGCCGAAGGAAGGTTGAATTTGCTTGACACCGCCGATCCCGGGAATCGACTTGCGCAGCTGCGAGACCGCACCGGCCGGCAACCGGATGGCGCCGCTCAACACCGCGTCTTCTTGCAAGTACCGGCCAGCTTTCAGCGCTTGCGTATGAATCGAATACAGGCTGCAATACTTTTCCAGCTCACGATCGGACGACACGCGCAGCCAGCATAACCCGCCCGGCAACACCGTGTTTTCCTGCGAAATATCCGCCGGAATATCCAGCGTGATGATGCCAGCTTTCATGAACCGTTGCGTGGAGTCCGCGATGATCTCTTTGGTGCTCAAAGGCAACCAGCGGTTGTCCGTCAAATAAAACCACTGCATCTCCTGCACGGCGGCATGTTCAACCGGCAATGAATTCTCGCGCAAATGAAAATACAGCGTAACCACGCCGCCGCCCGCCAATCCATTCAAACCGATCAACAGATTCCCGGAATATGCGTACTGCGGCAGCAGATGATAGGTTTGATCGGCTTGCATCGTTACATCTTCCCAACCCAGCGGGTGCAAATGTATCATTTTCTCGCGCATCGCCGCACTGCAACCGGCTTCTTCCTTGCCGAGCACGATGTGCGCGCAAGCCCGATAATTCGCCGAGATGGCGGTAATCATCGGCGTATAAGGCAGATTGGGTACTTTCTTGAGAAATTTGGCGTGCTTCTGCTTGGCGTTGAAAGTCAAAACGTTGGCTAAGGCCGTGGGGTAATCGCGATGACCGAACGCTTGCTGGGGCGCTACTAGCGTGAACTTGAAAAAGCCTTTATTGGCCGATGGCGTGTAACTGAATTCTGTCGCAGAACCACGGTAATCATCGGGACTCCAGTAGGATATCACCGCAGCACAAGACAACTCGCTGTGCTCATTCACTTCGCTGCCGCCGTCCAAGCCCGTTTTAATTTGAAAAAGCGGATGGGCGGCCATCCCCTTGACATTCTCCGGCAGCCATTTTCCGTTGGCCAGAACCGACGTGCCGACGCGGAAATCGGTATCGCCGAAAGTTTCGTAACCTTGATAGTGCGCTTTAAATCCACCGATACCGGCAGGCAAACCGCCCCACTGAATTTCTATATTGAAATCCGACAATTGTTTCCCGGCTGCTTCGGCGCATCCGACGATGAAATAAGAACCTACTTCGGGAATCGGGCCAAAAGGCGTAAATGGCGCCAATGGTGACAGTTGCCCGATATTGTTATACAACTGCAACAGCCGGCATCCTTCCACCGTCACATCGATCCTGATCCGCTCCAATTCCAGCTTACTCAGAATCCCATAAGGATATAAATAGCTGCGCGGATTTTGTATCATCCGCACCACCGGCAACCGGGTCTCATAACCGTCGCCATGGATCTTCTGGTCGTAAGGAACAACCGGCGGAAAATCTTCCGGTAAAAAGAAAGTAACTACCAGGCTGTTTTCTTTCTGCTGCGGATCAACACCCGAATAGGAAGGCAGATATTCCGCCAGCTCCCGCCAGCCGTCTTCAGCCGATAAGCTGACGATGAACATATCCCTGAAAACTTTAAAAAAGGCCTGCTGCTCCTGAACGGACGATACGACACCGCTGCTCCCGGCCGGCTGCATGGCGACCGCAATGTTCCGGATCCACTGCTCCAAAGACACTTCCGGCTCACCAGTGAATTGCATCCGGATGCACACAGTCCGCCGTCCTTCCTGCAACCGCAGTACTTTACTGGCGACAGCGAATCCGATGCGGGCATGCTGCACCAGCATCGTATCCTCAACTTTCTTGGGCGCGCCGAACAACGGATACGATTGCAGGCTTTCCTCGCCCAGCGCGCTATCCGCCGTTGCAACCGGCACCTCATTCAACCAGCCGCCGGTTGCCAGTTGCCGGGTGGCTTCATCCACCCGGTCATTCAGGACGACCGACTCAAACAAACTATTCTCAGGGAAATTCAGCGCGTCGCGTTTAAAAAACAGCGTATGAATCGCACTGACCGCGGCATCGTTGATCTTGACATCCTCAGCGGCTGCATACACGATAGCGCGCTTGTTTTCATCCAGCCCAGCCAGAAACTCCGTGCCCTTCGGTATCAGTACCGTGTGATTCTTCTTGCTCGGGGCCACCACCAAATAGACATAATCCGATGCAAAGCTCCGCGGCCGTGCTTTCAGCACCTGATCATAGTAGAAGTCGACATAATTCAGCGTAAACCGGTTGATTTTATGATGCAGCTTTTGGAATAGCTGCAGAAAAGCGATCAAAAGCCCCGCCGCCGGCTCGTGATCCTGGCTGACCAAAGAAGCGGATAGCAATTTCTCCGCACTGAGCTGCACCATTTCGATGGCTTTGATAAAAGCATAGAAACTGGAGCGGATAGGCACGGGATCGGAAACATCCACGGCGGCATTCGCCCGGCTCAGTTTGGTTTCTTCCACGGCGGACATCAGCGCAATCAAGTCGCCGGAAAAAATTTCCTCGAGTGTGCGATGCGAAAGGTAACCGGCCAGATATTCCCCGAGTATGGCGATATCTTTTTTAAGCCCGGTAATCACGCTTTCCACAACCTTGCGCAACTCAACACCCAGCGCATTTTTCGCATGCGCGAGCAATTGCAGCCATTGATCGAGCATAGTGACCGCACTATAAGCCGCAATCATGTGCCGGCCAATTTCTTTGGCGGGTAGTGCGCGCAATGCTTCGATTAATTCCCGATGGGCATCGGTCACATGACTGTTATCGCCATCGCCGTTCCCCAGTTTATCCAGATCGACCGCCAGTATGGTGGCAATAACGACCGTTTCATCCCATGAAAAAAAATGCTCCCAGGTACCGTCTTCACGATTTTCCAGGTTATAAAATTTCAGCACCCGGGCATATTCAACCGCGAGCGCCAATAAGGTGTGAAAACGCAATTCGGCGACATTGAAATAATCCTTCTCAAGCGCCGGCAGCAGCCTTTTTTCCTGACTTCTGCCGTCACTGATGTGCAAATGACTATTCGTTAATCGATCAGCACGAACCTTCATTCACCGGGGAATCCTCATAATTTGACATTCGTTCCTTCCGTGAAATAAAACGGATACACGATATTGTGACGATTATTCGTTGCACGCACGATGTACGCGACATCGATCTTGATCAAGCCGTTCAGGATATCTTCCTGGTTATCCGAATCCACCCGGATGCTTTCCACAATCACCCGCGGCTCGAAGAAAAGGATCGCGCGCCGGATTAAATCGACCATGACGGTTACCGCCGTTTCATTGATCTCTTCAAAGACCTGACTTTTCAGGCCGCAACCATATGTCGGCTGCATCACGCGTTCGCCGGGATTGGTCGATAAGAGAATAAACAAGCTTTCATGAATATCTTCTTCCGCGGCAACCTTGCGCGCCGATCCCTGTTTATTAAACTCGGGGGGAAATCCCCAGCCGGTACCGAGAAAGGATTTGTCGATACTCACCGTTTTGTTTCCCCTGTTAACCGCCGATCATCACGGTCGGCAAACCCAGCACAATCGTACCGCCATGCGCTGTGGTATCGCCGACCCTGGCTGCTGGACGATTGCTGATCATGACCGTTGCGGAACCCTTCACAATACTGTCCGGCGGACCGACGCAGACGCACATATCCCCTACCACGGCGGCCGGCATATTGCCGATTAATACAGTGGGCACGCAAGGACCGCTAATCGGCCCGCCGACATGGGGAATCGGTGGAACGCCCGGTGTTTGCATCGGGCAAGTATGCATGTCGGTGATACGTGCGGCTGGGGGCATGATTACACTCCTGTCAACATTTAATTGAAATCCTGAGCACTCAATGCAGCTTAATTGATCATCACAATAGCGCCTTTCACCGTAGTCTGGCCGCTGGCCGACAGCTCGGCCGTGGCATTGCCTTTGGCGCTAAAACCGACGTTGGCTTGATGATTGATGTTGAGTCCCTGATTCTTGATATCCGCTTGCGCCGTCAATTCGATATTGCTCACCGCGTCGATGGTTACCTTGCCCTTGGCGCTGATCTTGATGTCTTTCGGGCTGTCGATGACAATGCCGCTGGAATTGAGCTCGATTTTGTTTGCATTCTGGTCTTGCAGCAGAATCGATTTTTGGTCGTCGCTGATGACGATTTTGTTATTGCCGGGTGTGGTCAGTGTGATGACTTTCTTGTCGTCGTCGAATTCCAGCTTGAGCTTACTGCGCGTCACCACGGCTTTGGTGAAATTATCGGCGGTCAATTCGTAAGGCATCTTCTGTTTGCTGCTGTACAAACTGCCGAGAATGACCGGATGCGATGGATCGTCGTTGAAGTATCCCAGCACCACTTCGTCGCCGATCTCCGGAATAAAGAAAGCGCCGATGCCGTTGGAACCATAGAAACTGGCCAGCCGCGCCCATACGCCGTCGGTTTCCGCCTGCAATACCGGAACGGATACCTGGATCTTGTATTGCCCCTCCGGATCGGCATCGAGCTTTTTCACCACACCGACTTGCAAGCCGTTAACTCCGGGCACAAAACCGGAGGTCAGCGGCGCTTCGGTTTTATATTGCTCGGTGAACCACTGCGACGGCATGCCGAATTCGATTTCCGTCACCCAATTGCCTTGTTTGATGTCATGTTTCACTGCGGTGACCAGCACATTGCCGTTAAAGCGCGCACCCACGCCTTTCAATTCGACCAGATCGCCGATTTTTACCTTGGCACTGCCTTGAAACGCCGCATAACCTCGAATGCGCGCCAAACCCGACTTGATTTGCTGCCCCTTGGCCCAGCCGGTCAGCACGGCATTCTCCAGCGGCGCATCGGTTTGCAAGCGGAAATAATCCGGGGCGATCACACTGCCCAAATCCGCAGCCTTGAGATTGCCTTGGCCGGTCAGTTGTTCGGGACTGGCTTGCGCTTCCTGCACGGCTTGACTGGTCAGATCCCAGGCAATGCCTTTGACCACCGGGAATTGCGAAGCCGCATCCAGATCCGCGCTGAACGCCATCAAGTCGATGCCGTAGGTCAGAGTCAAAACGGCGCTGCCGTCCGTTTGCGGCGCCTTGACGCTGACTTTGCCGCTGTCGACAGTCACCAGAAAACCATTGACCTCCGCCCGGGTCAGCAGGTAATCCCAGTCGGTGCAGTAGTATTGCACCAGTTCCTTATAGCTGGTGGTAGTGGCGGTGACATCGGAACTCAAGCCGCTGTATGCGCCGATCAGCTTGCTGATAATGTCGCTGTCCTTCGAATCGACGAAATTGGCGTTCTTGCGCCCCACCGTCATGGCAACCGCGCTGTCCTTACACTGCACGATCAAACGGGAAAAATTGTCACCGTCCATTTTGATGCCGTGCTTGATGACCACGCCCTTGAAAACGGTACTCGTTTGATTGGCATAACCGGCGTTGATGGTGATCACCGCGCCGGGTTTAAAATCATCCGCGTCACTGACCGGAAAATCGTTGTTCGGCATATCCCCGTCCAATATGACGATCCTGGCGCTGGGAATTTTATTTACCCCGTAAACGATTTCGATCGAAACGATTTGAACGGTATCGGCTATGGCGTTGCCGTTACTCAGAATGATCACCGATATGACACCGGTGCTGCCCGTTAAGGGGGAATCCGCCATAGTCAACCTTGGTTTAATGGAGGGAACCGCAGCTTGGTTCCCGGTTTTAGATTACGAAAATCCGTCAGATGATTAATCTTGGCAACCTCGAGATAGTAGTTACTATCCTGATAGATCCGGTAACACAGCAGCGGCAAAGTATCTCCCGCTTTCACCTCGAGCAAATGCGTCAAGTCGGGAGATTCTTGCGCCGCTTCCTTGGAAATCTCCTCGCTGCTCTGATATTCGATGAAGGTCAGCGTCACTTTGGCCCGCAACGGCACGCCGCTGGGTTTGAACAGGGTATAGTCGAAGTTGAGCGACTCCACCCGTCCGTAGAACAGCAACGAACCCCATTTGAGCTGTACGATCGGCGCTTCATGTTTAGTGCCCCGGTAGGTATAAGCCACATCCTTGAGCAGTTCGATTTGTTCCTTGATCGGAACCGGCGTGCTACCGGCGGTGCTTGAACCGGATGCAACGGCTCCGGTTGCATCCAATACCAATTCCTTCAAAACAATTTTTTCCGGATGGCTTGCGTCGTACTTGGTCTCGGTTCCCGGTTGTCCCAGAACGCGGTTTTTTGAATAGCTCAGCTTGAACGTATGCTGATAACCGGCGGGATTGATCATGGCTTCAAATTTCTTCCTTGAGCCGTCGACACTGATTTTGCCGTTATTCACGGTACACGGGGAAATCGTCAAAAGCACCTTGGCACCGCTTTGCGCCATTTAACGCTCTCCCTTTTCCTGCAACAAATCCGCAATCATACGGCGGCATTCGGCCAGCACTTCTTCTTTTAACAGCCGGTGTTCTTCCGTTAGGTCAAGATCTTCTTGCCCGGTGCGCTGCACGATGCTCGACTTGATCAACAGCTGTTTAATCTCTATCGCCATTTCGAGTTCTGAAATATCCTAGACAATGCGAGTCGAGAAGGTATACCTGAGAACGATCTTCTCTATAGCTACTTCATTCTTCGTGGAATTAAAGCTTTCAAATTCCCATTTCACGGGAAAAGCCGAATTGAATAACCATCCACGAATAGGTTTTTTATCTTCGTTCATCAAAAAAACCCTGACGGGCTTCAATTCGACCGGTTTGATAAAATCATTCTCCATAATCGTCTTGCACCATTTAACCAATGGCGAAGTCATGGGCGCAATCCCGCGCTTCAGTTCAAGATTTGGATGCTTCACACCTTTAGGCAATTGATGAACAAACCGGTTTTCCCCTCCTTCGATCACGGTTTCGACTTCAATTTCAGATGCGATACCCGACACTTCCTGAAAGGAAGTGTCGGCTGTTTCTTTGGGCCCGCCAAATATAACCTTGAAATAAAACGCCGAGGGCGGGTAATAATCAGCTTGTTGAGAGCTATCCATCTAAAGTAAACACTCCCAGTCAAGTTCACCCTGAATAATCATCAGCTATTGGCAATCGTCAAGCCTTCATGCACGATCTCGATGGACTCTATCGCCACTTCGTTACCTTCCGATTTCAGATCGGTGCTGGTAATCTTGGTCGGCCAGGCGTTGGTCAGGGTCCACACCATGGTCGCTTTACCGCCCTCATCCAGCAAACTGATGGTGACCGGCAAACGCTTGATGGTATTCATCTTGATTTGCTTAAACCAATCCCAGAATTTGTTATCACCCTTGAAGACGCCTTTCTTCATAGTGATATTGCCAACTTTTTTCATGCCCGGCATCTTGATCACGGAGAATTCCGGGCTATCGCCATGACGATATTTGATTTCTTCCGACTGAATATCGAGACCGCTGACTTCCTGAAATCGCATAACCTGCGAATCCCATTTAACCTGAAAATAAAATTTCGGCATGGGCCAAACTGTCGTCGATTGAGCTGATCCATCATCTGCCATAATGCACTCCCAATTTTATGATTAGAAATATAGCGTTCACTAACTGTTTCAGTAACACGAACCCTGGTTAAGATTTCTGCATTTGTTGCTGGAAGGTAATTTCGATAAACTCCGCCGGACGGCTCAATGCAACCAGCACGGTCACTTTCAACATGCCGTCCAGAATGTCCTGCGGCGTCATCGTCTCGCCCAAACCGACGAACACGCCGAAAGCATCTTCCGGTGTCGCGCCAGCCAAGCCGCCACGCTTCCAGATGCCGATCAGGAAATTGCTGATCATGCTTTTTATGGTTACCCAGGTGCTCGAAACATTGGGTTCGAATACATACGCCTTGGTCGCCAGTTTGATCGATTCTTCCAGCATGATCATGGTTCTGCGCACATTGATATAGCGCCAATCCAGACTGTTGCCGTCCAGTGTGCGCGCCCCCCAAACCAATGTGCCTTCGCCGATGAAGGTGCGGATTGCATTGATCGACTTGCCCGCCGTTGTGACATTCAGATCTTCCTGCTGCGCATGCGTGATCTCGACAGCAGGAGAAATCACCGCGTTCAGGCTGACATTGGCCGGCGCTTTCCACACCCCGCGCGAATTGTCGACCATGGTATAGACACCCGCCATACCTGCGCTGGGCGGCATCAGGTTGAGTTTCAGTTTGATACTTTCGACGATGGTTTTATAGAGCGGGCAAACGGCCGTCAGTATTTTATGCAAATCCTCGTCGCTCGACATCGTGGCGGTCTTCGGCGTCACACCGATTTCCGCAATCTTGCCGTTGATCTCGGCTTTTTTCTTGTCGTCCAGTTGACTGCCATCCGTTTCCGCTTTCAGCAATTCCTGCAATTTGTCGGCATTGGCAACATTGGCAAAACTCAAATCGCCGGTTTGCACAATCGAAGTATTGAGCCATGGATAGTAGGCTGCGGCGAAATCCAGGCTGTTCGTGCCCAGGTCGTTTCTGAATTTCTCGATGCATCCGCTATCCTGCGCTTCCTTGTAGCCGTCATACACATCCAGGATGGCAAAGCGATTTTTCATCACTTGCCCGCAATGGCTCAACGCCGCTTGCTGCAACGCGATGCAATCCGGCTCCGCCAGCGACATGGCATCGGGAATCACCACCATGGTAGGCTCCTGTTCTTTCAGCAAAACATCGATGCCTGCGCTTAATTTCGGTTTTTCGATATCCTGGCCGTAACTGCCGACCGAAACAATGTAGCAAGCCCCGCCGCCATTCTGGAAGAACAGCATCATACTGTGATACAGGAAATAGCGCGCACCCTGGAGTTCCAGCACGTATTCCTTGTCACCGCTCGCGAAGTCCGACTCGACAGCCGCAGCCGGTGCAGTGCCTCCTTTTCCCGCCTTCGCGGTAGCTGCCGCCGCAGCCTCGGAAATCTGATACTGTGTTTTTGGCGGCCCGCCAAAGAAGCTGATAAATTCCGACATGGATGAAATACGCCACGCCTTATTCAGTAGAGTTTTTCCTTTATTGCTGGCTTTTTCCGTATACCCGATAAATGCCGGTACTGCGGTCGCCACTTCCACCACGGAATTCGGAAACGCACTCTTTTCAACAATGTAAACACCCGGTGTCTTATACTGCCCCATCATCAGCTCCTTTTAATTGGAATCGTAGCATTCATCGACAATTTTCTTATCACCCAACTTGATAAGTCCAGCCTACAACCTTGTTTAAATTGAACATAGCGCAGCTTAGCGGATGTAGTATCAATACTCAAGCGTTATGTAAAAAATTGGCAAAATTAACGCCGTTAATTCCTACTTCCGGCAGCAAGTGCAATCATGATTGACGTGCTGCATGCTCACGTAACCAGGCTTCAAGCTCTACGGCCGGCACCGGCCGGTGAAACAAAAAACCTTGATAATAATCGCAATCATGCTGACGCAGGAAGGCTAACTGCTGTTCCGACTCAACACCTTCCGCCAGCACGCTTAATTTCAGGCTGCGCGCCATGGCGATAATCGTTGCGGCAATTTCACGATCGTTGGGGTCGTGCGCCAAACCGCGCACGAAACTTTGATCGATCTTGAGCTTATCAATCGGGAACCGCTTCAGATACGTCAATGACGAGTAACCCGTGCCGAAATCGTCGATCGCCAGTTGAATTCCCGGCGCCTTCAACATTTTTAGCGTTTCAATCGAGCGTTCCGCGTGTTCCATGAACATGCTCTCGGTTAATTCGAGCTCCAAACAACCCGCCGGCAGTTTCGTTTCTTCCAGCACGCGCTGGATCACTTCGGCCAGATCCGCCGATTGAAACTGCCGCACCGACAAATTGACCGCCATCACGAGCGGCGGCAGACCGGCATCGATCCAGGCGCGCCCTTGCGCGCAGGCGGTGCGCAGCACCCATTCGCCGAGCGGCACGATCAAACCGGTTTCTTCCGCAATCGGAATGAATTTCCCCGGCGGCACCATTTCCTTGCCCGGCGGCTGCCAGCGCACCAACGCCTCGGCGCCGACCACCCGGCCGCTACGGGCATCGATCAGCGGCTGATAGTGCAGAATGAATTCTCCGGCTGCGAGTGCGTGGCGCAAATGATTTTCCATCACCAGGCGCTCATTTGCGGCAATGCTCAACGCTTCCGTGTGGTAGCGATAGGTGCTGCGTCCTTCTTTTTTCGCCAGATACATCGCCATATCCGCATGCTGAATCAATTCCGTGACATTGCGCGCGTCATCCGGAAAAAGACTGATGCCGATACTCGCATTAATGAAGATTTCGTGCCCGCTCGGCAAAACAAACGGGGTAGCGAGCAAATCAATCATAGTTTGCGCAACGGTTGCAGGCTCGCTTGGCTCTTTGACATCCTCCAGCACCAGCAAGAACTCGTCGCCACCCAAGCGCGCCAGCGTATCTTCCTCGCGCAGGCGGTTTTTCAAGCGCGCAGTCAGCATAATCAAAAGCTCGTCGCCGACCGGATGTCCGAGACTGTCGTTGACATTCTTGAAACGATCGAGATCGAGACAAAGTGCCGCAATACGGAAATTGTGCCGCTGCGCGCGCTCAATAGCGTGAAGCAGGCGTGATTGCACCAGCAGCCGGTTCGGCAAGCCGGTTAACGGATCGTAGTGCGCCAGATGCGCCAGACGCGCCTCGGATTGTTTCATTTGCGTAATATCGGTAAAAACCCCGACGTAATTGCAGGGCTCATTCTTGTCGTTGCGGACTGTGGTGATTGTCAGCCATTGCGGATAAATTTCACCGTTTTTGCGGCGGTTACAGATTTCTCCATGCCAATAACCTTCCTGCAGCAATCCGGCCCACATCGCTTGATAAAACGATTTGTCGTGGCGCCCCGATTTGATAATTTTCGGATTCTTACCGAGTGCTTGCGCTGCGCCATAACCGGTAATTTCCGTATACGCGCGGTTGACTGCCAAAATGCGCGGCTCCAGATCAGTGATCACAACGCCTTCGCGGGTGGATTCGAATACCGCCGCAGCCTGCCTTAAGGTTTCCGCCGCATAGACTTTTTGCACCGCCAGTGCCGTGATGGAGGCAAACTCATGAATCAGCGCCAGATCGGCGGATGAGGGCTCGCACGGCATGTGGTGATAAATGGCGAAAGTACCCAGCACATCGCCATTTTCGTCCTTGAACGGCAACGACCAGCAGGCGTGAAGATCGGCTTTGCGCGTCAATTCCAGATAAGGCTGCCAATACGGATGACGATCGATATCGGAAACGATCACCGCTTCATCGCGCCAGGTCGCCGTGCCGCAGGAACCCGCGCCGTCGCCGACCATCAGTCGATTGATCGCTGCGTTGTAATCATCTGGCAAGCTGGGCGCAGCCCCATGCTTCAAGCGGCCCGCATGTTTATCCAATAGCAAAATGGAAACCAGCATGTCGGAATTGATCGCTTCGAGGTGTTTGGCGATATCGCTCAAAATCACCGCCAGCGGTTGATTGGCGACGATCAAATCCAATGCCGATTGATGCGCTCGCCGGATTAATTCAACCCGCTTGTGCTCGCTGATATCCAACCAGGCGCCGACAATTTCATGCGGCTGACCGTCGGCATTCCGTATCAGCCGCAGCTCGTCGAGAATCCAGACGATTCGTCCGTCACGGCGAAAAAAACGATAATCGTGCGTCAGTTGATCATCGGTGAGCAGCGTTAATTGACGCGCCGCTACCAATTCACGGTCATCCGGATGCAAGTGGGAAAGCCACCAATCCGGAACGAGTGCTTCTTCTACCGTATAGCCCAGCAGCCGCTCGATATTTTCGCTGACCCAAACAGACTGCAATGCATCTGCCGTGAAACGAAGGTTGTACAGCACCATCGGGCTGGTGGCCAGCAAATGAGAAAGGCGCAAACTGGTTTGTTTCAGGCTGATCCGCTCGCGCACCAGTTCGGCTTGCCGCTGCGCTTTTTCCAATGTGGCGGGAATCTCGAAGAGATAACCTTCATGTTTGGATAAATAATCTTCCACACCCAAATGCAATGCGCGCGCAGCCACCATTTCACTGCCCTGCCCGGTGACCAGCACGATGGGTAGTTCCAGCTTGCGCTCTTCGCGCAACAGCCTGACAAACTCGAGACCGTCCATTCCCGGCAGGCGGTTATCGATCAGCAAGATATCGAAATCGGCCGCCTGCTCCGGACCGGCCGGCAGCAGCGCCAAAGCCTCTTGCGCGCTGGTCACCGCGGACAAATGAATGTGCGGCGCATACTGAGCCAAATGACGGCGCATCAGATCGATATCAAAACTGTTATGTTCGATGTACAGCACGCGCAATGTCAGCAGATTGCGGTTCACACTTTTGCTGCGGAAGCGTGCCAGCGCACTGCGCAATATGCGCGGCAGCCGCTCCAGATAGTCGCCTTCCTTGATCAGATAATCGTCCGCGCTGGCTTTGAATGCCGCAATTGCCGTATTGTGATCGCCCGACCCGGTAATAATCACCACGGCCAGCGGCAGCCGCCGCTCCCTGACGTTGGCCAATGCTTCCAGCCCCGAACCGTCGGGCAAATTGAGATCGGTCAGCAGTACATCGTAATAGTCAGGCTTGTCGAGACATTTCAGACCTTCCGCGAGCGATGTCACCGCGATCAATTCGATGTCGGGCGCCGTTCGCGCCAGCGTGCGCCGGGCCAAATCGGCATCGCTCAGGGTATCTTCGATATACAGGACGCGCATCGCAGTTACCCGTTCAATTCGTTAAGCACGCACCAGTAAAGCTCTATCTGCTGCGCTACGTTCATGAAATTATCAAAGCCGACCGGCTTGATAATGTAAGAATTGGCTCCCAGGTCATAGGCGGCTTGAATATCGCAATCTTCTCCCGAAGTGGTCAGCACCACGACCGGGATGCGGCGCAGCACGGCATGCGCTTTCAGTGTTTTCAGCACGGCAAGGCCATCGATCTTGGGTAATTTCAAGTCGAGCAAAATGACCGCCGGTTTGGTTTCCCCGCTCTCCCAGCGTGGCACCCAGGCCAGCGCTTCCTCGCCGTCGCGCGCCACCAGAATCGGATTAGCCAGTTTGCACCGCTGGAAAGCACGCAAGGTCAAGTCGACATCCAGTGGATTATCTTCAACAAGGAGAATGGGCGGACGTGAACTCATCATGATGACTCTATCGCTACTTCGGTTTTTCTTGCGCTGCCGGTAACTGCAAATAAAAGGTCGCTCCTTCGCCGGGCGCGCTCTGCGCCCAAACCCGGCCGCCCATGCGTTGCATGGCCTTCTTGACCAGAGCCAGGCCAATCCCCGTCCCGGGGTAATCCTCCAGTCGGTGGAGGCGCTCAAAGATCTCGAATATGCGCTGATTATACTTCATATCAAAACCGATACCATTGTCACGAATCCACAAAGAAATCCGTTTACCTTCCTGCTCAGAACCGAATTCGATACGCGGATGCGCTGAGTATTGACTGAATTTGATCGCATTCTCCAATACATTGCGCAGCACCAACGCCATGCCCTCGCGATCGCCGCGCACCATGAGCGGCGGCAGATGCGCGGCAATTTCGATTTGATGTGCGGCGATATCTTCACGGCATTCCCCCAGCGCTTGCTGAACCAGAACGGACAAATCCAGCGCATCGGATTCAAGCTGGCGCCGCTCCATACGCGAATACGCCAGCAAGTCATTGATCAGCTCATTCATGCGCGTCACCCCCGTGCGTATATTGCGAATAAACAAACGCCCCTCGTCGCCCAATTGATCGGCGCAACCTTCTTCCAAAAGCCGGCTGTAACCCTCAACACCGCGCAACGGCGCTTTCAAATCATGGGAAACGGAATACACAAAACTTTCCAACGACTGATTGAGCGCTTTTAATTCCGCTGTGCGATCCGTAATGCGCACCTCCAGATCGGCATTCATCTGCTGCAAGGCCGTTTCGGCTTGTTTGCGGTAAGTGATATCCTCGGTAAACATGGCAATCCCGCCGATTGCGCCATCGGCTTGATACCAGGGCCGCACTTCCCAGCGCAGCCACTGCACACTGCCATCCGCCCGCACGAAACGATCCTCGTCGGCGCGAATGATTTCGCCGCCCAGACAACGGCGATGGATAGCTTTCCATTCCTCGCCGATCTCGGGGAAAACATCGTAATGGCACACCCCCGATAAATCACCCTCATCCAGTTTGTAATCGCGGCGCCAACGCTGGCTGCAGACAAGATAGCGCAATTCCCGGTCGAGCATGGCTAATGATGCCGGCGCATGCTCAATGAGCAATTTGAACCGCTCCTCGCTTTCTTGCAGCGCCACCTCAGCCAGCTTGCGCTCGGTGATGTCTTGCACGGTGCCGCGCATGGCAATGACGCGACCGTCAGCATCGCGTATCGCTTCTCCGCGCGAGATCGTCCAGCGATGCACACCATCCGGCCGCACCACTTCGGCATCGCACTCAAACGCCATGCCTTCGCACCAGCATTTTTGCACCGCCGCATCCAGCCTGTTCCAACTTTCTGCGGTGTAATAGCCTGCTATTTCCTGATAATTGGCGGGCGGCAGAGCCGGATCACGGCCGAAAATGGCGTAAAGCTCCTCAGACCAGGTTTGCTCGCCGGCACCGTTCCAGGTCCAGTGCCCGAGATTGGCAATGCGCTTCGCTTCCTTGAAGTTTGCTTCGGTTTCCTTGCGGCTTTGGATATCTTCCACAACGGAAATAAAATAATCCGGCGTGTTATCGGGCTTACGCACCAGCGCAACGTGAAGATTGGCCCAGATCACGCGGCCGTCCTTGCGGATATAGCGTTTTTCCATCGCATAAGTCGCAATCTCACCGCTCAACGTACGCCTTACCTTATCGAGATCCGCATCCAGATCATCGGGGTAGGTCACATCCTGAAAAGTCAGCGCCATCAGTTCATCGTGACTGTAACCCAGGATAGCGCAAAGCTTGCGGTTGACACGCAACCAATACCCCTCGAGTGAAACAATCGAAATACCAACGGCAGCTTGCTCAAAAGTAGCTTGAAAGCGCGCTTCACTTTCGCGCAACTGTTCACGGGAATGCCGATACTCGGCGACCAATTTACCGGCGCGCGCCAGCAGCTCGTTCACGCTGAAAGGTTTATGCAAGAAATCCTGCACCCCGAACTTCAGCAACCGCACGCACAGATCATCGTCCGCCTTGGCGGTCAGCATCACGATGGGAACCCCTTCCAGCTCGGCATGTTTGCGCATCTGCCGCACCATTTGCTCACCGTCCATCACCGGCATCATTACGTCGGAAATGATTAAATCCGGCGGTGCAGCCAAAGCTTGTTCCAATCCTTGCCGGCCATCGAAGGCGCTAACCACCCGGTATTCCGGTTGCAACGTATCGGCGAGAAAGCGATTCATATCCGCATTGTCTTCAACCACCAGCACCAAGGGCTTATTACCGTCAGGAGCGGATACGGCGGATGGCGGATGGCGCGCGCCAGCCCGTAACTCAGCGATGGCCTCATGCACTCCGCTTTCGTCGGGCAGGGCCGGTGAATCCGATAGCACCGCACCAGCCGGCGCTGAACACGGCAACGTGATTCTGAATAGCGCGCCGCCACCCGGCGGCTCTTTAAGTTCAATCTCGCCACGCAACAGATGAACGAAATCCTTGACGATAGCCAACCCTAATCCGGTTCCACGGTACCGACGAGTTGCACCGTTTTCCAGTTGGACAAAACGTTCGAATACACGCTCGCACATATCCTCCGGTATGCCGGGGCCATTATCCTGCACTTCGATTTGCGCGCGATCTCCGCTTGCGGTCAGCCGTAACGAGATACAGCCTTTATCCTGAACAAACTTGAATGCATTCGACAGCAGATTGAGCAAGATGCGCTGCAACTTTTCATGATCGCTTTCGATCACGCAAGCTTCCGGCGCAATCACTTGCAACGCGATGGCGCGCTCCTGCGCCAGCCATTCGAAGTAACTTGCCGCAGTCCGCACCAGCTTTGCCAAATCGAACCGCGCCCAATGAATTTGCATGCGCCCCGCTTCGAGTTTGGTCGCATCGAGCAGATCGGTGACCAACCGGTGGAGAACATGCGCGTTGCGCAGCAGCAATTCGGTTTCCTGGCGCTCCTGCGCTGCTGCATTGTTTTTGATGAGCCGCTGCATGCGGCTCTCCAACGGTGCGAGAATCAATGTGAGCGGGGTGCGTAACTCATGGCTGATATTGGCAAAAAATTGCGACTTGAGTTGATCCAGCTCGGTCAAGCGCCGGTTCAGCTGCTCCAGCTCTTCCATTGCAGCTTTCAAGGCGCGATTGGCTTGCTTAACTTCCGCCGCACGCCGCACGATTTCCGCTTCCATGCGTTGCGCGCGCGCTTTCACCCTGCTCAACTGCGCTTTATTGTCATGACTGACAACGTATTCGGTCACGTCCTCCACATGATGAATGATATAAGCGACATGGCCTTCGGCATCCAATACCGGCGTGTTGACCGGGCTCCAGTATTTGAGTTCGAATGCGCCGCTGCCGTCGCGCAACGGAATATCGTACTTTTGCACGCTCATGACATCCGCTTGTTTCTTACTCACCACATGATTCAGCGAGGCACGCAAGTCACGCACGCTGGTGGATGCTTGATCTTCCGGGTTATCGGGAAAAACATCGAACATGCTTTGACCCACAATGGCGTCGCGCCCGGTGCCCGTCACCTCAAGGTATTTATTGTTCACCGCGACGATGGTGAAGCCGGAATCCGCGCGCAGGATCAAATACGGATGCGGGCTCGCCTCGAATAACTGCTGATAGGGTGGAACCTCATGCATGAACATCTCACGTTTTTAGAAGGCGGTCAACACGCATCAGGAATCAGAGGATGCATTATAAGGCCATGATTTTTATTTAATAAAATTGATGTTGTCAACAGGGTTTTTAACTGCTGCGAGACTAAGCCGATCGATGCGAACCTTCCAGCTGATGAACAGGACTGGTATAAAATTAACCCATGCTGTATGTTTTAGCCATTCTCCACAAACCTAACGCCACACCATCGCAAAATGAAATTTATCGGACAAGTATCGAACAGCAGGAATCAGCAGTCCGCCAGCAAAGCCTCTGCCGATGGTGTTCTGCAGCAACAAAATAGAAACAGAGATACACCGGAATTTGCCGACAATCGGCCTGGAACGGCCGCGCAAAAGCAGCTGATCGAAACGATAAAAAATAGCCCTCAAGCAAAAAAATAGCGCAGACCAAGGCAATGATCCACAGCTCGCCTCGCCAAACCGCAAGAAAAGAAATACCGGCTACCAACCTGACCAGTACGAATGTTCATCCCGGCTACAAAGGCGTGTTACAAAAATTCGGCAACAGAGAGCGGTTAGATCATGAACCCATTTACCCGTCGAAACTACCCGACAGTCAGTATCAATATTCCGATTCTTGGATAAAAGGGCCTTACTCGGTTCCCTCAAAAGTCATTGCCAGACTTGGCAAAACCGGGTTTGGCCCGGATGTCCAAAACACACCTTTTTCCGCCGACGTGAAGAGTTTAAGACCCAACACCTATGAAAGCGCGCACATGCTGGCACGTTCACATGGAGGCACTCTAGGCCCGGGCAACATCGTACCGCTCCTGATCTCCACCAATCAGGACATGCTAAATAATGTGGAAAATAAACTATATGATGCCCGTTATAAAGGAGCGGCCGCCAGGGCCTTCAAAATGGAAGTAACGCCACAATACGGAGTACACACCGGAGCAAATCTTGATCCGATTGAGCAGTATACACCGACGCAAATTGACTATTCCATTGAGGAGTACGAATTTAAAGGAAAGAAATGGACATGGGATAATTGGAACGATTGGCAGAACCGAGGCGACGCAACTACGCTGGGCTACAAAAAAACGATCACCCACAATCCTTTCTTCAATTCCCTACCCAACAAAAGCGGCCATACACTGCAGGAAAAGGATACGAAAGTGAATCTCATCGTGAACAAAGCGATCAGTAAAGCCAAGAAAAAGAACGAATCCGAAGTGGATGGCTACCTAAAGGGTATCGAAAAGATCAAATGGTATTATCTGAATAAGCTGGAGCCGGCTTCTCCTAAAGTATTTAACGACCAATGGTGGGCGTGGGACAAGGATCAGAAACAGGTCTTTGCTAATCTCACATTCGATCTTCAGGAATTTTTAAATACCGGTGAACTCAGTGAAATTCTCGGGGAATATGAAATCAACAAAACCGTTCCAGGCTATTGGTGACAGAATTAAAATAAACGGGAATTAAGAATTAGAAATTTGTATCAACTGATATAAATTTCAGAAATATTCTCTCTGTTGCCACCAGTCGTTTCTCCGTGCACCTGATCCACACGCGCATTCGGCAGACGTTTGATCAGTATTCTATCGCCCGTGCCGGTGGATTCCTTCAATTGCAGGCGCTGATCGGGTTGTTCATGCAGCGGGATCGCCTTTGACGATTGCAGTTGAACCGCTTCGCGATTTCCGGGCAGCAGGGTGTTGCCCAGGTTTTCAAATTGAAGAGCGTTGTCCAAGTCCGCTATGTAGACATTGCGTTTGGATAAATCACCCAGAATGTAGTATTTCCAGAACGTCTGATTGGCGGCAAAGCGAATATAAAACCGGCGCGCTGCGGCATCCAGTTTATCCGAGCACAACCCTTGTTTACCGGCGGTAATGAGCAATTGCAGAATAAAGACCGGTTTTACGAAATAATCCTTGCGCTCCAGCATTTCGGGCAGGGGATCGGCGGTCAGCTCCATCCAGGCCGCCGCAGTGACGTTCGGATCGGGGTGCAGCATTTGCTTACCCGCAGCGGCGCGCGTGATCTGCTGATTGCTGAAAAAAAGTATCGCATTATCGGGCGGCGCTCCCGGAGAGGTATAACGGAAAAAATTGCTGTCCTTGGAAAACACCTTGAAAGCCAGCGTCAGGTTATCTTCCGCGTGCAACCGCAAGATGTCGATTTTCTCTTCATCGAAATAAACCGCCACGCCGCTTTGCGATGATTTGACCAGTAACCCCGCATTCCTCAGTTTGGCAGCGCAAAATTCCGCCGCAACGAATTCCAGCATTTTGCAGTTTTTCCCCGCGAAATAGGCATGCTCGACAGTCACACTCGCGAGAAGACGATAAGCACCCACAGTCCGGTCAACCTATGATTTTTCCGGGACCGTCACTATTTCACCATCGGCTGCGGTTCGCCCACAACCGGGATACGGCCGGCGACATCCTCGGTATCGAAAGCCACCATGCGTACCTTATACAGAATGGACGGCAGATATTTCCCTCCCAAGGAACCCCATAAGTTACTGAGATCCTGGATCGATAGGTTCTCGATGTCCAGAATCAGCTTTTCGATGCGCTCGTCCATTTCGGGCGCTGTTTGATGCGTGACGACATGATTTTTCTGGAAGAAATGGATCGTGCTGGATAAAAATTTCAGCGCTTCCGGATAATTGTTGCCGGTAAAATTGGCCGTCATCATCAGGTATAGATTGAAATAGAGCGGCACGCTGCTTTGCACTTCCCGCTCGCCGACTTCGTGCAGACTTACCTGCCGGAACGGAACGCTGTCTTTCTCGATATTGACCAGGGAAACAACCAATTTATTATTGATATTGGCCGCCATGCTGCCGTCCATTTCCAGCAAATTGGAAACCACCACAACATCTTCATTCAGATTGTAGGTACGCCGCAAATACTGATTCAACTGCGTCGCCAAAAGTTGTACAGCCAGGTTAATCATCATAAGCAGTCAAGAATCCCTGTTTCCGGCGGAAAAATTAACATTGTCTTCGACCCAATAACAAAACTGCGCAAACTGGAAGTCATGTCACCCGCCATCAACCGATTACGCGGCAAGTAAATGATTTCCTTCCGGGCGAATGTACTGGAAGCCCGATTGGCTGTCAAACACACACCAGTCAGGCATTCTGCGATGTCACGGCGAAGCAACCGCCCATTCGGGCGCTTCGCCTCCCTTCCACAGCAAGCGGAACGGCATTCCTCCGGGCTTGAGAAAAGGGGGCATTTGCGCGTCTTTCCGGATAACCTCGCCGCCCTCGAGTTGAAATACCACGTAAGCACAACGATGCCCCCAATTGGCTCTTGGTTCAAGGTCGACAAACGTTACCTGCGCCTCCCAGGGAACGTCGATCAGAGCATCGCCGAGGTGAATACGCGTTCCGGCGCTGACTGTTTCACGGCTGACATAGACAATCGCATTCAGCAGTATTGCATCGCCAAAAACAGCACGCACACGCTCGAAGATGCTCGGATCGGATTCCATCATCTACCTAAGGCTTTCTTCACGGCTTCACCGACAGCGGCACGCAATTCCTTCTCTTGTGCCGCGGAAGCGCTTTCGAGCTTGCTCTCGATATCCTGCAACTGCGGCATCAATTTGCTGTGCACCACGTCATAAAATTCCGGAATCGGTTTGCGCAGATAGTAAGGCTGCAAAGCTTCCACCAGCAAGCGGCAATAAATCGGCCAAATGTACCAATAGCGCTGACCGAGGAAACAGTTGCCGGCTGCCGCCGAGGATTGACTGAAGACCGGCGTGTCATACGGATCGTGCACCGAATCGGCGTAGTTATGCGCTTCGCGTGCCGAAACCTTACCCGATCCGTCGGTATCCGGGTTGGATGCAAGCGCGCCGCCATAGGGCGTGTGCCCGGCCATTGCGGCAATCCAGTCGCGCGCGAACGGGTCGAATTGCGCGCCGCCGATCGAGTTGTTCAATTCCAGGCAAGCGGACGAAACACTGGTGTGCGTGGCGGTTGATTTCGCCAGGATTGGCGCGTTAAACCCCCCGGCGTGGCACTGTTCCATCATCACCATCATGCAATAGTGTTTGGGCAGCGTCGCCAGCGTATTGGCAAAATCGTACGCCAGGTAGTCCGCGCCGCTATAGGTACAGAGGTACGATTGTGTGCCATCATGCCCACCATGATTGTTGGTATGAATCAACAGCAGATCGTCCGGTTTTAGTTTGGCCTTAAGCGTAGTAAAAACCGCATCCAGATCGGCCTTCGTGCCTTTTCCGTTGACCGGCATGCGGTAAGCGCTGCTGTCTCCCGGCCAGCTCACCACCGGATGCGGATTACCGTTATAGTTGATCGTGCCGTCGTAGTTCAGCACGAAGATATTCGCGGCGGGAAAGCCGTAAATATCGCGCAGCGTACGGTAAAGAAACTCCAGATCGTTGGTATGCCGGTTGTTCGAAGCACCGGAGAATAAGACTGCGTAGCGCTGCCCCTTCCTCCAGCGGATCGGACAACGCAGCCACGGCAGAATGGGGTAATAGATTTCAGGTTCCGCGATCTTGATCGGGGTATGAAACGCCTGAAAAGTCTTGGGAACTTCAGCCGTCATGTAAGGCGGAAACTGGGCATTCACTTCGCTGTACAAATCCCCAGTTTCCGCATCGTGCAGCAAGAAGCGGCAAGGATGCGACCAGTTGAACTGCGGCGCGTCGTCGGCGAACACCATGATGGAGTTGCGTTCCATGACGATGCGCTGCTTATACGCCAGCACAACTTCGCCTTTTTTGAGTACTTGGTTTTCGATATGGAGATTGGTGTTACGCGCAGCTCTCCAGGAAAGATTACTGACGATGCCGGATTTAATTTTGCTGATTAATGCAGAATCTTTTGCCATGATGTGCCTCCCATAGATAGAAAAAATAGAACTACTTTTTCAAGAGAAATGATGCACTCAGAGTTTGATTATCCGCCAACGGCAGGATTGATAAATCAAAACTCTTTTTCAGTGTGATCCAATCGGCACAGGAAAACAAGACATTTTGATGCGATCCGCCACAGCACCCGGCAATGAGCTGGCGCGTGAGAACCGGGAATTTAAGCGGACTAACGAAATATCACGGAAGGTATCGTGAATTCAACCGGTGAATACAGCAGCGGCTACTTTATAAGCGCTTATGGATGTCTTCTTAAAGTATTTCGTTAATCCCATAACGAATTTCCATTACAACTGCACTATCGCCCCGGCGCCATCCGGAATGGCAGTTAATGCCGGCTACTCGTCTGGCATTGAAAACAGGGCGTAATCAATCCACCTCATCCGGGTGCCTGCACATGACAATTGGAAACCAAGCACATACCGCCGAAGCCTTTCATTGCCATACGGAGCTCATCCAGCACTTTTTGCGCCCTGTCTTCTTTGCAAGCGAGAATGATCACAATGTTTTCATCGGTTATCAGAACGTCATCGGGATTACGCATACCGCGCGATCCGAAACCGCCCACATTCTTGAAAAGGGTATATCCGCGTACTTCGGATCTTTCCAGCAATCCCGTCAACTGATCGAGATATTCCGATCCAATAACGATTTCGAATCTTTTCATTATTATCGATTCATTCATCGATTCCTCTCCTCAATATCAGATAATTATTAACCAATCACTTGAAAATCGAACGCCCCCGTGGGCATATTTCAATGATTTCCGATCGCAATCACGGGGGCGCAATCCACACTTCGTTTAGCCCGAACTGTTATCTCTTATAGCTTCAAGATAAACAGGATGACCTGTTTCCACCTGGGCAACCTGATAAACCCTGTAGTGTTTCTTCGTCGCAGACGGCTCTGTAAAAGCGGCCAAGTAAAACGTAATCGTGTAAAGAATCGTGATTGCATAAACTACAACCAGCTGCGGTGCTTTTAATAACTCTTTAGTTTCCATTTATTACTCCTCTTTTAGGATGTTTACCGGTTATTCATACCAACCGGCAAAAAGCGCATCGCCGGTTCGAATAAATATCCAGGTTAATAATACGTTCTTTCAGGTTGACAATAAAACTACTGGCCTATCAACCAATCACCCTCAATTGCAGTGACCAAAGAACAAACAAAATAAGGATCGATATATAATAGTCATTTAAATGCAATGACAAAAACCCCACTTAATAAAGATACAAATTAAATATCTCACCTTGGAATAGATCATATAGATTGAATGTCTTGGTGATAAGTCCAATAAAGCGAAACATTTTGTTTCCGAATTAGATACAATGACACGATGCAAGATCTAAATCTTTTCGTCATTTTCGCGCGGGTGGTAGAAACAGGCAGTTTTGCCGAGGCGGCTCGGCGCATGGACATCTCGCGTTCAGCGGTGAGCAAAGCCGTTGCGAAGCTTGAGAAAGACCTCAGCACCCGCTTACTGCTCCGTAGCACGCGACACCTTAGTCTGACCGAAGCAGGCATTGCGCTGTCGGAACATGTGAAACGCATTCTGGAAGAAGCCGAACACGCCGAGCGGGCCATCAATAGCCTTCATGACGAGCCGCGCGGAACCCTGAAAGTAAGCACGCCAAGCTCATTCGGAACGCGCCATATCGCTCCGGCGCTCCCTTGTTTTCTCGCACGCTACCCCGAGATCAAAGTTGACTTAACGATTACCGATCATCCAGGCGATTTGATTGAAGAAGGGTACGACGTGCAAATCCGCGTGACCAATGAGCCCGATCCTAATCTGGTAGCGCGCAAGATTGCGCCTGTCCGCCGCATATTGTGCGCAACCCCACAGTATTTTCAACAATGGGGCACACCCCAAACTCCGGCGGAACTTGTAAAGCATAACTGTCTCGATTGCGCGCTTTCGCCCGAACAAGGCTATTGGCGCTTCGACGGACCGGAAGGCAAGATCAAGGTCCCGATATCCGGAACCCTGCGGATCAACGATAACGATGCGCTCGCGCAAGCAGTGCTGTATGGATTGGGCATCGCCCTGCTGCCTACTTATACGATAGGCATGGAATTGCAAAAAGGACGGCTGCAAACGGCGCTGCCGGACTACTTATCCGTGGAGCGTCATATTTACGCCTGCTATCTCCCCAGCCGACATCTACCCATAAAAATACGCGCTTTTATTAATTTCCTAGCGGAACACGTTGGCGACATGCCTTATTGGGACCGGTCTTTAGTAAAATGAACATCGTGTTTAATACTTAACCTGGCAGGTATATTTACTTGCATTGTTTACCGAATTCATTTTTATCTTTATCTGGAAATAACATGATGAGAATTAATTCTTACCAAAGATATACGACATTACATATAGGATTATTGGGCAGAATGTCTTATATGTTACGTTATGTATCTAAACTGATTTTCATTTGAATTTATGAGCAAAATTGACATATTTGAGCGCGAGGAGAGTAGCATTAAGTCGCTCGACTTTCAGGGGTACGGACTTACTTCAGTGCCAGTGTTTCGCCAGTATCAGCACCGCAACTCATTTGGCTTAGATCCAAACAAGAAGATTCACAGGATATTCCAAACGGAATATCTAAATAACGATATCTTGAATGGATATCTAACACTTCCAAGAGCTAGCGCGTCAATTTGGAAAGATCCTTTAGAAAATCCGCTCTCAGATGTAAAAGATATAGATTCTGTTACAGGGGGAGTCATTACGCTGGGCGATCTGGTAAATTCTTTCCACGCGATTTGTTGGACACATCGAGACAAACCAGAGGCATCTGATTGGAAAAATTTCTCCCACGGAAAGAAAGCTATTCGGATTACGACGTCCGTAGGAAAACTCATGGATCGCATCATGAGCATCCAAGATTCCTACTACATGCATCGAGCGTGGCTTATTGAAGTTGAGTATAAAGATCCAGCTGCTATTGCAATAATGCAGAACCCTCCAGAAGTCTATCGACGCACAGAATCTAGTGGAGCATTGTTAGCTCTTGCCGCCGCAATTGTTCGCACTTCTTACTCAAGCGAAGATGAGATTCGACTTCTGTTTGATGCGTCTCTGCAACCTTATCTGGAGGGCATGATTGTATTGAAAAATCCAGATCGTATTCAAATTCCTTTTGAGTGGAACGGATTTATAGAGAATCAAGAGTTTGGCCCGTAACGGTATATAACACTTCTCCGCTAAGTTCAAATGCTAGGTATTGAAACCAAAGCTAATCCTGCCTTTGAATTGAATACCCCGGATTTTCCGGAAACAAAATAATTTAAGAGAAGAAGTTGAAGATTCAAATCAATCATTCACCGAAATTCATCATCGATGACCCCACCGCCCCCAAAACTCACCGCGCATGAATCAATTGACTCGGTGCGGGTATCGTTGAAGTCATTTTCGGCGCGGTCCATTGCGTGCTCCAGCGCAGAACCGGCATATCCCGGTTCACCGCGGTATGCGTGGTTGCCGCATACAGGTTGCAATCCACGCTTCTACTGGTAATTTCATTGGTCCATTCTTCGCGGATTTTCTCGGGTGCCAGCGTCGCGACGGTTAGCCGCTCGCATAGTTCGTAATTGGCTGACCATTGGTTGCGCAGTTGCCGCTGCGCAGGGTCGCCGCCGTGGATCGAATATGAAGCGCAACTGGCCAACAGCAGGATGGGTACGATGAGTAGTGATTTCATGATGGTGTGCATAAGAATGTGGTGATCCGTTTTTTACCAAATCTTGGTGGCCGCAAAAGCCACGCCGTTTGGCAGTGAGCAGACATAATTGGGATTGATCGGGCGGCATGATTTCTGGGTCAATGTTAATGTCGTCGCTGAAGTAAAGACGACATCGGTGACGGCATCGATATTGTCGTTGATCAAACGCGTCAGCCGTACCCTGCCGTCCTTGATGTCACCCCACGATGCGCCCCAGCGCCGATTGCCGTCGAAATCGGGCGGATTGAGACCGGCAAAAATCACCCGGCCGTTATTCTCCGAGATCATTAAATATCCCGCTTCCGGCAAATCGTCTATCGTCCAGATACCGTCGTAAGTACCGGCAGCCTGACCCAGTCCGGCATGCAGGCACAAAAGCAATGCGCCGATGATTTTTTTCATTGTTTTATCTCCTCAATATAAAGACAAAGCCGCACTCTGGCTAAGGAAGTGCTGAAAAAGGTAGCGAGCGATGATCAGGCAAGGCGAAATCAGGTGAGAAAGCGCAGTTTACATTGAGTAAATGAGCATTTTGAGCCTGATTTCAACGCAGCTTGAACGAGCGCAGTCGTTTTTCAGAACTTCCCTAACGGCGCTTCTGCCCTAGGATCGACCCCAACACCCCACGAGTAATTTCGCGCGCAATCGATGAACCGACCGAGCGTGCGGCGCTTTTTGCAAAGGCATCGAGCACGCTTTCGCGGCGTCCGCCGCGCTTGCCGGACGAACCCAGCAGCAAATCGCCCAGACCGGCCAGAATCCCCTCGTCCGCCGGTTTGCGCAAGCTTCCGGACGCCGTGCTTTGCGCTGAATTGCCGTGCGGTTTCTCCTCGCCGCTGCGCGCTTGCAGCAATTCAAAAGCGCTTTCGCGGTCGATTTCCTGCTCGTAGACACCGGCCACAATCGACGACTGCATCAATTCCTTGCGCTCGTCGGCCGTGATCGGGCCGATCTGGCTGACCGGGGGCAATATGAATGCGCGTTCGGTCACGCCGGGTGAGCCGTTGGCATCGAGGAAAGAAACCAGCGCTTCGCCGACGGAAAGTTCGAGGATCGCTTGTTTGACGTTCAATTTCGGATTGGGCCGCATGGTTTCGGCAATCGCATTCACCGCTTTCTGGTCGCGCGGCGTGAACGCGCGCAACGCATGCTGCACGCGGTTGCCCAGTTGACTCAGGACTTTCTCGGGAATATCGAAAGGATTCTGCGTCACGAAATAAATCCCCACTCCTTTGGAGCGGATCAGCCGCACGACTTGCTCGATTTTCTCCAGCAGCGCGGGCGATGCCATGCTGAACAACAAATGCGCTTCGTCAAAAAAGAACACCAGCTTGGGTTTCTCGCGGTCGCCGGTTTCCGGCAGATTTTCGTACAGCTCGGACAGCATCCACAACAAAAAGGAACTGTACAAACGCGGCGAGTTTAGCAATTTATCGGCGGCCAGAATATTGACCACGCCTTTGCCGTCGATGGTTTGCATCAAGTCTTCGATGTTCAGCATCGGCTCGCCAAAGAACTTACCGCCGCCCTGTTTCTCGATTTGCAGCAAGCCGCGCTGAATCGCCCCGATCGAAGCCGGTGACACATTGCCGTACTGCGTTTTGAATTGATCCGCATTGTCGCCGACAAATTGCAGTAACGCGCGCAAATCCTTCAGATCGAGCAACAATAGACCGTGATCGTCGGCGACTTTAAACACCAACGTGAGCACGCCTTCCTGCGTTTCATTCAGATTCAGCAAACGCGCCAGCAGCAGCGGCCCCATATCGGAAATCGTAGCCCGCAGCGGATGACCGTTCTCCTGCAACACATCCCATAACGTCACCGGAAAGCCTTCCCATTGCGGCACATCCAGTTGCAATGCATCCAGGCGCGCTTGCATTTTCCCGGACAGCGTTCCCGCTTTGCAAATCCCGGTCAAATCGCCCTTGATGTCGGCCATGAATACCGGCACGCCGATATTGGAAAAGCTTTCCGCCAGTTTTTGCAACGTCACCGTCTTGCCGGTGCCGGTCGCACCGGTAATGCAACCGTGGCGTGTCGCCATCGCGGGCAAAAGCGCCAAATCCGTTTTGGAATTTTTAGCGATAATTAATGGATCCGTCATAGCGTTTTTTTACCGAAGTACAAGAAAAATGCCCTGAGTAAGCGATTGTAAGCAAAACGGCGGCAAAGGCAATCGAAACATCGCGCATGCGCCGCGCTATACTATCGTTCCGTCTTGTCACTTTTTCCATTCATCTTAAAAAAGATTCCAGGGGTTGACCGGCGCATGAACACACAGATCCTCTACGGCGACATCGGCGGTACCAAAACCGTTCTGCAATTGGCTGAAATGGCCAGGGGCGGCATCCGGGAATGCTGCACGAAGCGTTACGACAGCGCGACTTTCGCCACTTTTTCCGACATTCTGCACGATTTCCTCGATCAGGCCACAATCCGTCCCCCGGCAGCCGCGTGTTTCGCCGTGGCCGGACCGATTGCAGATCAGCAGGCGACTTTGACCAATCTGCCGTGGCAGATCGGTAGCGCAAACATCGCGCAGGAATTTTCAATCGCAGCGGTCAAGCTCATCAACGATTTCGAAGCTGTAGCCTTAGCCATTGAGAATCTATCCTCCAGTGATTTGATCGCGCTGCAAACCGGGCAGCCGCATGCGCACGCAATGCGCGTGGTGCTCGGCGCCGGTACCGGCATGGGCGTAGCGTGGCTGGCGTGGATCAATGGCCGGTATTTTGCACTGCCGACCGAAGCGGGTCATATCGATTTCGCGCCGCTCACGCCGTTGCAGTCCGGCTTACTCGAATGGCTGCAACAACGCTTCGGTCATGTGTCGGTGGAACGCTTATTGTCCGGCTCCGGGCTGACGAATATTTTTAAATTTCTGCAAATGCAGTCAACGACGCCGGACTTACCGGTCATCGAACTTGAAGAAGACAACGGCGCGGCGGTCACGGCGCTGGCGCAAAGCGGGAAACATCCGGCCGCGTTGCAAGCGCTCGAATTATTCGCTGAGATTTATGGCGCTTACGCAGGCAATCTGGCTCTGGCCGGATTATGCCGCGGCGGCGTCTATGTGGCGGGCGGCATCGCGCCGAAAATGATCGATACCCTGCGCGGCGGCGGCTTTATGCGCGCATTCCGCGCGAAGGGAAGGTTTTCCGCGTTGCTGCACGAAATCCCGGTGCACGTCGTCACCAACCCGGCGCCCGGCTTGCTCGGCGCACAGCAGGAAGCCAGGCATTTGCTGCAAAACAGCGGCAAAACGTCTTAACACAATCACACACCGGCCGGACTCCAAACACCGAGTCCAATCCATTCGCCGCTTCACGGTGTATCATATACGCGCTTATTCGCATTGAGGAGAATCGCCATGTTTCCGCGCACCGCCTTCACCATTACCGTCAATCCCAAAATACCGCCGCGCCTCAGGCGCTTGGAAGAGCTGGCCAACAATCTGTGGTATAGCTGGGATCGCGCCACACGCGCGCTATTTTCGCGGCTCGATCCGTATTTATGGGAAGCGGTGGGACATAACCCCAAGGCGTTTCTGAAGCGCGTGGACGAATCGGTGTTGCTGAAAGCGACCGAAGACCGGGTTTTTCTCGCCACCTACAACAGCATCCTGTCGACGTACGACTCGTACCATGATGCATCCGCGCTGCAAAACAGCAACGGCGGATTGAGTTCGCAAGATCAGGTGGCATATTTCTGTTTTGAATTCGGCTTTCACGAAAGCCTGCCGATTTATTCCGGCGGCTTGGGGATTCTGGCCGGGGATCACTGCAAAGCCGCCAGCGATTTGCATTTACCCTTCGTCGCCGTCGGCTTACTGTACCGCCAGGGCTATTTTTCTCAAACCATCGATAGCCGCGGCAATCAGCAAGTCACCTACACCGTCGCCGATTTCGAAGATCTGCCGGTCACCCCGGTGACGCATGCGGACGGCTCGGCCATGCACGTTCAAGTGCCTCTGCTGCAACGGCAAGTCACCGCCAAGATATGGCAGGCAAAAATCGGTCACGTCACGCTTTACTTGCTCGATACCGATTTACCGGAAAATTCGCCGCAGGACCGCTATATCACGCACAACCTGTACGGCGGCGACAGAACCATGCGCATCGAACAGGAAATCATCCTCGGCATGGGCGGCGCGCGCGCGCTGCAAGCGCTCGGCATCAAACCGACCGTGTGGCACATCAACGAAGGGCATGCGGCGTTCATGATTCTCGAGCGGATTCACAATCTGGCGCAGCAAGGGCTGGATTTTGCCAGCGCCCTCGAAAGCGTGGCGGTAAATACGGTTTTTACTACCCACACCGCGGTGCCCGCCGGACACGATCACTTCAGCCCGGATATGGTGCGAACCTATTTTGACAGTTTCTGCCGCAGCCTGAACGTCACGCACGAAGAATTCATGGCACTCGGCCACATACCCGGAAGCCCGGATTTCAATATGACCGCGCTGGCGATCCGCGGCTCGCGCACGCATAACGGCGTGAGCAAAATACACGGCGGCGTGTCCGCCGGTATCTGCCGCGATTTATGGCCGCAGATCGAACCGGAAGAAAATCCGATGGCGTACATCACCAACGGCATTCATGTGCCGACTTTCCTGGCGCAGGAATGGTCCGATCTGTTCGACCGTTACCTCGGCCATGAATGGCGCAGCAAAATGTGCGACAACGCCTACTGGTCGCGCATCGATACCATCCCGGATCATTTGTTCTGGAGCGTGCGGCAATCGCTGAAATCGCAGATGTTTCACGGCATCCGTTCGCGCATCACCGAGCAAAACGCACGCAATCGCGGTTCCGAGGCGCATCTTGACCGGCTGCTGAAATTCGTCGACCCGATCAATCCCAATGTGCTGACGTTGGGCTTCGCGCGCCGTTTCGCCACTTACAAGCGCGCCACCTTACTGTTTGAAAATCTCGACTGGTTACGCAAAATCATTCTCGATCAGGAACGCCCCGTGCTGCTGATTTTCGCCGGCAAAGCGCATCCGGCCGACGTGCCGGGGCAGGATCTGATCCGCCGCATCAGTCAAGTCGCGCATTTTCCGGAATTCGAAGGGCGGCTGCTGTTAATCGAAGGTTATGACCTGCGCCTTGCCCGGCGGCTGGTCGCCGGTGTCGACGTCTGGCTGAACAATCCGATCTACCCGCTGGAAGCCAGCGGCACCTCGGGCATGAAAGCGGGCATCAACGGCGCGATCAATCTGAGCGTGCTCGACGGCTGGTGGGGCGAAGGCTACGACGGCAAGAACGGCTGGGCGGTCAAACCCGGCCCGGAAGACATGGAAGGCGTCGTGCGCGATCAGGAAGAAAGCCGCGCCTTGTACGAGATCCTGCAGGATCAGGTGATTCCGTTGTATTACAGCTACGGCAAGCTGGGCTACTCGCCGGAATGGGTGAAAATGGCCAAGCATTCGATGATATCGCTGCTGCCCAGCTATAACGCAACGCGCATGGTCGATGAATACGTCAATAAATTCTATTGTCCGGCCAGCGACAAAGGCGCGCTCTATGCCGCCAACGATTTTACCGGCGCAAAAGCGATTGCCGCATGGAAGGCCAGAATCCGCCACGCCTGGTCCGGCGTTTCGCTGCGCCGTTTGGATACGCCGTGCGAGCGTATTTATTACGACGAAACGCTGAATTTCAAAGTCGCCGCAAAACTCAACGATCTGGCCCCCGACGATGTCGTCATTGAGTTGCTGATATGCCGCCAATTCAAAACCACCCGGTTGTGCAATTTCGACCGTTTCAAGTTCGAATTCACCGGCCAGCAAGACGCGGGCGAGCATTTGTTTGAGCTCAAACTGACCCCGGAATTGTGCGGCAAGCAAGAATATTTCATCCGCATCTACCCGTATCACCCGTTGCTGACGCATCCGCTGGAAATGGGATTGATGGTGTGGTTGTAAGGTGTTCGATCCGTTATCACCGGAAGCTCGCAAAAGCTTCCGGCTTCAGCGAGGATTCTTCCTGTTCACCATCATTCCACCAGCCGCCACCGAGCGCGATGAACAGCGCCGCGGTATCCTGCAAGCGCTGCGCCTGCACCTGGAGATAAGTCAGCTTGGCCTGAAAAAATTGGCTCTTGCTACTCAAAACATACGAATAATCGACCAGTCCGGCCTGATAATTGGTTTGCGCCAAATGTACCGATTCCTGGGTCAAATCCAGTTGCTGCGCAAAACTCCGCAGCGCTTCGGCGTCGTGTTCCAGCGCCAGTAAAATATCCGCCACCTGCGCCAACGCATCCAGAGCGGTTTGCTTGTAATTCGCCAGCGATTGCTGATAAGCAGCAATTGCAGCCTTGCGGTGCAGCCATGACGTGCCGCCATGAAACAACGGCGCCACGATATTGGCGCCGACACTCCAGAAGTTGCCGCTGCTCATGAAAACATCCGCAAGATTCCGGGTGTTCTGGCCATAGGTACCGCTCAAGGTAAAGCTGGGTAGTAGCTCCGCCGTGGCGACGCCGATATTGGCGCTGTTTTCATGCACAGTAGCTTCGGCCGCCAGTATATCGGGGCGCTGGCGCACCAGTTTGGAAGGCAACGATAGAGGTAAATCGGCCGGCAGCGTGATTTCATCCAGATCGACCGGCGCTAGCGTCCGTTCCCCGGGAGCGTGGCCTGTCAGCGTGGACAGCAGATGCTCGGCCTGGCTGTGTTTCTGTTCCAGCGGCGCCAGTGTAGCTTGCAATGCCGCCAGTTTGGCCTTGAGATCGACTATGCTTGCATACGCGGCAATGCCCGCTTGCACTTGGGTTGCGGTAATCGCAATTTGCTCCTGCTGGATCTCGATCAGTTGCCGGGTCGCCGCAATCTGGGCGGCGTAACCAGCCCGGGCGACAACGGTATTGACGACATTGCCGGTTAACGTCAGATAAGCCGCCAAGACCGTATAGCGCTGAAAATCTCTTTGCGCGCCAAGGCTTTCAACGGCGCGCCGTTGTCCGCCGAATACATCGAGCGCATAACTGACCGTGGTCGACATGGTCAGCAAATTGAAAATAGAACTGGCCGGACTGCCGAAACGGGCGGCTGAGAACCGCTGACGGCTCAGCCCGGCGGCAAGATCAACCTGCGGATAAAAAATGCCGTAGCCCGCGCGCAAATTTTCCTGACTGCGTTGCAAACTGGCCTGCGCCGCTTGCAGGCTTTGATTATGGTCGATCGCTTCTTGCACCAGCGCATCCAGCTTGGCAGATTGAAACAACTGCCACCAGTTCGCCACGACTTCCACATCCTGCGCAAAATGCTGCGCCTGGCCGTCGACCGGAGCAATGACCAGTGTCTGCCCTTCCGGCACATAGCGATCAATCCCCGGGGGATCAGGACGGACAAAATCCGGTCCGACGGCGCAACCCGTCAATGTCAACAGCAAGATCGTGCAAAATCCCAGCGCCATGCTTTTCCGACACAGTGGAAAAATCCGCTGCATCCTTAAAACGCTGCGCTTACTTTGGCAATTCCACTGACGCTGCATACCGGTTTGGCAAAAAACTAACCATCCTCGTTGATATAAACATCCACCAATTGCCCGCGATAGAGCTGCACGTCAGCGGGCTTTTTGAAACGGAAAAGCACCGGCAATACCCGTACGTCGACCCGTTCGGTGCGTTGATTCGATAATTGGATTTTGGGTGATACATAAGGCTGCAAGCGGATATATTCCAGCGGGATCCGGATTTTCGTGCCGCGCAGAAACATTTGCGCCTGCATTTTGCTGACATCGGGCAGCCGGTTTATCAGGATTTCATCGACATAACAGCGCACCACCAGCTCATCCTCGGGGTTACCCATCACGATGACCGGATTCAAACCCTGCGTGTAGGTATCGTACACGCCTTGCGGTGAAATATAGCTGCCCAGCGCGGCTTTTACCGACAGCACGACGCCGTCCACCGGCGCTTTGATGGTGTATTTTTCCAGCAACGCGCTACCCGCGCGGTAGGTATTGGTCAACGCTGCATACTGGCGCTCCTGGTTTTGAATATCGTAGCTCCAGGCACCGGCCTTTGTTAAATTGTAATTTTTTAAAGCGACTTCCACACTGGCTTTGGCGGCTTTGGCGGCATTGATCGCATTGTCCAGGTTATCCTTGCTCACCGATTTGGCATCCATGTCGTAAGCATTCTGCAACTTTCTCAACTGCGTCTCGGCGGTTGCCAAATTCGCCCGGGCGAAATCCAATTGCGCTTTGGCGACATCCAGCACTTCTTTCCTGGGTTGGGCTTTCAGCTCTTCCAGCAAGGCATGCGCGGCGTCCGCTTGCGAACGCTGCTGTTCCACGGTTGCCCGTTGCACCGAATCGTCCATTTTCAGCAACGGTTCGCCTTGCTTGACCGCTTGTCCTTCGGCCACTAGGATCCGGGTAATCACACCCGCCACTTCAGGATAAAGATTGATATTCTCCCCAGTCGGCTGGAGGCTTTCGATAACCCCGGTGGAGTAAATGCCCTTGGCATAAGGATTGGGTGCCGGATCGAAAACCGGCGGTTGCGGCAGCTTTTCCCGGCCGCTCCAATAAGCGCTGAGCAGCCCGGCGATAATGCCACCCACGGCAACGGTCATGATGACTTTATTCTGCACCATCCCTCCTGTTCTCAATGCCAACGATCTTGCCGTCTTCCATTGTCATAATCCGGTCGGCAAATTCGAAAATCCGGCTATCGTGCGTAACGATCAAAATACAACGTTTGTCGTTGAGCACTTCGGCTTTGACAAAATCCATGATGCGCCGGCCGGTGTCGCCATCCAGCGATGCGGTAGGTTCGTCGAAAATCAAAATATCCGGTTTGCTCACCAAAGCACGTGCGATGGCTACCCGCTGCTGTTCACCGCCGCTCAATTTCATCGGCGGCAGATCAGCTTTATTCTTCAGCCCGACAATTTCCAAATAGCTGACCGCTTCCCGGATCGATTCATCCCAATCGCGTTTTTTCAGGATCAATGGTATCGCGACATTCTCGGCCGTGGTCAGCCGTGGAAACAGATGGTAATCCTGAAACACAAAACCGACCTTGTTCAGACGGAACTCGGCAATTTGATCGGGGCTCAACTTCCAAATCTCAATGGTATCGATAGTTACCGTGCCGGTATTGGGACGCAAGATCCCCGAGATCATGCTCAGCAACGTTGTTTTTCCGCTTCCCGACGGCCCGACAATGAAAAATATCTCGCCGAAATAAGCCTCGAAACTGATATTTCGCACCGCGAAGGTTCTGGCATCGCCCTCGCCGAACCACTTGGTCAATTCATGCGCGGAAACGGCGGAATTCACCCGTTAGCCTCTGAAAATATCGAATGGTTCAATCTTCAATACCTTTCTTATGCCGATATAACTGGAAATTGCGGCGATGATCAGCACCATGACAAACGCAAAAGCCAAGGTGGTATACGTGATATTGGCGGAATAATCCGGGACTCTGAGTTTCGCGGCCGTAATGATGAGCGTGCACAACCCGACCCCCAAGCCGTATCCAACCAGCGCGGTGAACGTGGCTTGGAAAAGAATCATATACACCAGCTCACGCCCTTTTGCGCCGATCGCCTTCAACGCGCCGAACTTTTCCAGATTCTCCAGTATGAAGGTATAAAAAGTCTGTCCGGAAATCGACAATCCCACCAGAAAGCTCACGATGGTCATGATAAAAATATTGGTTCCCAGCCCCGTCTGGTATTTATAGTAATTCGCTATTTTCTGCATGAACTCTTCTTTCGTGAGCGCTTGATAACCCAGCCGCTTAACCTCCTCCTGGATGTGCGGAATCGCGTCATCATTTTTCGGTTCGACGAGAATATACGAGATGGTGAAGCGCGTTGACGGGATGTATTGAATCGCCCGGCTATAGGTCGTGTACAACGTGGGAATGCCGAATAGTCCGCTGGCGGTCACCTTGGCGATGCCGACAATGACGCCGCGATGATCGTTCAACTCGAAGTCGGTACCCAAGCGGATGTCGCCAAGTTTGCGGATTTCCGCATCCTGCACGGCGATGAAAGCATTCTCGGCATAAATATCTTCGATCTTGCCTGCGATCAGCTCGGGGCGACCGAACAGACTGTTGTCGTCCAGGCCGAGCACAGTCACCGATTGAAACACGCCGCTTCTGAGTTTGACCAGCGCCCCGCCGGAATACAGCGGCACGGCATATTTGACGCCATTGATACTGCGCACCGCATCCAGCACATAATCCGGCATCGGAATACTATTCGCCACATTATTCACCGCCGGATCCATCACCCAGACTTGTGCACCCAAGTTAATGACGGTTGAGGAAGACTTCGCCAGAATGCCGGAAAAAATCGACGTCATCTGCACCATCAGAAACACGGCAAACATAATCCCGACCAGCAAAGCAACGTACTTTCCTTTGTCGTTCACGAGCAGCTTAAAAGCCAGTTTCAAGGTTCCGTTCATAACGCATTCACTCCCGGCAAAACGCCAATGAATCTGCTATCGAACCGCGTACTTTGATTATTTGATGAAGCTGGAACAATACGGTGATTATTCTGGTGTTCAGTTTAGCTCAGAATCCGGTGCAAAACGATACTTCCGAGAACCCAAAACTTTCAATAAAAATGTCATTGAAATATTGACGCAAGAGACATAACCTGCAACCTTGCTGAAAGAGAAAATTATTCGTAATTCAGGAGAGTTTTGCATGAATCACAACCCCGTCGGATGGTTTGAAATTTACGTGCAGGATATGGAGCGCGCCAAGCGTTTTTATGAATCGGTTTTTCAAACGCAGCTGGAGCGACTGAACAGTCCTCCGGACATGCCGATTGAACTTTGGAGCTTTCCCATGCTGAAGGACCGGATGGGCGCATCCGGGGCACTGGTCAAAATGGACCATGGGCCGTCCGGCGGGAATGCTGTGTTGGTCTATTTTTCCTGTGCGGATTGTGCTGTTGAGGCTGCTTGTGCAACCTCTGCGGGAGGGCAAGTCGTGCGCGAAAAAATGTCCATTGGCCAGTACGGCTTCATCGCACTGATTCGCGACACCGAAGGCAATATGATCGGCCTGCATTCCATGCAATGACATTCATCAAGCACAAAAAGCCCCGCCGTACGGTGCGGGGCTTTTAATTATACAGGGACGGATTATTTGTTACGCACCCCGGCGCGATTCTGTTCGAGCACTTTGGCAACGGCCTTGATGTCGGCAGGACTCACACCGGCCAGCTCGGCTTGTTCACCGATGATCTGAATAAATTTTGTGATGGTTTTATCGGGAATGTTCCGCCCCTTGTGAATCTTAGGCATCGACCCGCGGCATTTATGGCCTGTGTCAAGCACCGTGCCGTCGTGCCGCGATGAGCCGCCCAAATCATGATCCAGCATCATAGCCAGGCATTGCGCGATATCCGCGGGAGTTTCCGTCAGATTGCCGAAAAACGAGGCAATTTCACTATCGGACAATAATGCAGGCACGGCATAATTATGCAAAAACGCCAAGATGCCATAATACCCGCCCAATCGAGACGCAACAGAGTCACTATGTATTACCAGGCGCGGTTCGTCCGCGCTGTCGCTGGTGTTTGTTTGCTGTGCACTGGTTTTGACCTGATCCGCCATGACCGAACCGATGCCATCGACGGCAACCAGTGCGCAGATTAACGCAATCGCGAGATATTTAAGCCATTCCGGTGTATGTTCCTTCGGTGATATTAGAATCATGATTTCCTCTCCTTTTGATTGATTTTAAGTTAGCGTATCCGGCGAACGCTGCCTGCTTCCGCTGGAAGTCCGTGAAGCCACCAAAACCATTTCAGGCGGCTTCATTACCCAATACGCAGCCATTCGAAATTTGGATGCAGAAAATCACAATTTTTTAAAATGCTTGATATTCCTTGCATGAACAAGCACATGCACTGCCCTCAATCGGTAAACAGTATCCGGCTGCATCCAAACCGGGATTTCCTTCGTATTAATTCATAGAAGCGATTGCTTCCATTTTGATTGAAACTTTTAATTAACAGAGGAAGAAAAATCTCATGTCACAGCACACCATCAGAGCCGTTGTGCAAGTCGTCGCATGCACGGATAAAATTCCCGAAGTACACGCAATTTTGCAAGGAATCGTCGCCCCCACCCGCCAGGAACCTGGATGTTTGAATTATCAGCTATTGCAGCATCGCAGCAACCCGGCTGTGTTTTTGTTTATCGAGGAATGGTCGGATGAACAAGCCATTGACGCACACTTCGGCACGCCGCATATTAGGGAAGCCCTGGTAAAAGTCACCCCCCTGCTCGCGCAAGCGCCCGACATTCAGCACTATACATTGCTCGCATAACGCGTTTGCACGAACGAGATTAAGGTGTAAGAAATCTCAGGGTTGTTTACAGAGAGGTTGATTGAAATAAGCGTTGAGTATTTCATAAGGGGTTGCGTTATACAAACTCTTATGGGGTTTGACGGTGTTGTAGAAGTTAATGAAACGGACAAGTTGAATACGTCGGTCAGCAGTGTCTTTAAAACAGAATTTGTTGTGCCACATGTCCATGAGCGTGCGGATCACGCGCTCAGCTTTCCCGTTGGTTTGAGGACGATTGACACGAGTAAACTTCTGACCGATACCGTGTTGCCTGCAAGCTTTGACAAAAGCATGATCGTCAGTTCCTTTAAATTCCGTGCCGTTATCGGAATAAGTGCAATCGATTTGATAAGGACATTGGGCAACAGTAGCGATGAGAAAGCAAGCGGCGCTGTATTGAGTTTTATCGGGGAAGATATCGGCATATAATTCCCTGGAGAAATCATCGATGGCCACAAACAGGTACTCGCGAGGTTCATTGGCAGACTGTCCTTTCAATAATGGAAGCCGCTTGGTATCGAGGTGAACGAGCTCGCCCGGATAAGATTTGTTATAGCGCTTCGCTTCACGCTTGAGACGTTCCTGGATGGTTTGCTCTACTTTAGCCAAACGTTTGAGGCCATACTGCAGTGTCTTGAAGCGCTGATTGGTACTGCTACGCGGAGTAAATTCCTGGAGTCTGGCTCGTTTCAGTACGTCATAAATCGTTGGCCGGCTGACGTGAAAGTATTCTGCCAGCTGAACTACCTTCCACAGCCGGGTTTGATACAGCCGCCAGATTTCCTGACGATCCAATAATGTTAAACGAGTGCGTTTGTGTATGTTCATCTACAGTATTCTCCTGAATACTGTAAACAACGCTAGAAATTCTTACAATTAAGGAGAAAACAACCATGAATACCCGTACGCAAGAAGTCATGCACGAGTTTTATCACGGACTTTTGATCAATGACGGACGCCGCTTCAGTAACTGGGGTTCGAGCCGCAGCACGCAACCGGCTGTCTATGTGGAGCCGGTCAGCTACGCCGACGTGCAGGCTGTGGTACGCGATACCGGGCAATTTCCCACGCCGGTGCGTCCGGTCGGTTCCATGCTATCGGTCACGGAAACCATCCTCAACGACGGCGGCACATTGTTGTGTACGCGCAAACTGGACGCCATCATCGGATTGGAAACCGACGATCAAGGCCGTCAACTGGTTCGCGTGCAAGCCGGATGCCGCCTGAAAAAACTGAATCTGTGGTTGCAGCAGCAAGGCTGGGAAATCCCATTCCAGGCGGAAATTGGCGAAGCGACCATCGGTTCGGTCGCGGTCGGCGACACCAAGGAATCCTCGCTCGACGGCCCAGGTTATTTTTCCAGTCATGTCACCGCCGTTCTCTACATCGACGAAAACGGCAGTCTGCGTATTCTGTCGGACCGGCAGGACGGCGATGCATTCTACGAATTCAAATGCAGCTTCGGCTTAAGCGGTATCGTGGTGGAATGCGTCATCGAAGTGCGCCGCGCCAGTTTGTGCCGGGCGAACGTTACATTACAGGCGTTCGACAGCCCGCAGGCATTGGCCGACGGCGTATTGAAATTACGCGAAGAATGCGATGCCTTGCTGGCAGTCGTGGTGCTGCATCAATTGGCCTGCTTCGCCGAACAACGCTACCGGGCTGGCAGCGGCGTGGTCACGCCGCAACGTTCGCAACCCGAATGCGAGCAGTACCGCATCGCAAAAAGACTCGCCATCCAGCATGGATTCGACGGCGGCAGCCTGCCGCAACCGCAAGGTATCGTCTTTTCTCGTCACGACTTCGTCAACGAATACTGGCATCCCGCTGAAACCGAACACCGCCTCGATTTCCAATATTACGAGCACGACATCGGGATGCTCGGGCAAGTCATCGCCGAGTCTTATCGTTTCACGAAAGCATTCGAACAAAAAACCGGCTTCACGCCAACGGGGTGGGCAACGTATTTCGTGCAGCGCCCGGAACGGAAGCTGAAACCTTACGGCATTTATTCCGGCGGAGCGGGAATTTCGTGCTCGTTCGACCCGATTTATTGCAACCCGAACGAGCCGCTGTGGCAGCAATTCGCGCGCGAATACAACCGGCTGGCCATCGATACGCTGGGCGGAAATCCTTCGCCGATCCAAACGCAATGGTTGCAACCGGGTGACGTGCGCATTCCCCGCAAACTCGCGCGCAGCCGGTTTACCACGCCGTACTATCAGCAGTTTCTGGTGTGATGATTTTTTACCGTCGGCGACAGGAACCGTGTGCCTAAGGGCGTCTGATGATATATTTCAGTAAAGGAAGCTCTGAAAAACTACTGCGCTCGGTCAAGCTGTGTTGAAATCAGGCTCAAAATGCTCATTTACACTTCGTAAACTGCGCTTTTTCGCCGGATTTCGCCTTGCCTGACCATCGCTCGCTACCTTTTTCAGAGCTTCCTAAAGAAAAAAGACCAACGTAATGCGAAGGATTTGACCGGGAGTGACGACGAGCAGCACACACAATCGTGACAGCAGCGCTGCGGATGCGCACATGCAGGCTTTAGTCACTGCGATTGCGGCGCATGACGAACAGGCACTGGCCGATCTGTACGAGGCCACGCTGAACCGGGTTTATGGCGTAGCGCTGCGCATCACGCGCAATGCGCAAGCAGCGGAGGAAGTCAGTGAGGATGTGTACTGGCAGGTGTGGCGCGAAGCGCCGCGCTTCGACGCGCAACGCGGCAATGTCATCGCCTGGCTGCTGACAATCGCGCGCAGCCGGGCGTTGGATTACTTGCGCAAGGCGGACGACGCCGAACTTTGCGAGGAACCGGAAGCTCTATTGTTCGACGAACCGTCACGCGAAGGCGACCCGCAAGATTTGCTGGCGGCGACGCAGAATAATTTGAAATTGAATCAAGCGTTGCAGCAGCTCGAACCGGTGCAGCGGCAATTAGTCGCAATGGCTTTCTTCCGCGGCTTGACGCACGAAGAAATCGCCACTTTCAGCGATATGGCACTGGGCACGGTCAAATCGCATATCCGCCGCGCGCTCAAGCAGTTGCACGATGTGCTCGAGGACGATTTACTCAAAGGCTTTGAACGATGAAGAAACGCTACTCATTAGACCCGGACAATCCGCAGCACGCCGACAAAGTCGAAGCGGCTCTGCTGGAGGGATTGGAACCGTCACAGCCGAGCGGTCAGCAGCGTGCAAAAATCCGCGCCCAGCTTTTCCAGCGCATCCATGCCAGCGCTGCCGCGGAAGCGCCGCGCGTCACGATCCGCAGCGATCAGGGTAAATGGCGCAAAATTCTCCCCGGCGTGCGCGCTAAAACCCTCGATCGACATAACCGCGCTTTCCTGCTCGACCTCGAACCCGGTGCCAGCCTACCGATGCACCGCCACCATGAAGACGAAGAATGCATCGTGCTGCGCGGCTCCGCCAGCCTCGGCGATCTCAAGCTCAGCAGCGGCGACTACCATATGGCGCGCGCCGGCAGCCGCCACGGCAAAATATCGTCGGAAAGCGGCGCGTTGCTGTACCTGCGCGGCATACCGGTAGGCCACACCGCCGAAGTCGCACGCGATCTGCTGACCGCGTTCCTGCCCGGCGGTGGCCGTGAATTGATCACCATTCGCGCCAACGAAGGCGACTGGTCGGAAGTTGCGCCCGGTGTCTCCAGCAAACCGCTGTACGACGACGGCCAGACCCGCTCGTCGCTGCTGCGCATCGCCGCCGGAACCCGTTGGTCATCGCAGCAAGCATTGCTTGCCCACGATGAGGAATGCCTGTTACTCGAAGGCAACGCGTTCTTCGGCGACACGCTGCTATGCAGCGGCGACTGGCAGCTCGCGCCCACAGGTTCGGCATCCCGTCCGATCTCCTCCGATCGCGGTGCGCTGGTATTCATGCGCGGCGCGCGCAACGCAGCGTAACCGTTCGAGACTCACCCATGCGCATCGGTATCGATCTCGGCGGTACTAAAATTGAAGGTGTGGTGCTGGACACTGACGGTAAAGAGCTGGTGCGGAAACGCGTGGACACGCAGCAATCGGCGGGCTATTGGGCGATTTTGCACACCATCGTGCAACTCACCCGGCAACTGGAAGCGGAAACCGGTCAACAATGCCCGGTGGGTATCGGCACACCGGGTGCCATCTCGGCGGTCAGCGGCAAGATGAAGAATTCCAATACCGTGTGCCTGAACGGACAACCGTTGCTCGAGGACTTGCAAGGACTACTGAATCGGCCGCTGCGCATCGCCAACGACGCCAACTGTTTCGCGCTGAGCGAAGCGCTGGATGGCGCGGGAAAAGGTTACGGCGTGGTGTTCGGTGTCATCATGGGCACCGGTGTCGGCGGCGGCATCGTGCTCAACGGCCAATTACACCAAGGCCGTCAACACATCGGCGGCGAATGGGGTCACAACATCCTGGAACGGAACGGGCCGGATTGCTACTGCGGCCAGAAGGGCTGCGTCGAAACCTTCATCTCCGGCCCCGCCCTGGCCGCCGATTATCACCGCCACGGCGGCAATCGCGCCTTGCAAGCCAACGACATTGTGGCGCTGGCAGCGCAAGGCGATGCCCTGGCGGAAGCCGCGATGCGGCGCTTCCTCGACCGCTTCGGCCGCGCCCTGGCGACCGTCATCAACATCCTCGACCCTGATGCCATCGTCCTCGGCGGCGGACTTTCCAACATCGACCGGCTCTACAGCGAAGGCCGTGAACGAGTCGCGCATTACGTGTTTAACGATCAATTCAACACCCCGGTTCTGAGAAATATTCACGGCGACAGCTCGGGTGTACGCGGAGCTGCGCAGTTGTGGCAGCGTGATAAAATTTAGAATGCAGGGTGGATAAGTAAAACGTCATCCACCAAAAACCGGCTCATGACCACATGCCACAACCGCTTCACAATCCTTCATGGATTCACAATAGCCAACTTGCATAGGCTTGTACACCGCACTATCAATTCAGCCAATCGGAATAGCTCCAACCGTTACCCGGATTGACACAGAGTTATTTCCTGACTATTCTGAAGCATGACTTTGGATTAGCCGGAATATGGATAAAAGTATCACACGCACCCTCGGGAAAGCAATTCTGGAAGCGAGCACCCGTTTTAAGGTCATTTTACTGACCGGGCCGCGCCAGGTTGGCAAAACCACACTATTGCAGGATATCCGCGAACCATCGCGCACTTATATCACGCTGGATGACCTTTCCCTGCGCATGGCCGCGCAGCAAGACCCGGCAAGCTTTCTGGATAGACTCAGTCTTCCGGTTCTGATTGATGAAGTGCAGTATGCGCCGGATCTGTTTCCTTACATCAAAATGACGGTCGATAAAACCAAACAAAACGGGCTGTTTTGGCTCACCGGATCGCAGCAATTTGACATGATGAAGAATGTCACGGAATCGCTGGCGGGACGCGTTGCGCTGCTGCAACTGCAAGGTATTTCATTAGCGGAAGAACAGGGCCGTAGCGATGACTCGCCATTTTTGCCCGATCTGGCGCTACTCAAATCCCGCCAGAAAACCGCAAAACCGCTCACCGTGCCGGAAGCTTATCAAAAAATATGGCGCGGTTCGTACCCGGACATGGTGGCGCATTACAGCGATCAGCACTGGGAACAGTTCTACAGCTCCTACGTTTCCACCTACATCCAGCGGGATGTGCGGGAATACCTGAACATCAACGACACAGCCGCCTTTCACAAATTCATGCAAATTGCCGCCGCGCGCACCGGTCAGCTCATCAATTATGCGGATATGGCAAGGGATACCGGTGTCAGTGAAGTGACGGTTAAAACATGGCTGAATGTCCTGCACGCCTCCGGCATTGTCTATTTACTCCAGCCCTATTTTAACAACCGCACCAAACGGCTGGTCAAAACGCCCAAGCTGTATTTCATGGATACCGGTCTTTGCGCTTATTTGACCGGTTGGCTGAACGCCGATGTTCTGGAGCGCGGCGCAATGTCCGGCGCGATATTGGAAACCTGGGTTATCGCGGAAATCATCAAATCTTATTTGCATCATAGCCGCATCCCGCGGATTTATTTTTATCGCGACAAGGAAAAACGGGAGATCGATCTGCTCATTGAAGAAAACGGAACGCTCTATCCGATCGAAATCAAGAAATCGGCGGCACTTCACAATATGAAATTCAAAGGATTTAGCATGCTCGAGAACCTCGACACCCCAATCGGGCATGGCGGCGTGATCTGTTTTGCAAATACTCTGATACCGCTATCCGATCACGTGGATGCCATACCGGCAGGGTATTTGTGATCAAAACCCCGTTCTACGGCACTTCCGCTTTATCTGCCTTTGACAAGACTGAGAAATCCGCAGGGGCTACGCCCCTGCACCCCGCAAAGGGCAAAAACACAAAGAACAAAGATCAAAATTCCCTGGCAATGCGAAAACCGATATTATCGAACGCGACAACGGTCCTGTTCCTGTAACGATCAGCCGACCGCAGTACCCTTAGACTGTTGAACCATGAACCGCCTCGAACCACCCGATAATCGCAATTACCACCATTGACTTCCAACCAGGCCGAACCATCGACTGGAGCATCTCGATAGTTTTTATGCCAGCAATCCTGCATCCATTCCCAGACATTACCGTGCATATCATGCAAGCCGAAGGCATTCGACGCAAACGACCCAACCGGCAAGGTTCTTCCGTATTTCTTAGCAAAATTGGCTTGATTGGAATTAATTGTTTCCCCTTTATTGAAAGTTGTTTCGGTTTCGGCGCGGCAGGCATATTCCCATTCGGCTTCGCTCGGCAGTCGATAGGCTTTACCGGCTTGCTCACTCAGCCAAGTACAATACGCTTGCGCGTCGTGCCAAGAAACGTTGATGATCGGGCGGTTTTTCCGTCCCCAATTCTTATCATTAGGCTTAACTCGCTCGGTGTAAGAAATCTCAGGGTTGTTTACAGAGAGGTTGATTGAAATAAGCGTTGAGTATTTCATAAGGGGTTGCGTTATACAAACTCTTATGGGGTTTGACGGTGTTGTAGAAGTTAATGAAACGGACAAGTTGAATACGTCGGTCAGCAGTGTCTTTAAAACAGAATTTGTTGTGCCACATGTCCATGAGCGTGCGGATCACGCGCTCAGCTTTCCCGTTGGTTTGAGGACGATTGACACGAGTAAACTTCTGACCGATACCGTGTTGCCTGCAAGCTTTGACAAAAGCATGATCGTCAGTTCCTTTAAATTCCGTGCCGTTATCGGAATAAGTGCAATCGATTTGATAAGGACATTGGGCAACAGTAGCGATGAGAAAGCAAGCGGCGCTGTATTGAGTTTTATCGGGGAAGATATCGGCATATAATTCCCTGGAGAAATCATCGATGGCCACAAACAGGTACTCGCGAGGTTCATTGGCAGACTGTCCTTTCAATAATGGAAGCCGCTTGGTATCGAGGTGAACGAGCTCGCCCGGATAAGATTTGTTATAGCGCTTCGCTTCACGCTTGAGACGTTCCTGGATGGTTTACTCTACTTTAGCCAAACGTTTGAGGCCATACTGCAGTGTCTTGAAGCGCTGATTGGTACTGCTACGCGGAGTAAATTCCTGGAGTCTGGCTCGTTTCAGTACGTCATAAATCGTTGGCCGGCTGACGTGAAAGTATTCTGCCAGCTGAACTACCTTCCACAGCCGGGTTTGATACAGCCGCCAGATTTCCTGACGATCCAATAATGTTAAACGAGTGCGTTTGTGTATGTTCATCTACAGTATTCTCCTGAATACTGTAAACAACGCTAGAAATTCTTACACTCGGTTTTCTGACAAAACAAGTCATATTCGGCAAAAGTCACCGCATAAACACCCAGCGCGAATGGCCGCGCGATATGCACCTCATGCTGCGGACCTTCTTCATCACTCCGATCGAGTTCGCTTTCGGATGATCCCATCAAAAAACGCCCGGCGGGAATCACCATCATCAACGGCCCTTCACCGCCGGATTGCAATTTATCGCGAAATGTTTGATCGAATGAAAGCACGGCCTGAGCAGCACGAATCGGCTTTACTGGTTCAGCAATTGTAATCGACTCAGTAGTGGAACCATTCAAATGAGCCCGCAGCGAAGTCAGCAACTGAACCAACCCGGCATGTTCCGCACGATGATTCCAATCAACCAAATCCGCGGTTTGAATGCGGCCGAATCCGTACGGAAACTCCACGCGCTCGATGAACGCTGGAAAGAGAATATCTTTGCGTTTACCGTATTCCGCTTCCTCCAGCACAAAATCGCTGTCGCGCGACGTGGCCGACCACAGCACCACCACCGCTTTTGCGGCGTGCAATTCGCGTTCGATTTCCTTATGCCAGCGCCGCCCCACATGGGTTTGCTTATCGATAAAAACTTCCCAGCCTTCCTGACGGAAATACTGCACCAATCGTTCCGCGGTGGCGGCATCGTTCCTCGAATACGCAATAAAAATATCGCTCATGGTTGTTTCTTGTGATGTCGACGCAGGGCATTATAAATGGATAGCAGCTTGCGGTATTCAAAATCCGTAACCCAAAAACAGTCATGTTTCATGACGCTGTCTTGATCCGTTATAATGCCGGTTCTGTTCCATTAATCCCATGATTAAAGAGGATCATCCCATGAAAGCAGCCGATCTCACTGTAGACGAATTGCAGGCATTGATTCGCAAAGTCGTCCATGAAGAATTACAAAACCTGATGACCGATCCCGATCAATTTCTCGAGCTTTCCGATGAAATCAAGGCAAGGCTCCAACTTTCGTTAAGCTCGAAAGGCCGTATTTCTCTGCGTGAAGTCAAAGATAGGTTAAACCTCTCTTGAAATATCACATTGAATTTACGCCGCAGGCTCTCGAAGACCTTTCGCAGCTTGATCTTCCTGTCGCAAAAAGAATCATAGAAAAGATCGAGTGGCTTGCTGAACATTTCGATGAAGTGCAGCCCGAAACACTGACAGGCTCCTTGGTAAAGTTTTACAAATTGCGAGCCGGAGATTGGCGCGTACTCTACACCACAGAATCCGAACAACACCATATTACGATCCATGTGATCGCACATCGAAGAAAAGTCTACAAAACGTAAGCAGACGGCTAACGTGTATGGCTGGAATCAGTCAGCGAAAACACCATCCCCGCCAGCGGCGGCAGCGTGATCGCAATCGAGTCGGCAAATCCCATCCAGGGCATTTGCACGCTGGCGATGTTGCCGAGGTTGCCCATGTTACTGCCGCCGTAATAGGCCGAATCGCTGTTGAAGATTTCGCGGTAAATGCCGCCGGCGGGAACGCCGATGCGGTAGCCGATGCGCGGCACCGGGGTGAAGTTGAGGACGATCAGCACGAAGCTGCCGTCTTTGCCGCGGCGCATGAAGCTGATGATGGATTGCTCGGCGTCCTGGCAGTCGATCCAGTGGAAGCCTTCGGCGGCGAAGTCGAGCTGGTGCAGCGCCGGGATATTTTTGTAGCAGTGATTCAAATCGCGCAGCAAGGCTTGCACTCCGGCGTGCGGATGATGTTGCAGCAAACCCCAATCCAGTTCACCGTTTACGCGCCATTCCTGCCGCTGCGCGAATTCGTTGCCCATGAAATTGAGTTTCTTGCCCGGTGAGGTCATTTGGTAGGTCAGCAGCAGGCGCACGTTGGCGAATTTCTGCCAGTCGTCGCCGGGCATTTTGTTGAACAGAGAGCCTTTGCCGTGTACCACTTCGTCGTGCGAGAACGGCAGCACAAAGTTTTCGGAATACGCGTACAACTGGCTGAAAGTCAATTGATCGTGGTGATAACGGCGGTGCACCGGGTCTTGGCGCATGTACGACAATGTGTCGTGCATCCAGCCCATGTTCCATTTCATCGAAAACCCCAGACCGCCGACGTAAGTCGGACGCGACACCGCGGGCCATGCGGTCGATTCCTCGGCCAGCGTCAGCGCGCCGGGAAATTCGCCGTGCACCATGACGTTCAGGTCGCGCAGAAAATCGATCGCTTCCAGATTTTCCCGGCCGCCATATTTGTTCGGCAGCCATTCGCCGTCCTTGCGCGAATAATCGAGGTACAACATCGACGCCACGGCATCGACGCGCAAGCCGTCGAGATGAAATTCGGCCAGCCAGAAATGCGCGCTGGACAACAGAAACGATTTCACTTCGTTGCGTCCGTAATTGAAAATATACGTGCCCCAGTCCTGATGAAAACCGAGGCGCGGATCTTCATGCTCGTACAACGCGGTGCCATCGAAACGCGCCAGAGCAAACGCATCCTGCGGAAAATGCGCGGGCACCCAATCGAGAATCACGCCGATGCCCGCCTGATGGCAAGCATCAACAAAAAAACGGAAATCATCGGCTGAACCGTAGCGGCTGGTGACGGCGAAATAGCCGGTGGTTTGGTAACCCCACGATTCATCGAGCGGATGTTCCGAGACCGGCATCAGTTCGATATGCGTATACCCCATTTCCACCACATAGGGCAGCAGGTGCTCAGCCAATTCGCGGTAGGTATAAAAACGCCCGCCGGGATGGCGTTTCCATGAACCGGCGTGAATCTCCAGGATGTTCAGCGGCGCGTGCAGCCAGTCCCAGTTTTCACGCTCATTCATCCAGGCGACATCCTGCCAATCGTAACCGCTTGTTGCCGGTGTCAGCGCCGCCGTGTTCGGGCGCAATTCGAAGCGCACGGCATACGGATCGGTTTTGACCAGAATCTCGCCGCTGGCGCGGTTGCGGATTTCGAATTTATACAAAACATCCGGCGGCAACTCGGGAATGAAGAGTTCCCATACACCGCTGCCGTGATGCACCTTCATCGGGTGAATCCGGCCATCCCAGCGGTTGAAATCGCCGATCACGCTGACCCGCTCGGCATTCGGCGCCCAAACCGCGAACCGCATACCATTCACCCCGTTATGGCCAACGAGTTGCGCACCCAGCATGCGGTGCGCTTGCCACAGCTTGCCTTCGTTGAACAGGTACAAATCGTGATCGGAAATTTGCGATGCGAAAGCGTACGGATCGTATAACTCATGAATGCCGTGACCGGCGCCTTTTTCTTCGACACGCAAGCGGTAAGGCATCACAGGTGTCCTATCGCCGCGCCACTCGAAAATTCCATCCGCATGGATGCACTGCATCGGTTCGAAACCGGTCGCGGTTCTGATCCACACCTGCGCATCGTGCGGCCGGAACACCCGCACCACGGCTTGGCCGTGTTCGCGGTGCAACCCCAGGTAGGTATAAGGATCGTGTAAGCGCGCATGCAGCAACGCATGCTGTAGCGGATTGTTTTTTCTGGCTGTCATCGTATTGACCGGGGGATTGGCTATCATCGTATGGATTATAGCGTGTCCGGCTTTTGATTTAAGACAATCGAATCAAATCCATCTGTGAGAAAGTGTCACAATAATGCGATACTATAAACATATAGAGTAGAAGGGAGCAATGCCATGGATTATCACAATGAACCGCAACATGCCAGTGAATCCCAAGTGGAGCACAAAAACGACAGCCACTTCCACAGCAACATTTCGCACGATACGCTGGCGCTGATACTGGCCGGGGGACGCGGCAGCCGCTTGCATCAACTGACGGACTGGCGCGCCAAACCGGCCGTTCCCTTTGGCGGCAAATTCCGCATCATCGATTTTCCGCTTTCCAATTGCGTCAATTCCGGTTTCCGGCGCATTGGCGTGGTGACGCAATACAAGGCACAGAGTCTGATCCGCCATATTCAGCATGGCTGGAGTTTTCTCGACGGACGCTTCAAGGAATTCGTCGAATTGCTCCCGGCGCAACAACGCACCGCCGACGAAACTTGGTATCAAGGCACCGCCGATGCGGTTTTTCAGAACATCGACATCATGCAACGTCACGATGCCAAGTACGTCATGATTCTGGGCGGCGATCACATCTATAAAATGGATTACAGCAAACTGCTGGCCGAGCATATCGAAAAAGGGGCGGATATGACGGTGGCTTGCCTGGAAGTTCCGCTAGAGGAAGCCACCGCTTTCGGCGTGATGGGCGTCGATACGGCCTGGCAAGTCACCAGCTTTGCTGAAAAACCGGCCCATCCGGCGCCGATACCCGGTCAACCGGATAAAGCGCTGGTCAGCATGGGCATTTATGTGTTCAACGCAAAATTCCTCTATCAGCAATTGATCCGCGATCATCAAACACACGATTCGTCGCATGATTTCGGCAAGGATTTGATTCCGTATCTGGTGCCGCGCTATCACGTCTTCGCGCACCGGTTTCAGCATAGCTGCGTTAATATGGCTTATGACACAATACCTTACTGGAGAGACGTGGGGACGATCGACGCTTACTGGGAAGCCAATGTCGATCTGATCAGCGTCACCCCGCAGCTCAATTTGTACGATGCCGACTGGCCCATCTGGACCCATCAGGAGCAGTTACCGCCGGCCAAATTCGTTTTCGACGATGACAATCGCCGCGGTCAGGCATTGGATTCGTCGGTGTCGGGCGGTTGCATCATCAGCGGCGCTACCGTGCGCCGTTCCTTGCTGTTCTCCAATGTCAAGGTCAACAGTTTCAGCTCGGTCGAGGATTCGGTCATCCTGCCGGATGTGGTGATTAACCGGCACGCGCGTCTGCGGCGCGTGGTCGTGGAAAAAAGGTGCGTCATTCCGGAAGGACTGGTGGTGGGATATGATGCCGCTGAAGACCGCAAGCGGTTTTATGTCACGGAGAAAGGCATCACATTGATCACGCCCGAAATGCTGGGACAGCAAATCCATGAAGTTTGCTGACCGCATCGGAGCGAACGTAACGTACTCGTCAGCTCTCTAATAACAATAATTAAACGGGCATCACTCTTTGCAAATGAAACAATTAAATTTAGTTTTACTGTGGCACATGCACCAACCGGATTACCGGGACTATGTCACCAACGAATTCGTGTTGCCGTGGGTGTATCTGCACGCCATCAAGGATTACACCGACATGGCTTACCACCTGGAAATGCACCCGCACACCAAGGCGGTGGTCAATTTCGTACCGGTGCTGCTCGATCAACTGGAAGATTTCAGCGCGCAATTTTCCACCGGACATATTCGCAGCCCGTTGCTGCGCCTGCTCGCCACACCGGAGCTCGAACATATTTCCATCCAGGATCGTTTGTACGTGTTCGATAGCTGTTTTCTCAGCAATCATGCCACCATGTTGCAACCGTACCCGGCCTATAAACGCCTGCACGAGCTGTATCAGACATTCAACCGGCGCAGCGAAAGCGAACTGGTGTATTTTTCCGGGCAGTACCTGGCCGATTTGCTAGTGTGGTACCACCTGGCGTGGATGGGAGAAAGCGTCCGGCGCAATAATGAATTTGTCATGCGATTGATGGCGCAAAGCCAGGAATTCAGCTACGAAAACCGCTTGCAGCTTTTCAATCTGATCGGTGAATTGATCAAAAACCTGATTCCGCGTTACCGCAAACTCGCCGAATCCGGCCAGATCGAATTATCCACCACACCGCATTATCATCCGCTCGCGCCGTTACTGATCGATTTTGCATCCGCGCGGGACAGCCAGTCCGACGTCGCGCTGCCGGAGCATCATCTGTATCCGGGCGGACGTAGCCGCGTGGCGTTTCATCTGTCCTCGGCAATAACCAGCCACACGCAGCGTTTCAACGAAAAGCCCGTCGGCGTTTGGCCAGCTGAAGGCGCGTTATCGGCGGCGTTATTGAAAATTTTCGCCGAGCAAGGCTGCCGCTGGAGCGCCAGCGGTGAAGGCGTGCTGGCCAACAGCCTGCGCGCTTCTTATCCGGATGCGCCGTTACCGGACCGTAATCAATATCTGTACCGCCCGTACCGCTTCGACGGTGAAACCGGACAAGTCATCTGCTTTTTCCGCGACGATCAATTATCCGATTTGATCGGTTTCGAATATTCCAAATGGTTCGGACGCGATGCGGCGGAAAATTTTATCCAATCGCTGGAACGCATTTACAACAGCACACCGCCCGATGAGAATCCGGTGGTCAGTGTGATTCTGGATGGAGAGAACGCCTGGGAATCGTATCCTTACAATGGCTTTTATTTTCTCGAAGACCTCTACAGCTTGCTGGAGAATCATCCGCACATCCGCACCACGACCTATCGCAACTATATCGCCGATGCGGAAAAGACCAATGACATTCAATCATTACCGGCGCTGGCAGCCGGCAGCTGGGTGTACGGAACGTTTTCGACCTGGATCGGCGACAAGGAAAAGAACCGCGCCTGGGACATGCTATGTGCCGCAAAACACAGTTTCGATCTGGTCATGCAAAGCGGCCGCCTGAGCAGCGAAAAAAAGATCGAAGCCAGCCGGCAATTGGCATCCTGCGAAAGCTCCGACTGGTTCTGGTGGTTTGGCGATTACAATCCGGCACACTCGGTCGCCAGTTTCGATCATCTATTCAGATTGAACCTGGTAAACCTTTACCGCCAGCTCAAACTGCCGGTGCCGCCGGTGTTGCAGGAATCGATCAGCAAAGGCAATGCGCACAACAATGAAGCAAGCGGCACCATGCGGCGATCTCATAACACCTGATCCATCGCGGGCCGCGTTGCGCGGCGAGTAAAATCGGAGGTGCGGTCGCACCGTTTTAATAACGTTTACCGGGGTCATTGAATGTCACAACGTGTATCGCTACTTTTCGGTGTTCATGCACACCAACCCGTCGGCAATTTTCCCGAAGTGCTGGAAGACGCGCATTTGCGCTGCTACAAACCGTTCTTGCAAGTACTCCACCGCTACCCCGGTTTCCGTTTTTCCGTGCATTTCTCCGGCTGGCTGCTCGACTACCTGTTGCAGCGTTTCCCCGCCGATATGGAACTGCTGCACGACATGGTGGCGCGGCGGCAAGTGGAATTATTCGGTGCCGGAGATACCGAACCGGTGCTGGCGGTCATTCCCAACCGCGACCGCACCGGACAGATCGAAGCCTTCTCGCAGAAACTGGCGGCAAAATTCGGTCAACGCCCGCAAGGCGCATGGCTGACCGAGCGCGTGTGGGAATCCACCGTCGTTCCGGCGCTGGCGGATTGCGGCATCCGCTACGTCACCGTGGACGACTATCATTTTCTCTGCGCCGGGAAAACGCACGAAGAATTGAACGGTTATTTCACCACCGAAGAAGATTCCCATAAGCTCGACTTATTCCCGATTTCCGAAGCGCTGCGCTACAAAATTCCGTTTTCTCCAGTGGAAGAAACCATCGCCTACCTCGAATCGTTAGCCGATCAGCACACGCAGCACACCACCGCAGCCGCGATTTATTTCGACGACATCGAAAAATTCGGCATCTGGCCGGAGACTTACCAGTGGGTATACGAAAAAGGCTGGCTCGAGCGTTTCATTCAAGGCGTGCTGGCGTCGGATAAAATCAGCACGCAGCATTACAGCGAATACCACGCCAGTGAAAAAACCCGCGGCATCGTCTACCTGCCGACGGTTTCGTACATTGAAATGAACGAATGGACCCTGCCGGCGCAATCCGCCAACACCTACGCGGATCTGGTGCAACAAGCCAAAACCAGCGGCTGGTACGAACACAAGAAAGCATTCTTGCGTGGCGGCATCTGGAAAAACTTCTTTTCCCGCTACCCGGAATCCAATTGGATGCACAAGCGCATGCTGAGCCTGTCGGCGCGGTTGAACGCATTGCCGGAAAAACAGCGCACCCCGCTGATGCAGCAAAAACTGTACGAAGCGCAAGCCAACGATGCCTACTGGCACGGCCTGTTCGGCGGCTTGTACTTGCCGCATCTGCGCCGCGCCGTCTACAACGCCCTGGTTGAACTGGAAGCCTTGCTGGATGCTTGCGCGCCGCGTCCGGCCTGCTTCACTGCCGATACCGATCTGGACGGCGTGGAAGAAGCCTATCTGCACAATGGCATCTTGCAAGCCGTGTTGAAACTGGATCGCTTCGCCAGTGTCTGCGAGTTCGATGCTTACCCGCTGAAGCACAACTTCGGCGATACCCTGCGCTGCCAGGTCGAGCACTATTATCAGAAAATCCATCCGAGCACGCGCCATTCGTCGAATCACGCAACCAATGGCATCGCATCCGCGCACGATCGCATCAGCTACAAGCACGATATCAGCGCCGAAGATATCGCGCCCGACGATCATCCGCGCAGCCTGTTCGTCGATCGCCTGGACGGCATGTTCGTCACGTACCGGTCTTTGGCCGCGGCGCTGGAAAACAGTCACTTCGAATCGGACAACACAGCGTACCCGGTTCATAAGCTCATCATGCTGGACGGCAACCGCTTGCAGGTTACGTACCAATTCACCGCCAAACCGGAACAGGGTTTCAGCACCGAAATCAACCTAGCCATGCCGAGCTGCGATGGCATAGGCGGGCGTTATATCTATCAGGGAAAAATTCCCGGCGGTTTCGGCCAATGGCTGGAATTGAATAACTTGACGGAAATCGCCTTGGACGACGATACGCTGGGCGGCAGCGTGGTGCTCAGAACTTCCCATCCGGTCACGTTGCGCGCCCGTCCGCACTTTTCGGTGTCGCAATCCGAAAGCGGATTTGAGAAAATCATGCAAGCCACGATGCTGTTGCTGGAATGGCCGGTAACAGCACCGCAATTAATCGTCACACTGGAAATTAAGGCGCACGCGCGATAACGAAGCCGTAAAGAAATCACACAACTCATCATCTTCGCCAACCGATAAAAACATGACGTCATCACTTACGCAATCACCGGCCTGGCTCGCTTTGCAAGCGCATCACACCAGCATAGCGCAACAGCATTTGCGCGACCTGTTCCAGCAGGATCCGCAACGCTTCGAAAAATTCTCATTGACACTGAGCGATCTGTTGCTCGATTTTTCCAAACAACCGATCCGGCAAGAAACGGTCGATCTGCTGCTGGCGCTGGCGCGGCAGCAAAAACTGAGCGATTGGATCGGACGCATGTTCGCCGGAGAAAAAATCAATTCGACCGAGCAGCGTGCGGCGTTGCATATCGCATTGCGCAGCGAGCAACCGGTTCATGTGGACGGCATCGACGTGCTGCCGGAAGTCAAACGCGTACTGAAGCAGATGGAGCGTTTCTCGATTGCGGTGCACAGCGGCGCGCGTAAAGGCTACAGCGGCAAGATGTTCACCGACATCGTCAACATCGGCATCGGCGGTTCGGACCTCGGCCCGGTGATGGTGACCGAAGCGCTAAAACCGTATCGCCTCAATGGTATCCGTCCGCATTTCATTTCCAACATCGACGGCGCGCAATTGGCTGAAACGCTGCGCCATCTCGACCCGGCGACGACGCTATTCATCATCGCATCGAAAACGTTCACCACGCAGGAAACGCTCACCAACGCGCATTCCGCGCGCCGATGGTTTCTTGAACACGGCGGCAGCGAAGCCGATATTGCCCAGCATTTTGTCGCGGTATCGACCAATCGCACCGCGGTGGAAAAATTCGGTATCGATCCGGCTAATATGTTTGAATTCTGGGATTGGGTCGGCGGGCGTTATTCGTTGTGGTCGGCGATCGGTTTGCCGATTGCGCTGGCCATCGGCATGGACAACTTTTATGCGTTGCTCGCCGGTGCGCGCGCCATGGATCAACACTTCGCCACCGCGCCACTGGAGAAAAACCTGCCGGTGATGCTCGGCTTGATCGGCATCTGGCAAATCAATTTTTTCGCCACATCATCACATGCGGTATTGCCGTACGACCAATCGCTGCACCGCTTTCCCGCTTATTTGCAGCAACTGGAAATGGAAAGCAATGGCAAACGTATCACGCGCGACGGTGAAGCGGTCGATTACGCCACCGGCGCGGTGGTTTGGGGCGAACCCGGCACCAACGGCCAGCATGCGTTTTATCAGCTGTTGCATCAGGGCACGCAAACCGTTTCCGCCGATTTTCTCGCACCTTGCCAAAGCCATTATCCGGTGGGTGAACATCACCGCATGCTACTGGCGAATTTCTTCGCACAAACGGAAGCGTTGATGACCGGCAAGAATGGACGGGAAGTCCGCGCCGAGCTTATGGCGCAGGGCATGAGCGCGGACGCCATTGAACAACTGCTGCCGCACAAGATTTTTCCCGGCAACCGTCCGACCACGTCGATTCTGTTCAAAAAGCTTGATCCACAAACGCTCGGCGCATTGATTGCGCTGTATGAACACAAAGTGTTCGTGCAAAGCGTGATTTGGAACATCAATCCGTTCGATCAATGGGGCGTGGAACTCGGCAAGCAACTGGCGGGAAAAATCCTAGCCGAACTGCAACCGGACGGTGCGGTGACTTCGCATGACGCGTCCACCAACGGTCTGATCAATTACTTCAAAGCACACCGCTGAACCATCCGCATGCCGTCCTCGCAAGAACTGCGCGTTCTGTTCATCACATCCGAAGTCTATCCGCTGTGCAAAACCGGCGGTCTGGGCGACGTCAGCGCAGCGTTGCCGCTGGCCCTGCGCGCGCTGCATAACGATGTGCGGCTGCTGCTGCCGGGTTATCCGCAAGTGCTCGCCGGGGTTAAATACAAATCCAAAGTCGCCGAGTTCTCCGCATTGCCGCAATTTCCGCCCACAAACCTGCTGTCGGCGCGGCTATCGTTGAGCAAAACCGAACATCTGCCGGTCTTCGTCGTCGACTGTCCCGGATTGTACGATCGCGCAGGCGGGCCTTATATGGATGAGTTCGGGCGCGACTGGCCGGACAATGCGTTGCGCTTCGGCTTGCTGTCGAAAATCGGCGCCATTCTGGCGAGCGACGCCAGCCCGATCGCCTGGCGTCCACACATTGCGCATTGCAACGACTGGCAAAGCGGCCTCACTCCCGCTTACCTGCATTTTCATCCCGGCAAAAAAGCCGCCACGCTGATGACCATCCATAATCTCGCCTTTCAAGGCGTTTTCCCGCCCGGCAGCGTGGTGCAACTGGGATTGCCGCCGCACAGTTTCGCTATCAACGGCGTGGAATATTACGGCAACCTGTCGTTTCTTAAAGCCGGACTCTATTACGCGAACCAAATCACAACGGTCAGCCCCAACTACGCGCAGGAAATCCAATCCGAACCGTTGGGATTCGGCTTGCAAGGACTATTGGCGGCGCGCCGCCGCCACCTCACCGGCATCATCAACGGCATCGCCGTCAACGAATGGGATCCCGCCAACGATCCGCATCTGGTAAAAAACTACAGCAGCAAAAAACTCGCAGATAAAGCCGTCAACAAAAGCGCACTGCAACAGCACATGGAACTGACGGTGGATGCGGATATTCCGCTGTTCGGCGTGGTCAGCCGCCTGAGTCATCAAAAAGGCATCGACGTGCTGATCCAGATCGCGCCGCAACTGGTGAAAATCCCCGCGCAACTGGTCGTGCTCGGCAGCGACCAAGCGCAATTGGAACATCAGCTCACAATGCTGGCGCAGACGCATCCCGGCGCCATCGCGGTGCGCATCGGCTTTAACGAAGCGTTGTCGCATCTGGTCGAAGCCGGCGCGGATGCCTTCCTGATGCCGTCGCGCTTCGAGCCGTGCGGCTTGAATCAAATGTACAGCCAGCGCTACGGTACACCGCCCATCGTGCACACCACCGGCGGCCTGACCGATACTGTGGTCGATTGCACACCGCAAACTCTGGCCAACGGCAGCGCGAGCGGTTTCGTGTTCGACACGATGAGCGCGGAACACCTGCTCGCCGCAATCAAACGCGCGGTAGCGGCTTATCACGACAAAAAGACCTGGCAGCGCTTGCAGAAAAACGGCATGGCGAAGGATTTCAGCTGGCACTCCAGCGCAGCCGCTTATCAGCGGATTTACCATTCCCTGATAGGGAAGCTCTGAGAAACTACGACGCTCGGCCATACTGCGTTGAAATCAGCCTCAAAATGCTCATTTACCATTTGTAAACTGCGCTTCTTCGCCTGATTTCACCTGAATCTCGGTACTCTTTACGCGCTACGGAGCTATGCTACAATCGGCGCGAGCTGTGAAGTCTTACAACCCAAAGCCCCCTCTCTCTCACCAGAAAAAGGAATAGCCATGAAAACCCGGATCGCTGTTCTGTTTGCCCTGTCCGCCATCACCCTCGCCGCTTGTAGTTCGCATCCGCTGGAAGCGCCCTCGCCTCCGGCCTATGTCAGCCCGGTGCCGGATGACTGGCCGCAGGCGCAAGCCAAAAAATCACAGAAAAAAACGGACTATCTCCAGTCGCATCAAGTCGCTTACGACTGGTTCGGTAATTTTGCCTTCAGCGAAACCGACGGTATTCCTTATCTGGTCTTGAAACTGTTGCCGAAACTCGCGCCGGAACTGTGGGGCAGCGAAGAGAATTTTCTCGATGCAGTCGGCCTGTTCATCGACGAACGGCAAAAAACTTTCCCGGCCGCGCGCGGTATCGGTTTTAGCGGCTTATCCCGTGCCGAAGCGCAGGGCAACATCGACTACGCGTCGTTTACTTGCGGCGCCTGTCACATTGGCCGCGTGCGGCTGGAAAACGGTCAAATCGATTACCTCGACGGCGGCGTAAACGGCTCGTTCAATATCGTGCAGTACCGCGTCAAAGCGTATCAAACGCTGCAAAAAGCGTATGCGGGCAAAACCGGCGATGACCGCTACGCCGTGTTAACGCAGAAGCTGCTGGACGCATTGGATGCCACGCACCAGCAAAACCCGAATTACTTTTACAACAATTACCAGTCCGCGGGCAGAAACTTTGACGCGGATTACGAAGCGGCGCAGATCGCACTGTTCAAGAAAACCGCCGGGCAAACGGTGAAAAAATATGCGCAACGCGTCGAAGCCGAATACGAAGGCTTTGGTGCTCTGATCGCTAAAAACTACCCCGGTCTTGAATCCGCGATGATCGCTGGTTTTCCCGGCATGGCCGACGCCACCGGCTTGAGCGCGATCAATGGCTATATCGGTTTGCGCAGTAAACCCATATTGAAATGGTTTGCCGGTATCGTCCTGCCGCCGGAACCGGGCATTACCGATTTCATGTCGGTGTGGGAGCAGGACAAACGCCGCGCCAGCTGGGACGAAAGCCATAAACGGCTGATCAACGGCGGCGGGCAATGGAACGGCAATGTGCCGATGCCGATCTACCGCAATCTGGTCGCCATGCTGACACTGGGCTTGGAACAAACCGACGTGCGCGTCGCCGCATTCGCCGAGGAATTGCTTGATGGCCTACCCGCCAGCCCTTATCCTTTTGCAGTCGATGTTGCATTAGCTAAAAAAGGACAGGACTTATTCACCGAACATTGCGCCGATTGTCATCAGCCGAAAAACGGCAAGGTGTACGACAACCTTGGCACCAGCATGAAACGCGCTTACGTAGTCGGTGCGATATTGAATTACGCCGCACGCAAGGAGTTGTACGGCAACTGCTCGCCGGACACGGCCATTCAGTTGTACGGCAAAGACATCAAGCCTTGCGCCGAGTTTGACGGCGTCTCGCTGGCCGGTAAAAAAGACTTGCTGATGTCGCCCAACAGCGAACACCACGGCTACAATGCGCGGCCGTTGAGCGGTGTGTGGGCGCAAGCGCCGTATTTGCACAACGGCACGGTGCCGACGGTTTACCATCTGCTGGTACCGGACGAACGCCCGGCCAGTTTTGTCAAAAGCCGCCTCGATTACGACCAAAAACTGCTCGGTTTCTCCTGGAACTCGCAACAGACAAGCGGTAAAGAAGAAGGCTATGTGTTCCAGACCAACGCGATTCCCGCGTTGAGCAACAAAGGTCACGACAAGGATATCGTAGAAGGCAAGAAAACCTACCGCCTCAACTGGTCGAACGACAAGGACGGCGCATTTGCGATAATCGAGTATCTAAAAACTTTGTAACGCTCAGCAAAAGGAGGAATCATCATGGCCAGCCCTTTAATTCAACCGTACTTGATGTTCGGCGGGCGCTGCGAAGAAGCGCTCGAATTCTACCGCACCGCGCTCGGCGCGCAGATCGACATGCTGATGCGTTTCAGCGAAAGCCCCGACCCCACGCCGCCCGGCATGTTGCCACCCGGTTTTGAAAACAAAGTCATGCACGCCGGTTTCCGCATCGCCGGTAATGTGCTAATGGCTTCGGACGGCTGCGAAGTAGGAACGCAATTCAAAGGTTTCTCGCTGTCGATCTCGGTCGCCACCGAAGCCGAAGCGGACCGCTATTTCGCCGCATTATCCGATGGCGGCCAGGTGCAAATGCCGCTGACCAAAACCTTCTGGTCGCCGCGTTTCGGCATGCTCACCGACCGCTTCGGCATCGCCTGGATGATCAACGTCGTCGGCAACGAACACGCCGCATGAATTTCCGCATCCTGGCCGCTACTGCCGCTCTGACAGTTGCAACCGGCTGCGCTACTCAGCAACTCTACTCCACCGGTCAAGCGTGGCAACGCAACCAATGCACCCGGCTGGTGGATCAACAGGAACGCGAGCGCTGCATGGCCAATGCCGGTACTTCTTATGAAACTTATAAGAAACAGTCCGATCTGGAAAACACGCAAGGAAAGTAACGATCCGGTAGCCGGACACTTCCCGTTCATAGACGAAACCTTCAAGGAGATTCCCATGGATCAAAAGATATACAAGGGTCATTGTTTTTGCGGCGCGGTTGAGTTCACCGTAACCGGTGAGCCGGATGCGATGGGCTATTGTCACTGCGAATCCTGCCGGCATTGGTCTGCCGGACCGGTCAATGCTTTCACACTGTGGAAGCCGGCAGCAATGCAAATCACGCGCGGCGCGGAAAACATCGGCACCTACAACAAAACACCGCAAAGCTCCCGCAAATGGTGCAAAACATGCGGCGGCCACATTTATTCCGAGCATCCCGGCTGGAATCTCATCGATGTATTTGCCCCCATCCTACAGAATTTTTCCTTCCAACCAGCCATTCACGTGCATTACCAGGAATCCGTGCTGCGCATCGCGGACGGATTACCCAAGATGAAAGACGTTCCGAAGGAAATGGGTGGCTCGGGTATCAGCATCGCGGAATAAAGAACCGGTATTCGCGTTGAAGGAAATGAACTTAAACTTTGAAACAATGAGCGAACAGCAGATTCTGGCGATCGCCGATCCGATCATGGACAATTTGATGGAAGCCTCAACGCAGCGCGATCACGCCCGGCATGTCCGCGATTTCACCGGTCGATTGAAAGCCATCGTCACGCCGGACTACCTAGAATGCGTCTGCCAGCAATACCAGGCTGAGAAAGGCTACTTCACCACCCGCACCCCCATCGCCATCCTCCGCCGCCCGGACTCGGCGGCGATCCTATGGAAGCAACACTTCACGAAAGCATCCGGCGAGTTTGTCGCGGAAATGGTGCTGGTGCATCGGGATGGCCGGTATTTAGTGGATCATGTGATGGTGTTTTGAGAGATCACTTGATTTGATATGTTGAAAGTTCAATTAACCTATTCCGACCAAACGTAAGAACGTGGCATAAAGCTTATAATAATAAACTACATTTTTGACATACTAGACTGCGTCACTTCGAATGTTTAATTTGAGCAGAATTGTAGACGACAAAGCCAGTTAGATAGCATAGAAAAAATACAAAGGATTTAAGCAATGAGCGATACAGGAATATCATCTACGCAAATGCAAGGGTTTCGAACTGCAGTTGAATCCCTGAAATTGTATCGCCGCGCAGATTTGCACGACCCTGAACAGGGTTCTCCGCTAATCGAAGAACTGTATGTAGATCCGTTGCCTCACGAGGATGTATTCAAGACAGCGCTTCGTCCACATACTACATTTGTAATCGGTCGGAAGGGAACTGGTAAGTCCACTATTTTTCAGCGCCTTCAGCATGAACTCCGGAAGAGCAATTCGCACACATCTGCGTATTTGGACATTAAGACTATTTATGAATCATCCCAACCTGACCAAGCGCTAATCACTAGGCTAGAGGCACGACCAGATGCTTTACCTAGTGCAACTATTGAAAAGCTGACGCTTTATCGTGAGTTTCTTCGCGCAACCGTTCGTCAAGTCCAGGAAGAATTGAAGAGAAGAATTCAGTCATCCATATGGGAGCGAGTAAAGGAATCCTTTACTCAAACTTATGCAGAATTATTTGAAGAGCTTGATTCTCTCCTTGAGGAGGCCTCTGAGGATAATTTCGTTAGTGTTCTGGGAATCCTAGAAACGCAATTCAAGGAATCTGCATCGAATGGAAATACAACTGAGCAAGCTGCTGGAATATTTGGCAGTTTTGGTGCTCAACCCTCGATAAAAATTTCTACCTCTGATAAGGCAATCAAGAGTGTCGGCGCGGAATCCGTTGCAGCCTATGGTGATTTGCTAATACGGGCGTTTAACATACGCGAGTTTCTGGAGCGACTGAAAAGACTCCTCTCTAAAATAGGAATCAGGCACCTATACATTTTGGTAGATGACTTCTCAGAGCTTCCAGAAGAGGCTATGAAGGTTGTTGTCGATGCATTAATCGCACCACTAAACAACTGGAGTGACGAATTCGTAAAATTTAAGGTTGCAGCATATCCTGGAAGGATTTACTACGGTGCGATAGACAAGACGAAGATAGACGAAGTCTACCTGGATCTTTACAGTCTATTTGGAACCAGTGATGTTGCTACCATGGAGGCAAGCGCCATGGCGTTTACCCAGAGATTGGTAGAGAGTAGATTAGCTCATTATACAAAATGCAACTCGTCAACGTTCTTTGATACTAAAAGTGATGAAATATGGAAGTCACTGTTTTTTTCAAGCATGGCTAATCCTCGAACCCTGGGTTATGTTCTTCACTTTGCATATCAGAATCAGCTAATTCATGGAAAGAAAATCAGCCTGCAAGGACTGCAAGACGCTTCTTTAAAATACTACGAGGAGAAAATTGCTTCGTATTTCTCCGCTGGACGCTTCTTGCATGAGACATTCTCCGAGCGTTGTTCAATCTACTCTCTAAAAGAGTTACTTGAAAAGATCGTCTCCAGAGCCAGGGAGTTGCGCAGCCATAAGTCGGCTGTATTTGAAAAGATATCCGGCCGACCGCCAACTAGCCATTTTCATGTCACACCCAGTTATGACACTTTGCTATCTACGTTGGAGTTAAATTTCTTCCTTACGAAATACTTCGAGATGAGCGATCGAGATGGCAGGAAGGTCTCCGTATATGCTCTCAACTACGGTCTTTGTCAGCGCTACTCGATTGCTTTTGGTCGGCCTACGGGTGAGCGAGAGTTCCGCCTATATTTTGTTGAGCGCGTATTTGATTATGGACCAATAATATCAGCCTTTATTGAAAGGAACCAGGAAGTTGTTTGCGGATCCTGCGGTGCTCGGCAAGAAATTGATAAGTTAGAAGCTCTAAAACTATACGGAATGAAATGCCCTGCATGCCAGGTTGGTATATGCGAAGTGGTAAATCTTTCTAAGAAGTATGAACCGATGCTAAAGAGCATTCAGGCGGAATTGCTTCTCCCAAAGACAGAACTTGGAATCCTACAGACCCTTCATTCGGAAGGTGAGCCACAGCGCCCATCAGACATTGCTGCGGAACTAGATTGTTCATACCAGCTCGTGGGTAGGCGATCTGTTCGATTAGAAGAACGTGGCCTTGTTAAGCGAATAAAGGACGAGAATAATAATCGAATTATCAAAATTACGGATATCGCTGAGGCAAGCTATTTTTCTGATTCGGAATCAAATGTACTTGATGTTGGGGGCACTGAATAGTAGTTAATGAAGAGAGTGAGTTCACTAATGGTGCACAACTTCAGGTTCCGAGTAGCGCAGATCAACACAGCAAATGAAATTCAAATCACAAGCAAAAAGAATTGATAGATGACATGTGACAAATGATCGCTATCTAACGATGTCTAGGAAACCCATGGCTATGCCCGCCACCACGGCCTTTACCGAATAATATCGCAACAGCGACAAGCGCACCGATGGCAACGCCCGCCACTACTTTTCTCCAGTCAACAACGGTTTTATAGAGCTGAAAATCCTCACGCCAGCGCATACGTTGCCAGGTTTCATCCGGCCCCAGGGCATGGGGTTGGCCGATGGCATTTGGTGTGACGGTAATTTTTTGATCCGCCCGGACAACCACGAATTGCCCGGTATCCTCCCGCGTCATCACTTCAATTGTGCCGCTGAGCACCATAATGCTGGTTTGCTGTTGCGACACGTTGATTTGCAGGACTGCGTTTTGGGCTTGTATCCTGGCATGCAGTGTCTCGATGTCGTGCAGGCAACTCGATGTATCCGCGTACGCTTTGCCGGCATTGAACTTGTCGATGCGTATCGAGCAGGTTGAGTCCGATGCTTTGAATTCAATGCGCGCGCCGCTTTGCATCCCCGAGCTTATGAACGCGTTATTCTTTACCGGCGCGGAAACTTTTACTTGATCGCCATTCAGCAGCACATTCTTGCCCGACGCATAGAGCGTTCCGATGACGGCATCGCTTGCACCGGCGTTGCGATGAAAGCGAACTCCCATATTCTCGTCTTGCTCCCAGAAACCGCTACTTTCCGCAAAATTCCTATCTTGAATCGGCACGGTTTTACAACCGGAAAGCAGCAGAACGGCTAACACAAGGAACAACCAAGTTTGAATGCGCACACCCAGCTTGCAAAAGGATGATTGGGGCTCAGTGATGTTCATTTTGCTTCTCCTTTCAGTCGTACATTCCACACGAATTGCTGTTGGGGTCACTGTAGTGCGATCTGTCTGAATCGGGACTGAATGGCGAAGAAAGTAAAAAGTTGTCATTCACCCTACTTGCCGCAGCATGCTATAAAACCCTTATCTTGTACTATAATGCCCCACTACCCGGAAATTCATATCCTTATCAAACGAAAGCCATGAATACCACAGACATCAAAAGTTACATGCAATCCGTCGGACAGGAAGCGCGTGCGGCATCGCGGCTGGTTGCAAAAGCGGATACAGCGGCGAAAAATCGCGCGCTGACGGCGATGGCGGATGCCATCCGGCGCGACGAAGCGCTTTTGCTGGCAGCCAACGCCAAGGATCTGGACAACGCGCGCGCGAAAGGTTTGGAGGCGTCGATGATCGACCGTCTGACGTTGTCGGCCAAGGGCGTGGCGACGATGGCGGAAGGATTGTTGCAGATTGCCGCGCTGGCCGATCCGGTGGGCGAGATCAGCGGATTGAATTACCGCCCGTCCGGCATTCAGGTGGGGAAAATGCGCGTGCCGCTCGGTGTCATCGGCATCATTTACGAAGCGCGCCCGAATGTGACCGCCGATGCCGCCGGTTTATGCCTGAAAGCGGGCAATGCGGCGATTTTGCGCGGCGGTTCGGAGGCGATTCACAGCAATCAGGCGATTGCCGCGTGCGTCAAGGAAGGTTTGCGTTCAGCCGGTTTGCCGGAAAGTGCGGTGCAGGTGATCGAAACCACCGATCGCGCCGCGGTGGGTGAGTTGATCACCATGAAGGATTATGTCGATGTCATCGTGCCGCGCGGCGGTAAGGGGCTGATCGAACGCATCGCCAACGAAGCGCGCATCCCGGTGATCAAGCATCTGGACGGTGTTTGTCATGTCTACATCGACGATCAGGCGGATTTCGACAAAGCGATCCGCATCGCCGACAACGCCAAAACGCAGCGCTATGGCACTTGCAACACGATGGAGACGTTGCTGATTCATGCTGGTATCGCAGAGAAAATCCTGCCTGCGCTGAGCAAGATTTATTTCGATAAAGGCGTTGAACTGCGCGGCGACACGGCGGCGCGCAGCATCGTTGCGCAAATCAAGGAAGCCACTGAACAGGATTGGTACGAGGAATACCTCGCGCCGATTCTCAGCATCCGCGTTGTCGACGGGCTGGATCAAGCGATCGATCACATCACGAAATACGGTTCGCAGCACACCGATGCGATCGTCACGGAAAATTACACGCGCGCACGCCGTTTTCTGCGCGAAGTCGATTCCAGCTCGGTAATGGTGAATACCACCACGCGCTTTGCCGATGGATTTGAATACGGCCTGGGTGCTGAAATCGGCATTTCGACCGACAAAATCCACGCGCGCGGCCCAGTCGGTCTGGAAGGATTGACCAGCCAGAAATTTATCGTGCTGGGCGACGGCCAGCTGCGGCAGTAACCCGCTGCCCGCCGGTTTGATAACGCGTAAACCAACACTCATTTCAGCAAAGGGATGTTATGACACAAGTTGTTGAAATAAAAATTCCCGATATCGGCGATTTCAAGGATGTTCCGGTCATCGAAGTGCTCGTTGCGCCCGGTGACAAGGTTGAGAAGGAAACTTCGCTCATCACGCTGGAAACCGAAAAAGCTTCGCTGGAAGTGCCCGCGCCGCAAGCCGGAGTGGTGCAAGACATTAAGGTCAAAGTCGGCGATAAGGTATCGGAAGGAACTGTCATCCTGATGTTGGCAACCACAGAGCAATCCACGCAAACGGCGCATACCCAGACAACAGCCGCAGCGCCTGAGAAAGCGCCATCCGCACCCATTACCCCAGCACCTGCTACACCCACGCATCCCGTCGGACCAAGCGATATGCACGCCGATGTCGTAGTGCTCGGCGCAGGACCGGGCGGTTATACCGCCGCTTTCCGCGCGGCCGATCTGGGCAAGAAAGTCATTTTGATCGAACGTTACCCAACACTCGGCGGCGTGTGCCTGAATGTCGGCTGCATTCCGTCGAAAGCATTACTGCACGCGGCAAAAGTCATCACCGATGCAGACGAAGCGGCAGCGCACGGCATTGTATTCGGCAAACCGCAAGTCGATCTCGACAAGTTGCGCGGCTGGAAAGAATCGGTCATCGCCAAGCTGACCAAGGGACTGAAAGCGCTCGCCAAGCAGCGCAAAGTCGAGGTTGTGCATGGCAACGGAAAGTTTGTCACAGACCACAGCATTCAGATCGAAACAGCAGAAGGCTCGAAAACAATTTCGTTCGAGCACTGCATCATCGCCGCCGGTTCCAGCGTCACACGTATTCCCGGTTTTCCTTATGACGATCCGCGTCTGATCGACTCCACCGGCGCGCTGGCGCTGAACGATGTGCCGCAACGCATGCTGATTATCGGTGGCGGCATCATCGGCCTGGAAATGGCCACAGTTTATTCCGCGCTGGGCAGCAAAATCAGCGTGGTGGAATGGATGGATCAGTTGATTCCGGGAGCCGATCCGGACTTGGTCAAACCGTTGCACCGCCGTATCGGCAAACGCTACGAAGCGATTTATCTGAAAACCAAAGTGACCAAAATCGAAGCCGCCGAAGCCGGACTGACCGTTACTTTCGAGGGTGACAAAGCACCGCAGCCGCAAACGTATGATCGCATTCTGCTGGCGGTTGGGCGCCGTCCCAATGGGCGCGAAATTGGCGCCGAAGCAATCGGTATTCAGGTCAACGAACGCGGATTTATTACGGTGGATCAGCAGATGCGCACCAATCTGCCGCATATCTTCGCCATCGGCGATATCGCCGGTGAACCGATGCTGGCGCACAAAGCCACGTACGAAGGCAAGCTGGCCGCCGAAGTAATCGCCGGTCATAAAGTAGCCTTCGATGCACGCACCATTCCGTCAGTCGCGTACACCGACCCGGAAATCGCTTGGATGGGATTGACCGAGAAAGAGGCTATCAAACAGGGTATCGATTACGAAAAAGCCGTCTTCCCTTGGGCTGCCAGCGGGCGCGCCATTTCGATGGCGCGGGAAGAAGGATTGACGCAACTGCTGCTGGATAATACCACGCGCCGGATACTCGGCGCCGGCATGACCGGTATCAACGCCGGTGAACTGATTGCCGAAACGGTGCTGGCATTGGAAATGGGCGCGGATATGCAGGATCTCAGTCTGACCATTCATCCGCATCCGACGCTGTCGGAAACCGTGCTGTTTGCCGCCGAAATGGCGGAAGGAACTATCACCGACCTTTTTGTACCCAAGAAATAGTATTCAGTTCCGGAACCGGGTTCCGGCCCCAATAATAAGATAATTCATTTAACTCGTTACTGCATTGACACCCTTCATCATGATGACTAAAACAATACGCCTGCTGTTGACGGCAGCGCTGATAATCGCAACCGGATTTACCGGAAACGCTTTCGCCACGCATATTTCGCAGCCGTTGCTGATCGATCCGCAAACGCAGTACGCCATCGGCGAAACCGTTGTGCTGCGCGGCCGGGTAGATTACAACGAACAACCCGCGCCGGATGTCTTGCTCAACTTCAAACTGACCCGCCCGGACGGATCGGCCGCAACCGATCAATCGTATCCGAGTGATCAGAACGGGCTGTTTGAATTCAAGTTCGATACCCGCAATGAAAAACCGGGCAGCTATCAATTCACGGTAACGTCGCATTGCCTGGAAATTCACCGTTATGCGTGCACGTACAAAAATCAAACGCTGCCGATTCATCTAAAATAACCCGAATTCAATTACCGGATGCCCCCTATTCGGTGGTCAATCCGGTCAGTCCGCGGTAAAACCAACACATAGAAAAACGCCGCGCTGAAATAGCACCCAAATACGACATTGTTATGAAAAACATCGCTTTATTTTTTACTGAAACAACCGGCCAATACGCCATCCTGCCGCTCGCCTGCCTCATGCTTTCCGCCTGCAATCCGCAAGCGGATACGTTATCGGAGCGCGAAGCCCGCATCAATGCGCGCGAATCCGAACTGGTCACGCTGTTTGCCGAACTGGTCGAACTGAAGAAATCGCTGGAGAAAGACCAAGCGGAGCAGCACTCCACCCGTGCAAAAGATACGAACACCCCGGCAGCGGATAACTGCGCGTGCGAGACTACCGGCGCGGAAGCATCCGCGCAAGGATCGGCAACGAAAGTGGATTCCAAAACCGTATTGGGCGCTATCGAGAACGTCCATCTCGATCCGCCCGGTCTGGAATTCAGCGCGCGCATCGACACCGGCGCGCAAACATCGTCGCTGAATGCATTGGATATCGTCGAGTTTGAACGGGACGGCAAGCCGTTCGTGAAATTCAATCTGATCCACCCGGAAAGCGGTGAAAAAATCGAGTTGACGCGGCGTTTGCGCGGTCATGTGCGCGTCAAGGAATTGGGCGACCGGGAAGCACTGCGCCGCCCGGTCGTCAAACTGCGCGTCGTGCTGGCCGATATCGACGAACAGATCAATTTCACCTTGGAAAACCGCAGCCGCTTCAAACATCAAGTGCTGATCGGGCGCAACCTGCTGCAAGATCTGGCGGTTGTCGATGTCAGCAAAAAGGCCACCCCGGCTAACAGCGACAGTCCGGAAGCGGCGGTAAAACAATGATCGCCAAACTGAGACTTTATAGCATCGTTATCCTGCTCTTGGCGTTCGGCATCGGTTTAACTCTGTACAAGCATTTCGCGCTGGGATTTCCGCTCTCGCCGGACGACAAAAAATCGCTGTGGACCATCGAGGCGCGTATCGATTTTGTCGCGCGCGGCGACCCTGTCATTGTTTCCTTCGCACTGCCGCCGCAAACACCGACGGTTGTTTTTATGGAAGAAGATTTCGCTTCTTCCGACTACGGCTTCAGCGAAATGACTTCCCCCACCGGGCGGCGCGCGCAGTGGAGCAAAAGAACCGCATCCGGGCCGCAAACGGCTTATTACCGGCTGAGTATGTACGAAATCGACCGGCTCGCGCACCCGCCCGTTGCTGCGGATCTCCCGCCGGAACTGGAAAAACCGGAATTCGACGAAGTGCTTAAAACCGCGGCGACCACATTGCTGGATCAGGTGCGCAGCCGGTCCGCCAACACCGAAATCTTTACGCGCGAACTGATCACCACTTTGAATTCCAAAGCACCGAGCCAGAATCTGAGCCTGCTGATCAACGAGCAATCGAGCGAAGATTACAAAACCCACTTGATCATCAATTTACTGGCATTGGAGGGTATCAGCGCGCGCATCGTGCGTGGCTTGTATCTGGAAGACGGGCGGCGCAGACAGTCGCTCAGCAACTTCGTGGAGGTGTACATCGGGAACGAATGGCTGCTGTTCAACCAGAACACCGGCAAAAGCGGCAAACCGAAAAAATTCCTGGTCTGGCAGCGCGGCGATCAATCCTTGCTCGACGTGGTAGGCGGCAAGAACTCGCAAATATCCTTTTCCATTATCCGCAATATCTATTCCACGCGCGATCTGGTGGTGCATGACCAGATGAACAAGCAAGCGGGTACTATCGACTTTTCCATTTATAGCCTGCCGATCGAACAGCAGAACGCATTCAAAATGATCTTGCTGTTGCCAATCGGCGCACTGATCGTGGTGATCATGCGCTTGCTGATCGGCCTCCGCACGTCCGGTACGTTCATGCCGATCCTGATTGCAATGGCGCTGATCCAAACCACATTGCTGACCGGCATCGTCATTTTTCTCACCGTGGTGGGTACGGGGTTATTGATCCGGTCTTACCTATCGCGCCTGAATCTATTGTTTGTCGCGCGCATTTCGGCGGTGATTATCGTCGTCATCGCCATCATGGCGAGCATTAGCATTCTCAGTAACAAACTTGGACTCGATCAGGCCATGACGGTGACTTTCTTCCCGATGATCATTCTGTCCTGGACCATCGAACGCATGTCGGTGCTGTGGGAAGAAGACGGGCCGCGGGAAGTGTTCATTCAAGGCGGCGGCAGCTTGTTGACGGCGGTGATCGCCTATCTCTTCATGACCAACCGCACGATCGAATATTTAACGTTCAATTTTCCCGAGCTAATGCTGGTTAATCTGGCGCTGATCCTGATTCTCGGACAATATACCGGTTACCGCTTATCCGAGCTGTACCGTTTCCACGCCTTGGAACGACGCAATGTTGCTGGCAAGCGCTAAGAAACTGCGCAGTTTCGGCATCATCGGCATGAACCAAAGAAATTTTGGTTTGATCTCGCGCTATAACCCGCGCCATTTATATCCGCTGGTCGACGACAAGTTAAAAACCAAGCTGCTGGCGCAGAAAGCGGGAATCACCGTGCCCAAACTGCTCGGCACCGTGCAGTATCAGCACGATGTCCGGCTGCTGAAAGAAATCCTCCGGCCCTACGATCAGTTCGTCATCAAACCGGTCAAGGGCAGCGGTGGCAAGGGCATTCTGGTGATTACCGAGCACGATCACAACTTGTACTTCAAGCCCAGTGGCGATGCCATGCAGCTGACAGATATCGAACGCCATGTATCGAATATTCTGAGCGGTTTGCATAGCCTGGGCGGCAAACCCGATACCGTGATGATCGAATCGCTGATTCAACTCGACCCGGTTTTCTCCGACTTCAGCTACGAAGGCATTCCCGATATCCGCATCATCGTTTTACGCGGCTACCCCATCATGTCGATGCTGCGGCTGACCACCCATGCTTCCGACGGCAAGGCCAACTTGCATCAGGGCGCGGTCGGGGTCGGCATCGACATTGCCACAGGCCGCGCGTTGCACGCGGTGCAGTACGGCGAATCGGTCACGCACCATCCGGACACACGCAAGACTTTTGCCGAATTAATCGTGCCGCATTGGGACAAGCTGCTGCAATTGGCGGCCGCTTGTTATGAGATGACCGGCTTGGGGTATCTGGGCGCCGATCTGGTGCTGGACAGAGACCAGGGGCCGATGATCATTGAGCTCAACGCCCGTCCGGGGTTGGCCATCCAGGTGGCGAATCGTGCCGGCTTGGCGCCGCGTGTTGCGGTCATCGAAGCGATCAAGGCCGTCGATCCCGATGTGCAAGCACGTGTGGCTTTCAGCAAGAAACAATTCACCATTGATGCGGAAGTTCATCCGCCGCGCCTGCTGCGCACGCGCAGCGGCGATCGCTGAGAGACGCCGACTTAGTCCCCGGAATTCACAACCACCTTGTTGCGGCCGCGCTGTTTCGCCTGATAAAGCGCTTTGTCCGCCGCTTCGCTCAAGCTCACGGCATCGGAAAAGTGCGCGAGATCGGCAATCCCGCAACTGAAATTGACCGAAAACTCTTCATCGTGGCTCAGATGCAGCAAACGCGAGAAAACCGTGCGGATCTCGTCGATCACTTTGGCCGCCGACGCCGCATCGGTATCGTTCATGATCACTGCGAATTCTTCCCCGCCGTAACGTCCGACGATATCCGTTTCACGCAACCGCTGCTTCAACAACCGCGCCAAGCTCTTGAGCACGCGATCGCCTGCGGCATGCCCGTAGGTATCGTTGACTTTCTTGAAGAAATCGATATCCACCATCGCCAGCGAGAGCGGCGAATTCAACCGGCTCGAGCGGATAACCTCGCGCGCCAGTTCCTCTTTGATGGCGGTGTGATTGAGCAGACCGGTCAAGCCGTCATGGATCATCAACGAACGCAAAAAGCGCGCGCGCGTGGCGCGCATCGTCACCGCCGAAACCAAATGGACGGCGTCTATCGGCTTGACCAGAAAATCGTCGCCGCACAAACTCATGGCTTCCGCTTGTGTGTTGAAATCGTTCTCGGAAGACAGATAAACGATCGGCGTGCTCAGAAAACCGTCGATCTGCCGGATCACTCGCGCCAATTCAACGCCGTTGCAACCCGGCATATACAAATCCATCAGAATCAGATCGGGATTGAAATCATTCAATGCTCCCAGCAGCTTCAACGGCTCCGCCACGGCTTTAACCAGCATGCCGGCCTGTTCCAGAATCGTGGCATGGTACGACAATATCGTGGGGCTATCATCCACGATCAGCACCCGGAACGGATCCTGAATTTGCGACGCGGTAATCAAATCCAGCTGATCGATCAGTTCGCTGGAGTTGATCGGTTTGGTGAAATACGCCACCCCGCCGGCGCGCACCGCACCCAGCCGGTATGCCATGTCGTCGTGCGTCGAGATAAAAATCACCCGGGCCGGGCGGGCCAGTTCTTTCTGAATCCGCTCCATAACCAGGATACCGCCCATTTCATCTTCAGGAAACTCGACATCCATGAGGATAATGGCATGCGGCCTATGCTGGATCGCGGCACGGAATTTATCCAAATGATTGAATACTTCCACTTCATAACCGTAATAGCGCAGTTGCAGCGCAAGCTCCTGCGCGGCTTCGGTATCGGCTTCCACGACAAAGATCAGATTGGACGCCGGTGCATCCGGCAAAAATGTGCTTTCGTCATGAGCAAGTGACGCATTTGCCAGCGTAGATGCCTGTTCATTTGAAACGCGTTTCAAGGCATCGATCTGCTGCAAAATACGGTTTGCCAGCACATCATCCGCCGCAATCGTTTCCATCAGCATGTGTTTCAGCGTTTGCTCCAATACGCGCGCTTCGGCACTGAGTTCCGGATAGCCGAAAGTCTTGCCATTGCTCACTAAATGATGCACGGAACGATGCATTTCTTGCAAAGCTTTTGTGTCCCATTCAGCCCGCAGCCTGCTCCATAGCGATTCAATTTCACCGATGCGCTGCGGTAATTCTTGCGCAAATGCCGCTAACAGCGAGCGCATTCTGTCTTGAAATTCTTTGTGCTCTTTAGTAATCATGATAATGTACCCGTCCTATCCACTCATTGCAGTTTAATGCACAAGATTAATGGGTTCTGCGGTAACGTCCGTTGCTCTGCGGCAGTAAAAGCAAGGCTGCCATTGCCAGCAAGCTGAGGTTTCTTTACCACTTTTCCTATATCTGCATCAGTGTATTCAAAAAATGAAAATTCAATCTCGCAATTTAATACCGAAAAACCGGTCACTAAATTAATTTACTTTTAACTTTCATTATCATCATGCAGTGATCTGAAAGTAAAATTTGAGAATTATCGCTATATTAGCTTGTTTATCATAAATTAAATGAATTCGTTATCGCTTCTGCCGGTTCCATCGAAAACAATCAGCGCGATTTAGCATTTATGCAACACAAAACACTGCTTCCGTTTCTGGCTGCTATTGCCGCAATCATACTTGCACTATTCGCCATCGGCCCTCTCCTGACCGCGCCGGCACCCACCGCGGTCGGCACTCTGTCTGCGGATTTTCCGGTTGAATCGGTGGAAATTCCCGCAGCGAACGGATCCACCGTACAGGGCTGGCTGGTTCGCGGCAAACCGGGCGGCGGCGCGGTGCTGCTGCTGCATTCGATGCGCAGCAACCGGCTGGAAATGCTGAGCCGGGCACGCTTCCTGAAAGATCAGGGGTACAGTGTTTTATTTATCGATCTGCAAGCGCACGGCGAAACTGCCGGAGATCACATCACATTCGGCTTGCGCGAAGCGGAAAATGCCGAGGCATCGGTCGCCTATCTGCGAAGAATTTTCCCAGCCGAGCGAATCGGCGCTATCGGCGCCTCCCTGGGTGCCGCTGCGATTGTGCTCGCCAAACAGAATCTGAAACTGGACGCCGTCATTCTGGAGTCACTGCATCCCACGATTGAAGAAGCGGTTAATAATCGATTAAAACTGCATTTTGGCGAGTACGGATCGATCCTGCTACCGCTCGTGCTGTGGCAATTATCCTTTTATCTGGATACTGCGCCAGAGCAGTTGAGTCCGGTTACGCGCATCAATGATTTGAACTCGCCCGTGTTGTTTATTTCCGGCACGCATGATGCGCACACCACGCAAGCGGAAACCGAACGCCTGTATGCCGCGGCGAGATTTCCCAAAGAACTGTGGATCGTCCCCGGCGCGTGGCACTTCAATATGCACAGCTACGCCGGACGGGAATACGAGCAGCGTGTCAGTGATTTTCTAGCGGTTTATCTGCGCCGCGGTGACGATTGATGAGCAGCACAGCCAATCACGTCCGCTCACAACAGCACGGATATGATAAAGTGCCGACCTGTTTTAAAATGCGCTTTTCCGTTCTCATCCCCATTCAACAACAAAGAACTCAACATGACGCACTACCAAAATATTCTGCTCGCGGTCGACTTTTCCGATCAGGGTCATTACGTCGGGCAAAAAGCGCAATCACTGGCACAACTGTTCAATGCCCAGCTTCACATCGTTCACGTATTGGACAACATTCCGATGCCGGACACACCTTACGGCACGGTGATTGCGCTCGACGAAGATTCACCGGACGAGCTGCTGCAAGCGGAGAAAAACAAATTGATGCAAATCGGCGATCAATTGAGTATCGCGCCGACGAAGCGCTGGTTGATCTGGGGTGAGCCGCAACAGGAAATCATCCGGCTGGCTGAACAAGAACATATCGACCTGATCGTTGTCGGCTCTCACGGCCGCCACGGGCTTGCCGTATTGATGGGCTCGACAGCCAAGGAAATTTTATACCACGCGCAATGCGATGTGCTCGCCGTTCACTTGTGAGATCGTCTGGAAAAACACTCACTCAGGATTGCTAAGGAAGCACTGATTAATTGACTGCATGAGCGAATCGCTTCGTTGCGCGGTACTCATTCCCTCGCCTGTCTGATTGATATGTCTCGGTTGTTGCGCTCCGCGCGCCTCGCACTTCATCGCGTTCGTCGAATTAATCAGCGCTTCCCTGAACATCAGTTTTTCCAGAACTCCCACCATTTTTTCCCGCCCACTTCGGGCAATTCGGCAAGATAGTAGCTGTTCTGAAAATTCAGCCGCATCACACGCTCCGCATCATCGCGCAAGTCATGCATTTGCAGCGCGTCATAGGCTCTGATCATAATATACAAAGCCTCTTCGGTAGCCGGTGTGCGGGGATATTCCTTCACCACGTTTTGCGCCCGGTTGGCTGCGGCGATATACGCTTTGCGCTTCATATAGTAACGCGCCACATGAATCTCACTCATGGCGATGGAGTTCAGCAGATAGGCCATGCGCTGCCGGGCGTCAGGGGTATACTTGCTATCCGGGAAACGCGACACCAGTTCCTTGAAATTTTCGAACGATTCATACGATGCTTTGGAATCACGTTCGCTCATATCCTGCTTCAGCGGCCCGCGCATCAACGCGCCCATCATGCCCCAATTATCGTTAAAACCCGCCAGTGCCTTGATGTAATAGGCATAATCCACGTTCGGGTGATTGGGATGTAATTTGGCGAACCGTTCCGCCGCCGCGATTGCCGAAGCCGGTTCATCATTTTTGTAATGCGCATAGGCAATTTCAAGCTGCGCTTGCTGCGCTATCCGGCCATAGGGATAACGCGCTTCCAGCGATTCATACAATTTGATCGCTGCGGAATAATTGCCTTCATTCAGCTTATCCTTCGCTTCCGAATAAAACTTATTGGCCGACCAATCCTGCTGATCTTCCGTGCGCTCCGACAAAAAACCTTCCGGCAACAATTTACAGGCGGATAACGTTAACAGCAGAATAAAAGCTAAAATACGCAACATGATGAATTCCGTTAAAAACAAAGATACACCCGGGGATTATAGCGCAAAGCCGCCGGCATGCCATGAATCGGCGCCGGATGTCATTGAACTGACAATTCCTTCCGGCTATGCCGGGCAGCGTCTGGACCAAGCTCTGGCGAAGCTACTGCCCGGTTGGTCGCGTAACCGGCTGCAAACTTGGATCAACGAAGATCGGGTCAAGCTGGACGGTCACAAAACCAGCGTCAAACAGAAAGTGTGGGGAAACGAACAGGTCCGGATCTTGCCGCAAAACAATCCCGCGGAATCCAGGCACGCTGCCGAAGCGATCAGCCTGCCGATCCATTATGAAGATGAAACGCTCATCGTCATCAACAAGCCCGCCGGCCTGGTCACCCACCCGGGCAACGGCAACTGGCAGGGCACCCTGCTGAATGCCTTGCTGCATCATGCGCCGCAATTGGAAAAAGTGCCGCGCGCCGGTATCGTTCATCGTTTGGACAAAGACACCAGCGGATTATTGGTCGTGGCCAAAACGCTTGAGGCGCAAACCAGTCTCGTGCGCCAATTGCAGCAACGCACGGTGAAGCGCGACTATCTGGCGTTGGTGCTGGGGGACGTTACACAAGCCGGCAGCGTCGATGCTCCTATAGGCCGCCACCCGGTTCACCGCACAAAAATGGCGGTCACAACCAAAGGAAAACCGGCATGCACGCACTACCGGGTGATCGAAAACTTTGCCGGTTGCACGTTGCTGCAGTGCAGTCTCGAAACAGGTCGCACGCATCAAATCCGGGTGCATATGCATGCTATCGGACATCCGCTGGCAGGCGATCCGGTTTATGGCGGCACCCCACGCAACACCAATGCGGAAATGGGACAACTATTAACCGGTTTCCCCAGGCAGGCACTGCATGCTGTGCGGCTTGCGCTGACGCACCCGCTCAATGGAGAACACGTGCAATGGGAAAGCGTTATTCCAGATGACATGAATCATTTGTTGCAGGTATTGCGGCATCACAACAAAGCGGATGACGTAGAATAAAAAAATGCGCCCGCAAGCGCATTTTTTGTCGTACCAATAAACTTATGCATCATATTTCCATAGCTCAAAAAGGCAAGATGGCATCCAGTGAAAATAAAAACTGGTCCTTATTCCCGCCAAATGGTCTGTACGTCGCCGTATGCAGCGAATCCACTCTGTCATAGCGGAAATTGGGGCGGATATTCAAATTTTTTAAACCCTTCCATTGAAGATTCAGTGTCTTGGCCGCTTTCCAATTCGCACCGACGGTTACGGCATAATAATCAGCCGGTGTGCTGGTAGCCAGCTGAGTCGCACCACCTAATGCGTAACTGTTGCCGAGGTAATTCGTTGCCAAACCCACCCGTCCCGGAGCAAAAACACGAAAACCGTCGCGGTCGCGGAACCATTCGCCACGTGCACCGATCGATAATTCCGGGGTCAAGTCGTAATAGAGGTGCATATTTACGCCGTACCACTGCGCATCTTTAACTACACCGCCGTACTTGAGGTTAGCCAGCAGCACGTTATCGGCAAAACCATGATCATGCTGCACAACCAAATGTGTCTTGTCCGTTAGCATATGTTTCAAAACGATACTGTACATCCCCCAAAAGCTGCTGTTGCGCGTAGAAGTTGTACTACCGGTGCCGCTGACGTTGAAAGAAGTTTTGCGATCATCGCTGGTCCAGGTTACGCCACCGATTCCGCCCCAGTTTTCCATTTGCTTGTCGAAGTTACCGTCCCAGCCGCCCGTCCCGCTGCCGCCGATCGCACCCGCCATGGCGGTGAAATTTTTATTAATGGTATAGTTGCTCAGCACACCCGTGTGGGTGAAGGGCTCGCCGTATTGCATGGTATAAGCATGCGTGTAAAAAAAGTTGTTTGGCGCCGGCACCGATTCATATCCGATAGGCGTATAAAAGTGCCCTACTTTGATATTCAATCCGTTACCGACAGGCACATAAACTTCCGCATAGGCTTGAGGAATTGCAATGCCGTAAGTACGCAAGGAGCTACAGCATATTCCCAGATCCCAGTTACCCCGGTCGGCTAATGGCCGGCCATTGTTTACATCGAATGGTGGATTGCCGTAGGCTTGGGTAAAGATCGCGTCCGTTCCAAACATAAAATCGGCGCGAAAACCGATGTCCCAATCTCTTCCCTCCGTCCTGACCGGACGTTCCAGAAAGAAATTCAATTGATTCATTTGCACTCTGTTGGCTTGATCGGCAAATGTCACTGGACCGTTGAAACCATCCGTTTGATAAGGATTGAATGTCGCTCCGCCATGCACCCAGCCGCCGAATCTGATACCGCTGTTTGTTATGGCATTCATAAAAGCATTACCGCTGCTTCCGATATTGCCCATCACACTGTTCGTATTCGCTTCAACACCAAATGAACTCAGGCCGAGCAGCAACCCACCCGCCACGGCATGAGTCATTTGGTTTTTGTAGATCGTTTTATATATCATCCTCCCTCCTCCCTAAAAAGCTATAAAAAAGATACAAATAACAGAATATAAAAACCATAATCTGCATATGGATTGAACTCTAACACTGAATCGCTTCAAGGGTCAACGCAAAACCGCCGGGATATTTGACTTATCAAAAAAACACAACGTGGAAAATCATGCCGGACAGCTTCGCCATCGATACTATATCCATTATTGCAGTATTAACGGGAATATATATTTGTGTTTACTATTTTTCCTGCAATTTTTTGTTACAGCCCTCATAATTTTTACACACTCTTTACCTTAGGAAGCGCTGATTAATTCGACGAACGTGATGAAGGGCAAGGCGCACGGAACGCAACAACCGAGACATATCAATCGGATAGACGAGGGAGTGAGTACCGCGCAACGAAGCGATTCGCTCGTGCAGTCAATTAATCAGCGCTTCCCTTAATCACGCAATAGATTCGCTGTTGTTAAAGTTTTGCAACAACCGCACCGTTAAAAGCAACTCTGACAACGGCGGCTAAGAACCGATTAGCGCCCTTTACAGCGGGCTCTCACTAATAACTTTAAGTGTACGATTATGGAATTGATACCCATACAAACAACAGACTTGATAGTTGGTCAACCATTGCCGTGGGATTTATTCGATCAAGGGCGTCAGCCCATACAAAAGCGCGGTTACATCTTTAAAACCGAGGAAGAGTTAAAACAACTGGAAGAGTCGCCAATTTTCCGCATGGAGAAACAAGATCCGGAACAAGCTGAACCCGCGGCGAATTCACCGGGAAAAATCAGCTTTGAAGATATGCATCTCAAAGTGGGTCATAAAATGCATCTTACTTTAGCCACCTACTCAAAAAATTCCGGCGAAAGCAATTCGTACGCAACTTCCATGATCGGTTATGTGCAAGGCAGTACCTTGATTGTTTCTATGCCGGCATCCGAACAGCTGATCGGCGAACCTTTTATCGAAGGCGATCAACTCAACGTCCGTTTAATTACCGGGCAGTATGCCTACAAATTCACCGCTTTTGTCGACAAAATCATCAAAGCGCCTTTTAAATACCTGCATTTGTCTTTTCCCAAAGACATACAAGGCCAAAGCATACGCAAGTCACGAAGAATTAAATGCAATCTCCAGGCAACCGTGGCCGAAAAAGCGATTCCGATTACGATCAGCGACCTCAGTATCTGCGGCGCCGGCATCACTTCTCATCTCCCTTTGGGCACACTAGGCTCAGTGGTCACCTTATCCTTTGTCATCGCCGTACATGACCGGGAGATACCGTTGTCCATCAAAGCCGTCATCCGGTCCGCCAAGCAAAGCACCAAGAAAAATCAGAAAATCATCTGCTCCGGTGTCGAATATGCCGGCATCAAGCCGGATCAAGTATTCGCGCTACGCCACCTGATTTACCAAGAAATTGTCGAGCATCCCGAAAACGTCATTTGATCCGAAAAGCCGGTAAGAAAAAATTCTCACCGGCTTTTTTCTGCTACCAGAATCCCCAATTGCCTGTCATCACAATCCACACCCCCAGTATCCCGTTGGTGACCGCATGCGCCAAAATGGGCAGCCACAAGGTTCCGCTGCGCACGTACAGCAAACTATAAACGATACCGGCAAAAAATCCGGCCAGCCATAAGCTGTGCGCAAGCGCAAACAGCGCTGCTGCAATGCAGAGCGCCTTGAGTCCTACCTGCGCCGGATTAACAGCCAGGAAATCCGGATTCTCAATCCAGCGCATCAAAAACGACCGCCAGAACAGTTCTTCCATCACCGGCACCACCAATGCCGCACCGATAATCCGCACGGTCACCAAAAACCAGTCGATTTCACCGTTTTCGCGTGGATCGAAGCCTACGGACTCACCCATCACCATCCAATCCGCCGTCAGATTTATCCATGCGATAAACACCACGATACCGGCTATCAGTGCGGTAAAACAGACACGCAAGCCCGCGCCGCCGGGCCAGCGCAATTCACTGTAGGCGCTTCGCATCGCCCACAATAAACCAGCCACAACCGCTATTTTTACGGCGTAGAGCATACGCAGCTCACTCGGTTCCCAGCCGAACTTCAATAACATATCTTCCAGTATCATGAAAAAAACATACGCGCCGAAGGGCGCAATCCGGTACAAATTCATGCGGTCAACCATTGATCAATTCCTTATTAAAATTTTTGTGATGACGCGATTCATGATCAAAGCAGCTACTCGATTCATTGGTGCGATTTTGCAGTGTATAAGAGCAAGCAAAAACCAAAACGAGAAATAAAACCGCTTACCAGTCTTTTATCGCATGGGAATGTAAACAGTATGACGATGGCGCTACAACACCAGCGGTAATTCCTGTTGCCGGGAAGCCTCGGCTGCCGGTAATGCAGTCTCGGCGCACAGCGCGCTGACCTTCACGCCCAGCAAGCGAATCTTCTTCTGTAACGGCACCCGGCGTAAACACTCTCCCGCGGCGCGGCGTATCAGAACCGCATCGGCGGTATGCGCGGAAAGTGAAAAATCACGTGTCACGGTGCGGAAATCCTCAAAACGCAACTTGATACCGATAGTACGCCCGGCATAACCCTTGCGTTTCAAGTCACCGGCCACTTGCACGCACAACGCGGTAAATGCCTCGGACAAATCTGCCCGGTCCCGGCGCGGATGCAGATCGCGCTCAAACGTGGTTTCGCGGCTGATCGATTTGGGCTCAGCATTGGTAATCACCGGCCGCGCATCGATACCGCGCGATACTTCATACAGCCAGACCGAGTAACTGCGCCCGAAATGCGTTTGCAGAAAACCCAGCTCGGCCTGCGCCAATTCGGCAATCGTGGTGATGCCCAACGAGGCCAGCTTGTTCGCAGCCTTCGGACCGATGCCGTTGATTTTCCGTACCGGCAACGGCCAAATGCGCTGCGGAATATCGGCCATGCCAAGAATGATCAATCCGTCCGGTTTCTCCAGATCGGAGCAGATTTTCGCCAGTAATTTGTTCGGCGTAATGCCGATCGAACAAGAAAGCCCGGTGGCATCCTTTACCGCCTGCTTGATGCGTTGCGCCAGCGGCAGCGTCTCATCCGGCAAATCGGTTAAGTCAATGTAGATTTCATCGATGCCGGAATCTTCGATGTGCGAAGCGATAGTGGCGACAGCGGCTTTGAACAAACGCGAATAATGCCGGTAAATGGGGAAATCGACCGGCAACAGAATCGCATCGGGCGCCAGTTGCGCCGCTTTCATCACCCCCATGGCGGAATGCACGCCCAGTGCGCGCGCTTCATACGTCGCGGTGGTAATGACCCCGCGCCCGGCGTAATCACGCAAGCGATAAAAATGCCGTTTACCGTCTGCTTGCATCACCGGCTGATGCTCATCCCGTCCGCCGATCACCACCGGCAAGCCGCGCAATTCGGGATAACGCAGCAACTCGACGGACGCGTAAAACGCATCCATGTCCAGATGCGCGATGCGGCGCGGCCGCATATTCACTGAATTCACTGTAAGGGGCAACGCGGTATTCATGCAGACTATGATAAATTACACGGCGAACAAACCGCATTGTATATGAATACCCCAACTACCCATTTGAAAACATCGCCCTGCCCGTGCGGCAGCAGCCAGCATTACGAAAACTGCTGCGGCTGCTATCTGGATCAAGGCGAAACCGCTCCTACCGCAGAAAACCTGATGCGCTCGCGCTACACCGCGTATACGCTGAAGCGTGAAGACTATCTGCTGGCCACCTGGCATCCCGGCACACGTCCGGCTTCTCTTGAATTAACCGATGAGTCCGCCCACCAGTGGCTGGGGCTGACGGTTAAACGGCACGAGCAAGCTGCCGCGGATCAGGCCATCGTGGAATTCATCGCACGTTACAAAATCAACAGCCGCGCTTACCGCCTGCACGAAATCAGCCGGTTTGTGCGGGAAGATGGGCAGTGGTTTTATATCGACGGCGATATCATAAATGGTTAAGGAAATTAGATAATTGGGAATGCTTGATATCACTGGCGATCACATCAGTAAACTTAGCGACGAAGATCTCCGCATCTTGGTCATTAAGCTATGTGAAGCTGAACTTCGCCGATTCAATCTTCCTTTATCTGCAGTTACTGCCGGTGGACATCAAAATGCAGCAGATGGTGGGATTGATGTTCGTGTGGAACTGCCAAATAGTTCTTCAGATTTGGATTTCATCCCGAAGAGTATTACTGGTTTTCAGGTCAAGCAGGAAGATATGCCACCAAGTGCTATCCGGCTTGAGATGTGCCCAAAGAAAAAGCTTCGCTCCTCAATTTACGATTTGGCATCGAAGAGAGGAGCCTATGTAATCGTTAGTGGAAAAGGCTCAACAACTGATAGCGCACTTAAAAATCGCAGGTGTGCGATGCAAAATGCAATCTCAGATTTTCCGCAAGGTGCATCGCTGACCACTGATTTTTATGATCGAGATCGTTTAGCCAGATGGATCAAAAATTATCCAGGGGTTGCACTTTGGTTACGCGAACAAATAGGTGAACCGCTGACCGGATGGCGTCCATACGGCAATTGGGCGTATGGAGACTCAACTAATTCTGAATATTTACTCGACAACAAATGCAGGATAATTGCCCCTCAACAAACAAATAGCTCAGCACCGCTTACTGTCGAACAGGGAATTCAAGCCATACGGCAAATTTTGGAAAAAACGCACGGAATTGTTCGTTTGGTTGGATTGTCCGGTACAGGCAAGACCCGCCTAGTTCAAGCATTATTCGACGCCAAGATTGGAAATGACGCGTTGGATCAATCTGTTGTCATTTATGTTGACCAGGGAAGTGATCAACCCCCGACACCTTCAGCCCGAGACATGATTCACCGATGCGCGGCAAATGGGCTACGAACCATAGTCGTTGTAGATAACTGCAATCCGGCGATGCACAGAGATTTAGCTCAGACAATTATCACATCAGGCAATCAAGTCAGTCTAATTACCGTCGAATATGATGTTTCCGATGATGAACCGGAAGAAACGCAAGTTTTCAGGCTTGAACCGGCTTCTGAAAAAATTATAGAAGAAATCCTTCAATGTTTAAAACCCAATGTATCGCAAACAGACCGTACGCGCATCGCTGAATTCTCTGGCGGGAATGCACGCATCGCTCTGTCACTGGCACGTACCGTTGAACACAGCGACAGCCTAGCTACACTGAATGATACGGAATTATTCCGTCGCTTGTTCTCTCAGCGCCAAAACGATAGCGAAGCCTTGATGAAAGCCGCAGAAGTATGCTCACTTGTTTATTCATTCGATGGCGAAACTATTGAAGGTGTAGCGGCTGAATTATCTGTTTTAGCAGAGTTGGTTAACGTAACTCCCAAAGAATTGTACCGTCAGATTGGAGAATTGCGTTCTCGTGATCTCATACAGCAAAGAAGTAAATGGCGTGCCCTATTGCCACACGCAATCGCAAATCGATTAGCACGCCAAGCGTTAGAAAAAATACACCTCCAAATACTTACCAATACCTTTTACCCATCAGGAAGAGAACGGCTGCTGAAGTCATTCAGCCGACGGCTTGGTTATCTGCATAATTCGGAACAAGCCAAACAAATTGCAGAAATGTGGTTAGATTCGGGTGGGATACTAGAAAACCCAGCCTGCTTGAATGAACTTGGCATCGATATGTTTATCAACGTAGCACCACTGGCGCCTAATGCTGCACTCAAGGCTATTGAGATGGCTGCATCAAGCGATGAGGGAAAAACATTTTTATCATCTTCTAATTATGAACGCTGGAAGTGGTGCAACTTGATTCGTTCGATTGCCTATGAAACCCAATATTTCAGTCGAGCTGCGCTATTGCTAGCGAGAATTGTAGCGAATGAAACCGGGTCGCAGAATCACAATTCTGCTCGGGATTCGTTTAAGGAATTATTCCATTTGTATTTGTCCGGCACGCATGCTTTAGTAGAAGCAAGATTAGCTGTCGTACAACAGCTGCTTGAAAGTGAAGATAAAAAACTGAATGCCTGCGGTTTAACAGCTTTAACGGAGATGTTGAAAAATTTTCATTTTACTTCAAGCCATGATTTCACTTTCGGAGGCAGGCATCGCGATTTTGGTTGGGAACCCAAAACGGGCATTGAAGTTTCAACCTGGTTTAGGGCTGTAATTGCGCTTGCCATGACTTATGTTAATTCAAACTCATCGCATACACCTGATATCAAGCAATTGTTCGCTCAATATTTTCGTGGTTTATGGGTAAACGCGGGCGTTTGTACGGAGCTTGAAGAATTAGCAAAAGATTTTGCCGCAAAAGAAGGTTGGCCCGATGGGTGGCTTGCAATTCGGGAGATCATTCACTTTGATCTCACAAGAATGTCTCCACAATTTGCTCAGCGCACACGTGCACTTGAAATTATGCTTCGCCCCAAAGACGACTTGGAGCAAAAAACACGAGCTTATGTTCTATCCAACAAGCAAGGATATTTTTGCATCGCTGATACTGAACCAGTTGGCAATGACACCTCGCATGAGCAAGCATGGGAACGTGCCAATAAAATTGTAGAGGATTTGGGAGAAGAAGTTGCTTCGACCTCAGATGTTCTCACCTCTTTACTGCCGGAGCTATTGAGTAGTAACAACAATATGATATGGCAATTCGGTCATGGGCTAGCAAAAGGAGCTTCAAATATTGAGCTATTATGGCGGCAGTTCCATCACAGCCTGATTACCTTACCGGAAAATAAACGCAATTATTCTTTGTTACGGGGATTTATCGAGGCGGCCAATACGCGTGATCCGGCTGTTGTAAGCCAGCTTATGGATAAAGCCTTAAAAGATCCGGTACTTTCCCCTGTTTTCCCCATCCTTCAATCTTCATACCCAATTGACGAGGCCGGAGCCAAACGACTCATTTTATCGATTGCACAGGGCGATGCCCCAACGTTGACTTACTCACACCTTATGTATGGGATGGTTTCTGATTCAATTCCGCTTCCATTTTTCCGAGAAATATTAGTTGGAATTGCGTCCTTACCTAATGGGTATCCGGTTGCCATCGATGTCTTCAAGATGCGGTTACATTCCTTGCAAAGTAACAAAATACCTGTTGATAGTGATACATCCTTATTAGGAAGAGAATTACTGAAACTTAATGAGTTTCAAGATGGCAGCTCGAATCACGCTTATCACGTCAATGAGGTTGCCGTTGCTTGTATGGTTGGAGATGCCGCATCTCAGGATGCAACAACAATCTGCACAAAACTGGCTCGCGCACTCGTCGATTATCGCTCAGACACAATGCAATACAGTGAATTGATTCGAACCCTATTTCGGCTTCAACCAATAGTAGCTATCGAGGCTTTTCTGAATAAAAATGGAATAGAGAAAACGAATAGCCACCGGCAAAAATCATTGTTTTATTACTTCAGCTACGATCATGAAAGTCCTGTCAATGCAGCATTACCGGAAAAACTCATGACATGGGCGAAAGAAAACCCTGAGATTCGTTTACCTAGACTGGCTGAAGAAATACATTTGTTTGCCAAAAATGGTGAGCATGATTCCCCTTCTTGGTCGCCCATCGCATTGGAAATTCTTGAGTCAGCACCTGACCGTTCGGTAATTCTAGATATATTTGCATTCCGATTCCGCCCAAGAGGTGCATGGTCTGGTTCACTGGCAGACAATCTTTCGCCTTATCTCGTTTTGGCAGAAAAACTCCAAACACATAATGATCCGTTGGTTGCTTCATGGGCTAAAAAGCAAATTGATTTATTAAACAAGGAAATTAGCGAAGAATATAAGCGTAGTCGCCGTATAGATGAAAGTTTTGAATAAGTGATAGCAATTAACTGCTACAAAGCTTCGTAGCGAATTTCCACCACCTCCAGCTCTTCCAGCCCGCCCGGCGTATGCAGCTTCACCACGTCGCCTTCGCGTGCTTTGAGCAACGCCTTGGCCAAAGGAGAAATCCAGCTGATGCGGCCGCGGCCCGGGTCGGCTTCGTCCATGCCGACGATGCTGTAGGTGTGTTCCTCGCCTTGGCTATTGCAGACGGTCACGGTGGCGCCGAAAAATACCTGGTCGCAGTTGCCGCGTTGCGCGGGATCGACTACTTCGGCGTTATCTATCCGCTTCGATAAGAAACGCAAACGCCGGTCGATTTCACGCAAACGGCGCTTGCCGTAGATATAATCGCCATTTTCCGAGCGATCGCCATTGGAAGCCGCCCAGGTAATGGTCTTGACCAGCTCAGGGCGCTCTACTTTCCACAATTGATCGAATTCATCCTTGAGCCGCCGATACCCTGCCGGAGTAATGTAGTTTTTCACCCCTTGCGGTAATTTCGGCGTATCGTCGGGTTCGTCGTCGTCTTCGTTTTCCTTGGTAAATGCCTTATTCATACTAACAACCGTTACCGGTAACAGAAAAAAACACTAAGATAGCGGTGTTCCGCCGCCAGTTCAAGGCGAACCGCCGGCAAGACCGGAAGAAACCTTACCGGCAGCCAAGTATCTAAGGAGTGTATTGTTCAGGAGGCTATGATCATGATGATGAACCGGCGCCAATTTCTGAGCATGACCGGCGCAACGGCCCTCGTGGCTGTATGCTCACCCCAAGCCCTGGCAAGCGCGCCAGGCATACAACAACGGCCGCAAAACGCAGCGTCCGCGTTAAAGAGTTTGCAAGCGCACGCGCGGCAAAAAGACACACTACTCGGTTATCCGATCAATATGACGGTATTGCCGGAAGCGTTCCTCGATTGGCGCAATGAGCTGGCGCGCGCCGGCTTGAACCGGTTTGCATTCAACAATGTCGGCAATCCCTACGATCAAAGCCATATCCCATTCAACAGCCATCCGTTCGAGCGCGAATTGATCGATCGCTTCGGCACGATTTACGGCTTCTCGCCCGGCAACATCTGGGGATTTCTCAGCAACAGCGGTACTGACAGCAACATGCACGGGCTGTATATGGGGCGGACGATTTTGCAGAACCGCACCGGTGTACTGCCGAAAGTCTATTTCACTGCCGAAGCGCACTATTCGATCCAGATTCTGCGCGACCTGCTGCAACTCGAATCAGTTATCGTCGGTACGGCGCCCGATGGCGGCATGGACGTTGCCGATCTGGAACGGCAGCTGAATGCCAATCGTAACCACCCCGCATTGGTCGTCGCCACCATTGGCACTACCTTCAAAGGCGCGATCGATCCGGTCGATGCGATCCAGGAAAAGTTGAAAAACCGCACCGCGTATTTGCATCTGGATGCCGCACTGTTCGGCGGTTTTCTGCCGCACACACCGTTTGCCGGCGAATTAATGCAGCAAGCGCCGGATCCGCTCAACGGAAAAATACGGCAACGCTACGATTCCATCGCCGTTTCCTGTCACAAGTTTTTCGGCTTTCCTTCGCCTGCGGGGCTGTTCATCACCACCCGCAGCAATTTTGAAGCATTCCGGGAACTGTTCAGCCGCATTCACGATCCGGAATATATCAAGCAAGTGCCCGGCACGATCACTTGCTCGCGTGATGCCGTGAAACCGGCCGAGTTTTACTTCTTCAGCTCGGACACCGCATTCGCGCAGCAAACCGCCGATGCAAAAGCGATACTGGATAACGCCGCTTATTTGCTGAAAGAAATGCGCAGCCACTACAGCCATTTGCAACCGGTGCGCATTAACGACCGCTCGAATATTATTTATTTCAGAACGCCGGATGAATCGGTGGTCGACCGTTACTCACTGGCAACAATGCGGTTGCGTGACGATCACGGCAAGCTGGTGCCACATGCGCACATCGTGGTAATGCCGCACGCCAGCAAGGATGTGCTGGATCAATTCCTGAGCGATCTGCGCACCACCGGATAATTTAAGGAGCCGCTGAGCAAATTAGCGGCTTTCAGATTTCCCGGTAGTCCTGCCAGTTTTTTGAACAAAGACTCCCGGCAATTCATTTTCCAGCGGCATTTGTTGCTAAATTCGCCCTGTTTCTGCTTCATCGTCAGCCGCCGGAGGTATGTTGGACAGACTCTCCTCTCATGTAGGCAGCAATCGCTTGCGCAGCAGGTACAGGTTGACCAAGCCCATCAGCATGTTCACCTGAACGGCATTCTTCATCAGCCCGCGGTAGCGGGTCCGGGTGAATCCAAACTGCCGCTTGATCACCCGGAACACATGTTCCACCCGCGCTCGGATCGAGGAATGCTTCCGGTTACGCTTCTTCTGACTCGCCCAAGATAACCTCGTCTTCCGCCCGCAATAGCTTGGCAGGACGTTGATGTCGACTTCATTGGCTGCGGTAACCTCAAACGTGGTGTACACCGCTCCTGAATCCACGTCTGCACCAACATGCACCTTCATGTCAAAGTACCATTGCTTTCCCTGCTTCGTCTGGCGCATCTCAGGATCACGCGCTTGTTCCTGATTCTTGGTCGAACTTGGAGCATGAATGAGTGTGGCATCCACCATCGTACCTTTGGAAACCAGCAGCCCCTGCGACTTGATAGATACGAAACATGTTCTCCAGCGCCATCGGCTGACGGCCCCGCCTCGCAGTCTTGGGGTAATGGGGCTCACAATATGCGACAGCAACACTTGCCAGGGTATTCCTCTTCCATCTCGCTTAAAATAACCTCCTGCCGTGTCCGGCGTTTCTTGTGACTGTAATCAAGATCGGCAAAGCTCGATTGGTGTGACATGGCGTGTCTATAGAGGAGTTGTCAGGAAATACTATTATCCCAAACACTTCAGGATTTGCTCAGCGTTTCCTTAGTTTAGTCGTCATGCAGCATCTCGAAACGCTGTGCTAAGAAATCAATTAACGCCCGCACGGAAGGCAGAAGACCGCGCCGGGACGGAAACACCGCATGAATGATTATCCGGCGTGGTGCCCAGCCGGGTACCAGTCTGACCAATGAACCTGCCGTCAACTGGTCTCGTACCGTGATCACAGGCAGTTCTACTACGCCAACACCAGCCACAGCGGCATCTCTGAGCGCAATCATGTCCGTCGTCACAAAGCGTGGCGTGTGATGAAGGGTTACTTGTGCACCATCTGGCCCATGCAGCACCCAAGCATGAATTTGTTGCAGCCCCTCCCCCAGGCTTAGGCTCGGCCAGTTGCTCAAAGCAGCAGGTGTAGCAGGAAAACCGAATCGTTGGACAAGGATGGGGCTGGCCACCAGGCATTGGCTTCGATCAGCCAGGATGCGCATGACCAGATCACTGTCTTGTAACGGTGGATGGCGCACGCGCAAAGCAACATCCAGTGACTCGCTGACCAGATCAACACGACGGTTAGTCGCCTCCATCTGCACCGTGACATGCGGATAGCTCACCATGAAATCGGCCAGCATCCCTCCCACATAGGCATTCACCAGCGGTATGGGGCATGTCATCCGGATTACACCGCGGGGCTCGTTTTTTAGCGTGTCTATTGCTTCCTGGGCCGCTTCGGCTTCCACCAGCATCGCCTTGCAGTGCATATAATAGCTCTGTCCGGCTTCGGTAACCGCAAAGTGACGTGTCGAGCGCTGGATCAGGCGCACACCCAGGCGCTCTTCCAGTTTGGCGATGCGGCGGCTGAGCTTCGACTTCGGCATGCCCAACACTCGACCTGCCGGAGCGAAGCCGCCATGATCCACGGCCTGGACGTAGTAGTAGAGGTCATTCAGGTCTTGCATAGGAGGAGCTCACCCATAGTTTCAAAAATAGGACGCTGAGTACCAATTTAGCATACTACACGCCTATCCGTTTGCTGGCCTATACTCTGACCAATTGCTAATTACCTTGCTTTAGTAAGAGATTCCCTATCGGAAGAAATCAACCCTCTTGGCACTGCTATCGGCGGTGGCATCAGCACCATGCTCCTAATGAAGACACCTAATTAATATAAACTACATTGCAGAAGGAATTTTCCATGTCCACACAACCCAATGTCGAGCGCACGCTGTACGGATTCTGGCTCTCACCATATATGAGTCAGGTTGCGCACATTCTTTCGGAATCTGGTCTACCGTATCGCTATGAACGAGTGTCTCCGTTTCAAGGGAGCACGCTCACGCCAGAACACTTAGAAAGAAACCCTCTTGGAAAAATTCCCAGTCTCAGGGATGCAAATGGCGTTGATATTGCGGAAAGTCACGCTATTTGTCGTTATCTCGCGAAAATTTACCCAGAAGTGCAAAAGTTTTACCCTATTGATGATCCGTTGTTCTGCGCACAGGTCGATGCCAAGAATGACTTCATCACTTTCTCCATAGCAGGTCCATTCTTCAACTGGTTCGTTGTCAGCGGATATTTTCCCAAAGCTTGGAAACTCAAGGTTGATAAAGAAGCCCATATTTATAATCTTTTTTCTGTCTTGCTAAGCAAAATGTGGCTATCCAGACTCGTTAATGGCTCGAGAATGGATCCGTTCCTACTTGGCAAAGAACCTTTTCTGCCAGATTTTCAGTTGTTCTACACGCTCGAGCTTAGCCAAATGTTTTCTGAATTGTTCGAAATACCCGAGATGCATTTGTTTCGAGACGATCCTGCATTACAGACATTTTACGATGCCATGTGCGAGCGCCCTTCTACGCGTGAAATACTGGCGGCTAAAGAATCGGAACTGGATGTTACGAAGAAAGAACTCTACGGTGGATTTGGTGCGGCCTACCTTGACAAGCATATCGACAGACGAATTCTTGGAGGGCTATTCGGACGTGAAGTCTGACCGCATACATACTGGGGCTGATCTGACCACATTAATATCGTGCCAGTTGCACTTGGGATACGAGTATGAAGTCCAACGGTACGAAAACGTACGCTAAGGTTTCGTATTTTCAGAGGGTGTCAGATTCGCTAAGTATTTTATAGACTTTGATCTCACTATTCTCAGATTTCTAGCAATATCAGCAGGCTCATTGGGAGCGAAGCATAGGCCTAATAGGCACTGCGCTTCTCCAAAAAATTGTTTAAGAAAAAATTGCTTGCGCAGGTAACGAATCAACGTTGCCTTAACCGTGCGTAACCGTCCGGGAAAACACGTTGATCACCACCACGCCCGCCACGATCATCATCAAACCGATGATTGCGGGCGTATCCAGCGATTGCCCGAGAAACAACCAGCCGCTGATCGCGATCAATACGATGCCCACGCCGGACCAGATCGCATACGCCACGCCGACCGGAATGGTTTTCAGTGTCAACGACAGTAAATAAAAAGCCAGCAGATAACCGGCGATCACCACCAGCGACGGCCACAAACGGGTAAACCCCTCGGCTGCTTTGAGGAATGATGTCGCGATCACCTCGCTGACGATGGCGATAGCAAGATAAATCCATGGTTGCATGGGCATTACTCCCTGTGTCTTGATGATCATATACACCGGTCTCATCCGGATGCATTGGAAAAGTCCTGCTATCTTACCAAAACTGGATTGAGTAAAAGCAGACCACGGCAAGGATACCGTTTGAAGAAGATGAATGCGATAGCTGAATACTATCAGTCTGGCAGATCATGAAAAACCGGCGCGCCATTTTATTGGGACGCCGGCTTCTGTAAAACAGATTTATAGCAATCTTACGATTAAATTATCAGCTTGCAATGGCTTGCTTACGGCGGTAGCCAGCGAAACCGATCAGGCCAAGGCCCGCCAGCAACATCGCATAGGTTTCAGGTTCCGGAACGGGAACTAGGTTAGCGGCAACGTCATGTCCGACAATTCCCATCGTTCCTGAATAGGTAAGAATTTCTCCGCCACCAAAACGAACCGATGCGGTAATCACGGTACCGGCCAGTTCGGCAACGATTGCTCCGTAACCGCCGTTACTAGCGACATCGGGATCCCAGGAAAATGCGAATACATTCAGTGGATCGAAACCGGTGAAATCAAAACCGAATATAGTTGAACCCACCGCGCCAAATAATGACGATGTGCCATTGGCTTCCGGATCATAGGCAAAAGATCCGCCACCCGAACCGCCGAAAACCAGCGACTCGCCCAGTATGCAACTTCCACCATCCACACAATGCGTACCGGACAAATCGAACGTGAGCTTCTCGATTCGTCCGCTGGCGCCGTCAAAAGCGGCGGTATTGAAGCTGAAAGAACCTAACGGGCCAGGATTGGTTACGGTGATCGATCCAGCTGGCGATGCGTAGCTGACGCCGCTCAACAGCATAGAGAGTCCGAATACGGCGGCAACCTGGGTCGCGCCTTTCATGATTTTCATTATTTTTCTCCTTAATTAAAGAAACGATCGAATTGATAGTGCGTTCATACATGATCCATTTATCTCGGGCATGGATCTCACGCTTATTGTCGTAAACATAACCAAATGCCAATCAGCAAACTTTTCTCGCAAAAAATCCCTTTTTTACTTTGTAGGAATTCTCTCTCGAGATTCTACCGATTTTTTTGTTATTTTTAGCGCCAATTTTGTACTAATTATGGGTAAGATTCAGCGCATCGGTGATCTGGTTAAATGATTGGTGCTGAAAAAAATTACTGATATTTCCCGCCAGTTGGTCCAGCAACCGCTGCCGCGATTCGCGGCTGGCCCAAGCGATGTGCGGCGTAACGATGAGGTTCGGCGGCAATTCGCGCAGAATCCGGTTATCCGGCCCGGGCGGCTCGCCCTGGATCACGTCGATAGCCGCACCGGCGATCTGTCCGCTGGATAAACTCTGCAACAAATCGGCTTCGTTCACCAGCCCGCCGCGCGCGGTATTGATCAGATACGCTGTTGGTTTCATCAACCCGAATTCACGGCGGCTGAACAGATGCTGCGTGTCTGGTGACAACGGACAATGCAGCGTGACGAAATCCGCCTGCCGCAACACGTCGTCAAACGCGGTTCTACCAGCGCGCGGCGGCTTGTCTTTGTGCTCCGCGATCAGCACCTGCATGCCGAATACCCGCGCGACCTGCGCCACCGCGTGCCCAAGTTCGCCGTGACCGATGATGCCGAGCGTTTTACCGGACAATTCGATGACCGGAAAATCAAGCGGGCAGAAAAATTGGCTTTGCTGCCAGCCGCCGCGCTTGACCAGCGCCTGATAATCAGAAAAATGCCGCGCCAGATTCAGCATCAGCATGAACACATGCTCCACCACCGACGGCGTGGCGTAGCCGCGCACGTTGCACACCGGCACGCCATATTCGGCAGCCGCCGCCAGGTCGACGTTGTTGTACCCGGTCGCAGCGATGCAAATCAGCTTGAGCGATTGCGCCGTGGCAATGGCGTCACGGCTGATATAAACCTTGTTGCTGACGATCACCTCAGCGTCGCGGATGCGTTCCGCCACTTCCGCCTCGGAAGAATCGTGATAAAACTGCCACGGCGCAATCGCCCGCTCCAGCGTGGCGCAATTCATATCGCCACGGGTGACGGAACCGAAATCCAGAAAAATAGCGCGCATATCTTGCTCCTGATAATGATGGAAAATCATACCACAGGCGATCCTTGGCGTTTCCCGGCGCGATCACGTAGAATCGGGCGGGTCAAAATAAATAAGAAAGCTCTGAAAAATGTAGTGAGCGCAGCAGTTTTTCAGAGCTTCCTAAGAATAAACCGGAGACTGCATGGCGCTAGCCTGGAACGAAATCAAAGACCGCGCGCTGGCGTTTTCCCGCGACTGGGCCAAAGCGGAATCGGAAGACGCCGACGCCAAGCCGTTCTGGATCGACTTCTTCAACGTGTTTGGCATCAACCAGCGGCGCATCGGCAGTTTCGAGCAAAAGGTCAAAAAACTCGGCGACCGCGACGGTTACATCGATTGGCTGTGGAAAGGCAACCTGCTGATCGAGCACAAATCGCGCGGTAAAGATCTGGATCGCGCCTACCAGCAAGCCATCGATTATTTCCCCGGACTGAAGGAACACGAACTGCCGCGTTTCGTGCTGGTCAGCGACTTTGCGTGCTTCCGCCTGTACGACATGATCGAAGGCACGCAGACCGAATTCCTGCTGAAAGAGCTGTACAAAAACGTCAAGCTGTTCTGGTTCATCGCCGGTTACCAGCCGCAGAAAATCTCGCCGCAAAGCCCGGTCAACGCCAAGGCGGTGCAGCGCATGGCGCGCCTGCACGACCGCCTGAAACAAATCGGCTACACCGGCCACGCACTCGAAGTCTATCTGGTGCGCCTGCTGTTCTGCCTGTTCGCCGAGGACACCGGTATTTTCGAGCGCACCCAGTTCACCGAATTCATCGAGCAGCAAACGCGCGAGGACGGCAGCGATCTCGCGCCGCAACTGGCGCAACTGTTCGACGTGCTCAACACGCCGGAAACCGCACGGCTAAAAAACCTCGACGACACGCTGAGCCGGTTTCCGTACATCAATGGCAAGCTGTTCGAGGAACGCTTGCCGTTCGCCAGCTTCGACCGCGACATGCGCGCCGCGCTGCTGTATTGCTGCGCGATCGACTGGAGCGGCATTTCCCCGGCGATTTTCGGCTCGCTGTTCCAGAACATCATGGATGAAACACCGAACGCGCGGCGCAACCTCGGCGCGCACTACACCACCGAGGAAAACATCCTGAAACTGATCGGCCCGCTGTTCCTCGACGAACTGCGCGCCGGATTCGATAAAATCCGCCACACCGTCAAAAGCCGCACGCAAAACCTGCAAGCCTTCCACGCCAAGCTCGCCGGTCTGAAATTTCTCGACCCGGCATGCGGCTGCGGCAATTTCCTGGTGATCGCGTACCGCGAACTGCGCAAGCTGGAACTGGAAGTGCTGCGCGCACTGCACCACAGCGGCCAGCAAGCGCTCGACATCGCCACCATCATTCAGGTCGACGTCGACCAGTTCCACGGCATCGAAATCGAGGAATTTCCGGTGCAAATCGCACAAGTCGCACTATGGCTGACCGACCACCAGATGAACGCGCTGGTGTCGGAAGAATTTGGTCAGTATTTCATTCGCCTGCCGCTGAAAAAATCCGCGCATATCGTGCACGGCAACGCGCTGCGGCTCGATTGGAACAGCGTCATCGCGGCGGGCAAATGCGATGTTGTGATGGGCAATCCGCCGTTCATTGGAAAAACTTACTTGAACGACGCACAACGCGCCGATGTCGCCACGATTTTCCATGACACCAAGAATGCCGGATTGCTTGATTACGTCGCCTGCTGGTACCGCAAAGCCACTGATTTTATCGCCGCCCATCCGGCGATCCGGGTGGCGTTCGTGTCGACCAACTCGATCACGCAAGGCGAACAGGTCGGCGTATTGTGGCCAGATTTATTGCGGCGCGGCGTGCATTTGCATTTCGCGCACCGCACATTCCAATGGACAAGCGAAGCCACAGGCAGAGCGGCGGTGCATTGCGTCATCATCGGTTTCGGTTTGCAAGAATCCGCGCAGAAAACTATTTTTGAGTATGCCGACATTCAGGGGGAACCGCATGCCGTAGCTGCCAAAAACATCAATCCCTATTTGGTCGACGCCGCCGATGCAGTGCTGGAAAACCGTACCAATCCAATTTGTGATGCGCCAAAAATGATTAATGGCAGCAAACCTGCCGATGGCGGCAATTTGCTATTAAGCGATGAAGAAAAGCACAAGCTTTTAGAGATTGAACCTCAAGCCGAGAAATTCATTCGCCCGTTTCTTGGAGCCGATGAATTTATCAACAATGTTCGACGCTGGTGCTTATGGTTAGTTAGCGTATCACCCAGTGAACTGCGCACCATGCCAGCCGTGATGCAACGTGTCGAAGCCGTTAGGTCTATGCGTTCCGCCAGCAAAGATGCTCAAACCCAAAAAGATGCCGCAACCCCCACGTTATTTCAGAAAATCCGCCAACCTGTAGAACCTTATCTTCTCGTTCCGAGTGTTTCTTCCGAAAACAGGCTTTATGTTCCGATTGGCTATTTGCAACCTGAAATCATCGTCAGTAATCTCGTTTATTCGATTCCCAACGCCACCCTCTACCACTTCGGCATCCTCACTTCCACGATGCACAACGCCTGGATGCGCACGGTTTGTGGGCGCTTGAAAAGCGATTACCGTTATTCCGTCGGCATCGTCTACAACAACTTCCCGTGGCCGGAACCCACCGATACCCAGCGCCAAGCCATCGAAACCGCCGCGCAAGCGGTGCTGGATGCCCGCGCGCAATTTCCAACTTCCACGCTAGCTGACTTGTACGACCCGCTGACGATGCCGCCGGAACTGGTGCGCGCGCACCAGACACTCGACCGCGCTGTCGACGCCGCCTACGGCAAAAAATCATTCGCTTCCGAAGCCGAGCGCGTGGCGTTTCTATTCGAGCGCTACCAAGCAATCACCAGCCTGCTGCCCGCCGCCACAACCCGGAAACCCGGCAAAAAAGCAGCAAAGCAATCCGATCGTGACCCGCATCCTTGAGAATGAGCCCCGCCCCGCGCTCACACTGCGCAGCCGCATCGGCTGGCAAATCCACTACAGCGAGATTATTTTTGACGATCCACCGCATTTGATACTGCAAGCAGTTCCTGATTTTGCGGGCGGCGGTAACGATTTGGCCGAGCGCGGTATCGTTTGGGACGTGTTTGCATTGATCGAATCGATCAAGCAGCCGGGCGCGCACCAAGTATTGACCGCCGATTGCGGTTATGCGCCGGATGTCTACATTGAAGAGTCAGTACTTGTCAGCCACCCGGATAACAACACTGTAATTTGGGAGCTGGACATCGCCGGTCTGCGCCCGGCATTGGACAAAACATTGACCGGCGATCATGAAGGTTTCGTGCGGCTGGTATTTGCGCGCGAGCACTACGAAGCGGACATCCGGGCGTTGGTGCGGGCTTTACAGCATGCGGGATGCGGCCCGGTTCCGGTGTCTTCGCTGGATTCCCGCACGCATGGTTTGCAACGCCTACTCACCGGTTACCCGGCGTGCGATTCACTACCCGTTGACGAACTGGAACCCAACATTGAAGGAATGGCACTGGAACGCCTGCTCGAACTCGACGCAGATGAATCTTGGCCGCACACGCCGCTGCGACCCGCTGGAACGCTGATCGAGTCCGGCTTTTTTTCCGGGTAAGAAAGAGTCTGAATAATGGCTGAAAAAAATACGGCGAACCCATAATTCACCGTATTTTAGGGTGCTGAAGCTAGTAGGACGATTGCTTGGGTGCGGCTGCTGGTGCGGGTGCGGGTGCGGATACAGCTTGTTTGAAATGGTTTACAGCATCTGCGGCCGCTTTCTTGGCCGCTTCAGTATTGCCGCCTTTGCCTTCTTTGATCGCGTCATCCAGGCATTTAATGCCATCATCGATATGCTTGGGGTCGCTTTTCGAGGTTTTATCATTTTTTGCATCGATGGCATGCGTTTTCGCATGCTCGGCATGTTCGGCCACTGCTTTGCCATCAGCCGCAGCGGCCGCAGCTTCAGCGTGCTTAATGGCGTGCACCAGATGGCTTTCCCCGGCTATTGCACTCAGTGAAAAAAGAATCATGATCATGATGCTGGTAAAAAACGTCATTGTTTTTACGCTCATTTTATAACTCCTTTCAAATTAATGGATCGATGGGAGATCGTTTGATCATCCCTCCGCTTTTCATAGTAGAGTGATTGGCGTCATTAATGAATAAGCATTGTGCTTATTTTTCTTGTAGTTATTTGCCTACAAATATAAGGGTGCACACGGATGCTGATGCCAGCGGAAGTTTTAAGGACTCGAATTATTTAACCACCACGTAGGCGGTACTCGATGCCCGTCGACACCGCATCCATTAAAAAACCTGGCAAGCGGCCAGCAGCGTGAAACCAGCCGGATTATTTGGCGATAGTGATACTCGGCACGCCCACGCGCGGGATGTCGGTCACGGTCATCTGGAACAGCAGAAACAATAACTGAAACGCGTCGCGGTTCCAGCGCGCGTAAGGCCCTTTGGTATTGACCGCATAATAGCGGCCATCCCAGCGGATGGAAAAATCGACGTCCGGCGGCGGCGTATCGGATACGATGAATTCCATGGTTAAGTCGGGATTTTCGTTCAACAGTATCGGCGGCGTGCGCGGATCTTTTTCGACGTGATAGCCCATTTCCTCGCCAAGCGCTTTGCCGAGAAAACCGAGTATCGAGTGAAAGCTTCTCAGGCGGAACACACCGCTGATCGGCCATTCCCCGCCGTAGTGCCCGGCACGGATATCAAACGCGATATCGTTGCTGCTGCCGTCCCCCACTTGCTGGCGCAAATTTTCACGGTCTTCGTCGGATAACGTGTTGGGATCGTAGTTGGTGATCAGAATCGGCCCGGCCACTTGTTTGCGCAGCGTATAGGTATTGTCTTGCGGGTTATAGCGCACGGTGAATTCCTTTTGCAGCGCCTGAAAGCCATCCGCCGTGATGGTGCTGGCCGGGATAGTCCAGGTATTGATCAGCGCCAAAGGTTCGGCGTACAACTGATTAAAATCCTGAATCGCCGATAAATGCAGTACTACGCGGCGGAACATTTCATAGCTGGCTTTATTCGCCGGACTGTTGCGGTACGCACCGTTCGGTTGTTTTGTGTCCAACAGGCGCACTTCCTGCGCCATCATGCGCAGCAGCAGATCGACATCAAAACGCTGGCGCAGCAGCAAGGTCAATTTGTTTTGCGGAAACGGCGTCAGCAGCCGCTTGGTAAATTCCTCCCCTTCGATCGGCACGATGCTGATGGTCGGGCTTTCCGCCACACTGCCGCCGAAAACCGGCGAAATCACCGCACCGGCCAGACCACCCGGCGACGGCGTGGCGCCTGCGCTCGCCTGAAAATTAAAAGTTGCCGCGATATTGGAAACGCCGGTGAAATGAATCGGCTGGCGATGATGGGCGCGCACGATATTGATCAGCAATTGCTGCGACACCGCGTCGGTGACGGCTTCGTCATACGCAATCACGGCACGGTTCAGGGCCATTGGCGACAGGCAACCGCTCAGGATGAGCGGAATGAGCGGAATGAACAGCAACGGCCATAATCGCAGCAAACGGTTTTGCCGGTCCGGGCGCGCGCTTTTATAGTCCACCAATCGTCTCACTATCCTAAAGTAATCCTTTCCGGTACAGCGCGCACAGATCCATGGTCAGTGCGACACTACAGTGAATCATAACACCCAGCCAGATACTTTTGCTTTTTAGGCTTAGAAATCCCAACACCACACCGGCAATGATTGCGGCGAAGGTTTCCGGCATCGGTTTGCCGAAATGGATCATGCAATACGGGATCACCATGACAAAAATCGCGTAAAACCCGAAACGCTGTTTGGTGCCGTGCAGAATGAAGCCGCGAAAGAAAAACTCCAGCGCGAGAAATTGCAGGAAATATACGATTTCCCATATAAAAAAATTGGGAAACAAGCTTTCATTCTTGGCCACCCTGTAAAACGGGTAGCGGTCGAGAAAGCTCTCGCTTCCGGAGAAATAAAATACCAGCGGCATCATGATTGCCAGCATGCCGAGATACAGCGGATAGCCCTTGCCGGCATTCTTCAATTTCAAACCGTATTCCGTCAGGCTTTCCTTGAAAACAAACAGAATGATGCCCGCCGGGAAAACGAAGTAAAAGAAAATGATGACCGCTGCCCAGTAAATCAACTGGTGCAATTGCGCGTTGGCATGCTGAAAAAGGAGATTATTCGCTGTCTGCGCCAGTCCGGTCAGATTCAAATCGTGCAAAACGGTAACTGGATAGTGCGCATTGTCCATATAGTATGTGCAGGTGAGGGAGAAAGCGACGGTCAGGCATACCAGCACCACCTTGATATCGATTTTGCTGAAATCTTTCTGCAAAGACCGCAGTGAGCTGATCTCCGACTTCAGAAAGGTCAATGAAAAAAGTCTGCTATTGATCATCTTCAATCTATAAACCGGTTAAATGTGGAACTTAGAAGCGCTTTCTCTTTTGGTTTGCGGGAGAAATCATGGCAAATGACTTGTCATTTTTTGTGAGTGTTTCACATGGATGAAATATTTTTAAACCGGGATCAATAATATTCAGGCCGGGCGAGGCTTTCAAAACACGTGTATTGGCCCAGGAAAGCCAAATCGACTTTACCGATCGGGCCGTTACGCTGCTTGCCGATGATGATTTCCGCGATGCCTTTGTCGGGTGAATCGGGGTTATACACTTCGTCACGGTAAATAAACAGAATCACGTCGGCGTCTTGCTCGATTGCGCCGGATTCGCGCAGATCGGACATCACCGGCCGTTTGTTGGGGCGTTGTTCAAGGCTGCGGTTAAGCTGCGATAGCGCGATCAACGGTACTTTCAGTTCTTTCGCCAGCCCTTTTAACGCGCGTGATATTTCGGAAATTTCCGTGGCGCGGTTTTCTCCCTGGCCAGTGGACGACATCAGTTGCAAATAATCGACCACGATTAAACCGAGTTCGCCGTACTGGCGGTACAGCCGCCGGGCGCGCGCGCGCAGTTCCAAGGCATTCAGCGCGGCGGTCTCATCGATATAAATCGGCGCTTCGTTCAGCTTTCCCAATGCATGCGTAAGTTTCGGCCAATCGTCGTCGTCCAGCCGTCCAGTGCGCACTTTGTGCTGATCGAGCTTGCCAACCGAACCCAGCATCCGCATGGCCAGCTGCGCGCCGCCCATTTCCATACTGAATACCGCCACCGGCTTGTTTAATTCCAACGCGACATGCTCGGCGATATTCAGCGAAAACGCGGTTTTACCCATCGACGGGCGGCCCGCAACGATGATCAGATCGCCCGGCTGGAACCCGGAGGTTTTCTGGTCGAGATCGTGAAAACCGGAGGCGATGCCGGTGACGTTGCTGGGATTATCCTGGCTGTAAAGCAGCTCAATCCGCTCCACCACTTGTTTCAACAACGGCTGAATGCCGACAAAACCCTCCTTGCCGCGCGCGCCTTCCTCGGCGATTTCAAACACCTTGGCTTCCGCTTCATCGAGCAAATCCGCCGCGGAACGCCCGACCGGGTTATACGCCGAATCCGTGATCTGCACGCCGATTTGCGCCAGATTACGCATGATGGCGCGTTCCCGGACGATTTCCGCGTAGCGTTTGATATTCGCCGCCGATGGCGTGTTTTGCACGATGGTACCGATATACGCCAGACCACCAACGGTTTGCAGTTCCGCGGAATTCTCCATGGATTCGGCCACGGTAATCACGTCCGCCGGTTTGTTTTGCTCGATCAGCTTGCAAATGTGGTGATAGATCAGACGGTGATCGTGGCGGTAAAAATCGCTGTCGGTGATGATGTCGGCCACTTTTTCCCAGGCGTTATTGTCCAACATCAACCCGCCTAGCACCGATTGCTCGCTTTCTATTGAGTGCGGCGGTGTTTTATAGGAGTCGAGAAACTGCTCTTGATGGAGACTGATCGGTGATTGCGCCATAGGATTTGGAAACACGCTTGAAGGATGCCCGATTTTATCACTTACGAACGGCAAATAAAAAAGGACTACCGGGATAGTCCTTTTTTAAAAACGCAACAGCTTGGAAGTGATGCGATTACATCGAGGCTTCGCCCAATACCGACACGGTGATATTGGCGGCCACATCGCTGCTCAGCGCAATAGTCAGCGGATAATCGCCAACTTGTTTCAATTGTCCATTCGGCATGCGGATCATCGATCTTTCGACCGTAAAACCGAGTCCGGCCAGCGCTTCGGCGATATTGGCATTGGTTACCGAACCGAACAATTTGCCATCGCTGCCGACTTTCTGTGTAATCTGCACCAGCAGTCCGTCGAGCTTGGCCGCAACGGCTTGCGCCGCAGCCAAAGCGGCCGCCTGTTTTTTCTCCAGTTCGGCACGCCGGGATTGAAACTCGGCGATGGCCTGCTCGGTTGCGCGTTTTGCTTTGCCTTGCGGAATCAGATAGTTGCGCGCAAAACCGCTTTTGACCTTAACGATGTCGCCCAGCTGCCCTAAATTAGTCACTTTTTCCATCAATATAATTTGCATTGTAATTACTCCTTAGTGACGATCAGTGTAAGGCAATAACGCCAGAAAACGCGCACGCTCGATCGCTGTGCCGAGCTGGCGCTGGTAGAAAGAAGTCGTACCAGTAATACGCGCCGGAATGATCTTGCCGTTTTCGCTGATAAAATCTTTCAATATGCCAATATCTTTATAGTCCACCTGTTTGATGCCTTCCGCGGTGAAACGGCAAAACTTCTTGCGTTTGAATAACGGGCGGTTGGCTTTCTTTTCTCTTTCCTTGTCCTTGCTGTCTTTGCGTCTGGTAAAACGTGTCATGTTAATTCCTATTGTCTGATTAAATAAGCTCGATATGTTCGGTATGTAAAACCAATTGCGCGCTCATATAACTTTTCCTGTTGAGAAATCCGGTCAGCTTGACCATGCTGTCAAGCTTGAATCCGGCAATAGTAAGCGCCAATGGTCCCAATGCAACCACAAGAACATCCAGTATTATTTGCCGAACTACACCGGCCTCTTTTTGCCGGGATGCATGATTGATCGTAAATTCAATCACAGCCACTCCGGCAGGGGTGTAGCGCAGAACGCCCAGTTTGGCAATTTTTCCACAAATGACGGTGCGGTTACATTCCAATTGCAATTTTTTTACGCAGAGGCACCGGACTCTTCTGGCAGATCATCCGATTCCGATTCGTCAGCGCCTGCTTCCGCAGCACCTGCTCCCGCAGAACTCGCTCTTTCTCTTTCCTCTTGACGCATCATCACCGACGGCTCGGTAATGGGGCCATCAACCTTGATAGTCAGGTGCCGCAGCACAGCGTCGCTGAATTTGAATGCATGATCCAGATCGTCCAGCGCTTCTTGATTGCACTCGATATTCATCAGCACATAATGCGCTTTATGGACTTTCTGAATCAGATAGGCAAGCTGACGCCGTCCCCAATCTTCCACGCGATGAATCTTGCCGTTTTTCGCGGTGACAATACCGCGGTAACGTTCGATCATGGCAGGTACTTGCTCACTTTGATCGGGATGAACAATAAAAACGATTTCGTAATGTCGCATAATTTCCTTTTGGGTAAAGTCTCCCATCATTTCCATGTGGTGAGACAAGGTTGAAAAGGCGGTAATTTTAATGAATTATTAAGGCAATAGCAATTGCTATTCAAATAATTGCGATTCTGTTATTCGCCTTGCGGCTGAGCTGGTAAAATTTGCGCACTACGCACGGGTATCCGGCATTTGTTATAATCGCTCCCGCAACAATTAAACCGATAGCCAGTACAAACAAAGAGTTAAAAACTATGCTGCTGATGATAGACAACTACGATTCTTTTACCTATAACTTGGTGCAATATTTCTCCGAGCTAGGTGAAAAGGTTGTGGTATACCGTAACGACGAAATCACGCTGGGTAAAATTGCACAATTGAATCCCGAACGGATCGTGATTTCTCCCGGTCCCTGCACACCCAATGAAGCAGGCGTATCGTTAGCCGTGATCAACCAATTCAGCCAGAATATTCCGGTGCTAGGCGTTTGCCTGGGACACCAAAGCATCGGGCAAGCATTCGGCGGGCGGGTCGTTCATGCCAAGCAACTGATGCACGGCAAAACATCATCTATTTTTCATCATAATACCGGCGTTTTTCGCGGCTTACCCAATCCGTTCACTGCAACCCGTTATCATTCCCTGGTCGTGGAACGCTCGACACTGCCGGATTGCCTTGAAGTCACCGCGTGGACTGAAGACGGCGAGATCATGGGGATCCGCCACAAGACGCTTGCGATCGAAGGCATTCAGTTTCACCCCGAATCGATTCTGAGCGAGCATGGCCATCAAATGCTCGAAAACTTCCTTACCCGGCAATAAGTTCGCATCGAAAAGGTATTTATTTTAATGACGCCGCAAGAAGCCCTTCAGCGCATTATCGCGCATCAGGAAATTATGCATGACGACATGGTTTCCTTAATGCGCCAGATAATGCAAGGCGATATTTCACCGGTGCTTATCGCCGCGATCATCACCGGTCTGCGGGTCAAACGGGAAACGATTGTGGAAATCACCGCAGCGGCGCAAGTGATGCGCGAATTTGCCAGCAAAGTCGCCGTTCCCGATCACACGCATTTGGTGGATACCTGTGGCACGGGTGGAGACTCCTTGCACACCTTCAATATTTCCACGGCAGCGGCATTTGTCGCCGCGGCGGCGGGCGCGCGTGTCGCTAAACATGGCGGGCGGTCGGTTTCGAGCAAATCCGGCAGCGCGGATGTACTGGAAGCGCTCGGCGTCAATCTCAACCAAACACCATCCCAGGTTGCTCAGTGCATCCATGAAACCGGTGCCGGTTTCATGTTTGCACCCAACTATCATGCGGCCATGAAGCATGCCGCTCCAGTGCGGCGCGAACTCGGTATCAAAACCTTATTCAACATTCTCGGCCCCCTCACCAACCCCGCCAATGCAAAGCGGCAAGTTTTGGGTGTGTTCAATGCAGATCTGGTTGAAACCTTGGCGCACGTGCTGCAGCGACTGGGCAGCGAACATGTATTGATCGTGCATGGCAGCGACGGATTAGATGAAATCACCATCACCGGCGAAACGCGCATCGGTGAGTTGAAAAACGGTCAAGTCAACGTGTATACCGTGAGACCGGAAGATTTTGGTTTGAAAACTTCACCCATCGAGGCTATTCAAGTCACCAATAGCGAACACGCCAAAACAATGTTGCTCTCGGTATTGGAAAACACCGCCGGAACGGCGCGCGATATCGTGCTGATGAATGCCGGCGCGGCGATTTATACTGCGGGAGTTACCGACACGCTTGCGCAAGGCGTTCAATCTGCGCTGCGTGCTATCGAGAGCGGCGCAGCACTGAAGAAACTGCATGACCTGGTGGAATTTACTCGCAGAAATTCTATTTAAGACCACAATGTCCGACATTCTAAAAAAAATCCTCACCGTTAAGAAACAAGAGATCAGTGCTGCCAAGGCATTAAAACCTTATGCGCAATTGCTTCAAGAAGCGCAATCCGCATCACCCGCGCGCGACTTCGCGGGGGCAATCAGGGCCAAAATCAACGCCGGTCACTCAGCGGTCATCGCCGAAATCAAACAGGCAAGCCCCAGCAAAGGCGTACTGCGCGGACACGCCAGCGGCGCAACCGGCAATTCGCATGAATTCCTGCCCGCAGAAATAGCCAAAACATATGCACAGCACGGCGCCGCATGTCTTTCGGTATTGACGGATAAACAGTTTTTCATGGGCAGCCCGGAATATTTGCAAGCGGCGCGCGCCGCCTGTTCGCTACCAGTTTTGCGTAAAGATTTCATTCTGGACGAGTATCAGATTGCAGAAGCGCGCGCCATGGGCGCCGACTGCATTTTATTGATTGTCAGCGCTTTCGTAATGGAATTCGGCGACGAATCCGGCAATGCTTCCCATAATCCTTTGCAACAAATGGCTGCACTCGAAAAATTGTCCCATTCACTGGGCATGGCAGTTTTGGTTGAAGTTCACGATGCGAATGAATTGGAGCTGGCACTGCGACTCGACACACCGTTGGTCGGTATCAACAACCGTAATTTGCGGACTTTTGATACTTCCCTCGATACCACGCTGAAACTGCTTAACCGGATTCCATCCGGCAAAATTGTCGTTACCGAAAGTGGTATCCATACCCCAACAGATGTCGCACGCATGCGGTCTCACCAAGTTAACGCCTTCCTTGTCGGAGAAGCATTTATGCGTGCGGATGATCCCGGCATTGAATTAGCACGATTATTTTCCTGATCCAGCTTTTACAAATATAAAACTTCCGCAAAATGCAATGAATAGGCAAGCAAGATAGCTCTTTGTTTCCTCAAGATTTATCGAGAAATGTCGTAAAAAATTCCTGACGAGTTTAATTCAGGAGTTCAAAATGCTACAGCACAACCAAAGAAAATTATCGGATTGGGTTAATTTTCTTACCGCAGCAGAAATTCCTGTTCTCAAACAGACTGCACGTAATCTGGCGCTTCTCCAGCAAAATGAGCAGCACCTTAATTCACGCAGCTTTGCTCAAGTCGTAAAAAATGATCCGCTCATGACTGTGAAGCTGCTACGCCACATGCAACAGCACAAGCACCGCGCGCAACAACACGATGTTATGGAGGTCGAGCAAATCATATTGATGCTTGGACTTGAAAGCACTCTGAATAAAATACCCGCAAAACCTTTGGTAGAAGAAGTTCTGGGGCGCGGCAATATGAACGCGCTGGTATATTTGCTAAAAACCACGCACCGTGCAAACCTTGCCTCCACCTACGCTTTTGACTGGGCAGTCCGTCTGCATGATTTGCATTTTGCCGAGATCCGGCTGGCTGCATTATTGCACGATATCGCCGAAATGCTGATGTGGTGCTTTTCCCCTGCTGAGATGCTGAAAATCAAACAATTACAAAAACAAAACAAATCACTTCGCAGCACTGTAGCACAAGAAAAGATACTCGGTTTTTCTTTGTATCAACTCCAGCTAGAACTTGCGATTAAATGGAAATTACCCGAATTATTAATTACCCTCATGGACGATAACAATTCAAATTTACAGAGAGTCCGTAATGTTGTTTTAGCAGTAGATTTAGCCCGGCATGCCGCCAACGGCTGGAATGATGCCGCATTACCCGATGATTATGAAAATATAGCCAAGCTTCTGCACATGCAACCATCCGATGTCATGACTATAGTAGGCGCCAGCAAGCAAACGGAAGTCGCTCACAGCCACTGATAAATTTCAAAGGGTCTTAGGAAGTTAAAGCGGGTTTAAACGTAACAATTTAAGAATTTCATGATAGAGATTATCACGGCGATGATTAAAACGAAATTCGGTTTCTTTCAAGTGCAGGTAGAAAGTATGTTCGGGCACACCATTGAACTTGGCCAAACGTCTTTTAGCAAAACTCCAGAAAGACTCGATACCATTAATATGCCGCTCGCCACTGGCAAACTCATTGTCACCATGGTGAACCCTGAAGTGCTTATCAAAGCCGATATCGACCAATCCGTCATAACCACGCCATCCATCGGAATGGATTACGGTATCGGGCGCTACATGCCCACGGATAATGGCTTGCAATGTCGCTTTAGAGCAATCTGGAACAATCTCTGTATAAACTTTTCCTTGGCGTTTAAGCACACCAAAGACTATTGTTTTGCCATAAGCGCCCCGCCCCCTTTTACCCCTGACTCGCTGGGCACCAAAGTAAGACTCATCAACTTCTACAGAACCTTGCAGAGGGGATTCAAGTTCGCAATTCTGGGCAATTCGCTGTCGTATTTTAAGATAAATGGTATTGACGGATCGGATAGAAATGCCGGTCAATTGGGCTGTGTCAGTAGCAGTAAAATCCATCGAAAAACATCGAATAAGTTGCCTGAATTTTGCTTCTCTGATTCGAGAACGAAAATAGTATCTGTTTTTAGCATTCATCTCAGAAAGTTAGCACACTTTAGTAAGTGCTTAACTTCCTAAGACCCATTTCAAAATACCTACATTATCTTTGGTGCCGACACCAAGAATCGAACTCGGGACCTTCTGATTACAAAACTTATTTACAAATTCCAGTTACATATAAATCAATCACTTACAATGCTTGCCAAGCATAAAAACTGTCTCATACAACCACAAACGGTGACACTTACAGAGCAGATTGGCACAAATTTGACACAGTTAATTTCGCATCTTATTTCGTTCTCGCAAAACGATGTTCCTTTGATAACTATCATTAACATAAATACCTAAGATCATTCTTCCCAAGGATTGATGACAGGCACTCCGGCAGCGACAAAAGGCGCAGTATCTCGCGTCGCTATGGTGAATCCATGTACGACCGCGATTGCGGCAATCTGACCGTCTGCCACAGAGATGAGGCGACCACTAGTTCTAGCTCGACCGACTATGGGCGCATATACTATCGCAGCCTGTTGGTCGAATGATAGTATGCGCGACCCAAAAAGCCTCTCCATCAGTTTCCTCAATGCGATATCAAGTCCTTCTTTACGCTTGCCATCCGGCAGGATTTCAATGCCGATCAGCAATTCGGAAAGGCTTGTTGCTGTCAGATACAGTGTCTCTGCCGTCTGCCGATCAAGCCAAGTTTGAACGGCGGGATTGCCATTGAGTTTCATTGGCTCGGATATGACATTCGTATCCAGAACGATCATTCGAACACTGCCGGATCAGTCGGTGTCTGATCACGAGTGTCATTAAAATCAAGCTCTCCAAAGGATTGACCAAAAGCAGCGAGTTCTGATCCGATTTTGACACGCGTCTTAGGACGCACTGCCTCCTCCAGGATTTCCCGGATTTCAGCTTCGGTGCTACGTCCATGTTGAGCAGCACGCAGTTTAAGCGCGCGATGCGTTTCTTCAGGCAAATTACGAACAGTAACAACAGACATTTGACTTCACTCCTTATCATGCGATATCAATGATAGCACATATTAAAAAATGACATCAATCCTTGATGTGCGCTCATTCAGTGCAATGGAACAGAGTTATTCGAAACTAGGGTAATCCCCCCAAAAATTGAACGAGCAAAGCAGTAGAATTTTCTATCCTAGACGAAGTGGAATTTTACTGATGAAGAAACAGCGATATACGGAAAACCAGATCATGCAGATATTGAAGCAAGCTGAAGGAGGAATTCCTGTGGCTGATTTATGCCGAGAATATAGAATGAGTAATGCAAGTTTTTATAAATGGCGCAGCAAGTATGGTGGGATGGATGCTGACTTACTATCTGAAATGAAGGCGATGGCTGAGGAAAACAAACGGTTAAAGCGGATGTATGCGGAAAGCCAGATGCAGAATGAGCTATTGAAGGAGGCACTTGAAAAAAAGTGGTAAAGCCCTCACAGCGCAAGGTGATGGCACAGTGGGCAGTACAGGATAAGTCCGTTAGTATCGTTTTGGCGTGTGCAACATTTTGCATTTCTGAGACCTGCTATCGTTATCGACCAATGCGCAACGATGAGAACGAGGAAATTGCCGATTGGTTACTCCGTTTGACGGCTTGCCACAAGCGCTGGGGCTTTGGTTTGTGTTTCCTATATTTGCGTAATGTGAAGGGTTTTGGATGGAATCACAAACGGGTGTATCGTATTTACCGTGAACTGGAATTAAATTTACGAATTAAGCCGCGCAAGCGATTAAAGCGGGGTAAGCCCGAGCCATTGGCTGTGCCAGAACGGCCCAATGACACATGGTCGATGGATTTCATGGCTGATCAACTCACCAATGGCAGATCTTTTCGAACTTCTAATGTGCTGGATGACTTCAACCGTGAAGGGTTGGGAATCGAAGTGGATGTATCGCTTCCATCAGAACGCGTTACACGCGCTCTGGATCGGATTATTGAATGGCGCGGCAAACCCCAAAAGATTCGTTGTGATAACGGGCCCGAAAATATCAGTAGCACTCTTTGTTGTTGGGCAGAGAAGCAGGGTATCCAGCTTGATTACATTCAGCCAGGAAAACCACAACAGAATGCTTATATAGAACGCTATAACAGAACTGTTCGCCATGAATGGCTGGAGATGAAGACTTTGCAACCATTGAAGAGGCGCAACTCACTGTGACACAGTGGTTGTGGATTTACAATAATGAACGTCCGAGCATGGCGCTTGGAGGTATAACACCAGCCATGAAGTTGGCAGAAGCTTTTAAATTAAAACTCTCTACTGCATGCTCCTGTTAAAAATGGGGGGGATTACCATGATACAAATCATCGGAATTACAGGAAGTCTACGTAGCGGTTCGTACAATACTGCACTGCTCTACGTATGGCCGCAGGACTAATGCCGAACGAAGCCAAGTTGGAGATCGCGACACTCAAAGGCATTCCGCTCTATGATGAAGATATCGAGGTCAATGAAGGTATTCCTCAAACAGTTATTGTGCTGCAAGAACAAATTGCTGCTGCGGATGGATTATTGCTGGCTACCCCAGAATACAATAATTCCATACCGGGCGTGCTCAAAAATGCGATTGACTGGCTATCTCGGCCACCAAGCAGTATTGCACGAACTTTCGGTGACCGTCCGGTTGCACTGATGGGAGCGTCGCCCGGCGGATTTGGCACAGTCCTGTCTCAGAATGCCTGGCTCCCTGTGCTACGGGCATTAGGCATGCGTCCATGGTTCGGTGGACGGTTGCTCATATCACGAGCACATCACGTCTTCAATGAATCGGGTGAAATGGTAGATGAGGCAGCACGTGAGCAACTCCGAAGTTTTCTTGCTGGGTTCGCCGAGTTCATCCAAGCTAGTAGCAGCCGATCTGGAGATTGAGTGTTGCCAGAACCATTTGGCTATGTGCTTGCTCAGCGTAACGGGCGCCCGAAGCGGGATGCCTGCAGGGTGACATCTGCACGCTCCCAAGCTTTTTTGAAGCGCGCTTCGATAAGCCTTGCCTGATCATCCTTTTTTTGCGCGCGCAATGCCTGTATCAGTCCGTAGAGCGCCCAACCATTGTTACGATTTCGCCGCAAGTCTTCCCAGTAAACGGTTTCCGCTTCAGTTGGCTGACCTGCTTCCAGCAAGATAGCGCCCAGTGCCAAGCGTGGCGGGAGATGAAATTCCGACGGCTCTGTATATACCAGGGCATCCTCTAGGCGAACCGCTTTTTCAAGGTATGCAATAGCCTGATCGAATTGACCGTGAGCAGCGGCAATTTCACCTGCCAGCACTTCAGGTGCGATACTAAGTATGGTGCTGGTAGTATTTTTAGACAACAGCGAATTGTCTAGTGACGGGTTTTTCATGATCTTGCGCAGCGCTATTAACTCCTGCTCAGCTTGTAGCGGTTGCCTCATCGCAACAAATGCTAGACCGCGTACATAATGCCAGCTCCCGGTCAAGAATGGATTGGTTGACGGTGGCGCAGGTTGTTCAAGAATTTCTTGCCAATGTCCAAACCTGGCTAATGCCCAATAAGGTGTCACGCGAAAAATTGCCGTCAATGGAATCGCTTTTAGCACTTCATCGTCAATCTTGCCAGCAGCCTGTTTGGCAGATTCAATCGCAATCTCGCTTTGACCATCCATTGTGGCTGCGAACCAGAGAAAGTGAATGTTGTGCGGATAATAGACCATCGGGTATAACCCTTGAGCATGGCATTGCGTGATGTAATTTTCGTCTGCCGCGATTGCCAATTGATTGCTTTTCATGGAATCGGCGTAGCGTCCGACCCGCTGATAAATATGCGATGCCATGTGTATCATGTGCCCTGCCGCCGGCATTAAGTTCAGCAAAGTGTCGGCTGCCTTCTCTGCACGCTCGGGTGTACTGGTCGGCTCAATCAGATGAATGTACATGTGCAGCGCGCCAGGATGTTGCGGATTGCGCCGTAATACATCTTCAGTAAGCGCGACGATTTCGGCTGTGCCTTCATACGGAGTACCGTCCAGCATCCAGTAACCCCAGGGACGCAGATCCATCATGGACTCGACATACAGCATCGCGATATCCGCATCATCCGGAAAACGCTGATGCACTTCCCGCATTGCCTGCGCGTAAGCCTTATCATTCGTTGCTCTGTGTTCGGTTTTTCCTGAATAGCGCTTTTCCAGTGCGCCGATAAGTGCTTGCTCCCTTGGTGAAGCATTCATCATCAGTGACTTTGCTTGCTGCATAATTTCCAAAGCCTGTGGTTCTTCGTTCGGCTCCATCATAGCGTTGATATTAGGACCGAGTACGAGAGCCTGGCCCCAGTAAGCCATCGCAAGTCCGGGGGCAAGCCTTGCCGCTTCGCGAAATGCGCGGCGCGCCTCAGCATGATTGAATGCATACGCTAGATTGAGGCCCTGGTTGATATATTGCTGTGCCAGTGGATTGCGTGTACTGACTGGAAATGTGTGCGTACCCAGATTTTGCAGTCTAGGTATAAGCTGTCCGTCTGATTCAGTTGCTGCAAATGATTCAAAAGTACTTGCGACAACCAGGGTCAGAGTTAGTATTGCAAGGCGAAAAGTATGGGGTTGCATAATCATTACTCCCTTGATGAAAAATATTTTTCATGAGCGGCAAAGTTTTTGCATGCTATTCAGCCGTACTTGGATCAATCACGGATCTGATTTGAGAAATACGATTGGCTGGAAACTCGCCTTGTTCAGCATGTGCTCTAACGGTGGTCTCATCGGGGGCAATGTAGACGCAATAGACTTTATCGTCAGTTACATAACTTTCCAGCCACTGGATTCGTGGCCCCATACTGTTTAAGATGCCGCATGATTTCTGCGAAATGGCTTTTAGCTCTTGTTGTGTCAGTGAACCTGCTCCAGGAATTTCGCGTTCAATAATATATTTTGGCATTTTTATCTCCTCTAAAATTGAATTAATAATATGACCGGTCGTCTATTTATTCGATAAAAAATAATCAAGCCCTAAAATAATCTTCCAGCAAATCCTGACAACATTGCTTAACCGGCGCAGATGACTTCTCTATTTGCATTCGCAGTAAAGCTCCTTGCCAGGCATTGATCAGCAAATCAGCCATTGCTTCGGACGATTTGTCTGACCTTACTGTTCCTTGCTGTTGCGCCTTGGCCAATCCAGACTGCAATAAGTCTCGATAGCGCCTGATAGCCGATTGCAGGGATTGCTGACAAACATCGTTGGTGCTGCCGATTTCTCCCATCAGATTACCCAGCAGGCAACCGCCTTTAAATTGGTTATTTTCGAGTTCCACAATTAGCTCGTCAAAATATCGCTTGATTGCACTTAGCGCATCCACATCAGTTTTGCTCAAATGTGTGGATAATTTCACAATAAAAGGATCAATATAGTGCTGAATAACCTCGGCTCCAAAGTCCTCTTTGCTGCCGAAATAATTATAGAAAGAACCCTTCGGAACACTCACTGCATCGAGAATTTCCTGCAGCCCAGTACCGTGATAACCTTGCTCCATAAATAAAGCGACGCCTTGGTTTAACAGGTTTTCTCTATTGAGTTCTTTTTGGATCGATTTTGCCATACGCATACAATACGACCGGTTGTCTTAATTGTCAAATAAAATTTGACAAACGCTTTTGCGGCAAGATGTAAATTGATGCATTTAGATTTCTCGCATGTTGACACCGGTCGAATATTGCTTAGATTTTTTTGACTGGTGGATGCCCAATCCAGCTTACTAATTGGCAATTGATTTAAACGTTAAACTGTAAGAATCCCTAGCGTTGTTTACAGTATTCAGGAGAATACTGTAAATGAATATACACAAACGTACTCGCTTAACATTATTGGATCGCCAGGAAATTTGGCAGCTATATCAAACCCGGTTGTGGAAGGTAGTTCAGCTGGCAGAACACTTCCACGTCAGCCGTCCAACGATTTATGACGTACTGAAACGAGCCAGGCTACAGGAATTTACTTCGCGTAACAGTACCAACCAACGGTTCAAGACGTTGCAGTACGGCCTTAAACGTCTGGCCAAGGTCGAGCAAACCATCCAGGAACGCCTCAAGCGTGAAGCGAAGCGCTATAACAAATCTTACCCGGGCGAGCTCGTTCATTTCGATACCAAGCGGCTTCCCTTCTTGAAAGGGCAATCCGCCAATGAACCTCGCGAGTATCTATTTGTGGCTATCGATGATTTCTCCAGGGAACTGTATGCCGATATTCTTCCCGATAAAACCCAGCATAGTGCAGCTTGCTTTCTCACAAGCACTGTTGCTCAATGTCCTTACCAGATCGACTATGCTTATTCTGACAACGGCAAAGAATTTAAAGGAACTGACGGCCATGCTTTCATCAAGGCTTGTAGGCAGCACGGTATCGGTCAGAAGTTTACCCGTGTCAATCGTCCGCAAACCAACGGTAAAGCTGAGCGGGTTATCCGCACCCTGATGGACATGTGGCACAGCAAGATTCACTTTAAAGACTGCTCCGATCGACGCATTCAGCCTCTCCGTTTCATTAATTTCTACAATACCGTTAAGCCTCATAAGAGTTTGAATAATGCCACCCCTTATGAAATACTCAACGCTTATTTCAATCAACCTCTCTGTAAACAACACTGAGATTTCTTACAATTAATAGATTTAAAAGGAAAAAATATGAAAGCAAATGCAATAGGTATAAATCATGTGGCATTAGAAGTTGGGGATATAGAGGAAGCCATAAAATTCTATAGCGATTTCTTGAATTTCGAAGTTCATGAAAAAAATGAGATGCAAGCATCTATTTATTTTGGAGATCAATTTATCAATTTCATAAAAAATGATAATAGACAAGCCGATCAAAAGCGTCATGTTGGCATAGCAGTGGACAATAAGGAATTGGTAAAACAAACACTTGAACATATGCGCGTTAAACTTCTAAGTGGCTCTTTTCTAGATTTTCTTGATCCTTGGGGAAATCGTATTGAAATAACGACGTATAGCAAGATTCAATACACTAAAGCTGATCATGTATTACGGGGAATGGGTCTGGGTCATCTTAAAAAAACTGAAGAAGCGCTTGCAGAATTGAATGCAAAAGGTTTAGGGCCTACTCAATGCGATAATAGTTAACTTAGAAACAAACCAATGTTGATAATGACTTCAGAAGGGCTTTATTGTCCACTTAGCGATTTTCACATAGACCCAAAAAGGAAAAGTGAATGATGCGGTCATAACCAAGTACATAGCAACCACGCACGAAAAAAAACAGCTACATATTATTGCAGTGACCCGATTGAGATCGCTGCCCTATAATATACTGCTATTCGAATCTGCAATCGTGGACGTAGCAATGGATAAATCTATTTCTATAATCAGTAGGTCGTATCGTTCCGCAGCAAATTCATGCTATCTCAGAATGGGAGAACAGCTTTAAGCCAGAATGCGGTTCCATCAGCGCGATTCCTGACTGCCCCATCTATTTGGTATTTACCGGTAATGAACCATCCCCGTCCACTATCGTAACGCATTGACGGACCTATCGCATAAGCACGTCCCTTATTGTTTGTAACCGATTCACTATTTTGGGAATCACTGGTTACCTGCCAGTAAGCATAACCACCGATACCTAATACCCAACCTCTTCCCACCCCCCAACCTAGGGTATAGTCAATAATAAGCTCTTGTCCGGATAGGTAGTTTGTATCTTTATTTTGGAGATTATATGTCCACATCGCCTTGATACCCATATTCAAGCCGATTGGATCAATACGAGTAATGCCAAGCACAGGTTGAATTGCCCAGTAATTTCGGCCAATATTTGCAATGTTATCCTTATGATAATTTCCAGTTGGAGCAAACAAATCAAGCGCAGCCACGCTATGTAATTTATTACTAAGCTGCCAGCCTAATACTCCTCCTATCGTCATATCCCCGATACCTGCTTTATTTTGAGAAACTTCCGGAGCAACCTTAACATTGAGGTTCACAATAGGCATAATCGTGTGAAAACCTAATGAGGCTCCCATAATTTTTACTGGTGTGATCCATACAATTCGAGGAACAATAGCGCTGGCAGTCACCTTAAAAGACGGGTGTGATACAACATCTCCCTCATTACCACGAATTTTATCAGCACTGTAATGCCGTCCCCACAGCATCCCGTAAACCCCGGGTTTAGGTAACGCACAACAGATATATTCCTCAGCCCCAAGCGGATAAATACTGCCTCCGCCCTCAGTAGCAAGTGCTGCACCAGTCTTACTTACTATTACCAGTACAAAAAGTGTGTGCCTATAGATCGTCATTAAGATAGATCAAGGTGACATTTCTGCCACTTCCAGATATGAGTCACCATTGAATAATTATTGCTACACAATTTATTACTAGGCGGTTAAGAAAAGTGAGCACAAAAGATCAAATAATAGTGGCTCTTAGTTCAGCTTAAAAAAAACCTATTCCCAGATTGTTAAAGTATTTGCGCTCAAATATAGCTAAAAAAAGATCCTGGTTTTTTGTTACAGAAATGGTAGGAGCCATAATTACCAGATGCCATCATCACCTTCTTCTAGGCATGATCCATTAGCATCCAGGCCGAATGGACACTCTATTTTTTTACCAGCAAGTTTTTTTTCATAATTTTCCCTTTCTCTTTCATTAATCGTCACCGTAGGACGACCACACGCAGCTATCAGCATAACTAACAGAGCAATAGTAACTGCGTTGATAATATGCTTCATAAAATACCTCCATATAAACTTTATAGAAACCTTTCTTTTTACCAGTCAGAGATAAATTTATACCATGGGATTAATAGGTTATAGATTCAAGCATCGAACCTTCTGCTGGATAGGACCGATTTAGCGAAGGATGTGCATTATTTAGTCCGACTTGGTACTGGTGTAATAGAGCAAACTCCAACAAGGTCAACATAAAGCCGATCGGCTCAATGTTCTCTCATTTTTTTAATATTTTCATGCAATTATTCATGATGATTTCACTAAATTTTTCGATGTTGAATTGTCTACTGCTTCTTATATAGAATAAAGACTGATTTTTGGATAATATTGCTCCAATAATGGAGCAATCAATATGGAATTTCTGAATGACATGGCCTTGTTCGTGGAAGTTGTCAAGGCCAGGAGTTTTCGGGGGGCTGCCGATATTATCGGAATGCCGAACTCAACCCTATCGCGTCGGATCAGTGCGCTGGAGAAGACGATCGGATTGCGTCTTTTGCATCGTACAACGCGCAGGATCACATTAACGGAGGCTGGTCAGATTTATTTTGAGCGCTGTAAACGTATCGTTGATGAAGCCAAACTCGCGCACGAGCAACTCGGCGAAATGCTCGAACAGCCCAGTGGCGTGCTACGCGCTTCGTTACCTGTAGATTTTGCCGTGACCTATATGGCACCATTGATCGCCGAATTTGCGAGGCTCTATCCGGGCATCGTCTTCGATTTCGATCTAACATCACGACGGGCCGATCTGGTGAGTGAACCTTTCGATGTAGCAATCCGCATCGGAGAACCGGAGAACTCGCAATTGATCGCACGTCCATTGGGCGTTCTCCCTGTGTACCTATACGCCTCGCCTCGTTATCTTGACCGCTCGGGAGAGCCTGCCGAGCCTGCCGATCTGGCGCACCATGAGTGTCTGGGCATCAAGAAGAGTAATACGTGGACACTACACAATGAGGCACGCACCACCGAAGTTTCTATTGGTAGCCGATTCAAGCTCAACAGTGTCGGGATGATTTGCCGCTTGGCAGCGCTCGATATGGGCATCATCATGATGTGGGAAAAAATTGTCGCTGATGATCTTGCCAGTGGACGATTGTGTCGCGTACTACCTCAATGGCATGGGACTCCGGTATCTGTCTACGCCGTTACGGAAACTCGGTTACTACCCGCAAAAACACAGCACTTCATTAAGTTCCTGCAGAAACATTTAAGTAAGGTTTAACAGGAAGCCAAAATGAAAGCTCCGCTGGCTGCAGATTGCAATGTAAAACATTAGCTTGCGCCCTAGTCAGCGCCGACTGGACAAAATCGTGTGATTATGTAAGAGAGTATTTAATATTAGAAGGGAATTTCTACTGAAGCTCGCCACTAATATAATATCATTGTCGCATATTAGTATAGTTACTACTTTCTTACTTTCGCGTACAGCTTTAAGAAAACTCTAAGAATAAAACGTGACATATCTGACGATTATTGGCGAGTGTTGGCGAGCACTAGCGGGTATATTATTAATAAAAACAGTTAATTAAAATACCCGTTAATCCGCAGGTCCCAGGTTCTAGCCCTGGTCTGGGAGCCGTCCATCGCTTGGATTTTTATCACCGCTGGCAATGTCCGCTTTCAAGCCGGGCCGGGGTGACCACAACAGCGCAGTAAAGATAAAACCTGTATCAGAAGCAACTATCCAGGCACTGATAGTTTGACTGCCGACATGGCCAATCTGAAACACCGCTTCCAGGTTCCAACCCCAATTCTTTGCAGAACCGAAAAGCCGTGTGCCGAAAGAATGCCTGTGTTCCCGTCCCTGCGCCGCTGCAAACCGACCTTGATCTCTTTCATAACCTAGCCAGTAGAGATGCCCCGTGTTGAAAACGGCACTCGGCTTGTCGCACATCGTGCCGCAGGAGATGCGGGAAATCGTGCTGCGCTTGATGGGCAAGCTGGACATGGCACTGGGACTATTCCGAAACACGACGGCTGTTGGTTGAGTTTCTCGCTGAACTGATCAAGCGATTGAATGGTCCATTCGTGATGGCACATTTACAATTAAAACAATTACTGGAAGCATCACAATGGGTCGATGTATATTTTGCCAAAAAACATTTGACTTTAATACTAATGGCTTAACGCATATCGGGATAGTACCGGACATGTTGGACGATTTTCAGTCCATGGATATGACTCCATCAGATTTCGATCCAATTCTTGATTCCGCAACTGCATATGTTCGGCTTTGGAAGTATGCAAAGAAAACTTCAAATAATCAAATCAATAGAGACTCAATGGCTGTCACAGATGGGCGATTAGATGTTGTATCCGGGTGCAATCAGTTGTTGATGGGCACGGGATCGCAGTTAAGGGCTCAAGATGATATCACTGCAGGACGGCAAATTCGACTTTCCCCAAGATTTAAGCATCTTTCTTTGTTAGCCTACCTTTTGTGGTATAGGGCTGAATGGTAAACTATGCCTAAAGTGTTAGCATTCCGTGATTGGCTATTGCTGAGTACCAAACAATCAAAATATAAGCTCATAAAAATTGTCTAAAACTAATTATTTTCTATTGAACTAATAGCTTTTTGGCATTGAAAATATTGTAGGACTTGATGAAGCAAAAGTAACTTCTGAAGTTAAAATGAAATCAATAATATAATTATATTATCTATCTAGTAAGCCATGTATTGTCTTGAACTTAAAATTCCACCGGCTGTGTTGGTTCTCTTGTTTACTGTAGTCATGTGGTCTGTTTCATTGATGAGTCCATGGACGGTGATTCAAATTCCGGACAAGGAATTGGTAGCAGGAGCATTATGGCTAATGGGTTTTGTATTAATCATTGTCGCTGCGGTGGAATTTATTTCAGCAAAAACAACAGTAAACCCATTAACTCCTGGATTAGCCACTTCGATAGTCACCACAGGTGTTTATAGATTGAGCCGAAATCCCATGTATGTCGGATTTTTGTTGATGCTTGCGGCATGGGGTGTATTTTTAGCAAATGTCCTGTCTGTTTTGTTGTTACCGCTGTTTGTTGTGTATTTAAATCGATTTCAGATTATTCCAGAAGAAAATGCCCTGTTGGCTAAATTTGGCGATGGCTATGCCAGATATTTGAAATCGGTTTGTCGATGGGTATAATTTTTCATATGCAACTTATAAAAGGGGTCGACGAGAATCTGGCGGTTTTGATTTATACGCTATTTGGATGAATAGTGTTGATCTGGAAATGAGTCCTACTCCTTGAAGGTAATTTAATATATCAAGACTGTTAACCGAAGTCGTTATATTCACATTGTGCTGAGTCTCAAAATTGCCTCACTATCTCAAATATGTGCCCATTTCTCGGTCGTAATGGAAAAGATCATCCGTGAGATTAATGGCACACCTTGCATTTATGTTTTGTAATAGATTAAATAAAGTTGATAGGTATTTTTAAATACGCAACCCCATTTTCTTCGGCTACCGGTAATTTTCCGGCCCTAATGTTTACCTGTAATGAAGGTAGTAGCAAAGTAGGCATCTCTAGCGTAGCATCGCGTTTGTTGCGCATCATGACAAATTCATTTTCGCTGACGCCGTCACGGATATGAATATTATGCGTGCGTTGTTGTGCAACTGTGCTTTCCCACGCGGGGGAGCGGCTGGCAGGCGGGTAATCATGGCACATCAATAACTTTTTTTCCGGTGAAAAAGCCAGCAATTTTTGGATAGATCTGAATAACTGATGTGCATCTCCTCCCGGAAAGTCGGCACGAGCAGTACCAATATCCGGCATGAAAAGTGTATCACCTACAAAGATGATATTGTCGAATTGATAAGCCATGTCAGCGGGCGCTGTGACCTGATACGGAGATAGCTTTAGCTGTCAATTTGCCAATCTGAAATAATTCGCCATCAGTAAACAAGTGATCAAAATCATGACCATCTGGAATAAATTCTTCATCTAAGTTAAAGATTTCTTTGAAAGTTTTTTGAATGATAGAAATATTATTGCCAATAGCAGTTTTGCCGCCCAGTTTTTTCTTAAGATAATCTGCAGATGATAAGTGATCTGCATGCGCATGTGTTTCAAGCATCCAAGCCACAGACAATTGTTGTTGGTTAACAAATTCAATCAGTTTATCGGCTGAGCGGGTGCTTGTTCTACTTGATTTGGGTTCGTAGTCCAGAACTGGATCGATAATAGCGCAACTTCCTTTTCGCTCATCAAAAACAATGTAGCTTATCGTCCATGTTGCTGAATCAAAGAATGCTTTAATATGGGGTATCATTTTTGATTACCTGCTAGAAAGTGGAGGATGAATGAGATTACTAACTAAAAAATGCATTCCAAACCACTTTTACGATCAAGCCAATTGCAACACTAATTGCCAAAATGGCAAAACTTTGCTGCAATCTATGTTCTGCAAAACGATCAGCGAATAATCTGCCAACCAACATTCCTGCGATAGTTCCACCACAAAAAGGAAAAGCAATCGACCATTTCAGGGTGCCAATGAATATTGCTGAAACAACACCAGCCAGGGAAACCAATGCAATAATGGCGAGTGATGTGGCCAATATGAATGACGTATTAAGATTGGTAACTTTCTTGAGTGTCGGTACGATCACGAATCCACCACCTACACCCAGTAAGCCTGACAGAAAACCTGCCATCGTGCCTGAGAATGCTAATGCTCTAAAGCAAGGGATGTTCCAAACCAAACGTTCGCCGATTTCATCCAACCAGCAAGGTGGATCAGCCATTATTCTTACGTCATTTTCATGCAGGCTTTGGTGAAACATGCGAATAGCAACATAAATTAACACACAAGCAAACAACAAGGTCAGCGGTGCGTTTGGCAATTGCTGTGCAGCCCATATGCCTATTGGAGCGGTCAATGCACCCATCGCCGCGATCAGACTGGCTGCCCGATATCTGACAATTTTTTGTTTGAATGCTAACAATGCCCCGATTGCTGCTGACAAGCCGACCGCAAGCAAACCAACGGGAGCAGCTTCTGCAACTGTAAGATGCAAGCTGAACATGAGCAGCGGCACCGCGATGATGGCTCCACCTGCTCCTGTCAGCGCAAGCACGATACCTATGAATGAGCCCAGCAAGATGCTGATTAGACTTGGCCATGTTACTTAGCTTACACTTGTTGAACGAGTGAACCATTCACGGCCTTTCAACATGCCATTCCAGTATAACCAGGGGAATAATTTCGTTTTGAGAAACCACGCAAATCGGCTTGGCACGGTCGGACTGAGCGAGAAAGTGGGCAACAATTTACCGCCAAAACCAAATTCGGCCAATACCACCTTGCCATTTTCTACCGTGAGAGGACAAGCGCCATAACCATCATAACTATTGCAAAGCTCCCTGCCTTCTTTGGCTGCCAGGAGATTCTCCGCTACTATAACGATTTGCTTTCTGGCCGCGGCGGCCGTTTTGGCATTAGGCGAAGAACAAACATCTCCCAAGGAAAAGATGTTAGCGTAACGCGGGTGCTGCAATGTTTTGGGATTAACCTCACAAAATCCCGAAGCATCGGCCAATGGGCTTTTACTGATGAAGTCTGGTGCAACCTGAGGCGGTACCACGTGCAGCATATCGAACGGTTTTTCTATACGCGTAACATTTCCCTCGCTATCCTCAATGTCGAAGCTGGCTATTTTTTTGGCGCCCTCGACCTTTACCAGATTGGAATTGAACACCACTTTTGCGTGATAACGTTTCACATATTCCATCAATGGTGGAACAAAGTCAGCTACACCAAACAATACTGCACCAGCCGTATTAAATTCGACTTCGATATCCTCCAACATATGATGGCGCAACCAATAATCAGATGAAAGATACATGGCCTTTTGAGGAGCACCAGCACATTTTATCGGCATGGGTGGTTGCGTAAACAAGGCCCTGCCGCTTTTGAGATTTTTCGTGAGATGCCAAGTATAAGGCGCCAAATCAGAATGATAGTTAGATGTGACGCCATTTTTGCCGAGTGTTTCCTCCAACCCCTCGATTTTCTCCCAGGCCAAACGTATACCTGGACAAACAATCAATTGCCTATAGCCAATTGATCGGCCATCTGCCAGATTAACTAGATTGTTGTCCGGTTCAAATCCAATCGCTGCTGCTCGTATCCATTCAACCTTCGGCGGAATGACATCCGCCATGTTTCGCACTGTTCGTGCCATGTCATAAGCGCCACCACCGACTAGTGTCCAGGCAGGTTGATAATAATGTTTATCGCAAAGCTCGACGATCGCGATGCGAAGAGCAGGTCTGCGGCGCAAGAGACTAGCCGTCACTCCGATTCCTGCTGCGCCACCACCTATCACGACGATATCAAACGAATTACCCCAATTACAAGCTGCTGTCACTGAAATTGATTTATCTCGGGATGTGTGTGGAATGCGAATTGTTTCAAGCGCATCACCTGTCCAACTACAGGCTGCTGTGACAGATTCTTCCCCATCTTCGGATATTTTCTTTTGCTTATTCAGTTCATATAGTGCTCTAGCTCGATTGCCGGTATTACAAAATGCAAGGATTGGTCCGGGAAATTCAATCAGTAATTTGTTGAATGATTCAATCTTTCTGGTGGAGATTGGACCAATTTCAATAGGCAAATAAATAAAATTGATTCCAAGTATGCGTGCCGCTTTTTCCAATTCCAAACTTGTGGGTTGAGTTTCCCCTTCTTCATGATCGGGGCGATTGCAGATAATAGATTTATACCCCGCTGATGCTATTTCTGCCAAATCATCAACGCTGATCTGACTGGTAACAAACAGCTTCTCATCCAGTTTTGTCGTAACGATGCTCATTTCTTCCTCCTTCCGTAAGGATCGGTTTTAAGTCGTGTCAGCACCAAACATTGTTCACTAATATTTTAGGAAACGGTATCAAGGGCTTAAAACAATAATTATCTATATATCAAATACTTATTAATTTTATATACTAGATTAAAAGGAATTTGTGAAATCAATCAATCCTTGGTCTGCGATATATCGATAATTGGATTAGTGTTAGATCACCCCAGGCGAATTTAAACAGCAAGTAGAGATATATCCGGACTCATACTAATGATGCTTACATCCACACCCGGCTGCGTGTACGTGATTTACCTGATCAGCTTTTGGTTGCAGCGAGCGCACTGCCAGATCACGGCCACGCGCCATGTTGCCATGCATCGCAGGTGCAGAAAGAATCAATTTCTCTGTCGTACTCCCGCATGCCGAACAATCCGGGTTGGGTGCATTGATTGAATGGTGTACTTCAAATTGTAGTTTGCACTGTGTGCACAAGTAATCATAGACTGGCATTTGGAATCCTTATTCATTACATTAATGGCACTTCTCAAAAACTCTAGAATGTGACCACTTGGCATAACAAGTGGTCACGCTTTTAGGTTTGTTCTCTTGAATTTAGCTCCAACGAGGCGGTTGTTTTTCTTTAACGCCGAATTGAACTGAGGTGACATCAGTCCTGGTCCGTTTTTCGGCATCTCGTGTCGGGGCTCTCAACCGGCGTGTTTCAACTTCCCAAACCCAACCGCTGATAACCACATCCTTGGGAATGAGAGGGTGATTTTTAAATGCTTCTATTGTTCTCATGCAAGTTTTGTCAATGGCGGAGTAAAAGGGTACCAAATAGCGCGCGAAGAGTGTACCAGTTAGGTTAATAAAAAGAGGGATTTAACCTCTGGTTTTGCGCCTCTGATTTTTTATTTCTTGGGTTTCAGTAAAGGCGCAGTGTTTCCCCTAAAATCTTTTATATTGGTCTGGCATCCTCCTTTTCTATAGGCTTGGTTTGTACTGTCTGCTTTTGCCGTTTCTTGCTTGCGGCCAGGCGATACGATTCTCCATTCATTTCCAGAATATGAACATGATGGGTTAAGCGATCCAACAGCGCACCGGTCAATCGTTCTGATCCCAACACACTGGTCCACTCATCAAATGGTAAATTCGATGTGACTAAAGTGGATCCATGTTCATATCGACGGCTGAATACTTCGAATAAGAGCTCTGAACCAATTGCAGTAAATGGCACATAACCCAGTTCGTCGATGATCAGCAATTTGACGTTGGTCAATTGCTTTTGCAAGGTACGTAATCGCTTTTCATCGCGCGCCTCCATTAACTCATGCACCAGCGCTGCAGCTGTCGTGAATAAAACGCTCATGCCTTTTTGGCAGGCAGCCAGCCCTAAAGCCAATGCGATATGAGTCTTGCCAACGCCTGATGGGCCCAACGCAATGATGTTCTCGCGCTTATCGATCCATTCACAGCGCATCAACTCCAGTATCAATGATTTATTCAGTCCAGGTATTGCAGCAAAGTCGAACGTATCCAGGCTTTTAATTACTGGGAATTTCGCCTGACGTATGCGCCGCTCGGTATTCCGCCGTTCACGATCAATGCATTCCAGTTCGCATAGTCGCAATAAATAGCGTGCATAATCAACATCCTCACGTGCGCATTCGAGTCCCACCTTTTCATATTCACGTGCAAAGGTTGGTAACTTTAGGGTCTTGAAGTGATTGATCAGCAAGACTTGCGGCGCGACCGTGGTGGGAATAGAGGTATCAGTCATAACGCACCTCCGTAGATTGGCTTGACTTGAATCCTTGCAGCAAGCTTAAATACGATCGTGGTTCAGTGGATTTCACGCTGGCACGGGGTAAATAGGGATAGAGCATCAAATCGAGCTTGGCAGGTCGTTGCTCTATCGCGCACAGAATCAAATGCTTGATGGCATCAAAACCAATTGTACCGAACCCCATCGCTTGTTTGATTGCCTGCTCAACTTGCGCTAGGCTAAAATTCTCCAGCAACCGCAAAATCTGGATATATTCCTTGCGGCCACGGCGTTCCATGCGGACTTCCAACACGCGACGCAGCCGATCGAATACTTCAGGTAGTACCCAATCTTGCAAGGGTGCCGCTTGATCGAGCGCACGCGGTTTCTGCTCTAACAATGCCAGGTAGTGCAAGGGGTTGTATATGAATTCTTCCCGACCGTAGCTGCGCGCATGACGTGCAATCGTATCTGTGCCCAGGCAAATCTCTACGCGATCCACATAGCCCTTCACCAGTACCTCCCAGTGACCGTATTGAGTAGGCACCGAGTAATCGTTGCTTCGATAACGCACGAGCGATAATGAAGATACACGCGTGGAAATCTTATGGCAGGCATCAAAAGCAACTGCAGGTAAAGCCATCAATGCAGCCGTATCGCGTTTCATGCGCTCAGCGATGGTTTCAGTTTGACCCCGCAACTTGGCCTGTTGGCGCTTGATGCACCCATCCAACAATTTTGCATTCAGGGCATTAAAATCAGCAGCAATGGGTAGCGGCACCATGAAGTGGCGGCGACTGTAACCAACCATGCCCTCAACTTTCCCCTTGTCGTTGCCTTTGGCCGGTCGCCCAAACTTGTCTTCAAACAGATAGTGGCTCTGCAGCTCGCTGAATGCCTTGGTACGCTGGCGTTTGCCATCGCCCAGTATCTTGGCCACCGCAATCTTGGTGTTGTCGTACAGGATCGATTGCGGTATCCCACCCAAAAATGCAAAGGCAGCAACATGCCCATCCAGAAAGGATTCGGTATCTTCAGTTGGATAGGCTTTGACAAAGCAACCATCCGAATGCGGCATATCAAGGCAGAAATAATGGAATCGAACCAGTTTGCCACCAATATAGCCATCGGCTTCACCAAAGTCTACCTGGGCATGGCCAGGCAAGTGCACTAACGGCATGAACATTTCCTTCTGCCGAATTGCAGCCTTGTTAACATAGTTACGTACGATGGTATAACCACCAGTAAAGCCGTGTTCTTCACGCAACCGCTCCAATATCCGTATCGCAGTATGGCGCTGCTTAACATGCACTTGTTTGTCAGCTTCCAAAATAGCATCAATGATGCCAGTGAAAGGAGCAAGCTTGGGAGATACGGGTTCGCGCTTGCGCCGATAACCCGGCGGTGCAGCGTATTGACACATCTTCTTCACAGTCTTGCGGTGAATTCCAAAATAACGCGCAACTTCGCGCTCGCTTCTGCCTTCTACCATCACCGCACGTCGAATCTTTACATATAGTTCCACTGTATACATCCTCATCGCCTTTCACTTGATGCTAATCGCATCAGCTTACAGGCTTCAGACTGGTACACTTTTATTCCGAGATTCCCGCGAAATTCAGTGCGCCTCAGTGGTACATTTTTACTCCGCTATTTACAAACAAAGAAACAACAGCCCCCTGCAATCATAGCAAAATCACCCATGATGCAGAAAATACTGCAATCAATCGAGGTTATTGCACCTACTATGGCAACGGTTCTGATTCAGGGTCAAACAGGTGTAGGTAAGGAGCTGATAGCACGTGCCATCCATGCAATGAGCGATCGCTACCATAAGCCATTCATCGCCATTAACTGTGGCGCGATTCCAGAAAGCTTGATTGAAAGCAGTTTATTCGGGCATGAAAAAGGTGCTTTTACAGGAGCCATCGAAGTACACCATGGTTTTTTTGAGCGAGCCGAAGGTGGCACTTTATTTCTGGATGAAGTCGATTCATTGTCGCCAGCAGCACAAACCAGATTACTTCGCGTGATCCAGGAAGGCGAATTGGAGAGAGTTGGTGGTAAACAAACATTGGCGGTTGATGTAAGAATCATTTCAGCAACAAATCAGAATCTGGAAAGTCTTGTTAAGCAGGATCTGTTCCGTAATGATCTATACTACCGCATCAATGTAGTGCGTTTAAGTATTCCTCCCTTAGTTGAACGACCAGAAGACTTACCTTATCTTGTGCAATTGATCATTCAGCGATTGAACAAGCGATATAACAAGCAGGTTAAATCAGTAAGTCGTGAAGTTATGCAGAAAATCCGCGCTTATCATTGGCCAGGCAATGTTCGTGAATTAGAAAACATTCTTGAACGCAGCATCTTATTTGTTAGTGGCAAAGAAATGACTGAACTGGATCTAGAGCTTTCTACTAAAACAAAAAGCATTGGTGAATGGAAAGACGAGAAAGAATACGCCCTTACCAAAATTGAAAAATCATTTCTAGAAACAGCTCTGAAACAACATCACGGAAATATAAAGAGAGTCTCTGAAAACATGGGAATTACATCACGCGCAGTTTACACCAAACTAAAAAAACATAATATTAACTTGGCAGATTTCCGTGCTCTAGATTAAATGCGATGTATGCAACGCCCGATGGCGTGCATAAATTGATAAAGAAATATTCTATAAAACGCGTTTTACGTACGTAGGACGCGACGTCAGCGCCGAACTAAAAGCACCGCCTCTTCGTTTTTAGCACGTACCGGGATTTTGACAGTGATCGGTCCAATACCGATCTGAATCTCGCGTTCCGGTTGGTAGCCATTACCAACAATGGTCGCTCGCTCATTGTCCAGAACTTGATCAACGCACTGTTTCACAAACTCTGCCAATTCCGCTTCAACGGCTTGCTCGATCAGTTGACGAGCCCCAGTTCTTAATAATTCGGTCAATGAATCTGTAAACGTGTCTGGATCTGATAAATCAATAACGTTACTCTTACTCATAGCGGTGTATTCCTCATCGATTGATTATATTTTGCTTGCCAGCACAACTAATCAATCAGATACGCCGCTATTTTTCAATCCCGAGACACTAAATTCAGTTTAACTCGTCCCTTTGCAGAGTAGTTTTAATGCATGTGCTCTTTAAGCAATACTCAGAGAATTTTGTATTCATCTGGTATGATCGAAGGTACATAACGAATGTAGACCAACTCGCCAACCAGCTCAACTAAAGTTTGAGTAACTATTACTACAGAAGTTAACATCCATTCATTAGGCAGTGCTAAAGCGAGGGGAAGAACAACTAATGAATTACGAGTACCTGCGCTGAATATAAGTGCTCTACTAGCCTGTGCGTCCAAACGAAAGCTGTTTGCCACTAGTTTGGCAATAAAGGGCATTAACGCCATAAAGATGATGAAAATAGGTACTACTAGAATTACAACTGACAAAAATTCATCGATTCTGCCAATTTGGGAGGCCACAACTAAAAATAATGCTAAGGCCATAAATGGCACTGGAAACCATGATGTCATTTGAAGCCATACTGTGCCGCTTTGATGCCGCTTAGCCCAGAATTCCGTTAAGAAAGCCATAAGTAGCGGTAGAGCTATAAGGAATAGAAATGCATCAATGAATGGCTCAGCTTTCATTACCTCAGTTGCTTGTTCTCCCATAAATAACCATAAGTACAGTGGCAAAAAAAGCATTTGCACGAGTAATAGCAGAGGAGTTGAGGTCAATATTAATTTTGCATCACCATGACCTAAATGAGTAAATACCACCACATAGTCAATGCACGGAGTTAGCAAAACCAGATAGAGCCCTAATAATAAGGGAGGGTGTTCAGGTAAAAATAGCGAAAGCAACCAAACAACAGAAGGTACTATTAAGAAATTAACTGTCAATAATGCAATTGAGAAAAATTGCTTATTAGCAAAAGTTTCATATAACTGATGATAAGGAATTTGGGCAAACATACTATAAAGCAATATTCCTAGCACCGGCGATATCAGATACTCAAGATTTATATTAAAAAAACTAATATTCGGACTCCAGAAACCAAAACTGATCCCTAAAATTAACACTACTGCGTAAATCAAAATTTGATTTTCTTCTAATTGTTCTTTTCGCATTTTTACTCCTTAAAACATCCAGCGTAAATTAATATCGTTATTGTGTATGAATTTATAATTTTTTGAGCCTAGATTTTAATTTAGCCTCCCAAAATTACTTTAATTTTTGGACTAAGGAGGAGATTTCAGAATGCGGTTTGATGAATTCTCTGAACACCACATTTGACAATAACTCCCCTAAAGTCAGTAACCGCTTTAGGGGAGTATTCTTATAAATTCTGATTCATCCTTTGCTATTGACAAGCAAATTGGGAGGAGGGCCGATGGGTTCGAAATTTTTCAGTAATGGAATATCATCCTTGTTTATCCATCGTATATCGGTATCGAAAGTATTCTGTGGCCCCCAGCTACCAGTAAATTTCTTGCCATCAGGCGTGAAAGTCCAGCACATTTCTTCATCCGAGGTATTAATGACGTCACCAAGATTGATCGGCTTCTGCCATTCTCCATTTGAATCCTGATGTGAGATCCACATATCGTGCCCACCTCGCGAATCCGGATCAATCCGTGTGCTGGTGATGACCATACTTTTGCCATCTTTTGACACCCCGGTCCAGTGCATGTGGTCGCGTTGAGGAGAATTGATTTTTGCTCCCAGACTCACGGGTTTCTGCCACACTCCATCTTTTTTCTCGACTTTCCAGATATCACTCTCCTGAGTGACACCCGGCTGGCTGTAGTTGAAATAAATCAGGCTGTCAGAAACGATGATCGGACAATGCTCTTCACCGGTCGGGGTATTGATACTGGGAAGTTCCGGAACATCATTCCAATTTTTGGCCGACTGCCATACACCATCCACTTTCTGTACGACATAAAGATCACCCGACAGCAGGTTACCCGGTTCATATCTTGTGAAATAAATGACATTGCCATCATCGGAAAAACTCGGCTCCAAGTCCCAAGCTGATGTATTAATATTCGGCCCAACGGTAGGATCAATATCGGGCCCTAAATGAATAGGCGACTGCCAGATACCATTTACATTGTGAGACATCCATATATCGAAATTGTAAGAGGTGCCGGATGATTCGATACTACCCTTGCGGGTTGACACAAAAATGGCTGTTTTGCCGTCCGCACTGTAGGTGATTTCTATCTCCGAACCAGGTGAGTTGATGGGTGCTCCCATGTCTTTCGATGCAGCTGGCGACTCAGTAACTCCACCGCTTACGGCTCCGTGCATACCCGGCATGGCGTAAGAAACACCATATGCTAATGTACATACCAGCAATATAGAGCAAAGCACCTGAGTAAAAAGCTTGTTTTTCATACTGATCTTCCTCCTTGGATTAAAAACATACAGTTCACTTACCATTATCTTGAAAAGGATAATCTTATTGCTTGATTTATAACTGAGGTTTGTTTTCCTCTGATTTTTCCACTTCAAACAGTATGGCCTGCATTGGAAAACAGGTGGGATTCGATCCATACTCTCTGACAAATGTCTTCGCTAAGACTTCGACGATATTCTCAGGATCAACTTCGCCACGTTCTCTGATCTCATTGATGATCGGGCTGAATATCAACCCACGCGCAAAAGATCTGACATCTGGAATATCGTAAACTCGTCGCTGAACAGAAATGTTTATTCGCTCGAACCCAGCTCGAATCAGCATTTCCTTGATCGGGTCAATTTCGAAGGATGAAACTGTACCCTCAAGAAACCGTGGAGGATCCGATGGAAAAAACTGCTTCATGACTTCGAAAGTCAAACTAGCATATGGATTGTAATGACGAGAATCCCAAACACTGAATAGATACCGTCCTCCTCGCCTCAATACCCTGGACACCTCCCTAAATGCCATATCCTTATCAAAGAACATTATCCCGAACTGACAGATGACTGCATCGAATACTTGATTATCAAAAGGCAATATCGTGGCATTTGCAATCTGAAATGTGACTTGCTCATGGGGAAGAAATTTTGCACGGGCAACATCCATCATGGAATCGCTGATGTCAATTGCTGTAAGTTGTGCATCCTTGGGAAGTACGTTGCGCAATTTCCTAGTGACGATTCCCGTACCTGATGCAACTTCAAGCACGTCGCGAACAGACCTTTCTGCTACGCGTCTTGCAATATCGGATGCATATTGCTCAAACAACACATGCCCCAAATCACGATCGTAAGCGATCGCCACATCACCAACATACCCTGCCATTGAATTCTCCAATAAACGTTAACTTATGAAGATAAAAACTAAGTTTAATTCTCATCTACGTACAATCATCAATATTCAAGTAGTACAGTAAAATTAATCGACTATTCGTCTTAAGTTATAGAAGAAGACTGCAGTTACACCCAGTAAGAGCAAAGGCCAGAACTGGATGAAAGGCTCGTACCATCCAGTACCTACAATAATTGGTATCTCCAGTTCAAAATCAGACGAATTCTCATCTACGCCCGCGAGGCGAAGTACATATTCTCCCGTTTCATCAATGCGAATTTCCTGGGAAATAATGCCTGACTGATAAATCTCAGCAGGAACCGCCAAGAGTGGCTGCCCTGATTTTCCATCGACTACCCTGAATAGAGTGAGTGTTACTGGTTGTTCTCGTACAGATAGGGGATATAACAAATCGATGGTAATACTGAGCAGGCCCGGATTGGGCACCTGACCACACAGAATGGGAGTGGACATTGCACTTAATGCATCTTCCGGCACCTCGTAATTATGGGGAATAAAATAAGCGGAATAGCCGATCATCAATGTATCGGACTCGATCGTACAGGTACCACCACGAAAGCCTTTGGGATAAGTTTCTGACATATCTCCCTGGGAACTTACATGAAACTGCATACCGATCACGCCGATGCTCATCAATATTGCTATAAAAATTAAAAGGCGTCGGGTATGAATCGGTAAATTCTGCCAGATTGCGGTCATTTTTCCTCCTTGGAATTATTCCAGATAATCATAGAATCGATATACCTTATCGATCCTGTCCGTCTTCACTTCTTCTTTGTTATGTAAGTACAAATTCATGTTGTATTACGCAGTAAAATATCCTCGGCAGCCATTCGTCCTAAATGTGCAATTTCACCATTGCCGGTAATCATTGCGGTCACGATAGCCCCGTCAATCAGCAGATTCAATTTCTCAGTTACCGTCTCCGGATCCTTTACACCACTTTCCGCCACCAATGCCAGAAACCTGGCACTGATTTTCTCCCTGTAACTATTGGCAACTTCCTGTATCCAGCCATTACTCTTCTCATGTTCAGCCACGGCATTGATAAAGACGCAGCCATAAAAATCTTCACTCTCGAACCAGGCTCGCATCAAGTCGAACAATGCCAGGACACGATCGACCGGGGAACATTCCATTGCCGGAAGATCGGAATCGAACCAACGAAACCATATATCTGCTTCTGCCTCAAATACGGCCTTGAGTAAGTTTTCCTTCGAACCATAGTGGGTATAGAGGCTGCGCCGGGATACACCAGATTCTTCGATAATCCTAGCAATCCCTGTTGCATGAATACCTACCTGGCAAAATAAGCGGCGGGCTGTTTGCAGTATTTTTCTCTCTACTGATATTTTCCTAGGCATTATTGTTAAGCTAATCCGGCATATCGATATCGATTTTCACACTGGTAGATCCATAATTTCTCAGCTATTGAAGTAAGAGAGTCTTCAAATAATAATCACCTTATTTCATCCTGAGTTGTTCTCTGATTTTTCTGGCGATTTTTCCAGCTTCGACACGAATTTCCCGTAACTGGCCGCTAAGCGGATTGATTTGTCCAATAAAATAAAGGCGAGGCGCTTCTTCCAATTCCTGGTCACCCGAAATTTTCGACCTACCCTTTTCGTCAGTAATATTCGGTATTTGAACAAGCTCAGAAATCCCAGTTGTAAATAGCGGAGTAAAAATGTACCACTGAGGCGCACTGAATTTCGCGGGAATCTCGGAATAAAAGTGTACCAGTCTGAAGCCTGTAAGCTGATGCGATTAGCATCAAGTGAAAGGCGATGAGGATGTATACAGTGGAACTATATGTAAAGATTCGACGTGCGGTGATGGTAGAAGGCAGAAGCGAGCGCGAAGTTGCGCGTTATTTTGGAATTCACCGCAAGACTGTGAAGAAGATGTGTCAATACGCTGCACCGCCGGGTTATCGGCGCAAGCGCGAACCCGTATCTCCCAAGCTTGCTCCTTTCACTGGCATCATTGATGCTATTTTGGAAGCTGACAAACAAGTGCATGTTAAGCAGCGCCATACTGCGATACGGATATTGGAGCGGTTGCGTGAAGAACACGGCTTTACTGGTGGTTATACCATCGTACGTAACTATGTTAACAAGGCTGCAATTCGGCAGAAGGAAATGTTCATGCCGTTAGTGCACTTGCCTGGCCATGCCCAGGTAGACTTTGGTGAAGCCGATGGCTATATTGGTGGCAAACTGGTTCGATTCCATTATTTCTGCCTTGATATGCCGCATTCGGATGGTTGCTTTGTCAAAGCCTATCCAACTGAAGATACCGAATCCTTTCTGGATGGGCATGTTGCTGCCTTTGCATTTTTGGGTGGGATACCGCAATCGATCCTGTACGACAACACCAAGATTGCGGTGGCCAAGATACTGGGCGATGGCAAACGCCAGCGTACCAAGGCATTCAGCGAGCTGCAGAGCCACTATCTGTTTGAAGACAAGTTTGGGCGACCGGCCAAAGGCAACGACAAGGGGAAAGTTGAGGGCATGGTTGGTTACAGTCGCCGCCACTTCATGGTGCCGCTACCCATTGCTGCTGATTTTAATGCCCTGAATGCAAAATTGTTGGATGGGTGCATCAAGCGCCAACAGGCCAAGTTGCGGGGTCAAACTGAAACCATCGCTGAGCGCATGAAACGCGATACGGCTGCATTGATGGCTTTACCTGCAGTTGCTTTTGATGCCTGCCATAAGATTTCCACGCGTGTATCTTCATTATCGCTCGTGCGTTATCGAAGCAACGATTACTCGGTGCCTACTCAATACGGTCACTGGGAGGTACTGGTGAAGGGCTATGTGGATCGCGTAGAGATTTGCCTGGGCACAGATACGATTGCACGTCATGCGCGCAGCTACGGTCGGGAAGAATTCATATACAACCCCTTGCACTACCTGGCATTGTTAGAGCAGAAACCGCGTGCGCTCGATCAAGCGGCACCCTTGCAAGATTGGGTACTACCTGAAGTATTCGATCGGCTGCGTCGCGTGTTGGAAGTCCGCATGGAACGCCGTGGCCGCAAGGAATATATCCAGATTTTGCGGTTGCTGGAGAATTTTAGCCTAGCGCAAGTTGAGCAGGCAATCAAACAAGCGATGGGGTTCGGTACAATTGGTTTTGATGCCATCAAGCATTTGATTCTGTGCGCGATAGAGCAACGACCTGCCAAGCTCGATTTGATGCTCTATCCCTATTTACCCCGTGCCAGCGTGAAATCCACTGAACCACGATCGTATTTAAGCTTGCTGCAAGGATTCAAGTCAAGCCAATCTACGGAGGTGCGTTATGACTGATACCTCTATTCCCACCACGGTCGCGCCGCAAGTCTTGCTGATCAATCACTTCAAGACCCTAAAGTTACCAACCTTTGCACGTGAATATGAAAAGGTGGGACTCGAATGCGCACGTGAGGATGTTGATTATGCACGCTATTTATTGCGACTATGCGAACTGGAATGCATTGATCGTGAACGGCGGAATACCGAGCGGCGCATACGTCAGGCGAAATTCCCAGTAATTAAAAGCCTGGATACGTTCGACTTTGCTGCAATACCTGGACTGAATAAATCATTGATACTGGAGTTGATGCGCTGTGAATGGATCGATAAGCGCGAGAACATCATTGCGTTGGGCCCATCAGGCGTTGGCAAGACTCATATCGCATTGGCTTTAGGGCTGGCTGCCTGCCAAAAAGGCATGAGCGTTTTATTCACGACAGCTGCAGCGCTGGTGCATGAGTTAATGGAGGCGCGCGATGAAAAGCGATTACGTACCTTGCAAAAGCAATTGACCAACGTCAAATTGCTGATCATCGACGAACTGGGTTATGTGCCATTTACTGCAATTGGTTCAGAGCTCTTATTCGAAGTATTCAGCCGTCGATATGAACATGGATCCACTTTAGTCACATCGAATTTACCATTTGATGAGTGGACCAGTGTGTTGGGATCAGAACGATTGACCGGTGCGCTGTTGGATCGCTTAACCCATCATGTTCATATTCTGGAAATGAATGGAGAATCGTATCGCCTGGCCGCAAGCAAGAAACGGCAAAAGCAGACAGTACAAACCAAGCCTATAGAAAAGGAGGATGCCAGACCAATATAAAAGATTTTAGGGGAAACACTGCGCCTTTACTGAAACCCAAGAAATAAAAAATCAGAGGCGCAAAACCAGAGGTTAAATCCCTCTTTTTATTAACCTAACTGGTACACTCTTCGCGCGCTATTTGGTACCCTTTTACTCCGCCATTGACAAACGCGACCTCCAGACATTTCTCCGCACGCATGGTTGCGTCTTCATCATGACCCGCGTTATCTGCCATTACCTGTGCCAAAGTTCGATATCCCGCCGCATCGATGACCTCGTCCTTGGCGCGCGATATCGCCTGGAGCATGTCACTGAGATCGAGTGCCGGATCCCACAGGTTGCGATAGTGACGAAGCGGAAGCCGTGGCATCTCATCTTCGAGCAACCCGATTGCTTCCGACCGATCGACCAGACGTGGATCAGAGGGCAGTCCCAACTTATCATGAAAGCGGCGAACAATATCCAAACCGAACGCATGGAACGTGCCGATCCACATCGCTGCGGCAGCAGTGGGGTTGCTCGCGGCCAGTCGCTCGCTCAGTTCATTGGCTGCTTTGTTGGAGAATGTGAGGACGAGAATAGATACGGGGTCCACACCTTCGGCAAGCAAGCTCTCGATACGACGCACAAGCGTTCGCGTTTTACCAGTGCCAGGTCCGGCTTGCAACTGAAACGCACCATTGCGATGTTCTGCTGCCGCAATCTGAGTTGAGTCGGGGACCAACGCTTCGGCAGGAACGGCGAATGACTCGGTCGAAGAATCCTCTGGCAGCAACAGCGCATCCAGAAGTTGTTGCTGAACCACCTGCAGCGGCACACCGAGGCGTGTGGCAATGTCTGCCGAAGAACATCCATCGCACACATGTAGATGTCGGACCACCGAACGTGGTAGTAGGAGTTCACGGGCAAAGAGATCCATCCGGATTTCCCGCCGCTCCCGCGCGCCATAGTCGAGCACCTTTTCAATGCCGACCGGTGCATCCTCGACAGAGCGTTCTGGTTCGACTTGCTCTGTCACAACGTCTTGCGTGCCGCCCTCCACCACAACATGCCCGAGTTCATGGGCAATGAGAAAAGCACGGTCGAATTCGGATCCCGTGTCTTCGTACAGAATGATTCCCGCCTGACTGTCGAAGGCCGCGCGCCCCCCTTTCAGTTGGGAGTCACCTGACGGTAAGGCATACACATCTAACTCTCTTCGAACCGCTTCCCGTCGGACAAAATCGAGCAATCTCCACGGATCATCACCTGCTGCGACCGCCGCTTGATGAATGCGCTCTGCTTCTCGACGAGCGGCCTCGGTCGCATCCATGACCTAGCCCTGTAGTGCCTTGAGGGCTTCCAGTTGAGCTGGCGTGAGTTGAGACATCTCAATCGCTTCTGTAAAAGAAATCTGTTCAGTGACCGCCGGCTTCACGGCTGATCGAAAGCTATGGCCGGACACTATTGCTGGCGGACTTTGCAGATAGCTCATAACAGATTCTGCGGTCGCGCCCAATTCGGCTGCGAGTCCCTCAACAAAGCATCCCGGTATAGTTGCTGCGACGATCGCCCGATCACGTAGGCGTGCTAGCAGCAGGGGGGTGATATTGAGTTTTTTTGCGAGCGATCTGAAAGCGGTTGGATTTAGCGTGGCAAACGGGTTTGTGACCACCACGTCGTCGGATTGCCCGACGACAGTTTGGAACCGCTGCCAAGCCCGATCTACGGCGCCTCCTGAGACAACTGTGATCTCGTCACTACGAGTTGCATCCACCATCAATTCAATCGAGCAGGCGACGAGTGCTTTCGCATGCTCCGGGTACTCCCTCAGGTATTTCTCCAACGTCTTGTGGTTGTGCGTCGGTTCAACGGCAAAAGCCAGAAGAACCTCTTCCTCACTGGGTTTTGAGTATTGTTCGACAGTCATTGTGCATTTTCCTCTTGAAGAATGGCCTTGAGCGCCTTGCAGGCGCGATCGTGGCGGTTGCGAACCGTCCTTTCGTCGCACTGCAGAATGCGTGCAATGGTCATAATGTCTTTATCCTTGGAATCAATCTGAAAACCTTGTAGTCGTAGCCCGATGACCTGCTTTTGATCATCTGGCAAACGGTCAATCGCGACAGTTAGCTCCAACCGGAAAGCCGGATCGTCAAGTTTTTCAGGATCACCACCTAGAAAGTCAGCAGCAGCGGCCTCCACCTCGGCCGAAATCTCCAAGCCATCCTCTTCATCCGTGCCCAAAGGCACCGTGTCTACTGCCGACGGACCAATCCGGCGCAAAGCGGACGTACGGAAAGCCGCGAATGCTTTGCCGAAGCGGATTTCATAGAAATCCAGCAGACCAGTGCATCCTTTACAGTCTTTGGCGATTTGTTCCGCGAATTGATCCATGATCTCTTCCCGAATGCCTCGGGCACCAGCCATGCATGAATCAGAGACAACTAAGCACAGCGACTGCTCGATCCGTTTCATAAGAATGCGGAATATCTTTTCAAAATCCCCCTGCTTTCCGTCTGTCCAAGCTCTTCGCAGAAAGTGGATCAGTGCCTCCGACGGCACATGCCCGATGCTCTTCCTGGACTGCGTCGCAAATTGTCTGAGTCGCTCTGCGACCTCAATCGTTTCCAGCTTTTTAAGCCACGCTTCAATCTCGGGAGGACGCTCATACGAGGTACCGTCCCTCTTTCTCTGTTTAAGGGGTTCCGGCATTCGTTGTCTCCGTTACAGGTAGCTCAATCGATAATGAAAGGGTCAACATCGTGCCCACCGCTCTACCGGACACGGATCGGCAGCGACACTTGCGGCTGGATTGGCACCAGCGTTTTCGCGTAGGCACGCAAGATTTCGTTATAGAGGTCGGCATGCTTAGGGGCTTCGACGGTGATGATCAGCGCATACCGGATCTTCTCGGCGCCGGTGGCTCGACCGCCTGCTTCACGTGCGTTGTAGTGGATATCAAAGACCGGATTTTTGAGGGTGCTGCCGCGCATATTCTTCGCGCTGTGCAAGACTGTTTCCCACTTGCCCATGTCGGAGCGCCGTTCTTCTTCCGTCGCATACTTCTTCATATCGAAGAAGCTTTTGGTATCGGCGTTGGCCTTACCGTCCTTGATTTTCTCGTCGCTGGGACGGAATACGACCTCCAGGCCCGCACGCGTGTACGCGGCTGCGTCCTGCGGATCGGTCGGTGAGGCATAGCAGAAGGTTGCCTTGAGGCGGATGCTGCCATTTAGGCCACGGACGGGCAACGGCAACGAGGCGCGCAGGTATTTACCCGGCTTCAGTTCTCCCTGGTAGACCACGCGTGCTACGCCCTCTGGACAGGTGATGATGCTCATTAAGTCCTCAGGCACCTTGCCCCAGCCCACTTCAAGCTTGTCGTGCGTCGCGGTGTCTGCCGCGTGGACCAACAGCGCCTTAATCGCCAGCGGCGACAATTCCGCGCCTAGGATGGATCGAATACCGACCGCACTGCGTAGCAGGTACGGGGAAGCAAAGCTGGTACCCAACTGGGGCGAAAGTGCCGCTTTCTTGCCTGGAGAAAGTACGTGGAAGTAGTTATCAGCATTACCACCAAAGGCCATCAGGTCCGGTTTGACGACTCCTGGGCTGCGACCGGGACCTACCGCGCTGTACGGCGCGCGCGCCCAGTCCGCCTCGGTATCGTTGGCAGCACCGACCGCCAGTGCGTTGACACAGTCCGAAGGCACCTGCACGCGTGCATTACCGGAGGCGCGGTCCATCTGGCCATTGTTGCCGATGGACACGGTCATCAAGGTGTCGCCGTCGCTCAGCAGATCGTCAATGACCGACGTCCAAGCGTGTACATCGGTATCCTCGATCGGCAAATTCGGGCCGAGACTAAGATTAATGAACTGGTACTGCCGTGAGAGCAGAACCTGTTCGATGAAGCCCAAGGTCCGGTACAACTCCAGTGGATCTTCCGTGCCGGCGTCCTTGTCGAGCACACGCAAATGATCGACATAAGCAAAGGGACGGGCGGCAGTGCCGTTCGGCTGAATGGGACCGAACAGGAATGCGGAGCTGACGGCAAGGCCATGTTCCAAACCTGCCGGATCGTCCTGCGCGTCTTCGTCCAGGACGCGGTACGAGCGGAGCCACGGGCCAATCGCATGCTGTTTGGGCAAGCCACCATCAAGAATGGCGACCTTGGGCTCGGACGATAGCGGCTGCTCGGCCGGCAGGTTGCAGCTGACCGACACCTCGCCTGTGCGATGTACGGGCCGCATGCCACGCAGCTTGGGCACCGGGCGGATGATGCGCACGAACACGAATTCGGCAAGCCGTTCGATGTCGTCATGCTTACCTTCGACCGGCACGAACCACAGGTTGCCCGCTGTAAAGCTGAGGTTGCTGTGAACCTTAACGCTCACCTCCTTAGCATATTTCACGAAGGCTTGCTGGACGAACATGCGGCTTTCATCAGGCAGCAAATGGATGCCCACCTCGAAGAAGCGATCCCTGGTGCTGCCATAGTCGGCAATGCGGTCATGGGGTGTGAATACGGAGAATTGCTCAATGTGTGTCAGGTCCAGCGCCTCATCAGATTCGAGCTCGATCTGTTGGGTCCAGTCAGTGAGATGGCGAAACACTTGGCGTTTGCCGGCGACGAACAATTCGGTCGTCGTGCATTCCTGCGGCGCTCCCTTCTTGGTCCAGCCGTCGGGCGTCACCTTCACGGTACGACTACCGACCGACTCCAAGCCGACCGTGCGCAACATCGCAACCGGAAAAAACGACCGAGCGATGTAGCTGGGATTTATCATCAGCCGGGCAACGCCGAAGTCACCGGGGCAGGCATGTGCAGGTAAGGCATCGAGCGCGGTCGCAGTCGCCGAGAACTGAGGTGTTAACCGCTGCAAGGCTTGCGCAAGGGTATAGACCACTGCCTTGCCCGGCATGCGTTTTGGTCCCTTGATGTCGTGGGTCAGCAGTTCGCCGCGCCCGATCAGAAAATTGGTTTGACTCATGCGTCAGGCTTTCTTTTTGAGGGTTTCTTGGCGATGGGCGGTTGCTCGCTCGTGTACTTTCGGATGGTGTCGCGGCTCACTCCGGTGATGTCGGAGATCGTGTGCTGCGAAAGACGAGTCTGCTTGGCTAGCAACACCGCCAGATCAATACGCCCCTGACGCTCCAGGACGAGTGCGCGTGATTTGACGAATTCTTCGATCAGGTCGGCGTCCGAGGCAGTACTCAACGCGACGGCACGTCGGAAACGCTGAAGATCCCGTTCAATGTCGCTGAATGACTCACCATTGAAAACGAAGGCCAGAATATCGATCCAGCGCCCGAACAGCGCATAGTCCTGGCCCAGAAAGCGCTTAATCGCCTGTTTGACGGCCGGCATTGCGGGCGCCTTGAAATTGATCACAAGATCGAAGCGTCTCCACAACGCAGGATCGATCAGCTCTGCATGATTGGTAGCAGCCAGCAGCAAGCCCGTGGCAGGCCACTCATCGACCTCCTGCAGGATGACGGTAACCAACCGCTTCAACTCGCCGATATCGGCATCGTCGCTGCGGCGCTTGGCGATGGCGTCGATCTCATCCAGCAGCAATACGCAAGGGTCACGTTTCGAGAAATCAAGTGCGGCACGCAGGTTGCTTCCACTGCGTCCGAGCAGGCTGCTCATGACGGCAGTTAGATCCAGCACATATAGCGGCACACCCAATTGCGAGGCTAACCAACGCGCCGTGAGCGTTTTGCCGACACCTGGCGGCCCCACAAAAATGGCGGATCGTGTTGGGCTTAGGCCCATTGATGCCAGACGCTCCGTTTGACGGCGCTCTTGGATCAGTTGGCTCAAGGTTTCTTCGAGGTCAAGCGAGAGAAGGGGCTGCTCGCGACTGGGTTCGTCCTTGAAAACCTTCAGCAGTGACAATCTCGATTCGTCGTCGACCGGCAAAGTCTGCGTCGGTAACACTGGTTGTGCGGCGGCCTTACGCAAAGGAGTGCTTGAGCGAGGCGCCTTCGCACGTAGATACAGATCCATCTGTTCAGCCAGCTCAGGATCGGTATTGCGATACTTGCGCACGAGCCGGGCGACGAACAGCCGCACGTCCTCGGTCTGCTCCGCGAGTGCAAGCCTGATTAACTGGGCTAAATCAGATTGAATTTCATTAATTTCGTCCAACATTTTTTTAAAAAATTGATATTAATTGAATTTTTATTTTTTAAAGTGGAATAGATTTATTTTCTCACGTTTTTGCTGAGATGTGAAGAACAACGCGTGCGATGTCAAGCGGCGTGCAACAGCTGCAATCAATGCTGATGTTGCATTGCAAACGAATACCGGCCTTGCCCTGGTAATTCGTACATCTTAACGCGCTTATTGTGCGGTCTTTTTCAACTGTGCCAGAAGCCAGTTTGCTCAAACTTCATTGAACTGATGTAATTCAGTGTCGAACTAAGCATCATTTGTTCTTACGTGCTAATCAACGCTCAAAATTTACCACTCTCAGCATGAAGTGGTTTCCATGAACTGGTCAGCAGCGAATAAAGCACCCCGCCGCAAGCAGCGAGGTATTAAAAGCGCTCTTCAGACTGCTGGTTTTCAACCAGCCTTCGCCCCAAGGGGCGAGGAATTAAACCCGGAAGAGATTAAAATCGGTCGGGGGTGCCAGGGTTTCCATTTTCCGCTTTTGATGGAATTCAGTCGTGCCCAACCGCCATTCGGAAATTTGCCGATGACTTCATCCTTGCGTCTACCCCACGTTATCCAGGTAACATTGCCATCTCGTAGCCGCACTGGCAAGTGTGCATCCGATTGCGGGAAATATATCTTTTCGCCCTAATATTCAATACCGCCGCACATAATAACCAGGCCATTAGTTGCTGCGTGAACGTGAAATTGTTTTTGTGGCCATTGAAATTAGCCGTTGACTAGCTTCATGCTCAAAGGATGGCGACATACGTTTGATTTCGTCGCTGCGCAATTGATGACGCTTTGCGGTCAGCTGCCAATCACCCAGACTTTTTCCAATCTTTTGTAATGCCAAGTCGGCTACTGATTGATTTAATGCAAAGTATTCTGCCAGCTCCAGGCAGGTATCTAATGATGGTTTAACGCTTTGGTTAAACGCCAGTTGGTGCACTCGTTGGGTAAAAGGCTGAGGGGTTGGGTTTAAATCATAGGCAGGTGCCAGCCGCCATCCCTGGGAAGCACGCAGAAAACCATGATTGCGTAGATGATCATCAATATTTCCGGTCATGGCGTTAAATGTCATGCGCCGCCATAATTCCAGGCGGTCTTGTGCAGGCTGTGCAGATTCACGATTAATTGCATCCGCTATTTCCAGATAACTCGCACCTTCCTTGGTATCTTCATTGCGTCCTAATAGTGTCATGGCCGACATAAAAGGGGTACGCAGTGTTTTCTCACGATCGAATCGCTTGACTAGCAAAACCGGCGAATCACTCTTTGCATTTAAAACCTTGAATGCTGTTACCTCAATTCCGGCTTGTTGTGCAAGATCCAGCATAACGGCTTCCCATAAACTGATTCGTTCGGTATCGTTCTGTGAAGCAAACTTGGCTATCCAGAGTTCACCGGCATCTTCAATCGCCGCTTTAGGCCGCGCTCCGCCAAGCGATGAGCCAGGCTGCGCAAGGATGGCAAGATCAGCGGCCGTTTCGATACCGCTCTCAAAATGCCTGGCTGCGGTTTCAAGTTGACGCATATGAATCAGCTTTGGGATATTCGTATGTTCTGCAAGAAACACGTCAGGCGCATGATTGTGGCTTAAACGAAGTCCACCCATGCGCATGTAATCACTGACGCCCAACATATAGTCACTGTCACTTAAAAAGATACCGGTTGCGCGTGTCTGAACCAACCTGCCCCAACGATCCGGCGAAATATCCTGGAAGGCACCCCATAAGTGGTTGTTCAAATACGGCATATCAACCAGCAAAGGGAGTTCTGGATCAATGGCAAAGCGATTGGGGTGTTTGATCCAGGAGCGTTCATAGATAAAGCGGTAATTTTCCCTGCCACGGCTTTTATGAATTTCCAGGTGGCCAATGCGATGCAATTGTCCTTGCCAATCTAATGAGATAAGCAGGTGCGTGTCACTCATTTAGAAACTCTGACTCGTTTGGGTAGTTTTTCATCCATCAGATCCAGACCCAGGGAATCATGGGTTCGATCCATGAGCATTTCGAGTTCATCGGCTTTACCGAGGATATATAACGCCATCACGTAATTGCCCATACTGGTATTGGGTTCGCCGCGTTCAATTTTTGCAACTGTTACCCGTGTAACGCCCATGCGCTCCGCCATCAATTGCACAGTAATTCCCCGGCGCTTTCTTGCGTCACGAATATCACCACCAAGTTTCTTCAGGACTTGCTCAACACGAAATGATCTGACAGACATAATGAATACTATAGCACTCATGTAATGATATAAAGATCACTATAGTATACTATATGTAGATTAAATACCGAATAACTGTCAGCGTGTATGACTTCTGCGTTTACCCAATCCGCCATCTTCCTTCACAAAGGTTCTGGGCTTTCTAAAAATGGCGCTTATTTCACCGGACATTGACGCAAACAACCCTTCTTCTCGCAATGAACGATAATCGGAACCCTCTACTGTTAGCACATCTTTTAGTATGCCAACTTCGCAGGCTTTAGATAATACCGGGTGCCTGTAATCATTGGCAGTCGTGATGGCAAAAACGGTATTGACGCCGGAATTGCGTGCAAAATTTTGCAGCCGCGCCAGAAGCAGATTTTGAGGACGATTCAGTACCGATAAGGGTAACTCACTTAATGACAATACAAAGCCTGTTGCGCTGATACCGATCAGATTAAAAAACTGATCCCGCTTTTTTAAAGCATGGCCTATCTTTGCAAGATCCTCCGGTGAAGCTATTTTCTCCAAAAGCAGTTCATGACTTTTATAGTGATTATTCTGATAACCGCCTGCCTGATCACCCATCCAATCCACAAAATCGATATGGCCATTTTTATCAATGACGCTATATTGACTGGTATTGATAACTACATGACCTTTGAAACTCGGAACAGTCGTTGCGATTATTTCTGTGAGCCTGATGTCCTGACTCGACGGCGCAGCATTACCCGATGGGTGGTTGTGTAATAACCAGTAACCATCTGCTTTAACATGTCGTCTAGTTTTTTCTACCAAAACACCCAGATCATGATTGGCATGTCCAATCTTCTCCAGATAAACTGCGCCCGGCAATCTGGAACTCACAGCCGTATGATGAACGATGCGATTCATACGGGTATAGAAGATTCTCAGCGTCTCATAGCGAGGATCTCGTAATATTTGCGCCATTATTGCCAGTTCATGGCCTGACTTGATGGGCTGATTCAGGAAGGTGATTCCTCCTTTTTCTCGGAAGTCTTTCGGGAAATCACAACCCAATAAGGTGCCACCTGCCCATCGAGCATGAGCCTCGAGCAGTTCTGTATAGGCACCTCTTCCTGCTTCCTTTTGCTTGTCTGTAATACCGGGACGAGTTTCAATTTTTTCATAAAGATCACCTTCATCAGAATTGGATGGGGCTCCTGGAATCTTCAGCATATTATCGCGCATCTTGCGGTCTCCTTTATAAGATTACCTGACCAATACCCGTTTTTGCTTGATTTCCTGCCGCTTAGCTTCAATAGGTATTTGTAACCTCAATAAACTGTCCTGTTTAGCCTGCTGCGATACTTTTTCAACAACCGATCCAACTTGTCGTTTGACAGCCTCAATGCCCAGCACGCTTTTATTGGCCAGATCATTAAAATCATTTAATTTCTTTGACATCTGCTCATTAGGTGCAAAAACCGGAAATACCGCAGACCCATATACCAATGCCGCTGCTTCCAGCGCTTTTTCCTTGCCGGGATTTTTGCCAATGGTGGACTCCAGGTGATGATCATCGTCGCCTGTAATAATGATGAGCTTATGCGGATACTTTTCATGCAAATCCTGTGCGACTTTGGATAAATTGCCCGAATCAAATGCGGCGATGACAGGACAATCCAGTGCCTGGGATAGCGTGTCTGCGGTGGCATACCCTTCAGCGATCACAATGGCAGGTGCTGTATTGATGGCTGCATCCAACCCCTGACCATTATTTCCCACGATATGAAAGTTACTCTCCTTTCTGCTACCCGCTGCAAAAAGCTTTGCACCATTGGGTTGTATCGTTTGCACGCTCCAGATTTGTCCATGAATATCTTGTGCGGACAGCAATAAATCACCTGCTGTTAGTACAATGTTATCAGGGTATTCTTCGCGCAGTAGCCTGACTTCCTGCCAGTTCTGACCAATTTTGATGATTGAATCATGGGGTAAATCATCCGCATTCTGCGGCACGATTCTCAGATCTCCTGGCCGGGCATGCTTCTCTTTCAGATAAGGATGTTCGGAATCGGCAGCGGGCGCTATAGCCAACAATTTCTGAAGGGCATCAGCAACTTTAATTTGCTGTGCCTGTTGTTCGGCTTTTCTGTTTTGCTGCTTGATAGCGACCTGGGCGATCAATTCTACTTTTTGCTCATTCGTTAACGAATACCCCTTGGCCTTCCAGCGCGTCTCGATACCGGTTCGATTGTTCTTGAAATATCCGGCAGGATGACCATCCAAATGCGCCACATAAAAACCTGATTTCTCACCCGATTTATCACCTTCGACTTTAATTCTGTGTTTGCTGCCATCCATCACCGGATGATTGCCATCAACCCGGCAACCTTGAGCGCGCAGCAATTCAGCAAATTCCACGTGAGGATCGATAGCTGGTTCCTGCTGACTGGAAACATTTCTCGGCAGCCAACGCTGCAATGTTTGAATATCTGCTTCTGGCCCTACATACCAGGCACGGGCCTTGTTATCCCAGCAAGCTCCGGCAGCTTTTGCCAAGTCTTTTGCCATATAAGGAACAATCAAATATTGACGAGCATTGTCATCGTTTTGCTCGGTCTTGGCTCCTGATATCGATACTTCAGTGCTAATTGGATCATTTCGAATGCGGTTTTCATGGATTTGGGCAAGCTTTATGGTTTTTTCATGTTCATTTTGTTCTGCAGCGACATCAATAAGTGCGAGTAGATTGGTTAAATCTTGCGCTTCCTGTTTAGACTCACAGTCTTTCACCCATTGGAAAGTCTGATCATCACGCTGCATAGTCACACCCCAAAATTGCGGTTCACGATTCAGCGAATGAGCGGATACCACAGACTTAACACCATTTTCATCGGTTTGAATTGCATTACCCTGTACCTGGATTTGTCCATTCCAGTTAGCCGGAATGCTAAAGCCCAGTTTGTCTTGAGCCACCTCTTCAAACTCCAGATTATCAATGCCGCCGTTTCTAACAAACCTGAGTGCATCGGCAATTAAGGTGATGGCATTCTGATCCCTAATAGGCATACCTTGTGTCAACTCATTCAACAGTTTGATATTGCGGGATGCAATGGTAGCTAAATCAGGGGAGATGTTTTGTAAATAAGCGGCGGTGCTTTGCTTGATTTGATCCATTTTATTTGCCTCCTGCGCGTCAATTCCCTGTGCAATTTTCTGCCCAATTTCCTGTTGTTGTGAGAATACCAGTACAAAATCCTGGATTTTTTCAGCATCAGCGGCGGCACGGAATATCTCTGTCGGATCTTCCTGCAGTGCTTTGATCCATGAACTCACATAAGCCACATGCTGCCCCGGATCATGACCGATACCCAATTCACCGCTAAGCAGCATGCTGGCAATCTCGGCGCGTAATTCTTCGCGGCCGTAACCTTCGCTACCGAATGGATGCGATAAGTCACGATTGAGCCGCAATTCATGGCCAGTCCAGTGACCCAGTTCATGCAGTGCGGTTGCGTAGTAGCGATCGGGGGTCGGAAACTGGTGCTTATGGGGTAAGTGGATACTGTCTGTTGATAGTCGATAAAATGCATTGTCGGCTTCGCCATGACGGATCATGGCATTGGATGCCTGCAATATGTGTTCAGCTCGCTCCAGCGGATCCCAGTCAGGAGCTTTAATACTGAGTTCTGGCAGATTATCCACTTGTTCAGCATTAAATACGGCGGCATAGAACACTCTGGGGCGTTCAAGCCTGACCTGTTCTTTAATGGGCTGGCCCTCAGTATTGAGTACAGGATTATTGTTGTCATCGGTTTTGATGCGTTCATCGGTAAATTTCCAGTATTGAACGAGCGTACTTTTTTCACCCTTGCGTACCTGTGCGCCCAGGCTTATCGCTTGCTTGTATGTTAGCCAGCGCGGATCGGCATAATCACGGCTCATCAAGTTCAGGCTATTAATGCCCCGGTAGCGCTTGCCCGTTGTTGGATTGACAGGTAATACAGCCAGCAAATCACCGGGTTCCCACGGCTTTTGCCAGGGCGCGCCCCCTTTTTTAAGTTGCTCAATCAGATTCTCGGCGACTTGTTCATGAAAAGCCTTCTTAGTCTCTTTCATCTTCAACCTCCGCTGTATGATCAATTGTGCTATCCAGCGCATCTTTTTCACTCAAGGCGTCTTCCTTAAATGCGCCCAGCCGCTCAGCCTGGAAGGGATCAAATTCAGCCTGGAAGCCCGGCATTTCTGCATCGAGTAGCTTCTCCTGAATGATTTCAGTTATGTCAGGATTATCGGTTTCAGCATCAATCGGCGGTCTATTCATAACATTGTCTCCATTAAATTTTAATTAATGACTCCAGGTAAAAACTGGACGAACAACCTGTCTAATCTGATCACGCGCAATCAGTCCGAAATAGCGCGCATCAAAGGATCGTGGATTCAAATCGGATAGCAGCAGATATTCATAATCATCCAGCACAGCTTGAAGCCGGTATTGCGGCAATGGTTGGCCATCAGCATCAATCTTTAACTGGGCGCTCTTGGGTAAATGTTCGCCATTCACAAAAATCCCAGCCTGGTCGATGAAAACCGTATCTCCGGATAGAGCAAACACACGTTTCAGCAACAAACCATAACCGCCCGGACAATCCCCTGGATTGAGGTAGTGCCTATTGATAGCCATATCAAAAACCTCATTTTTCGGTGGGCAGAAAGCAACATAAGTGCCGTTTACAATAGGCTGATCCACAACTTGATAAAAACCCACCGGCAAACTCGGCGTGGTATTGAGATGAATCCCACTGACGCGAAAACCAATGCTCAGCACAAACACGATTGCACTGATTATTAGAACAGCTATGGCAAGTATTTTGATTGTTCTCTTCATGCTATTTCCTTTAGCAGAATTTGGCGGCAATTAAAGGCTAGTTAATTTATCGCTGCCGTTTGGGGGATTCACTTGCGCCCGTGCTGCAAAGGTTTCATCCTGAAAATACAAAGGCTGCGTACCATAGATGGCCGGAAAACCGGCCACATAGATGATCATGTCGCCAGGCTTGGTGATTTTGCCCTCAGCATCTTTCATGGGGCCTGGCAGTCGCATACATTCATCCGGTGTTAATAACGCGCGCTGCGTCTCCTGTAGGGTGCGGGTGACATGTCCATGCATCATCGATGAGCGGCGTCCACTGGTGGTAATCTGTTCTTTGATGACCGTGGTTTGCCCGGTCAGTTTGGATAAGTGTTCCGCCGTTTCAAGCCGGTTAGGTGCAAACGCGGTCTGGATATGGCAATTGGAAGTAATCGCTTCATCATGCCCGTAGCCGGTCTCGCGACTTTTGAGCTGATTCAAATCCTGGCAGATCAGATAGGCTTTCATGCCATAGCCTGCGATAAACGCGAGGGATTCCTGAAAGATTTCAAGCTTGCCTAGGCTTGGGAATTCATCGAGCATCAATAGCAGTTTGTGTTTGTAATGCGCGGCTGGTTGACCATCTTTAAATGTGATTCTATCGGCCAGCTTTCTGATGATCATATTGATCAGAATGCGGATTAAAGGACGCTGCCGCGATTTGTCATTGGGGTGCGAAACAATATATAAACTGACAGGATGCTCGTGGTGCATGAGGTCGCGGATTGTAAAATCCGATGTGCTGATGTTGTTGGCCACAATCGGATCGCGGTACAAAGACAAATACGATTTGGCTGTCGATAATACCGAACCTGCTTCTTCCTCCGGGCGATCCAGCATGTCGCGCGCACTGGCTGCAATCACTGGGTGACTTTTGCCATCCAGATAATCCTGCATAGCCATTTCCATCCACAGTTCCCTGATATCGCGATCAGGATCAGAGAGCATTGCATCGACAGTCGATAAAGTGGCCGGAGACCCTTCTCGCTCAGACTTGTACAAAACATGCAAAATGACACCTACCAGCAATGCCTGGCTGGTCTTCTGCCAGTGGGTTTGCAATCCCTTACCATCTGGATCAACTATTAAGGTGGTCAGGTTTTGAACATCGGCCACTTCCATGCCGCTGCCAATCTGGATTTCATCTAACGGATTCCAATGCGCGCTACTGGTTGATGCCGGATCAAAACGCAGCACCTTGTTTTTAGCATGCTGCTTTCTCCAACCGGAAGTGAGTGCCCATAACTCACCTTTGAGATCAGTAATGACCGCGCTCTGAGTCCAGGAAAGCAGGGTCGGTATAACCAGACTCACACCCTTACCTGAGCGAGTTGGAGCGTAGCACAACACGTGTTCCGGGCCACTGTGTTTCAGATAGTGGGTTTTGCCGAAATTATCCCGCCAGCCGCCGACATAAACGGAGTCGCTCTTGTTATTTTTGCTATTCTTGCTGGTTGCCAGTAGTCCTGCGGCTACAATGTCCTGCTTATTTGCCCATCTGGCCGAGCCATGTAACCCCTGATTGGTTCGAGATGAATTAGCCAGCACCATTTTAATAACCAGAACGAGTATTAAACCGATGCTTGAAAATAAAATACCGAAACCTGCCGCCAGATCAAAGATGCCCGAATACTGGTCATACCATTTGCTCGCCCACACCAGAATAGCCCAGGGTTCATAAATATGAAAAAGGTGCGCACCTAACTGCGGCTGATAATTGAATTGTTGCGCAAAATACTGGGTGGCGACTTGGAATCCGCCAACAAGACACACAACAGACAATAGCCTAATGATGAGTGTGTCTTTCTTAGAATTCCTATTGTTTTGAGATAAGAAACTGTTCTTATTCATTAAAGACTCCTTCTGGGAGTTGAGGTTGTGGATCGTATCCTTTCTGCCGATTGCGCTTTGGATACTTTGTACTGTTTCATCAACTGCTGACGGTATTGTTCAAGCCGCTTATCATCAAATGTCACGTGCATTTGGTTTTGTGCGGCCACTTCAGCGATCTCAAGACAAAACGATTTAGTTCCATTGATCGCCAGGTGACTGCCGTACTTCTTCATGGCGACTTGCAAAATATCCCTCAAGGCATCAGACGATGTATCCGGCAGCACGATTAACCGCTTGCCGTCATCGCGGATGGTGGTTGATCCTGCTTGATAAGTGACTGTGCCGATTTTGGTGATCGATTCCACCAAACTATCCTTGAAGTGGCCATCAGTGCTGAAACCAGCATTACTCTGCTTAGTCGTTATCTGGTTGCCTTTAAATTGACCCACTCTTCTGGATCGCAAGACAGCCAATGCTTCAGCATTGCCATTTTTTGCCTCAAATGTGAGCCAATCCAGCCACCCCATCCTGGAATGACTGGTTTTAGAGTGCTGGTAGGCTTTCTGATAATCGCTTTTAATAACCTCGACTGTTGTTTTGAATTGCCGATATGCAGTTGCATACAATGCTTTTTTGGCCAATCTCCCGGCTTTGATACTTTTAATGATGTTGCGCTTGAGTTTCGCTTCTCGTTTGGCGCGGTCAATTAATTGATCTCTGCTTTGTCGCAACATGGCCCATTGAGTAGTTCGCTGTTTGGCGGAATCATTCTGCTCTTGCTGGTATCGAGCATAAAGCTCTGAAGTATCGATTCGATTCTGCAATGGTTTTGGTTGATATTGTTTGGTGTTTGAACGTGAAGGCTGTACAGAATGATCATTCTGTACAAATGCACCCAGTCGTTGAGTTAAATTCCCTTTGGATAAAGAGCGATCAATAGAGCTTGCTTTAACAGCTACACCATTGTTGGCAACCAATACAAACCCGTTGCCACGTTCCTTGATTTCAAGGCCATGTCTAGCTAGAACCTTATGTAAATCCTGCCAGTTGCCCGACTGCTTCATTTCATCCAAGCACTTACGCTTGATCCAGCTAAGCAAGCTCTCCACACCGGTTCTGGCTTCAATTTCCTGCGCTACTCTGGACGCTTTGTCGCTCACAGTTTCATGGTTAACTTTTGTTAAGCCATATTCCTGTTCGATTTGCTCACAAAGCTTCGCTACCTTTTTGTAATCATAATAAGGATTGTGGATTGTTAAGTTTTTAGGATGTATCTTGTTGATGGCGATATGCATGTGCAGGTTATTGGTATCATCGTGGACTACGCTGAACCGTTGATGACCGGTAAAACCCAAAGCATCACAGAATCGCTCTTCAATTTTATTCAGATCAGCATGTGACAGACGCTCTCCTTCCGGGAAGCTCAACACCAAATGACAAGTTTTATCTGATTTGGCGCGCTTATTCATTTCCTGTGTGTTTTGTATTTCTATCAGAGCAGCTGTCTGATCGTCTGAATAACAGTTTGATACCTTGATCTGACTGATACGTTCACTCTTGTCTTGAGGGTTGGTCAGATACTGTATCAGCGCAGAATAATTGCTTTTGCGCACTGACTTGATGGGTATGATTTTAGCGATCATCGTATTTAAGCTGCTTAAGTAAAAAATGACTATTCCGAAAGTTATTTTTAAGTCAGAGCATTACTTTTTAAGCTTGATAATTTGATTGAGCATGGCACTTTGCGCATTTCGAATACTGTCCAAGGTTAAATGCAACTGTGACTTGCCAATTAATTTTGTGCGTTTGTCGTTGACGAGCCAAAGTTTGATCAATCCACCCAATCGACCAAGATCCGCGTTGATTTTTAGCAAAGCATCCACTTGTCGGTTATCTATAACACTGGGCACTTGGTAACCCAGGCCCAGATTGCGCAGGTACTCGGCAACGGTTAATCCCGCATCCGTTGCTTTACTCTTTATTTCAGCTTCCTCGATTGGCAAAACAGGAACCCTGAGCCTTTTATCTCTTCTTTCTTTCCCGATTGTCTTTGAGCTTTTTTTGGCAATCATTTCGGTTTTCCTCGAAGAGCAAGATCGACGTTGAGCACACCGTGCGAATAAGTTGAAGTGAAGATGGCCATCTCCACATATCTTGCCCGGTTCTGTGAATTTCAAGAAATATACTAACACTATAATCGATGTTTGCAAATAGTTTATTTTCGTTATATCATAATTTCAAACAGTATAAAAATACTTGAAAGAAGCTTTATTCAACTAAATAACAGTCACTTGGAAACAATAAGAAAGGATAAGCAATTCAAAGAAACTTAAAACAACAAAAAGAAACAGAAAGGAAAGAAAAAAACAAGAAACTGTTTGTACGCCAAGATAAATATTTTGTGGAAATTGTGTGATGACTAAATCCTTATCAGATCGAATCGCACTTTATGCGGATAAAAACAAAAGTACCGGTAAGCAATTTTTACCGGCGTTCATCGCGTTGAAGCCTGATATTGAACAAGCATTAAAGGATGGATGGACGATTCGGCAGATATGGAACATTTTGCACCAGGAAGGAAAAATCAAATGTTCTTATCAATGGTTTCGAACATTGGTCAATCGTCATATTGGTGAGGACAGAAAGCAGCGTCCACGCATTGATCAAGGAAAGTCAGCTGGGAATGGTCATGAAGGATTTCGTTTTAATTCTGCAACTGAAAAAGAGGAGTTGGTCTGATGGCTAAAATACATATGATTCTGCAAGGAAAGGGCGGCGTGGGGAAGTCGTTCATATCATCCACGCTCGCACAACATAAGTTTGCTAAAGGTGGCAATCCATTATGCATTGATACAGATCCGGTTAATGCTACTTTTTATGGATTTAAAAAACTCAATGTTAAGCAGATTAATGTGATGAACAATGATGAGATTGATCCAAGAAAGTTTGATGATTTAATTGAACTCATCGCCAAAGCAGAAAATGGCGTCATTATTGATAATGGTGCCAGCACCTTTGTACCGATGTCACATTACCTCATCAGCAACCAGATACCCGCCTTGCTTTTAGATATGGGGCATGAATTGGTTGTGCATACTGTCATCACGGGCAGTCAGGCTTTGCTGGATACATTGAATGGTTTTGTGCATTTGATCAAGCAGTTTCCCAAAGAAGCATTATTTGTTGTCTGGTTAAATCCTTATTGGGGTGAGATCACGATGAATGGCAAGCAGTTTGAGGAGATGAAAGCGTATGTGGATAACAAAGCCAGAGTATCCGCCATTATCCGAATTCCACACTATAAGCCTGAAACGTTCGGCAAGGATCTGAGTGAAATCCTGCAATCGAAATTTACCTTCGATGAAGCGCTGAAGAATAGTGCTTTGCCGGTGATGGTACGCCAAAGGTTAACGATTATTCGCAGACAGCTCTTCACCAGCATTGAAAATGTGGCTGCGGTTTTAACATGAGTAATGACAAATTAGATGCACTCATTGAAAGAGTGGCATCAGAACACGGCATTGTTCTGTCACAGGATGATCCGGTACTGATGATGCATACGCTCAACGAAGTATTGCTGGAACAAAATAAAGAAGCCCATGCTGAGCTGCTAAGCAATTACCAGGCGATATTGGAAGAAAACTTTAATCGGTGGTGCGAATATTCGACCAAGAAATCCAATGCCATTATCAGTGCATCCATGAGCAACGCGCAATTAACACGAGACCAATTCCTGGAAAGCTGTATTCAGCTGATTGATGAAAGGATTAAGAGCGGTATGGATCCGGAAACTTATGATCTAGTCAGAATTTCCAGGCAAGCGGCCATTATTAATTTAATGGCATCAACCTTACTTTTGATTTCGGTTGTAACCATATTTTTGATTTTGTTATAGCCAATTTTTTCAACAATGGAATGGCGCATGAGAACATTAAATTTAAGTGAAGCTGCTCAATTCTTGAAGTTGCACCCCGAAGAAGTGCGTCGTCGCGCTAAAGCGGGAATTATTCCGGGTGCAAAATTAGGTAAGCGGTGGGCATTTATTGAAGATGATCTTGCTGACCACATTCGCTCGTTATATGCTTGCACTCGGCAAGCGTTGCAAGTGGGACATGAGGAGAAGCAATTATGTCACTCTGTAAACGTGGTAAGACGTGGTGGATTAGTTTCACCACACCAAGCGGCGAGCGAGTTAGATGCTCTGCTGCAACTGAAGATAAAACCCAGGCGCAAGAATTCCACGATAAGCTGAAAGCGGAATCCTGGCGGGTTGCAAGACTGGGGGATAAGCCAAAGCGGACTTGGGATGAAGCGGCTTATAAATGGCTGATGGAGACACAACATAAGGCTTCCCATAAGCAGGACATGAAGCAAGTTGCGTGGTTTCAACAGTTTTTTAGGGGCCAATTACTTTCTGAATTAACTCGAGAAGTGATTGCTGAAGTAGGTGAAATAAAATGCAAAGAAACATCACCTTCGACGGCTAATCGTTATTTGGCAACTATCAGGGCCATTCTGCGAAGAGCGGCTTTAGATTGGGAATGGATTGAGAAAGCACCCTTTATCCGGCTATATAAGGAACCCAAGCGGCGGATTCGCTGGATAGCTCCTGAGCAAGTACAAATATTATTAAATGAATTACCAGAGCATTTGGTTGACTTGGTAAAGTTTTCACTTTCAACAGGATTGCGCAAACGCAATGTTACTGATTTGGAATGGTCGCAAGTTGATTTGCAGAGAAATGTTGCATGGATTCATGCAGATCAGGCCAAAGCAAGAAAAAGCATTCATATTTCACTGAATGCAACGGCTATGGAAGTCTTGAGAAAGCAGGTTGGCAAGCATCCGTTAAGAGTGTTTACTTACCAAGGAAAACCAATTATTCAGGTCAATACCAGGGCATGGCGAAAGGCATTAAGTAGAGCAGGTATAGAAGACTTCCATTGGCATGATTTGCGCCATACTTGGGCCAGCTGGTTAACTCAGAAGGGTGTGCCGCTAAACGTAATTCAAGAAATGGGGGCTTGGGAATCAACTGAGATGGTGAAACGTTATGCTCATTTGGCACCCGAACAATTCAGAAAACATGCAATGGTTGTAGATGAAATTCTGAATGACACAATTCTGACACAAGTGGAAAATTAGAAGATCATAAAATCAATCTAACTCATTGATTTTATGGTGCCGACACCAAGAATCGAACTCGGGACCTTCTGATTACAAATCAGCTGCTCTACCATCTGAGCTATGCCGGCAATAAATGAGAAAAATTTGAAACGCTTACTTGATGATTCGAAGCTTAGGCTTACTTGAAGCCTTGGTTTGAAGAATCAGTGAATCTTGCGTTGAATTACTTGATTGTTCACTAACTATTTTATCTTGCGCCTCTTCACCGTCAGATGAAAATGCTATTCCCTGATTAACCTCTTTGGCGAATATCCCTTTAACAGCATCTAATGGAATTTCAAGATCACGTGATATTCCATTAAAACGGGCACTAAAGGCAATAGATTCATTATTTATATTTAGCCCTTGAACTGCTTGTGCGCTTATATTAAAAATAATCTCACCATTTCTTACGCATTCCTGTGGTACGTTCAATTCAGGGTCAGCTTTTACTGATACAAAAGGTGTAAAGCCGCTGTCTATACACCAATCATAAATCGAACGAATCAAATATGGTTTTGTTGAATTCATACTCACTTTCGCATTACTTTTTCCGAAGCCGATAATGCATCAATGAATAACGGGCGGCTAAATAATCTTTCAGAATATTTCAATAACGAGGCTGCTTGTTTTGGCAGACGAATTCCGTAATATTCCAAACGCCATAAAAGAGGTGCAATTGCAACATCAAGCATCGAGAATTCGTCTCCTAGCATAAATTTTTGTTTGTCAAAAATCGGCGATATCATCGTCAGATTTTCAGCAATCGCTGCCTGGGCCTTGTCTATCGCTTTTTGATCTGTTCTCTCAAATGCATCGATATGACAGAACAATTCTTGCTCAAAGCGAAATAACAATAAACGTGCGCGTGCGCGCATGACAGGATCGGCAGGCATCAGCTGCGGATGTGGAAAGCGATCATCAATATATTCGTTGATAATATTTGATTCATACAATACCAGATCGCGTTCCACAAGCACCGGCGCTTTACCATACGGACTCATTACTGCCAAGTCTTCTGATTTATTATTAGGATCAACATCTATTACTTGAAAGTCCATATCTTTTTCGTGCAAAACAATCCTGCAACGATGGCTATAAGGACAGGTAATTGTTGAATATAACGTCATCATAACTTCTGATCTTAGACTAAATTATATGTATATTCAGCAATTTAATATCAATGAATATCTTTCCAATATTCTTTCTTCAGCGCATAAGATAAAACCAGCATACCCAGCAGGAAGATCATTACTTCAATCCCCAGCTCTTTTCGAGCATTGGCATGCGGTTCACCTAAATAAACCAAATAGTTAACCAAGTCGCCAACAAATTTATCATATTCGGCCGCACTCAATTGACCGGGTTTTGCTATCGCCAAACCTTTTTGTTCACCTTTATCAGATGCCTTAACAATCAGTTTTTGCTCGCCTTGCAATTGATACAAAACATGCGGCATAGCGACACGATCAAAAACCAAATTATTCCATCCGGTATGCGTTGCATCATCGCGATAAAACGCGCGCAGATAAGTATATAACCAATCCGCACCCCGAGCACGGGCAATCACAGACAAATCCGGCGGAACAACACCAAACCACTCCTCCCCTTCTTTCTTGCGCATGGCTGACTGCATCAGATCACCAACTTTTTGACCTGTAAAAACCAGCTTGTTAAGAATTTCTTCGTTGGTAAATCCGATATCGCGATGACGGTTGTAACGCATGTAGCTTGCACCGTGACAAGTCAGACAGTAATTAACAAAACTTTCCGCACCGCGTTTCAACGAAGCGTTGTCAGTTATATCTACCGGAGCACGGTCTAATGGCATACCGGATTCGCCAGCTGAAACGCCAAATGGAGTCAAGCACAAGATTAATAAAGCAATCGTTATTTTCTTCATTTTTCTACTCTTTTAGTCTTTTTGGTTCAGGCTTTGTTTTATCTATCTTGCTATACCATGGCATTAAAATAAAGAACGCAAAATAAATAACGGTAAAGATCTGCGCCAATAATGTATACAAAGGCGTCGGAGATTTCGTTCCTAACCACCCCAGTACAAAAAAGCTAACCACGAAGAGTGCCAACGCCACTTTGAAATAGGGGCCTTTGTAGCGTATCGACTTGACGGGACTCCGATCCAGCCACGGCAGGAAACAAAAAATCACTACCGAGCCCGCCATCAAAATCACACCCCACAATTTTGCATCAACACCCAGAAAATTAACCGTTACAGCCCGTAACATCGAATAGTACGGCGTGAAATACCAGACGGGTGCAATATGATCCGGTGTTTGCAATGTATTCGCAGGTATAAAATTATTATACTCAAGAAAATATCCTCCCATTTCGGGTGCAAAAAAGATAATTCCACAGAATACAATCAGAAACACCACAACCCCAACGATATCCTTAACAGTGTAGTAAGGATGAAATGGAATACCATCCACAGGAATACCGGTTGCAGGGTTTTTATTTTCTTTTATTTCAATCCCATCCGGATTGTTTGATCCCGTTTCATGCAGTGCCAGGATATGAACAAAAACCAGCACCAGCAACACTAAAGGCAGTGTCACAACATGGTAGGCAAAGAAACGATTGAGCGCTGCATCAGAAAGTGTAAAGTCACCCAATAACCATTGCTGCAGTATTTCTCCTATGCTCGGTATTGCTCCAAACATACTGACAATTACTTGCGCTCCCCAATAAGACATTTGCCCCCAAGGCAAAATGTAACCGGTAAAGGCCAAGCTCATCAGTACGAAAAATATAACCATCCCTATCAACCACAGCAACTCTCTCGGCTTCCGGTATGAACCATACATCATGCCACGAAACATATGGAGATAAACCACCACGAAGAACATCGATGCGCCAGTAGAATGCATGTACCGGATTAACCAACCATAATCCACATCACGCATAATATACTCAACCGACGCGAAAGCCTGACTCGCATCCGGCTTATAATTCATGGTGAGAAAAATCCCTGTCAGCAGTTGATTGACCAAAACCAGCAATGCCAATGAGCCGAAGAAATACCAGAAATTAAAGTTCTTCGGCGCATAATATTCTGACAAATGCGCTTTCCAGTTTGAGGTTAGTGGAAAACGTTTATCGATCCAAGCAATCATCGAATTAAATAAATTACTCATTTACGCAGCCCCCTCGCTTTCAGATCCAATTAAAAGCCGACTGTCGCTCAAATATACATGGGGAGGAACAACCAGATTAGTTGGAGCCGGTACATGCTTATAGACGCGTCCCGCCAAATCAAATTTAGAACCGTGGCAGGGACAGAAAAAACCGCCCAGCCAATCAGGCCCAAGATCCGCTGGCGCAACATCCTTTCTGAATACGGGTGAGCAACCTAAATGCGTACATACCCCCTCGACAACCAGAAATTCCGGTTTTACCGAGCGTGTACGATTTTTCGCATAATCCGGCTGCTGCTTCTTATCTGAATTCGGGTCAGCAAGCTGATCTTCCACTTTAACCAAACTTTCCAACATTTCTGGCGTGCGATTCAAAACCCATACAACTTTTCCACGCCACTCAACCATCAACAACATCCCTGGCTCAAGCTTTGATATGTCGACTTCAACCGGTGCTCCAGCCGCTTTAGCCCGCTCGCTTGGCATCATACTCAATAAAAAAGGCGTTGCAATCGCAGCGCCTGCAATTCCGCCCGCTACTGAGGTCGCGGCAACCAGGAATTTCCTCCTGCCGCTCATCTCATCATCGATACTGAAACTATCCGCCATTTTCAATTATTCCATCAGTAATATTTTTTCGTAAAGTTAAATACAAAAAAGAAAAAGCTTTTTTCAATCCCTATTAATTTCACTCGTTAATTTACATCATACAAACTGGCGCGCAGTATACCACAATCGTTTTAAGGATTATAGAAATCTTGGAAGATTTCCACGAGCAACAGATCAATCAATCAGTATTACGCCATACCATTGTTTACAATAAACTATTTTATCTTTCCATGGCACTGCTTATATTTCTTGCCCGAACCGCATGGACAAGGTTGATTGCGCCCCACTTTCTCGTTTTGGCGCACGAAAGGTTGCGTTTTCTCCTCTTCCACTCCCGCATACTGCGTTGCCTCCGCCTCTGATTCCTGGTATGCCTCATGGTGAAGCTGTATATTTTCCGGCGCCCGCAAAGTATCCGTTACGGCCTCTACTTGTTGCTCACTTTTTATTTGCACAGTCAGCAGTATTTTTGTGGCTTCCCTTTTAACTTCCTCCAACATGGTCGAGAAAAGCTCAAAAGCCTCACGCTTATATTCTTGCTTTGGATTCTTCTGCGCATAGCCACGTAGGTGAATGCCTTGCCGCAAATGGTCCAATGCCGCCAGATGCTCACGCCAATGTGAATCCAGAATCTGCAGCATCACCACCCGTTCATAGTGATGCATAATCTCAGCACCGATCTGCACAACTTTTGCCTGATAATGATCATTTGCAAAATCGATAATGCGCTGGCATAAGCTCTCTTCATGCAATCCTGGGTCATCCTCCAGCCATTTATGTAGCGAAAAATGTAACTGATATTCGGCTGCAAGCGCTTTTTCCAATCCCGCCACATCCCACTGCTCTTCAACACTTTGCGGCGGAATATACGAATTGAATAAATCAGTTAAAACGTTCTCACGAATCGCGGTAATGGTTTCCGAAATATCCTGCTCCGCTTCCAGCAGCTCATTGCGTTGCTGATAAATGACATGCCGCTGATCATTCGCCACATCATCGTATTCCAGCAACTGCTTGCGCATATCGAAGTTTCTTGCCTCCACTTTGCGCTGCGCATTTTCAATGGCACGAGTCACCCATGGATGCTCGATCGCCTCCCCTTCCGGCATTTTTAGGCGTGTCATGATATTGGCTACACGATCCGACGCAAAAATCCGCAGCAAAGGATCTTCTAAGGAAAGGAAGAAACGGCTGGAACCCGGATCTCCCTGCCGCCCCGAACGTCCGCGCAGCTGATTATCCACGCGCCGCGATTCATGCCGTTCCGTGCCGATAATATGCAAACCGCCTTTGTTCAATACTTCTTCATGGATCCGCTTCCATTCTTCGTACACTTCGGCGATACGTTTTTCTTTTGCTTCGTCACTCAATTTTTCATCATGCCGGATTTGCTCGATCTCCGGCTCAGGATTTCCCCCTAGTACAATATCTGTTCCACGGCCCGCCATATTGGTCGCTATCGTAATCATTTTCGGCCGCCCAGCCTGCGCAACGATACTGGCTTCACCAGCATGCTGCTTGGCATTCAGCACTTGATGCTGCAGCTTTTCCCGGTTCAGCAGCTTCGATAATAACTCATTGTTCTCAATGGAAGTCGTACCTACCAGAACCGGCTGGCCGCGTTCATAGCAATCCTTGATTTCATGAACGATCGCTTCATTTTTTTCCTTCATCGTACGAAACACCAGATCCATACGATCTTCACGAATCATCGGTCTATGCGTTGGAATAATGATTGTTTCCAATCCATAGATTTGCTGAAACTCGGCGGCCTCGGTATCCGCAGTGCCCGTCATGCCGGACAGTTTCTGATACATGCGAAAATAATTCTGAAAGGTAATGGAAGCGAGCGTTTGATTTTCTTTCTGAATAACCACGCCTTCCTTGGCCTCTACCGCTTGATGCAAGCCATCCGACCAACGGCGCCCGGCCATCAGACGCCCGGTGAATTCATCGACGATAACCACTTCACCGTTTTGCACCACATAATGCTGATCGAGAAAAAACAAATTATGCGCGCGCAACCCTGCATTCAGATGATGTATTAAATTGATATTGGCGGGATCGTAAAGACTTGATCCCGATTCGAGCAACCCGGCGGATTCCAGCAACTCTTCCGCATGCTCGAAGCCTGCTTCACTCAACGTCACTTGATGGGATTTTTCATCTACGCTGTAATCGCCCGGACTATCTTCTTTCTCCTGCCGTATCAGCTTCGGAACGAGTTTGTTAATACGCACGTAAATCTCGGTATCGCCTTCCGCTTGACCGGAAATAATCAAAGGTGTGCGGGCTTCATCGATCAAAATTGAATCCACTTCATCCACGATTGCGAAATTAAGCGTGCGTTGCGCACGCTCATTCGCGTGTGTCACCATATTGTCGCGCAGATAATCAAAACCGTACTCATTATTGGTGCCGTAGGTAATATCGGCGGCATAAGCGGCCTGCTTCTCGTCGTGCGGCATTTGCGAATAAATAACGCCGACGCTCATGCCGAGAAACCGGTAGATCCGGCCCATCCACTCGGCATCGCGCTTCGCCAGGTAATCATTCACTGTCACAACATGCACACCCTTGCCCGACAATGCATTCAAATAGGCCGGTAAAGTCGCCATGAGCGTTTTACCTTCACCTGTGCGCATCTCGGCAATCTTACCGCCGTGCAACACCATACCGCCGATCAACTGCACATCGAAATGGCGCATCTCCAGCACGCGTTTACCGCTCTCGCGAATGACCGCAAAAGCTTCCGGCAGTAATGCATCAAGCGTTTCGCCATCCTGAATGCGCTGCTTGAATTCATCGGTCTTTGCGCGCAACTCGGCATCCGACAGCGCCGCAATAGCCGGCTCCAATTCATTGATCGTCCGCACAGCCTGAGTATACTGTTTGATCATCCGGTCGTTGCGGCTGCCGAAAATTTTCTTGAGTAGATTACCTAGCATAAGTCTGTAAATATTTCGTATTGAATAGCTTATTAAAAAACAAAAGGGTGAGCTTACTTCTCACCCCGCAAAAAACCAGGAGAAATTAATACCCCGATTTAACCCGGCTTTTTCAAAAATTTGGATGGATTTTGCGGTTTATCTTTGTGCCGGATTTCGAAATGCAAATGCGGTGCCGTAGAACGCCCGGTATTGCCTACTTCAGCTATTTTCTGCCCCTGCAATACAACCGCTCCAAGACTCACTAAACGCTTCGATGCGTGCGCATATCGAGTCACCAAGTCATCGCCATGGTCAATCTCAACCATATTACCATACTCAGGATGATGATCTGAATAGATCACCACCCCGCCCGCAGCGGCTTTTATCGGCGAACCCACCTCCACAGCAAAATCGACCCCCTCATGAAACGCCTTTTTCCCGGTAAATGGGTCGATCCGGTATCCATAACCGGAAGAATACCAATCCGTCTCAACGGGCATTTCGGAAGGCAGCACAAACTTCGTTATCCGGTCATAACGCAATAAGGAATCAAGCGCCCCCAGCTTATCCGTTCTTTCATTCAGCATATTCGACAGTTCCTGAAGTTTATGGCTAAATTCCGAAAAGGATAGCTCTTCGGATGACAAGTCATTCCGAGCGCCACCTTGCCCCGGGGTTCTCTTAAATGAAAAATCCCGCACTTGAATACCGGAAGATTCCGCCAGACGTTCGCCCAATGCATCCAAACGCAATAGTTGCGCCTGCATCTGCCCCAACTTACTCGCCATCAGATTCAGATTATCTTGCAAATGCGTTTGAATTTTTTGATGCCGCTCTTCTTGCGGATTAACCAATACTGCCCTTAAGACAGGCGCATCGATGCGATCAGCGTAGCGTAGTGAAATGAAATTCAAACACAGCGCCGCTACCAGAATAATGAATAAAAAAGCACCCATTGATAATACAATGTGTGCTTTAGTTAAAGTTAGTTTACGCGCTCGGTCCGAATTACTGGAAATAAAAATAATATTCATACTTTTTTATTGGATATTGGTGAGATAACCATGGCCCCTCATAAAGTTGACGCTTATTTCGATTTGCTTGGCAAAACGCCTGAATATACGCATCTGTTCAAATTGGCCCAAAAATTGCGCGAAGACCAATCCACATTTTTTAAGCTTATTCCAGCTCAATTGACACAATATTGCAGCTTAGGCCGGACCAAGGATAGCAGACTTACTGTACTGGTCGGCAATGGCGCCATTGCCGCGAAGCTCAAGCAGATCTCCCCATCATTGCTGCTCAAGCTGCAAAAGCTAGGTTGGGAAATTACTGCAATTCAAATTTTGGTGCAAGCAGATTCCATTTCAAAAAATACAAAAAAACCAACAAATCAAGAACATATCATTAACAAATTAAAACTGAGTCAAACCGGAAAAACATGCCTGAATCAATTAGCCGCAACTTTGGCCGATTCCGAATTGAAAAACGCCATTCAGTCGTTCGTAAAGAAACACCCAAACGATTAAATTGCCCCTTTCTTCCCTACAAAAACAGGGAATCAAATCGGCATTCACAAACGGCCGCGCACCCTAGCAAACAAATTACACTTCATTCCGGCTCACCTACAGTTTTTCATGATGCATCAACAGCTTTTCCGATATCAGCAAGCCTGCCCAGTTTGATAAAAAATACCGGCACTATTCGCAACGCTCGTTGTCTACTGTTTTTTTGTTGAATCGAAGTCTCGTATATAATGCAAAATTGTTGGTCAGTTTTTTCATCGTAACAGAAGTCTCTCCGAATTTTATAAGCTTCTAAATTTTAGATGACAAATCATCTCCTGCCGATGCAGCACCTAAGTTCCAATCACTCAATCGAACCTAGAAAAGCAATCCTATGAATGTTTTTTACGAAGAAGCTGGAACCTTTAAAGTAGGCGCCATTCTGGCTGATAACAACACTTCGCTGCAAATAGAGACTGTTCATGGCAAGCGATCAAAAATCAAGACAACAGCCGTTCTGTTCCGATTCGATACGCCACCGTTAGCCGAATTCATGAGTCATGCGCAAAAAATCGCCGCTGAACTGGATCCGGATTTTCTCTGGGAATGCTGCCCGCAAGAAACCGAGTTTGCCAGCAATACGCTTGCGGCCGATTACTTTGGCCATGCTCCAAGCCCGGTTGAGGCGGCCGCCACGTTGCTGCTGCTGCAAAGCGCACCGATGTATTTCTACAAGAAAGGACAAGGCCGCTATAAAGCCGCACCGCCGGATGCACTGAAAGCCGCGTTGGCCGGTCAGGAAAAAAAACGTCTGCAAGCAGCGCAACAAGCGCGTTATGTCGAGCAATTAAGCCAATTCATTTTGCCCGAGGAATTCAAACCCCTCAGCACCAGCTTACTCTACAAGCCGGAAAAAAATTCCCTGGAATGGAAAGCGCTTGAAACCGTTTGCGCGGAAAAAAAACTCACCGTCACAAAATTGATGGAAAAATGCGGCGCCATTCCATCTTCGCACGATTATCATTTCGATCAGTTTGTGCGGGAATATTTTCCCGAAGGCATCGGCTTTGGTGAATTGGAAACACACCCGATCGGCGATGTTCTGCCCGATTTACGCTGTACCGATGTTGCCGCATTCAGCATCGACGACGCCTCAACAACAGAAATCGACGATGCGTTTTCGGTTACGCCGTTAGCGCTGGGCAGTTTCCGTATCGGCATCCATATCGCAGCGCCGGCTTTGGGCATCCACCTCGAATCGCCGCTTGAGAGCGTTGTTTCCTCAAGACTATCGACTGTTTACCTGCCTGGAAAAAAAATCACCATGCTGCCGGACTCAGTCATCAATCACTTCACTCTGGCTGAAAATAAGTTGTGTCCCGTGCTCTCCCTGTATTTGGATGTCGCGGATGATTTCACTGTCATCGGAGCGGAAAGCAGGCTTGAAAAAATCAAAATTGCCGCCAACCTGCGTCACAATGCGCTGGAGCAGCACTTCAACGAAACCGCCTTAAGCAAGGGCGATTTCACGCATGCGTTCAGCAAGGAATTCAGCTTGTTATGGAAATTCGCCTGCAAGATGGAGACTCAACGGGGCAAAACCAATGACAGTAATAGCGACAAAATCGACTATAGCTTCGAAATCAACGGCGAGCATGTCACGATCAGCGAGCGCCGGCGTGGTTCGCCGATTGACAAGGTGGTGTCGGAATTAATGATTTATGTCAATACGGAATGGGGAAAACAATTGACCGATGCCGGCATCACCGGTATTTTTCGCAGTCAGGCCAACGGCAAAGTAAAAATGAGCATTTCCCCTGCTCCCCATCAAGGTCTGGGTGTTTCTCAATACGCCTGGAGCAGTTCGCCGATGAGACGTTACGTTGATTTGATCAATCAGCGGCAACTCATTGCGATGCTGCGCAATGAACCTCCCCCTTATGACAAAAACAGCAATCAACTGTTAATCGCCATGCGCGACTTTGAAACCGCTTACGGCATTTATGGCGAATTCCAGCGCGCCATGGAACGTTACTGGTGCTTGCGCTGGTTGTTGCAGGAAAAAATTCAAATCATCGATGCGCAAGTGATTAAAGAAAATTTGGTAAAACTGGATCATATTCCATTTGTTACGAGGGTTCCGTCGCTCCCCGAAGTAGCACCGGGCACCTATGTCAAACTTAAATTATCCGAAATCGATTTATTGGATCGCACCCTGCATGCGGAATTTTTGCAAAAACTGGATGCGTGAATGCGCGCTGCAAAAATTTTCAATGAATCATGTGACAAGCGAAAAGTTGTTACCTAAAATAGCGCGGTCTTTCGCCAGTTTATAGACTTAATTCAAGGCTTGACCTTTAGGCTGTGACCATTCAAACACCCGCAACCTCGTCAGTAGCACCGGACGGCTCTCAATACCTGCGAACCAATCGCTTGTCTGTCGCGATGGCCGCTTCCCTGTTATTGCATGCTTTTATATTTTTCGGTGTGACTTTTCAATTTCCCCAGCCGAAGCTGGACAAAATCGCTTCATCGCTGGAAGTCGTGCTGGTCAATAACAAGACGCTGACGAAACCGAAAGAATCTCAATTGCTCGCGCAAGACAATCTGGACGGTGGCGGCAATACGGATGATGACCGCCGGGCAAAAACGCCCTTCCCGGTGCTGCCGAAAAGCAAACCGGTCATCAATGAAAGCGTAGCGCAACGAAAAGTTAAGCAGTTGGAACAAGAGGCTAAAAAGCTGATGGCGGCCGTCAGCGAAACACCACAGATACCGCAACCCGTTGAGCAAAAAAGTGAAGCCGAAAGCCCGCAAGCCGCGATGGATCCCACCGAATTACTGCTACGCAGCCTGGATATTGCCCGCCTGCGTGCACAGGTCGACCAAGACCATGACAACTACCAGAAACGCCCTAAACGTAAATTTGTCGGCGCGCGCACCAAAGAATATCGCTTTGCGCGCTATGTCGAGGACTGGCGTCTCAAAGTCGAACGTATCGGTAATTTGAATTACCCGGAAGCCGCCAGAAAAGAAAAGCTCTACGGTAATCTGCAACTGACCGTCGGCATCCGCGCCGACGGCAGCTTGGAATCCATTGAAATCAACCGTTCCTCTGGAGAAAAAGTCCTTGATGAGGCGGCCGTCAATATCGTAAAACTCGCCGGGCAAAACGGATTCGCACCGTTCCCGCCGGACATCAGTCAGGATACGGATATTCTGCACATCACCCGCACTTGGGTATTTGCATCCTCGGATATGTTATTGAGTCAGTAACCATCAATTCAAATATGACCAGAGGCTGCTCCACTCATGCTTGATTCCTATGCCGTCATCGGCAACCCCATCGCACACAGCAAATCACCGCTGATCCATACCGCGTTCGCGCAGCAAACCGGCCAGGCCATGCGATATACCGCCATTCTGGCGCCGCTGGATGGTTTCCGTGAAACCGTGGAAAGCTTCCGTCAACAAGGTGGCAAGGGCCTGAATGTTACCGTGCCGTTTAAGCTGGAAGCCTATCAACTGGCAACCCGGTTAACCGAACGGGCAAACATCGCACAGGCCGTCAATACGCTTAAATTCGAAAACAGTGAAATTCTCGGTGATAACACCGATGGCGCAGGATTAGTCCGTGACATCGAATGCAACCTGGGAATTTCCATTGCAGACAAACGCATACTGCTGATGGGAGCGGGCGGTGCCGCGCAGGGGGTGATTCTGCCGCTCCTTCAGCGCTACCCCTCGCTACTTGCGATTGCCAATCGCACACCGAAAAAAGCCGAAATACTGCAACAAAAATTTATTATCCACGGCAATATCGTTTCTGGCGATTTTATGCATTTCTCCGGCGAGAATTTCGACCTTATCATCAACGCAACTTCCGCCAGTTTGCACGATGCATTACCCGAATTACCCGCCGGAATTTTTGCACACACCGCGCTCGCCTATGACATGATGTATCGTCCGGAGCCTACGCCTTTTCTCAAATTCGCCTGGCAAAACGGAGCGCAACAAATAGCCGACGGAATCGGCATGCTGGTCGAACAAGCAGCGGAATCTTTCTTTCTATGGCGCGGTATCAGACCTGAAACGAAACCCGTCATTGCGCAGTTGAAATCATTCATCTGATTCAGTCTGTCAGGTGAGTGGATCCAGAATCGAAGAAGCACGGTAATTAGGCACCCGAACAGCCGACTTAATCACCGTGCATTTTTCTAATTGACAATCGACGCTACATTACTGGCAGTCGATATATTGCCCGCCGCATCAAAAGCTTTCACCGTGTAGCTATAAACAGACCCTGTTGCAACTCCTAACGAGTCGGTATAGCCGGTCGAAGTGCTTACTGCGATTTTTGTCCCGTTCCGGTAAATGTTATATCCCGCAACGGCTACATTATCCGACGAAGCATTCCAAGATAGCGTAACCTGCGCAGAGGAGGAAGATTTTGTCTTTCCTTTTCCTTTTGACGTGTTGGTGGTAGTTGTAATCGTTTTCAATGCAGCCAGAAGCGAAGCAGGTACTGTAGGGGCAATGGAATCCGCATCAAAACAAGACACCCCTGCGCCGCAGGGAAAGTCATTCCATATCTCCAATCCCGTCATATGATTATCTACTGATACATTACCACCACTATAAGGGTTGCTGACAAAAATCCGGGTTATGGGAAGATTGTAATCTCCCATATTCGGACCGTGGTGATCGACAATCACTTGACCATCGATCGCTGCCCAATAGCGCCCGTCGCTGCCGCCTGACCGGTGCCAATAAACTTCAAATTTAGACCACTTGTCAACAGGTACTGGGACAGCGTGATTAGTCTCAATCCAGTAATCAGTCGGCGTAAACGGACCATTAGCAACATTATCGCCCTTTGTAGCCCAATAAAGTTTTCCATCAGATCCCTTATAGACATAGATGGTGATACGATAATCGCCAGGCCAGCTATTGTTATAGCCACCCGTTTTGAACTCGAAATGAGTACGCCAATTTCCACCTGGTACTGTACTATCCAACTGTGTTTCAAAATCTGCTTGATACTTAAACTGGTAAGATATGTACAGGTTATCGACATCCCCAATATTCCAAGGCCTGTTGATTACCAGTGGAGCTTGTGTACCACCCGCACCCACTGGCGATTTTATCTTCACTTGCTGGAAAAGCTCATTAACTGGTCTTCCATCCGGTCCGGTAACCGACCTGATCTCATTGGTTATGTAATTTCCAATCGTTGAGGAAGTAATCGGATCAACAGTAATCAATTGAACACCGGAGAAATCTGAACCCAAGGCAGAAACCGGCCAAGTATATCCGGTTTCCTTGTCGGTACCGTTGATAGCTTGCCACGCCCCATAAGTACTGAAGTTATATGGTGATCCAAGTGAAATACCGGAACCAAGGTTCGATCTAAAAAGCAAATTAGCCGCATAGACCGCAGGAGTCGTAAAACTAATGATAGTAAGCAGCAATAACATGATAATTATCATGTCGGCATTTGCCCGGGTAATGCAATTAGTGCCGGATTCTTTTATCTGTAGCAGCTTGCTGCTGAATATCGGCAAACTGACAGTGTGTAATACATGATTATTAATACTCATAATTAGGTTCCTCCTTAGAGTTAAAAGGACGGAACTGCGTGGATATGCATGTCGAAGTTCTTCATCGACACTTGTCGAATCACATCCGTGATTAAGACGAGAGCGCTATCTGGCAGTCCTGCCATCGTGGGGCATTTGCCCGTTAGATCAGTGACTTTGCGTCCCCTGCTTTCGCAGAGTTTGCCTTTTTCATACTGCAATAAGATTTACAAGCACGAACTATGCCAGTCAGAAATTTTTTATTAATTTACAACTAAAGAAAATACATTTAAAAAATACATTAAATGTAATTTTCTTTATAGATGATCGGGAATGAACCAATAGAGAAATGACAGTTCTTGTCATTAACTAACAAGAACCGTCAACACTGCGCGACAAAATGCGCGGAAAACGTAATCCGGCAAGAAGCCGGATATAAAACCCCACCGATCCAAGATTTTATTAGTACCAGTACAGCGCGGGCGGTTATACTTTCCAGTCATCAAATTGCAAACTATTCAGCGTATAAGCACAGGCTGAATTTTCCCGACGATAAAACCGCCTTGCCGGCACAAACCCGTTATGACTGAAACCGATAACAACAGCGATCAAGAAGACGCACCGACGCCGCTGCAACAGGCCACGTTTCTGCTGCGCAAATACAAGCTGGTCGAGGGATTGGTGAATCTGCAGGATGCGCCGGACGAATCGCTGGTTCATTCCGCAGTGCAAAAGCAAAACCTGTCCGAGCTACAGCATTTCCTGGATGAGCTCCATCCCGCCGACATTGCGCTAATCCTCGAAGCGCTGCCGATGGAAGACCGGTTGCTGATCTGGAGCATGGTCAAAACCGACCGCGACGGTGAAGTGTTGCTGGAAACCTCCGATGCCGTGCGCGCCACGCTGATCACCGACATGGGCAACCAGGAACTGGTCGCCGCGGCGGAATATCTCGACGCCGACGAGATCGCTGATCTCGCGCCGGATTTGCCGCAGGAGGTCATGGACGATGTTTTCCGCTCGCTGCCCGTGGAAGAACGCGAACAAGTACGTGCCGCCATGTCGTACCCGGAGGATTCTGTCGGCGCCCTAATGGATTTCGACGTCATCACGATCCGCGAAGACGTGCGGCTGGAAGTGGTATTGCGCTATCTGCGCCGGTTGGAAGAAATGCCGGATCATACCGACCAGCTCTTCGTGGTCGACCGCAATGAACAGTTGAAAGGCGTGTTACTGATCAACCGCCTGCTGGTCAGCGATCCGGACACGCTGGTCGCCGATGTCATGACCGGGGAAATGATCACACTGCACCCGGATGATGTCGCGCAGCAAGCCGCCAATGCGTTCGAGCGTTACGACCTGGTTTCCGCTTCCGTGGTGGATGACGACGGCAAACTGCTGGGCCGCGTCACCGTCGACACCGTGATCGATTTCATCCGCGACAAAGCTGAAAACGAAGCGTTGAACCTGGCCGGTTTGAGCGAAGAAGAGGATCTTTTCGCGCCGGTCTTGAAGAGCGTGCAGAACCGCTGGGTCTGGCTGGCCGTCAATCTGGTCACCGCGTTCGTCGCCTCGCGCGTCATCGGCCTATTTGAAGATTCCATCGAAAAACTGGTCGCACTCGCCGCGCTGATGCCGATCATCGCCGGCATCGGCGGCAACTCCGGCAATCAAACCATCACCATGATCGTGCGCGCGCTGGCGCTGGATCAAATCAACACCAGCAGCGCCTGGAAACTCATCAGCAAGGAAGTCGGCGTCAGCATCGTTAACGGCCTGCTGTGGGGAACCATCGTCGGCCTGTTCACCTTCGCCATCTACCAGAACGCCGAACTCGGGCTGGTCATGACCCTGGCGCTGGTGCTGAACCTGCTGCTCGCCGCGCTACTCGGCGTCTTGATTCCGCTCACCCTGCGCAAATTCGGCCGCGACCCGGCCATCGGCTCCAGCGTCATGATCACTGCCGTGACGGACAGCGGCGGATTCTTTATTTTTCTGGGATTGGCGACTGTCTTTTTGTTGTAAATAAGAAACATGCAATTGCTCGCTAGAACTTCACCACAAAATAAGGAGCACATTTAGTGAAAACAGTCATGTGCTCTGTTGTGAAATTAATGTTTTACATTTTGATCGGATTAAATATCTCAAGTGCCTTCGCCATAGATGAGAAACCGACAGACATCATACAAAAAACTGCCGAGCAGCAACCAGGTTCCGAGACCACGCCTATCTTCATAAAAAAACTAGCTACCAATGAAGAAGAAGCGGCAAGCGAAAAAGAAGAAAAAGAACGCGAGAAGAAATTGGCTATAGACATTGAAACACTCAAAGTGGCAGGAGATGCCAGAGATGCTTCCAAAGATGCCGCTATGTATGCTCTCTATGGGCTTTTTATATCGCTCTCTGCGGTAGTAATAGCTTTTTTTCAATTGTGTATGTTCAGAAACCAATTGAAGCTTATGAAAATCTCCAACGAAACCGCTTCCAAAGCGGCTAACGCCGCACTTGAAACTGTCAATCTCGGAAGAGACCAGTACACTGCAGCCCACCGACCATGGATCAAGGTTCAGCTGAATCACGCGGGAGACTTGAAGCGCGATAGCGATGGTCGTTGGGCTATTAGTCTGGTCTTTAAAATCAAAAATGTCGGTAACATTCCCGCACAAAACGTTTATCCGAATCCCGGGTTTTATGCTGGTGAAGGCTTTGTCGATGAAGTCAAACAAGCCCAATTGAAGTTGGCTACTGAGTACAAACCAATCGCTAATCATATTGGGTTTACGATCTTTCCAGGTGAGTCGATTAAAATCTACGTTACCATTCATGTAACCAAGGAAGTTGCTGAAAACAAAGACCTCATACATTTCAGTGATTGCCTCCCACGATTGTTTATTGTCGGTAGTGTTCACTACAAATCCACCTTTGATGAAAAGCCTCATAGAACCGGCTTCATCAGAGCGTTTGGATATTTTGATGCAACCACGGGAAAAATCACACTCATTCCCAAACAAGATAGCATCAGCCAAAGAGAACTTAGAATCAATCCACATATTTCTGGCGATGGATACACTGATTAAGAATAGCCCAACACTAGGAGATGGTTTACCGCTTAATCATCAATATCGTTAGATCCATATTTAGAAAGAATTTAGAATATCTATGAATTTCCTAACCTTCCTCGGCACAGTCCGCGGCAGCTCCCCGCCCAACCCGCCCCGACTCGGTCTAAGAGTCGCCAGAGCTTGCGTGGCCCAGCTTCATCAAGGCGGCATTTCGGTAGAGCTGATCGATCCGCTGGATTTTGACCTTGGTTCGATATTCAAACCGCACTTTTCTTATGCGCCGGGCAAAGCACCCGCTCAACTCCAATCCTTGGCGGACAAGATTGCCGCCGCGGATGGCTATGTCATGGTGAGTCCGGAATACAATCATTCGCTCAGCCCGGCTTTGGCGCATTTGCTCAATCACTTCGGCAGTTCGCTGTTTTCGTACAAACCCAGCGCGATCGTCACGTATTCGGCGGGACAATGGGGCGGTGTCAGGGCGGCGGTGGGGATGCGGTCTTTTCTGTCGGAATTGGGTTGCTTGCCGGTTTCGGCGATGATTCATGTCCCGAAGGCGCATGAAGTGCTCGCTGAAGACGGCAATTTTCTTGCGTCTATTGATGCGGAAAGATGGTCGAGCTATTTTGCCCGATCCTTTGCGCAGCTCACCTGGTGGGCCGCCGCCGCACAACAGCAGCGGCAGACAGCCGACCCGCAAGCGCTGATTCCTGCTTTTAAGAAAAACCCGGCGCAAAGAAACACGCCCTGAAAACCGGCCACCAGCCACCAGGCACCGCGCCGGATGCAAAAAAGCCAGCGCGGCAGCGGCACATTCAAGTATCCTACGCGGTTATTCCGCACACACCGTGAATCATGACGCAATACCAACTCTTCGCCACCACGCCGAAAGCGATGGAAGGCATACTCGCCAATGAAATCGAGGCGCTCGGCGGCAAAAACGTGCAGCAGAAACTCGCCGGGGTAGCTTTTCAAGGCGATCTGGCGCTGGCGTATCAAGCTTGTTTATGGTTGCGCACCGCGAGCCGCGTGTTGTTGCTGCTCGGCAGTTTCGAAGTGAAATCGCAGCAGGATCTCTACGATGGCGTGCAGCGCATCGACTGGTCTGCACATTTGAACGCCGACGACAGCCTGGCGGTGTCGTTCAGCAGCAAGAACAATGCGGCGATCAACAACACGCATTTCGGCGCGCTCAAAGTAAAAGACGCCATCGTCGACCAAATACGCGCCAAGTTCGGCAGCCGTCCCAATGTCGATACCGAGTACCCCGACATCCGCGTCAACGTCTATCTGCACAACGACACCGCGCAACTGAGCCTGGATTTGTCCGGTGAGAGTTCGCATAAGCGCGGTTACCGCGAAGTCAGCATCGCCGCGCCGATCAAGGAGAATCTGGCGGCGGCGATTCTGCTGCGCGCCGGTTGGCCGGAAATCGCCCAGCAAGGCGGTTCGCTGCTCGATCCGATGTGCGGTTCCGGCACGCTGCTGGTGGAAGGCGCGTTGATCGCCGCGGACATCGCACCGGGATTGCAGCGCGATTATTTCGGTTTTCTCGGCTGGAAGCAGCACGACCCCGCGCTGTGGCGCGGCATCTGGAACGATGCACAGCAGCGCCGCGAGATTGGCTTGAGTAAATTGCCGGTCATCGCCGGATTCGACCAAGACCGGCGCACCGTCGTCGCCGCGTTGCAGCATGTCGAGAACGCCGGATTGGCGGGAAAAATCCACATCGAAAAACGCGATATCGCCGACGCTGCCGCAGCGGAAAGCTGGCCGAAGGGTCTGATCGTCTGCAACCCGCCGTACGGCGAGCGGCTCGGCGATGAGGAACAAGCGGCCGCACTCTACCGCCGCTTCGGCGAAGTTTTGAAACAGCGCTTTACCGGCTGGCAAGCGGCGATGATCATCGGCAACCCGGAATTGGGTTTCAAGCTGGGCATACGCTCGCAAAAACCGATCACGCTGTTCAATGGCGCGCTGGAATGCAAACTGCTGCGTTTTGCCATCGAGGAAAAAGCTTTTTTTGAACCGAAAACGCAATCGCAGCAGGAACGTATCGACGTCATCAGCCGCCGCGCGCAATCCGGGCAAATCGACAGCCAAGCGGAGATGTTCGCCAACCGCTTGCGCAAAAATCTGAAGAAACTGGCCAAGTGGGCGAAACAGAATCACATTCATTGCTACCGGCTGTACGACGCCGACCTGCCGGAATACGCTGTGGCAATCGATGTTTATCAGGGCGAACAGACTTGGGTCAACGTGCAGGAATACGAATCGCCGAAAACGGTCGATCCTATCAAAGCGAATCAGCGGCTAGCCGGAATCATGGCGGAAATACCCCAAGTGCTGGAAATTCCTGCTGAACAAGTATTTTTAAAAATACGCCGTAAGCAGAAAAGCACCGATCAATACGAAAAATTGGGCGACTCGCGCCACTTTCATGTCGTGGAAGAAAGCGGTTGCAAGTTTTGGGTGAATTTCGAGGACTATCTCGACACCGGGCTGTTTCTTGATCACCGCCCGATGCGCTTGCTGATACAGCAACAAGCCAAGGGCAAGCGCTTTTTAAATTTATTCGCCTACACCGGCAGCGCCACAGTGCATGCGGCAATTGGCGGTGCGGTTTCGAGCGTCACGGTGGATATGTCGAACACGTATCTGGATTGGGCCAGACGCAATTTCGTCCTCAACGGCATCGGCGATGATCATCATCAACTGGTGCGCGCCAATTGCCTGGAATGGCTGGCCGCACAAGCCGCTGCAAAACGGAAAAAGCAATTCGACCTAATCTTCCTCGATCCGCCCACCTTTTCCAATTCCAAGAAAATGGACGAAGCCTTCGACATCCAGAAAGATCACGTGCAACTGATCCGCAACGCCGCAGCCCTGCTCGCACCGGGCGGTATTTTGTACTTTTCAACCAACTTCCGCCGCTTCAAGATGGACACGGACGCATTGAGCGGTTTGATCATCGAAGACATCAGCAGCCAAATGATCCCCGAGGATTTCAAGCGCGACGTCAGAATTCATTACTGTTGGCGGATTTCCCGGCGGCACGATCAACCATCATAAAAGAAAGCGCCTGCAAGATACCTCGATCGACAAATCATCGATTATCAGCACGTTTTAAATGCGGCATTATTGATGATGGTACTCCTTTAGGGAATATGAAATTTGTTAGTAATATAGGATTATGAGAAAGAAAAAAAGTACTTCTGAGGGCAATGGTACTAATAAATCGGGCGTATCGTTCTATTCTCCAACATTGTCTTTACCGGTATTGTAATTGCCTGTAGTCAAACTCATCTCATCTGTATTTTTGTCATTTCCAAAAAATAGATGTAAATAGCGGAGTAAAAATGTACCACTGAGGCGCACTGAATTTCGCGGGAATCTCGGAATAAAAGTGTACCAGTCTGAAGCCTGTAAGCTGATGCGATTAGCATCAAGTGAAAGGCGATGAGGATGTATACAGTGGAACTATATGTAAAGATTCGACGTGCGGTGATGGTAGAAGGCAGAAGCGAGCGCGAAGTTGCGCGTTATTTTGGAATTCACCGCAAGACTGTGAAGAAGATGTGTCAATACGCTGCACCGCCGGGTTATCGGCGCAAGCGCGAACCCGTATCTCCCAAGCTTGCTCCTTTCACTGGCATCATTGATGCTATTTTGGAAGCTGACAAACAAGTGCATGTTAAGCAGCGCCATACTGCGATACGGATATTGGAGCGGTTGCGTGAAGAACACGGCTTTACTGGTGGTTATACCATCGTACGTAACTATGTTAACAAGGCTGCAATTCGGCAGAAGGAAATGTTCATGCCGTTAGTGCACTTGCCTGGCCATGCCCAGGTAGACTTTGGTGAAGCCGATGGCTATATTGGTGGCAAACTGGTTCGATTCCATTATTTCTGCCTTGATATGCCGCATTCGGATGGTTGCTTTGTCAAAGCCTATCCAACTGAAGATACCGAATCCTTTCTGGATGGGCATGTTGCTGCCTTTGCATTTTTGGGTGGGATACCGCAATCGATCCTGTACGACAACACCAAGATTGCGGTGGCCAAGATACTGGGCGATGGCAAACGCCAGCGTACCAAGGCATTCAGCGAGCTGCAGAGCCACTATCTGTTTGAAGACAAGTTTGGGCGACCGGCCAAAGGCAACGACAAGGGGAAAGTTGAGGGCATGGTTGGTTACAGTCGCCGCCACTTCATGGTGCCGCTACCCATTGCTGCTGATTTTAATGCCCTGAATGCAAAATTGTTGGATGGGTGCATCAAGCGCCAACAGGCCAAGTTGCGGGGTCAAACTGAAACCATCGCTGAGCGCATGAAACGCGATACGGCTGCATTGATGGCTTTACCTGCAGTTGCTTTTGATGCCTGCCATAAGATTTCCACGCGTGTATCTTCATTATCGCTCGTGCGTTATCGAAGCAACGATTACTCGGTGCCTACTCAATACGGTCACTGGGAGGTACTGGTGAAGGGCTATGTGGATCGCGTAGAGATTTGCCTGGGCACAGATACGATTGCACGTCATGCGCGCAGCTACGGTCGGGAAGAATTCATATACAACCCCTTGCACTACCTGGCATTGTTAGAGCAGAAACCGCGTGCGCTCGATCAAGCGGCACCCTTGCAAGATTGGGTACTACCTGAAGTATTCGATCGGCTGCGTCGCGTGTTGGAAGTCCGCATGGAACGCCGTGGCCGCAAGGAATATATCCAGATTTTGCGGTTGCTGGAGAATTTTAGCCTAGCGCAAGTTGAGCAGGCAATCAAACAAGCGATGGGGTTCGGTACAATTGGTTTTGATGCCATCAAGCATTTGATTCTGTGCGCGATAGAGCAACGACCTGCCAAGCTCGATTTGATGCTCTATCCCTATTTACCCCGTGCCAGCGTGAAATCCACTGAACCACGATCGTATTTAAGCTTGCTGCAAGGATTCAAGTCAAGCCAATCTACGGAGGTGCGTTATGACTGATACCTCTATTCCCACCACGGTCGCGCCGCAAGTCTTGCTGATCAATCACTTCAAGACCCTAAAGTTACCAACCTTTGCACGTGAATATGAAAAGGTGGGACTCGAATGCGCACGTGAGGATGTTGATTATGCACGCTATTTATTGCGACTATGCGAACTGGAATGCATTGATCGTGAACGGCGGAATACCGAGCGGCGCATACGTCAGGCGAAATTCCCAGTAATTAAAAGCCTGGATACGTTCGACTTTGCTGCAATACCTGGACTGAATAAATCATTGATACTGGAGTTGATGCGCTGTGAATGGATCGATAAGCGCGAGAACATCATTGCGTTGGGCCCATCAGGCGTTGGCAAGACTCATATCGCATTGGCTTTAGGGCTGGCTGCCTGCCAAAAAGGCATGAGCGTTTTATTCACGACAGCTGCAGCGCTGGTGCATGAGTTAATGGAGGCGCGCGATGAAAAGCGATTACGTACCTTGCAAAAGCAATTGACCAACGTCAAATTGCTGATCATCGACGAACTGGGTTATGTGCCATTTACTGCAATTGGTTCAGAGCTCTTATTCGAAGTATTCAGCCGTCGATATGAACATGGATCCACTTTAGTCACATCGAATTTACCATTTGATGAGTGGACCAGTGTGTTGGGATCAGAACGATTGACCGGTGCGCTGTTGGATCGCTTAACCCATCATGTTCATATTCTGGAAATGAATGGAGAATCGTATCGCCTGGCCGCAAGCAAGAAACGGCAAAAGCAGACAGTACAAACCAAGCCTATAGAAAAGGAGGATGCCAGACCAATATAAAAGATTTTAGGGGAAACACTGCGCCTTTACTGAAACCCAAGAAATAAAAAATCAGAGGCGCAAAACCAGAGGTTAAATCCCTCTTTTTATTAACCTAACTGGTACACTCTTCGCGCGCTATTTGGTACCCTTTTACTCCGCCATTGACAAATAGAGAAAGTTGAAGCAAACTTAGGAAAAATTGCTTGATGAAACTCAAATAAGCAAAATTGCATCAGCTGAACGGGAAATCAGGCTTATTATTTTGAAATAAAAAATTTTTAGGAGTACTTTAAATGCGTTCATTATCTGTTTTAACGTTTCTTGCTTTAGCAAGCGGACCGGTTGCAGCGGCCCCCGTAGTTTTCGACTTCGCGAACCTTAAGTACAACGGTTCCGTCAACAGCGGATTCTTGCCAACAGATGGTGTTGCTTGCAGCGGCGGTGATCTGTGCAGCTCTAATATTGCATCATCACTCAGCGGCGATCTCACTTTCACCAATGGCGGTCTTACTGTCCATGCGAAAGGCTCATACGATAGCAGCGCTTTCGGTTCAGGCGCTGCGGTTGTTCAAGATCATGAAAATGGTTACAACGGTAAGCTCTCCGGCAAAGATGCCATCGGCGCCGGCTTAGGCGTTTATCACTTAAAAAGTGACACCAGTGACGACAACATTACTTCAAAAGAAAAAATCTGGTTGCATTTCGATCAATCAGTAGCGTTATCTTCGGTCGGTTTTCGCGCAGAAGGACACAATACGACGGGTTGGATTTCTAATGCGACTTTCCAATACAGTTTCGACAATTCCACCTGGACTACCGGTTTGCTGCCAAAGGATGTCGGTCAATTCGCCTTGAGTCACACCGGTCAAGATTTCTACTTTAAATTCGGCGGCAGTCATGCCGATCAATTTTATATCAGCTCTATGACTGTGTCGGCAGTTCCCGAACCGGAAACCTATGCAATGCTGCTCGCAGGTCTGGGTATAGTGGGATTCAGCGTACGCCGCAGAAAATAGCAAGAATTCGTCTGATCTCGCTAAGCGTATCTGCAAGCTTACGCCGGTACAGCAGAGCATCGATAAAGCGTTGGTTTTTTCACTTTTCTCATTGCATAGCACCGCTGTGCAATGAGAAGTCAAACGATATCAATCATTTCTCAATAGAATCAAGCATTCTCTCAGAATCACATCGTCGACCATCCGCGTTTTTCGAGTTCCTGCAAGAACTTAAATCCGCAATATCCAATTACTCTGGAAGAGACATTCGTTCGATCTGGGCGTTATATTATCTTCCAAATGCAAAATCAATCGCCCGCGACCCTAAATCGCAGCGGGGTCAGCATAAATGACTGCATGTCGCATCACCGTGCCGGCATGCAATTTTCTTCACGAATTACTGCATTCTTGTTTTAGCTGAACCGCGAACGAAAGTATCCAGGAGATAACTCAAATACAAGGTAAGAATGATATCGGATAGCACCCAGCCCATCATGGATTCAGGCAACTCAAATGCCACCGCCATGTTATAGAAAACGATCCCCAAAATCATAGTGGAGAAAATTAGAACTTGGTTGTTTCTCATAAAAACTCCCTTTAACAGAAATTATTTGAAATCATTTCAGAGTCTTTTTTGACAGCCGCCATTCAAAACTTCACAAAATGTTCACATATTATTCACAATAAATTTACATTTGTCTATAGATTTATTGGTGAGATAACTTTATTCAAATAATTTAAGGCAATTTCAAAGCGCAATTTGCCAGTGTCAAGGGTAGGTTTAGCTTGATTTCAACACAGCCTGTCCAGCACAGTAGCGCTTCAAAATCTTCTCAAAGACCGCGTCACTTATCTGCCACACTCTTCCGATGCACCAATTGATACAACACCGGCACCACCAGCAATGACAGCAACGACTGCGACAGCGTGCTGCCGATCATCACCGTCGCCAGCGTACGCTGCACCTCGGCACCGGTACTGGTGCTCAGCGCCATCGGTAGGAAGCCCAGCGACTCCACCCAGGTCGTAATCAGCACCGGGCGCAACCGCAACAGCGATCCGGTGCGGATGGCGTCGTCGAGTTTCAATCCCTGCTCGCGCAGATCGCGAATGAACGATAGCAGCACCAAGCCATCTAGTACCGCCACGCCGGACATGGCGATAAAACCGACCCCGGCGGAAATCGACAATGGAATACCGCGCAACCACAGTGCCACGATGCCGCCGGTAATCGCCAACGGTACCGCGCTGAATACCAGTAAGCTATCGCGGAAACTGCCGAGCATGGTGTACAGCAAAAAAAACACCAGCCCGAGCGCCACCGGGATGACAATCTGCAAGCGTTGCGCTGCCATGATCAATTGCTCGAATTGCCCGCCCCACGATAACCAATAACCGGCAGGCATTTTGACTTGCTTGGCGATATGTTCCTCCGCTTCCATGACGAACGACCCGATGTCACGGCCGCGCACGTTCGCGGTGATGACGACACGCCGTTTACCGTTTTCCCGGCTGACTTGATTTGGGCCTTTGGCAATGCGCAGGTCGGCCACTTCACCCAACGCCACATAGACCGGCAAAGGAACCGCCGGCGCATTCGGCGCACCCGCCGGATTAAGGACAGGAAGCTTGACCGGCAAGCGTTTGAGCGTCTCGATGTCGCCGCGCAAGTGTTCCGGCAATCGCACTTGCAGTTCGAAACGACGGTCGCCTTCGAAAATCAAACCAGTGGTTCTACCGCCGATCGCGATATTGATCGCGTCTTGCACATCGCTGCCGTTAAGACCGTAACGCGCCATTTTTTCCCGGTTCATTTGCACCGACAGTACCGGCAGACCGGTGATTTGTTCGATGCGTACATCCGCCGCGCCGGGCACAGCTTTGACGATCTTTTCGATGCGCTCGGCGAGATTGAGCATGACGTCGAGATCGTCGCCGAACACTTTGACCGCGACATCCGCGCGCACGCCAGATAACAGTTCGTTAAATCGCATCTGAATCGGTTGCGTGAATTCGTAATTGTTACCCGGTACTTTGAGCACCGCCTGCTCCATCGCTGCGATCAATTCCTCTTTGTTGCGATACTTCCCCGACCATTCGGATTGCGGTTTGACAATGATGAAAATATCCGCAACGCTCGGTGGCATCGGGTCGGTCGCGATTTCCGCCGTACCGATTTTGGAAAATACCCGGCTCACCTCGGCAAATTTCTTGATCGTCTCTTCCAGCTCATTTTGCATTTCAATGGCCGTGCTGAGACTGGTGCCGGGAATGCGGATGGCGTGCAGCGCGATGTCTTCTTCATCGAGACTAGGAATGAATTCACTGCCCATGCGCGTGGTCAGCAACAGGGAAAGGATCACGATGACGGTGGCGATGGTCACCGTCAGCCCCTTGTTATTCATCGCCGTATCAAGTGCGGGAGCGTAAATATTTTTCGCCCACTGCACTGCGGCGCCTTCTTTTTCCATCATTTTGCCGGACAAGAACATGGCCACCGCCGCCGGAACGAATGTCACCGACAAAAATACCGCCCCCAGCAGCGCCAGCAACACCGTGTACGCCATCGGATGGAACATCTTGCCTTCCACGCCGGACAATGCGAACACCGGCAAATAAACCACCATGATGATGATCTGCCCAAATAGCAGCGCTTGCCGCACCTCCTTGGAGGCATCGAACACGATCGCGAAGCGTTCATCAGCGGACAATAACCGCCCTCGTTTCTCCTGCTCCAAGGAAAGCCGGCGGATGCAATTTTCGACAATGATGACGGCGCCGTCGACGATGATGCCGAAATCGAGTGCACCCAGGCTGAGCAGATTGGCGCTGACATTGCTGGCCACCATACCGCTGATGGTAAACAGCATCGACAGCGGAATAATCAGCGCGGTGATCAGCGCGGCGCGCAGATTGCCGAGCGATACGAACAACACTACGATGACCAGCGCGGCACCTTCCATCAAGTTATTGGAAACGGTGTGGATGGTTTTGTCGACCAGCATGGTGCGGTTATAGACCGCCGTCGCCGTAACACCGGCGGGCAGGCTGCGGTTGATCTCGGCCAGCTTCTCCGCCGCCGCCTGCGAAACGGTGCGGCTGTTCTCCCCGATCAGCATATGCGCCGTGCCCAGTACTACTTCATGGCCGTTCTGGGTCGCGGCGCCGGTGCGCAATTCCTTTCCGATCAGCACATCAGCGACGTTTTTGACGCGTATCGGCACACCCTGGCTACTGCCCAGCAGGATATCGCCGATTTCGACCAGATCGGCCACCTGCCCGGGCACCCTGACCAGGTATTGCTCACCGCTTTTTTCGATATAGCCCGCACCGACGTTCAGATTGTTGCGCTCCAAGGCAACCACCAGATCTTGTAGCGTCAAGCCGAAAGAAAGCAGCTTCTCAGGATACGGCGCGACATGAAATTGCTTGACATAGCCGCCGACCGAGTTGACCTCCGTAACCCCCTTCACCATGCGCATGCGTGGTTTGATGATCCAATCCTGCAATTCGCGCAAATCCATCGACGTGTACGGTGTGCCGTCCGGTTTTCGCGCAGCGGGATCGGCATCGATCGTCCACATGAAAATTTCACCCAAACCGGTGGAAATCGGCCCCATCGTCGGCACAATCCCGACCGGCAACCGGCTTCTGACTTCCTGAATGCGCTGGCTGACCAGTTGCCGCACCAAGTAGATGTCGGTGCCGTCCTTAAAAATCACCGTGACTTGCGACAGACCATAGCGCGACAAGGAGCGGGTATATTCGAGACCGGGCAACCCGGACATCGCTATCTCGATCGGAAACGTGATGCGCTGCTCGGCTTCCAGCGGAGAATAGCCGGGCGCTGTGGTATTGATTTGCACCTGCACGTTGGTAATGTCCGGCACTGCGTCGATCGGCAGTTTCATGTAGTTGTACATGCCGAATGCGGCCATCGCCAGCACCGCCAGCAACACCAGCCCGTGCTGGTATATCGACGTTTTCAAAATGCGTTCAAACATGATTTTTCCTTGGGTAGCGTGTTCTTAGGACTGGCTAATGGTCATGCGACGCCCCGGCTTTATCGATATCGGCCTTGATGGCGAAGCTATTGCCGGAAGCATAATGTTCGCCAGCAGAGAACCCTTTCAATACTTCCACCATTTTGCCGTCGCTGCGGCCCAATTCCAGCGGACGCGCTTCGAAATAACCGCCGTAGCGGCCGAACACCACGGTCGAGTCGCGGAATGTCTGAATGGCTTGCGCTGAAACCGCAACCGGCACTTCGATTTCGTCCGACACCAATTCCACGCTAACGAACATGCCGGGATGCCAGCGGCCATCCTGGTTATCCAGAATGACCCGCGCCGTAGCCGTGCGTGTCTGCCCGCCGATCAAGGTGGTGATATACGTGACGACGCCTTCGCCTTCGACATCGTACGCGGTAGCCTTGACCGCGGCTTTCTGCCCGACCCGGACGATGCTCAAATCCTTCGGATACACCGTAATGGCAGTCCAGACCGTCGACACATCGGCCACGGTAAAAATGGTGACATCGTCTTTTAGCACGGCACCCAGCGCAACCGTCCGGGTAATGATCAGCCCGGAAATCGGTGCGCGCACTTCATAGCGGATCAGTTCTTTTGCCGGTAATCCCGCTTCGGGACGCACGCCGAGCGCTTTGAGTTTTTCCGCCGCCAGATCGGAGCCGATCTTGGCCTCGTTCAACGCCAATTCGGCCGCGAGATAATCCTGCTTGGCCGAAATCTTTTCTTCCCACAACTGCTTTTCCCGTTGATAAACCGTGCGCGCCAGCGCCAGCCGCTTCTGTGCCGCCATGTACTGGCTATTCAAATCCGCCAGCATTTGGCTTTCGATCACCGCCAGCACATCGCCTTTTTTCACCATCTGCCCCGGCTCGAAATTCACTGCCGCCACCACCCCCGGCAAACGCGGCACCACCTGCACGATCCTGTCAGGATTAAACACAATCTCGCCCGGCAATTTGAGTGTGGATTTAATGATCGCCGGTCCGGCCGTTTGTATTTCGACACCGATCGTTTTCAGCATCTCATCGGTCATTTCCAGACGCGCCTCGACTTGACTGAAGCCCCAGCGGTATGTCCGGCCATTGTGTTCGGCAGCGATCGCCAAGTCGAACGAATGCGGCTCTTCGATCACTTGATCGCCCAACAGGTAATCCGCTTCGGGCGCAAATTTAATCAGTTGTATCGGTGCGCCAAGGCGCGACAATGAAATAGAGACTTTGGCCGCAGCTGGCGGAAGCAACTTGCCGTTTTCATACAGATAAACGCGGAATTGCGGCGGCACGCCTTTTTCAAAAATTGTCAACTCCAAGCCGAAGCCATCGCCAGTAAACAGCTTACCCCCCCTCGGCCCGGTATCCGGTTGTCCCTCTCCGGTTTTATTATCGGCACCGCCATTCGCTGTTTCCGCCGTTACCGCGGAAGGCTTTTCCAGCGTCAAAATCAATCCGCCCAGCACCACGCCTATGGCGATCACAATCAGGATGGGCATTAAGCGCGCTTTATTCATCATTTGATCCATTTTTCTCACCGCTGCGGCTAACGTTCGTTGATTTCATGTTGGGTTTGATGCTCTCGATCGGTGCTGCGATCAGGCGTTCGATATCGTTGATCAGCCGTTGATAGTTCGCCAGCGCGCGCACATAGAGCAATTGATTCTGAAACAGCACTCGCTGCGCATCGAGCAATTCCAGCAAACCGAATTTGCCCAATTCGTAACCTCTGCGCATCACATTGAAGGCACTCTTGGCGCCGGGCAAAATTTCATCGCGCAAAATATTGATTTCGTTCCAAGCGGCCGACATGGCCTCGTACGATTGCGCCAATTCGGTTCTGAGCCGCACTTCCGTCGCTTCTTGTTCATCGACGGCTTTATCCACGCGCTGATACGCTTCTTTCAGATTACCTTGGTTGCGATCGAATAACGGCAATGGAATCATCACGCCCGCCACCGCCGTGGTACCGCCTAATTGGGCATGATGCACAGCTCCTGCATTCAGGGTCAGATTTGGGATGCGGCGGGTTTGCTCGACTTCGAGCAGCGCTTTGCGATGCTCGATATTCTTCATTGCCCGCAACGCCATCGGGTTTTCCAGAACACGCGCTTGCAGTATTTGGTAATCAGGCGGCGCAATTGCTGTTTCCAGCGTCCCCAAGGCTTTAGCAAACTGCGGCGTAACGCTATCCCATAACAAGGCCAGTCGTTTTCGCGCCGACGCCAGATCCCGCTGCGCTTGCTCAAATTCGATGCGCGCTGTGGATAATCCGACTTTGGCTCGGGTTTCTTCAATGGGCGGCACCTTGCCTGCCTGCACCCGCAACACCACCGTGTCCACCACATTCTGCGCCAGCTGCCTGGTTTCTTCCGCCAGCTTGAGCCGCTCCTGACCGGCCAGCACTTCGGTGAATACATTCGCCACGCGCGCTATGATCTCGACGCGCCTGGATTCATAATCCCTGGCGGCCAACTCCTCGTTCAGCCGGGCGGCGCCGACCCGGGCGGCACGCTTGCCGCCCAGTTCGATCAACTGGCCGATACGGATGGTGGTCAGCTGCTGCACCACCTCCTGCGATACCGAGTCCTGCGAGTTGATGTCGCCGCTCAGCTTTTGTATGTTGCCGGGATTTTCAACATTCACCGACAGCTCCGGGTTTCTCAATAACCCCGCTTGCAGGGTTGCGCCTTCCAATGCACGCATTTCCTTGGCGAACGACGCCAGTTCGGGATTACGGAGTAAAGTCAGATTGATGGCGTCACGTAATGTGAGATCACCCGTTTCCTGCACGGATGCTTCCGCGCTTTGATTTTGAATGCCGCTCGGCATAGCACCAAAAGAATCGGCGCTAACTTGGGGCTGGTGCGCGAAACCCAGCAAAAATATCAACCCTGGCAATACGCACCGTAATCGGGCCACCACCCGATAGCCGAGTATCATCGGCTGATCGCTCAAACTCATAAAATTCCTCCCCATAGGCCTACACAACCGCGAAACGGATCACCATCGATTTGAATTGATCCGTTCCTTGCGTCATCAGGGATCGCCACAAGCAATCCATAAACAACACAACGATTCAGTTTAATCTACGCAATCAGTGGGTTTCGAGGCGGACGCAGGGGCAAATCCGGAATTGTTTCGGGGATAAAGGAAGAAATAAATACCGCGATGATTTCCGACACGATGACATCGGGAAGCAGCGGCAGAGAATTAAAGAAGAACGGCTGGTATTGTCCCGCAGAGTGCAGGCATAAATGCGTTGCCGCATCCAGATCGACACCGTCCCAAGCTACATTGTTTCGATGCGACTCCAGATGCGTTGCAGGATCAGCGGACAGTGATTGGCGAATATGATCCAACTCATGGGCGAATACTTCACCTCTGAACGATAAGCTCAGTCCATTCGTCAGTATGCTGACAATCAACACAAAGATAACAGCATAAGCCGGATATTTCCGCATAACGAATCAATCTACAAAAAATGAAAACTTCATTCCAGCGCAATGATTCCACATAATGATGCTATTTGCAATCAGGAAGTTCATGAAAAAATGAACTATTAAACAACTTCCACACCCTCCGCCGCCAGCATGTCGATCAGCGCAATCAGCGGTAATCCGATCAAGCCGTTGGGATCATCTCCGGTCATGCGTTCAATCAGCGCGATTCCAAGCCCCTCCGACTTCGCACTGCCGGCACAGTGGTAGGGTTGCTCCTTGCGCAGATAGTTTTCAATCTGCTGGTCACTCAACGGCCGGAATTTCACGCGATAGGGAATTATCCTCATCTGTAACCGGTCAATGGCACTATTGTACAAACATAACGCAGTATGAAAAACAACCTCCTTGCCCCGGACCAATTGCAATTGTTTTATCGCATTTTGATGATTCAATGGTTTGCCGAGCGGGATATGGTCCAATGCCGCCACTTGATCGGAACCGATAATGAGCGCTTGCGGATGTGCTTTGGCCACGGCGCGGGCTTTTGCTTCGGCCAGGCGTTCGGCCATTTCTGCAGGAGATTCATTGGGCAGCGGTGTTTCATCAATTTCGGGGTGACTGGTTTCAAAGGGGATTTGCAGCCGCTGCAACAATTCCTTGCGGTAAATCGAGCTGGATCCCAATACGATCAGCTGGGTATTATTTTGTATTTTCAAAATTTCCTTCTGTATTTTTTGACACTTACGATTAAAAAATATAACATGCGCGCCTTATGTCTGATAGGTTAGTCATAGATTCCCTGGATTTCATACGTAATGCAGGCAGTCGCCAGGGTAAAATTTCGCTCATCGATTTTGTACGCTTGCATGATCTGCTTTTCGACCAGGAAGGGGAGCTAATCTATCAAATCAGCGGTCGATTCGACAAGAATGAAAAGCCGGGGTTAGAGTTAGAAATACAGGGCAAAATTCACCTTAATTGCCAGCGTTGCCTCGACAAATTAGTGCATCATATTGATTTGCAGACATTTCTTATACTAGCCAAAAATGAAGAAGAGTTGGATCTTATTGACGAAGACGATACGATCGATGCTATCTTAGCGGTGCCTGACTTGGATGTTACGCATTTAATCGAAGATGAGATTATTCTCAGTTTATCGATGGCATCATGCCACACGGAGGGTGAATGCAGTACGCTTAAACTACAATCAGCAGAAAGCGATTTGATCGACAAAACACAATCAGCACATCCCTTTGCAGTATTGGCAGCATTAAAAAAGACAAATTGAGTTCAAGGAGTTATTAACATGGCAGTTCAGCAAAATAAAAAATCACCATCAAAACGCGGCATGCATCGCTCGCATGATTTTTTGACCAATCCGCCGCTTGCTGTTGAATCCAGCACTGGGGAAATTCATTTGCGTCACCATATCAGTCCGAATGGATATTATCGTGGCAAAAAAGTGGTTAAAACCAAAAACGACTAAAGATCATCTCTATTGCTACAAATAGTATCAACTATAGCCTCTCCCAGTCGCAAGAGCATTGAAATTGGATATCACGGTAGCAATAGATTGCATGGGGGGTGATCATGGCCCCCATGTAACGGTTCCATCCGCGCTTGACTATTTACATCAGGATCCTGAAGCCAATATTATTCTGGTCGGTATTCCCGATGCCATCGAAGCCGAGTTGCGCGCGGCCAAATCCGAATTCGGTCCGAGAATCCGCCTGCATCCGGCCAGTGAAGTGGTCGGTATGGACGAGTCACCGGCAACCGCTTTGCGTGGCAAAAAAGACTCCTCCATGCGGGTTTCTGTTAACCTCGTCAAAACTGGCGAGGCGCAAGCCTGTATCAGCGCCGGAAATACCGGCGCATTGCTGGCCACCTCCCGGTTTGTCTTAAAAACGATCCCAGGCGTCGATCGCCCGGCACTGGCGGTGATATTACCGACCAGCACCGGCCACACCTATGTATTGGACTTGGGCGCCAACGTCGATTGTACGGCGGAGCATTTGTTCCAATTCGGCATCATGGGTGCATCCTTGGTGTCTTCCGTGGAGAATAAAGCATCCCCCAGCGTCGGCTTGCTCAACGTCGGTGAAGAAGAAATCAAAGGCAATGAAATTGTCAAGCAGGCAGCCGAGTTATTGCGCAATAGCGGGCTAAATTTTTATGGCAACGTGGAAGGCAACGATATTTACAGAGGAACGACGGATGTCGTGGTATGCGACGGCTTTGTCGGCAACATCACGCTCAAAACCTCGGAAGGCTTGGCGCAAATGCTGGCCACTTACTTGCGCGAGGAATTCAAACGCAATCTGTTGACAAAAATGGCCGGTGTGATTGCCATGCCGGTTATCAATTCTTTCAAGCGCCGGGTCGACCATCGGCGTTATAATGGCGCAAGTTTTCTGGGATTACGCGGCATTGTGATTAAAAGCCACGGCTCCGCCGACAAATACGCTTTCGGTTTCGCCATCAAGCGCGCCGCCGATGAGGTACGCGGCGGAATGTTGCGGCGTATTAGCGAGCGGGTCGCCGAATTTTCCCGTCATGCTCAAACTTCTTCTAAAGAAATAACACGATAATGTACTCAAGGATCACTGGAACAGGTAGCTATTTACCGGAGAAGATTCTCACCAACGCAGACCTGGAACGCATGGTGGATACCAGTGATGAATGGATCCGCACGCGCACCGGCATTACGCAGCGGCATATCGCCCGGGAAGATCAAGTGGCCAGCGATCTGGCGTTGCATGCATGCCGGAATGCCATGCAAGCAGCTGGCGTCACCAGCCAAGACATCGACCTGATCATTGTCGCCACCACCACGCCAGACATGATTTTTCCAAGCACGGCCTGTATTTTACAAAACAAACTGGGCATCGAAAATTGTCCGGCCTTTGACGTGCAAGCGGTCTGTAGCGGTTTTGTTTATGCGCTCGCCACCGCTGATATGTTTGTCAGTTCCGGTAAGTGCCGTAATGCGCTGGTGGTGGGCAGCGAAATCTATTCCAAGATACTGGACTGGAACGATCGCAGCACCTGTGTTCTATTCGGTGACGGCGCAGGTGCCGTGGTGCTTTCGCAAAGCGATCGGCCCGGCATTTTATCGAGCCATCTGCACGCCAGCGGCAGCCACAGCAATATTCTCTCCGCACCGGGATTTATCAGCGGCGGGAAAGTGCAAGGCACACCGTACATCAATATGGAAGGCAACGCCGTTTTCAAGTTTGCCGTCAAAGTCCTGGAAGAAGTCGTACAGGAAGCGGTGGCAAAAAACAATCTGCAATCCACCGATATCGACTGGCTGATCCCGCATCAGGCCAATATCCGGATTATCCAATCGACCGCCAAGAAACTTGGATTGCCGATGGACAAAGTGGTCGTGGCCGTGGACAAGCATGGCAACACCTCCGCCGCTTCGATTCCGCTCGCATTGGACATCGCCGTACGCGACGGACGTATTCAGCGCGATCAATTGATTTTATTGGAAGGTGTCGGTGGCGGGTTTACATGGGGAGCAGTCTTACTGCGCTGGTAATTTATGAAATTTGCATTGGTATTTCCCGGTCAAGGGTCACAATCGGTCGGCATGATGAATGGATACGCCGATTTACCCGTCATTCAACAAACCTTCCAAGAAGCATCGGATATTCTGAAGCAGGATCTCTGGGCCATGGTCAGTAACGGGTCCGCGGATGATCTCAATCTCACCATCAATACGCAGCCGCTGATGCTAACCGCGGGAATAGCGGTGTATCGCGCTTGGACTGATCTTGGCGGCGGAAAACCGGCACTGATGGCTGGGCATAGCCTGGGTGAATATACCGCGCTGGTCGCATCCGAAGCACTGAGTTTCGCCGATGCCTTGGCATTGGTGCGTTTTCGCGCACAAGCCATGCAACAAGCCGTTCCGGAAGGTGTCGGCGGGATGGCGGCGATACTGGGATTGAATGATGACATCGTGGCAGCGATCTGCCGCGACATCACCAGTCAGAATACTGAAGAATCGCTCGAACCGGCCAATTACAATTCCCCCGGACAGATCGTCATTGCCGGGCACAAGAATGCCATTTTACGCGGCATCGAAACGGCCAAGGCGCAAGGCGCGAAACGGGCCATCATGTTACCGATGAGCATCCCATCGCATTGCTCGTTGATGCAACCGGCGGCTGACAAGATGAAACAACAACTGCAGCAAGTTGCGCTGCAATCGCCCAAAATTCCGGTTTTGCATAATGCTGACGTGAAAACACATAGCGATGCCGCGGACATCAAAGAAATTCTCGTGCGCCAGCTTACCGCTCCGGTGCGCTGGGTGGATACCATCAAAGCATTCGCCGCTTCCGGTATCACCCATGTTATTGAATGCGGACCGGGAAAAGTATTGGCCGGACTGAACAAACGCATCGATCAAAACCTGCAACAATTGTCGCTGGCCGATAGTGAAGCCATCCGGCAAGCCATTAATAATTCTTGGATATAGCATTACAATGAATACTCGCAGCATACGATCATGGCTCATTTTATGGAGATATGATTTTGGAAAATAGAATAGCTTTAGTCACCGGCGCCAGCCGGGGTATCGGGCAAGCCATCGCACTCAAACTGGGTCAATCGGGTGCCATCGTCATCGGGACAGCAACCACGGAAAACGGCGCCAGCTCGATCAACCAATATCTGGAAAAGGCCGGCATCAAAGGCATGGGTATCGCTTTAAACGTAAACGATACCGAACAGATCAACCACGCCATGCAAACCGTACGGGAAAAATTCGGTGAGGTGGAAATACTGGTTAACAACGCCGGAATCACGCGGGATAACTTATTGGTTCGCATGAAAGACGAGGAATGGGATACCATTCTGGAAACCGATTTAAAATCGGTATTCCGGTTAAGCCGCGCAGTCCTCCGCGCCATGATGAAAGCCCGTTACGGCCGCATCATCAATATATCCTCCGTGGTCGGCGCCATGGGTAATCTCGGGCAAGCCAATTATGCCGCCGCCAAAGCCGGCATGTTCGGCTTTAGTAAATCGTTGGCTCGTGAAGTAGGCAGTCGCAATATAACCGTTAACTGCATTGCGCCCGGTTTCATTGACACCGATATGACCCGGGCTCTGGCCGATGAATTTCAACAAAACTTGATTCAGCATGTCCCCTTGGGAAGGTTGGGACGTCCGGAAGAAGTCGCCTCAGCGGTAGCGTTTCTGGCCTCATCCGTGGCAGGTTATATCACCGGCACAACGCTACACGTGAATGGCGGTATGTATATGGATTAATATCGAGATTCGGCATCGATACCATCGAGATTGCCAAAACTCATTAATCACAAAACAATCACAGAAAGTTTTTTATAATGCGCCACCTAACTAAATGTTTAAAGTCAGTGCGATTTCTATCAGCAGTTATGTTTTGGTTTTGCTGACATGCAAAATTTGTTAGAATGGCACGCATTTTTCTTACCTGAAAAGGAAATACCTAGATGGAAAATATTGAGCAGCGTATTAAAAAAATTGTAGCTGAACAACTTGGTGTCAATGAAGCAGAAGTCAAAAACGAATCATCTTTCGTCAATGATCTGGGAGCGGACTCGCTCGATACGGTTGAATTGGTCATGGCATTGGAAGAAGAATTCGAATGCGAAATCCCCGACGAGCAAGCTGAAAAAATAAATACCGTTCAGGAAGCGATTGATTACGTCACCGCTCACACCAGCGCCAGTTAATACTTTGTTTTTCAAGAATAAGTAAGCGGAGTTATTTTGTCCAAACGCAAGGTAGTCGTTACCGGATTGGGTATCGTGTCGCCTGTCGGCAGCACGGTATCCAGCGCATGGGAAAGCATCGTAGCAGGAAAATCCGGCATTACCCGGATAACCCGTTTTGATGCATCGAGTTTTGCTTCACAAATAGCAGGTGAAGTAAAAGATTTCGATGTACAGCAATATCTATCGGCAAAAGAAGCGCGCCGCATGGACGTTTTTATCCATTACGGCATGGCTGCGGCGATTCAAGCCGTCAAAGACGCCGGTATCGATGATATTTCCCATCTCGATGCGGAAAAAATAGGTGTCAATATCGGCTCGGGCATCGGCGGTTTGCCGATGATCGAGAATACCGATACCGCGTATCACGCAGGCGGGCCGCGCAAAATATCCCCGTTCTTCATCCCTAGCACGATCATCAACATGATCGCGGGTAATTTATCCATCATGTACGGTTACAAAGGCCCCAACATTGCGATTGTGACCGCTTGTACCACAGCCACGCACAGCATTGGCTACTCAGCCCGCATGATCGAATACGGCGACGCCGATGTGATGGTGTGCGGCGGCGCGGAATCCTGCGTAACGCCGCTTGCTATCGGCGGATTCGCCGCTGCCAAGGCTTTATCCGTAAACAACGACAATCCGGAGTCTGCAAGCCGCCCTTGGGATGTGGACCGGGATGGTTTTATTCTGGGCGAAGGCGCCGGTGTTTTGGTGCTGGAAGAACTGGAACATGCCAAGCGCCGTGGCGCAAAAATTTATGCCGAATTGGCCGGTTTCGGCATGAGCGCGGATGCCTTTCATATGACCGCACCGTGCGATGACGGTGAAGGTGCGGCACGCTGCATGAGCAATGCACTCAAAAATGCCGGTATAAACACAACCGAAGTTGATTACGTCAATGCACACGGCACTTCCACCCCATTGGGCGATATCGCCGAAACCATTGCGGTAAAACGTTGCTTCGGCGATCACGCCGGCAAACTTACGGTCAGCTCGACGAAATCGATGACCGGACACTTGCTGGGTGCCGCTGGCGGTGTTGAAGCGATTTTCTCCGTGCTCGCCATCCATCATTGTATTGCCCCGCCAACAATCAATCTCGTCAACCAAGATCCGCAGTGCGATCTGGATTTCATTCCCAATACCGCAAGAGACATGAACATCAAAGTTGCGCTTTCCAACTCCTTCGGTTTTGGAGGGACTAACGGAACACTCGTTTTCCGTAGTGTATAACCCTCCACCGGTGGCGCATGCACACGCTGAAACGCCTCTTATTCTACGCTTTTTTCTCAACCATCCTGGCCATCGGATGGTTTTATCTTCATGTGCATTCCAGTATTACACTGCCAGTCAAACCGTATGAATTTTCCATCCAGCACGGCAGCAACCTGAAGCAAGTCGCGCAGCAACTGGCCGACACCGGTGTAATTCACAGCAAATGGTCATTGATCGTGCTGGCGCGTTATCTGAATCTGGAATCCGCCGTCAAAGCCGGGGATTATTTGCTGACCGAGAACATCACCCAGATCGCGTTGCTGAACTATCTGACCAAAGGGGATGCCAAGCAGAGTGAAATCAGAATTGTTGAAGGTTCGACCTTTGCACAACTAAAAAAAATGCTCGTCGAGCACCCGGCCATACAAAACCGTACCGCCGGGTTGAGCGATCAAGAAATCCTGCATTTGATTGGCGCAACGGAAACCGCTGCCGAAGGATTATTTTTCCCCGATACGTATTTTTTTGTCAGGGACAGCAGCGATATCGAAATCCTGCAACGCGCCTATCGCACCCTGCAAAATCACCTGCAGACGAGCTGGGAGTCGCGTGCGCAATCTTTGCCGCTGGCTTCGCCTTATGAAGCACTCATTTTGGCTTCCATTATCGAGAAAGAAACCGGTGTGGAAAGCGATCGCGCCGAAATAGCCGGGGTATTCATCAACCGGCTACGTAAAGGCATGCGTCTGCAAACGGATCCCACTATCATTTACGGCCTGGGTGAGCAATTTGACGGCAATCTGCGCAAGCAGGATTTGCTTGCCGACCAGGAATACAACACTTATACTCGCGCAGGTTTACCGCCCACCCCGATCGCCTTGCCCAGTTTAGCGTCCATTCGCGCGGCGTTGAATCCGGCTGAAACGGATGCGTTGTATTTTGTGGCAAAAGGCAATGGGGAATCCCAGTTTTCCACGAATCTGACAGATCATAATAAAGCGGTTAATAAATACCAGAAGCAGCAAAAATAAAACCATGCCGCAAACCATCACCTCTCACTGCTAATGCGCGCAACTACATGACCCAATTTTCCATTGTAGTGCCCACATTGAATGAAGCCGGAAATATCGATTCACTGTTAACCCATTTACTCGCCGTCGACTTCGGTGCGGATAGTTTTGAAATTATTTTCGTCGACGACGGCTCGGCAGATGGCACGCCGGATAAAGTGCGCGCCTGGAAGAACCGGGCTAACGTCCATCTGATCGAACGGCGCGAAAAACCGGATCTTACCGCCTCGATTCTGGCCGGTGTAGCAACAGCCCGCAGCGAAGTCATCGTCGTCATGGACGCTGATTTGAGTCACTCGCCGGAACATTTGCCGGCGGTTGTCACTCCGGTATTGCACGGCCATTATGATGTCGCTATCGGCAGCCGCTATGTTCAAGGCGGCGGCACGGAAAACTGGCCGTGGCACCGGCGGCTGCTGTCGCGTGCCGGTGGCTGGATCGCCCGTCCGCTATGCGACGTGAACGATGCCACTTCCGGTTTCTTCGCATTCCGCCGCGAACTGGCGGCGAGCATTTCCAATCAAGCGCATGGCTATAAGATTTTGCTCGAATTGCTGATGGCCAACCAAGGTAAATTGCGTGTCACCGAAGTGCCGATCTGTTTCCGTGATCGCACTCAGGGCGCATCGAAATTATCGCTGTCTCACCAGCAAGCCTATATTCAACGCCTGATCACGTTGGCCGGCGGCACAGCCACGCTGAATACCGCCGGACGTTTTGCTCTGGTCGGGTTATCCGGCGCGTTGATCGACGCTTTTATTTTCCACTGGATGATCAGCCGCGATGCCGGGCTGGCGCTAGCGCACTTCGTCAGTTTTTTTGTCGCCGCGGTCACCAACTACACGTTGAACTCCAAGTGGTCGTTCCGCGAACATCATGCGGGCTATCTCAAATGGCACCAGTTCGGCCGTTTTCTGACGGTCGGCGCGCTGGCGCTGCTATTGCGCGGCGGCGTTTTGGCCTTGCTGGTTTATGTTTGGCATGTGCCACCCATGCTGGCGATTTTTCCCGCCATTGTGGTCACCGCCGCGGTGAATTACCTCGGCTCGGCCTTTTATGTATTTCCTAGCGAAAAGGATCTGCCTTCATTGGAAATACGCTGGCGCACTGCGGCAATCGGCATTGTGCTCTTTGCCATCATGTTGCGTCTGGTATATTCCGGCCTGGCGCAACTCATACCGGACGAAGCGTATTACTGGCAGTATGCCCAGCACATGGATCTCAGTTTCTACGATCACCCGCCCATGGTCGCTTGGTTAGTCTGGTTCGGCACTTCCCTTCTCGGGCACAATGAATTCGGCGTGCGTATCGGCGCACTGCTGTGCGGCCTGATCACGATGGGGTATTTATACGGACTGGCGCAAAACCTGTATGACAAATCCACGGCGATGCGCACCTTGCTGTTACTGGTGATTCTGCCGCTGGGGTTTGGCTCCGGTTTGCTGATGACCCCCGACGCACCATTGATTGCCGCTTGGGCCGCCACACTGTATTACATGGAACGTGCGCTGCTTGCCGGCCGGCGCGCGGCATGGCTAGGCGCGGGAATCGCCTTCGGCGCCGGATTACTATCCGAATATACCATCGGGCTACTGGGTATCGCGGCGTTTATTTTTATCATTTCGGATCCGGCGGCACGGCACTGGATGAAACGCCCGCACCCTTACCTAGCCGTACTATCGGCGCTGGCGCTTTTTTCACCGGTGCTGATCTGGAACTACGAAAATGATTGGGCATCGTTTGTTTTTCAATTCAATCGACTGGTGAACGTCCGCCATCACTTCGCCGTTCATCACTTGATTTTTCATATCCTGGTATTACTGACTCCAATCGGCTTTGCGGCGGCGATACTTGCGCTGCTTCCGGTCAAGCGGTCCGAGAACCGGAAATTTGAACGCAGACGCCAGTTATTTGTGCAGATTTTTACCGCCGTCCCCTTTTTCTTTTTTCTCGCCGTCAGCGCTTTTGACGCACCGCACTTTCATTGGACCATCCCGCTCTGGCTCGCGGTTCTGCCCGCTATCGCCTGGATGATCGGACAAACCGGCCAGGTCAGCACGTTCGCCAAACGTATTCAAGCCAGCTGGCGGCTAACCATCATTACTTGCATCTTTGCTTACGCTTTTGTGCTGCACTATGTGGTGTTGGGAATACCGGGCATTCCCTATCATTTATTCACGGAACATTATTTCTGGCGGGAAACGGCCCATGAAATCAAGCAAATTGCCGCGGAAGTAAAGCGACAGACAGACCAGGATCCCATTATTGTCGGCATGAGCAAATGGGCTGTCGCCAGCGCGCTCTATTTTTATACCCATGGCGATCAATTGGATATCCGCTCACGCAATATGTTTGGCGATAGCGGCGCCATGTACGAATACTGGCTGCCATCGCAAGAACCTTCCGTTCGCCCGATTATCCAGGTCGGCATGAAGCGCCGTCATTTGGAAAAAATCCGCTCAAGAACCACCAACGTCAACCCCATGCTCGACAATCCCGGTTCCATCGAATACCGCGTTATCGAACGCTACGGCACACCGGTGCGGCGCGTCTATTATCGGATTTCGCAGGGATTCAAGGGTGCCAGTTGAGCTTCCCTAGCAGCGCGAGAATTCGGTATTTCACTTGATTTCATAAGCAGCGATCTGCCACGCGTCATCTTGCGCTTTCGTCAGCGTGATCGTCTCCAGTGCCAGACCTTTTTCCGAAAACGTCGTATAAAACTGCAATACGACATAGTCCCCATCGGGTAATCCCGATAACGATTTCGTCGAACCGGCGGTGGCGATATAGCGCGCGCTCATCGCGCCACGCGCTGTCCTGATGGCGGTAATCGATTTGACCCATGCCGCTTCGGATGTTTTTTCCTTGAATAGCGTTGAGGCGTTTTCCCAGCTCTCTTGATAGTTTCCGCTATCGATTAAGCCAAGCCAGGCGCGCGCGCTGCTTTCCACTTTCTCAAGGATATTGCCCTCTTGCGCATGCACGGCGCTGACACAAAAAAGCAGCAATAACAGTACAATCAATCGTTTCATCGTTGCATACCTCGTCAGTAAAGTTTCCGGAACATGCCGTCAGTCATGCGGAAAAAAACTTCCCGTGATCCAAATCGACGCAATGCCCAGTAAAATCAATGTCACCTGCTGAATCGTCGCATGAATTTCCGGGCGTTTGTGCAATCCCGGAATCAAGTCCGACATCGCCACATAGATCATGCTGGCAGAAGCGATCGCCAGTAGCGGCTGCACCAGGAAATTCATGTTATGTAACATGAAATAAGCCAATACTCCGCCCACCAGCGTAGCAAAGCTGGACAGCAGGTTCAGCAGAAACGCCATGCGGCGGGTATAACCCGAGTTCAGCAGAATAATAAAATCCCCCGCTTCCTGCGGGATTTCATGCGCGATAATCGCGATCGATGTCACGATACCCAATTGCACATCCACCATGAAAGCCGCCGCGATCAAGATGCCGTCGACAAAATTATGAAAGGTATCGCCCACTATGATCATAATCCCGCTGCGGCCGTGATCATGGGCATGGTGACTACTTGAAGAAGGAATTGCGGCTGCCGGAGCATCATGCGTGTGCGTCAGATCGTGCGCTTCGCAATCTTCCAAATGACAATGACGCCACAAGACCAGTTTTTCTAGGATAAAAAAAACCAGAATACCGAGCAACACGATGCCGGTGATCTGCGCCGGATTGTCGGAAAGTTCAAGCGCTTCCGGCAACGTATTCAGGAAAGCGGCGCCGAGCAATGCGCCAATGGCGTACGACACCAGCATGGCAAGCCACGACACCCGGGCATTGAGCGCCAGTATTGCGGCAAATAGCAAACTCAGCACCCCTCCCAGCAAGCTGGCGGTTATGATCCAGGTAAGCGTCGACATAGAACCGATGACAAAAGAAAGGCCGGATTATACGCTGTTACAGCGTAATAAATTAATCAGTTAATGAATTTATTCGAGCCAGATTAACGCCGCCATTCGCCCGGTCTCGCCATCGCGGCGGTACGAAAAGAAACGCGCCGGATCGCTATAAGTGCAAACGCCGCCGCCGTAAATTTCCGTTATACCGCAACTGTTCAATCGTTGCCGTGCTAGCAGAAAAATATCCGCCAGCCATTTTTCCCCCCGCCCGCTTTCTCTGGATTTGAAAGCCTGCGAGGCTTGCGCGTCATTCCGCACAAAAGCGTCGTACACATCGCTGCCGACTTCAAAGTGATCCGGCCCGATGGCCGGTCCGAGCCACGCCATCAACCGGCCGCGATCGCCTTGCATCGCGACAACCGACCGCTCAATGATCCCGCCGGCCAGCCCGCGCCATCCGGCATGTACAATGCCCACCGCGGTTCCTGCTTTGTCACACAGAAACACCGGCAAACAATCGGCCACCATAACGGCGCACACCGTGCCTTGGGTGCGGCTCAGCACCGCATCGCCCTGCGGTGTTGTCGCTTCTGTCTCGTCGATCCAGATGGGCAAGGTGCCGTGCACTTGTTTCAACCATTTCGGCTCGTTCGGCAAATGGTAGCGCAATAGCGCGCGATTGCGGGTCACGTGCGCCGGATCATCATTGACATGCGCCCCCAGATTCAATGAAGCGTAAACGCCGTTCATCCCGCTGCTGATACCGCCGCTGCGAGTGGTAAACAATGCCTTGACATTGGCAGGAGCCGGCCAATCGGGAATTATCCAATCATGCATAGGAATCGATCAATCATTTAAAATCGCCGTGAGTGCGCCACTTGCTTCCCCGGCAAACATAAAACGCTTATCTTAACCAACCAATTAGGACGAAGAAAAGATATTTCTGAGTTAAAATATCGGCCATGAAAAGTAACCATCCATCGTCCATGCCAAGTGCATGGATCCGTTTATTCCGTAATTAAATCCCGGAAATCGATTACAACAACACGAGCCCGATATAGGTATCACCGATGAATTATATAAAAAACTTTGTAAATTTTACGCATGCATTCATTATTCTTCCAGCTATAGCCGCCATGCTGATCGTCTCTGCCGCCAGCGCCGCTGCCACTGCCGATGATGAAGCCGAATTCCTTAAAGCGGCATTCTCCGGACAACCGGAAAACCTCAAGCAGTTGCTGGACAAGGGAGTCAACGTCAATTATCAGAATGACAAGGGATTCAGCGCGCTGATCGTCGCCTCGCAATACGGTCACGCCGATAACGTCAATTTGCTGCTGGAAAGAAATGCCGATGTCAATCTGAAAAACGCCGGTGGCGCTACCGCGCTGATCATCGCCGCCAAAAACGGCCATGCCGCTGTGGTCAACGCATTGCTGGCAAAAGGCGCGCAGATTAATGTGCAGACAACGGACGGCATCAGCGCGTTGATGCTGGCGATCCAGAAGGGACATGAAGGCATTGTCGACACGCTGCTGGAAAAAGGCGCGGACATTCATTTACAAACGCAGGACAAGCTCACTGCCCTGATCATCGCCGCGATGGACGGCAGAACCGGTACCGTCGGCAAATTGCTGGAAAAGGGCGCAAAAATCGACGCGCAAGCCGCCGACAATACCACTGCGTTGTACATGGCGGCCAGGAACGGCCATACTGAGATTGTCAAAATGCTGCTGGCACAGAATGCGCCGGTTGACTTGATCGCGATCAACGATACCACACCGCTTTTCATCGCCGCGCAAAACGGCCACATCGAAATTGTCAATGCACTGCTGGAAAAAGGCGCCAAAGTGGATGTACAAGACAAAAATAGCGCAACCCCGCTCACGCTCGCGGCGCTGATCGGTCACACCGATGTGGTCAAGGCGCTGCTCAAGCACGGCGCCAAAGTCGATCACCGCGCGACCAACGGATTCACGCCGCTGATTCTGGCAGCGCAAAACGGCCATACGGCCGTCATTGACGTATTGCTGGAAAACGGCGCAAAAATCGACCTGCAAAACGAAGATGGCATAACCGCTTTGATGTGGGCCGCATTGCACGATCATGCCGATACCGTGAAAACACTGCTGGCCAAAGGCGCCAACCCGAGAATCAAAAGCAAAACCGAGAAAACCGCGGCTGAAATAGCCAAGGATCCGGCCATCATCGAAATATTGCAAGCCGCCGTCAAATAATTCATTCCCGCTGCTGCAATGTCACTGCATAGCCATCAGTCGCGCAACAGACCTCTGGTGTTCGCGCATCGCGGCGCAAACCGGGAAGCCTTTGAAAATACCCGTGGCGCTTTCGATAAAGCGCTGGCGTATGCCATCGACGGCATCGAAACCGACGTGCAATTGAGCCGGGATGAAATTACCGTACTTTGGCACGATCGCTTCCTGAATAAAATCGGCTTAGACGGCAAACACATCGACGATTTCGATTATCATCAGCTTAAAACATTGATCCACCCGGAATCGGACAGTGAAGGCTTGATGACGTTGCAGGATTTTCTCGCCGCTTACCGCGCCCGCTGCCGTTTGCTGATCGAAGTCAAAAATCGCGGCTGGGAAGTGGTTTCCCGTCATCAATTGAAAATCCGCCAGACGCTGGATCTGATCGGTCAGAACCCGGAGCAGCGCATCATGGTCTCGTCTTTCAATTTGGCCAGTCTCGAATACGCGCATCAATACCAGCCCGGATTCCCGCTGATCTACAATTTTGAAACCGACCAAACCTTCGCGGACGCGCAATCACTGTTCAGCACTCATGCGTTCTTGCACGGACTTTGTTTGCCGATTGAAAATTTGGATCACGAGATGGTTGAGCTGTTACGTGAACAAAGCAAGTGTGTCGCGGTTTATACCTGTAACAGCGAAGCGGAAATCACCAAAGCCTTGCAACTGGGCGTCGATATCCTCATCAGCGACTTGCCGCAACTGGCGTTGACGCTGCGCGGCCGATGAAACGGGATTTCGCGGCGTTACAACATCAACCCTTCGATCTTTTGGTATGCGGCGGCGGCATCTACGGCGCCTGGACCGCGTATGACGCCGCGCTGCGCGGTCTGAGCGTCGCCATTGTCGAACAAAACGACTGGGCCGACGCTACTTCATCCGCGTCCAGCAAACTGATTCACGGCGGGCTGCGCTATCTGGAAACGTACGATTTCAAACTGGTCGGCAAATCACTGAAAGAACGCACCCTGCTGCTGCATAACGCGCCGCACCGTGTCTGGCCGCTGCGGTTTGGCGTGCCGGTGTATGCGCAGCAGCGCCTCAACCGTCTGCAACTGAAACTGGGATTGACACTGTACGATTTTCTGGCGCACGCCCCGGAACCCGGCATGCAGCATCGCTATTTCAATGCGGAACAATTCACCGCGCATTTCCCGGTACTCGCCGAAGCATCCTTGAAAGGCGGCTTCACCTACGCCGATGCGCAAACCGACGATGCGCGCCTGGTGCTTGAACTTATCGCCGGTGCGCAGCAAGCCGGAGCGCACTGCGTCAATTACTGCAAGCTGGAGCAGCTATTGGAAACCGGCGGTAAAGCGAGCGGTGCAATCGTGCGCGATCAATTGACGCAAAGCGAACTGGAAATCCACGCCAAGCAGATCGTTTTCACCACCGGCCAGTGGCTGGCAGAAGAACCACCCAGCCGCGACTGGTGCCGTCTGGCCAAAGGCGTTCATCTGCTGATGCCCGCCGTGCTCAATGATGAAGCCTTGCTGCTGACCGCGCAATCGGACGGCCGGGTGTTTTTCATGATCCCCTGGTATGGCTTGACGCTGCTCGGCACCACCGATACCGATTTCACGGGTGATGTTGACACGGTTCGCGCCGATGACAGCGATATCGATTATCTGCTGGCCGCTGCCAACGGTTATCTAAAAACGCCGTGGACCAAAGCCGATATCATCGGCCGTTTTGCCGGTGTACGGGTTTTTAAACAATCATCAAAAACAACCGCTTCCGGTTCACCTTCCGCCGTCAGCCGCGATTGGGAATTGAAAACCGCCGCCAACGGCGCGCACTACGCCATCGGTGGAAAAATCACCTCATCGCGCCAGGATGCCGCCTGCATCGTCGACGCGGTATGCGCTCAGTTAGATGTTTCGCAGCCTTGCGCCACTGAACACAACCGTTTCCCGTGGGCGCCGCAAGAAGCGTTTCCGGCATGGTTTGCAGCGATGCTAAACCGCGCGGGACAACTGAGCATTGATATTGACAGTGCAAAATGGCTGATCCGCCGCCACGGCACGCAAGTGGATGGAATTTTCCGCATCATCGAAGCTGACCGCAGTTTGGCGCAGCGCATCGTTCCAGCACTGCCTTTTATAGCCGCTGATCTGTTGCACTGCGCAACGAACGAAATGGTCGTTCATCTTGACGATCTCTTACGCCGCCGCCTGCCGTTGCTGATTCTCACGCGCTTGACGCAGGAACAGTTACAGCGGATCGCTTTGCAAGTTGCCGCCGCATTGCAGTGGGATGATAGGGGCGTGTTGGATGAAATGGAGCGTTGCGCACCATGGATCATGCACTGATTGCCGCAATTGCGCTCGACTTAGGCAGCACGTCGATCAAAGCCGCGCTGATGGACCGGCAGGGAAATCTTCACGATATCGTCTCCCGGCCTGCGCCCGCAATCGACAGTCATGATGGGCGGTACGAAAGCGATGCCATGGAATACGCGCGCATCGCCGCGCAAGTTTTGCAAACTTGCATGAAAGAAACCGCCGAAAAACCGCCGCTAGGACTGTGCAGTCAGCGTTCGTCTTTTCTGATTTGGGACAAAGCCAGCGGCGAACCGGTTACGCCGTTGATTTCCTGGCAAGATAACCGCGGCGCACGCTGTTACGAACGTTTGCACGGATCAGTGGAAAGCTTGTGCACGCTGACCGGATTGCGGTTGACGCCCTATTATTTCGCCCCCAAGCTCAGCGTATTGTTGCAGGAAAATCCGGCATGGCGCGAAAAACTGATCCAAGGCGAATGGCTGACTGGCACATTGGATACTTTTCTGATCTGGCGCTGGACGAACGGCAAGCATTTCGTCACCGACGCTTCGATGGCCGCGCGCACGCTGCTGATGGATATTCACTGCCAGCAATGGTCGGACACTTTATGTCATCTGTTCGGCATCCCCCAGGAAATTTTGCCGAACATCAAACCTTCCGCCGGATTGAATGTGCTGCTGGAAAATGGTTTGACGCTGCAAGCCAGCGCCGGCGATCAATCGGCTGCGCTGATCGCCAGCTTGGCGGATGACGCTTGTGAAGCTTTGGTCAATCTCGGCACCGGCGGTTTCGTGATCCGTTCACTTGCCGCGGATACACCAGTATCCGGCGGTTACTTGCAAACTTTGGTCTATCAAAACGAAAACCGGCAAACGCGATTCGCCGTCGAAGGCACGATCAATTCCATCGCTACCGCGCTTGCACCACATCCGGTCAAGGATTGCGCTGTTGAAGATCTCGCGCAAAACGATATTTTTTGTCTGGCCGAACCCAGCGGTTTAGGCGCGCCGTATTTCCGCAGCGATTGGGGCATACACTTTTCCGCATCGGCAGCGGAGCTGAGCGAACAACAAATTGCCGCATTGCTGCTGGAAGCGATTATTTTCCGCGTGGCGCGCATCCTGGAAGATTTTCACCAGCACTCGCCGCTAAGCCGGGTTTATCTGTCGGGCGGTTTGTCGAGCCTTCCCTGCTTGCAGCAAGGCATCGCCCAATGTGTACCGTTACCGGTCTTTCACTTGCCGCAAAAGGAAACTAGCCTGCAAGGCGCAGCGCTGCTTGCTTGCGGACTCAAAATATCCGGTCAGCGGGAAACGCAAGCGATAGAAATCAACCTCGCAAATACCGTGCTCGTGAAAAAATATCAGAGGTGGAAAATCTGGCTCGATGCGTTATTGGCAGCATCAAACAATTAACTTTAAAAAGGTTACCCGCGCAAATTATCAATCCTGTAGAATCCGCGTTGCAAATTTTGACTCGATTCGTTTTTCTATACAATTTGATAAGAATTCATTGCATAACCGCATGATATCCCATGCATAACTGGCAACAATCAGTGCCAGTTATGGTAATTGACATCTTTAACACTAAAAAAGGAAATCTTATGGCAACCAATATACCCGGCTATACCTACGGTACCGCTGCCGTTGCGAAATCTCCCGTATCGATGGACGATTTCGCCAAACTGAAACAAGCTTCACTGTTCGGCGATGACGATGTGCGCTATTTGAAAATGTCGCACGATGTGCTGAAAGATCAAGTCGAGCAAATTCTCGACGTGTGGTACGGTTTTGTCGGTTCGACACCGTTCCTGCTGCACTACTTCACTAACGCAGCCGACGGTCAACCCAACATGGACTACCTCGGCGGCGTGCGCAAACGTTTCGGTCAATGGATTCTGGATACCGCCAACGCGGAATACAATCAGGACTGGTTGAACTATCAACACGAAATCGGTTTGCGCCACCACACCACCAAGAAAAATACCACCGACAACGTGAAATGCGTACCGATCATTCATGTGCATTACATTTTCGCTCTGCTGATTCCAATCACGACGACATTACGTCCGTTCCTGGAAAAAGGCGGCCATTCCCGTGACGACGTGGATCGCATGCAAGACGCATGGCGCAAATCCGTGCTGATGCAAGTGATTCTGTGGTCACAGCCTTACATCAAACAAGGCGAGTTCTAATTTCGCAACGGAGAGCGGTTTTCCGCTCTCCTTCTTCATTTGCACCCTTCCGGTAACACCATCGACTCATGCATCTTTCGATCGTCATCCCCGCTTTTAACGAAGAACTGTTGATCCTGGATTGTCTGAATTCCATCCAAGAATCGGTCAGCGCCAACCGGAAACCCGGTTTTACCCATGAAATCATTGTCGTGAATAACAATTCCACCGACAAAACCGCGCAATTGGCCCTACAAGCCGGAGCAAAAGTCGTATTCGAGCCGGTCAACCAGATCGGCCGTGCGCGCAATACCGGTGCGGCAGCCGCCACTGGCGACTGGCTGCTGTTCGTCGATGCCGACAGCTTGTTGAATCCCGGCATGGTCGCCGACATTCTGCAAATGATTGAATCGGGTAAATATGTCGGTTGCGGCAGTGTCATGCATATGCCCGATCTGCCGTGGTGGGGGAACGCTGCCATGCAGCTTTGGACGCTGTTTTCCGTCACATTCCGCTGGGCATCCGGCGCATTGGTGGTATGCCGCAGCGACGCGTTTCGCGATGTCGGCGGATTTAACCAGGAAATGTTCGCCGCCGACGAAATCGACTTGAGCGAACTGCTGAAAAAATGGGGACGCAAACGCGATTTGAAGTTCACCATCCTAACCCGTCATCCGCTGGTCACGTCACCACGAAAAGTCAAACTCTACACCGGCTGGGAAATCGCCGGACAATTCTTCAGCGTCATGTTCAGTCCGCGCAAGACACTGCTGGATAAGAAAAAACTGCCGATTTGGTACGATGGACGGCGATAATCCATTTACCCAAACATAACCATCGCCATCAAACTGATGGATTTGCACTGAATACAATCAATCGCAGCGGTTTCTTTTATCTTTCAAAACCAGGATTAGGAAAACGCTGATTAATTGACTGCACAAACGAATCGCTTCGTTGCGCGGTACTCACGCCTTTGTCTATCTTTTTGATAAATATCAGTTACTGCGTCCCGTGCGTCTATCGCCTCATCTCGTCCGCCGAATTAATCAGCGTTCCCTTAGCAATCGAACCCGTCAGCAATACTTTCGGTGTGACTTTTCTCACAGCCAGCTTATCCTAGCTTATTTAGACTATAACCATTAGTTCAATATGACTATAGGCAGTGTTCATAAATTCAATTAGACTGCGCACCATTTTCAGTAGTTAGAGAACATTACGTTGAGCTAAATTTTAAAAAAATTTAGCTCTTTTTTTATCCACCAAGAGGAGCAAATTGATGCACAACAGAAACATAGCGAGATTAACGATAATCTCCGCATTATTTATCATGCTGGCTGCGCCGGTATTCGCCAAAGACGATCATGATGGTCGTGGCCGCGATCATGATGGCAATCGCTTACCGAATATGTTCAGTTCGGAAAACAGTCATGGTAAAGATGCCACATTCAGCAGCGCGGGCTTTATCGATCTTGACAACCCGTTTTTCAAAAGCATCGGAACGAACGGCCGTAGTTGCGCTTCCTGCCATGCGCCCGACCAAGGCTGGACAATCACACCGAAGGTGGTAAAGAAACTCTTCGATAAAACCAAAGGCCTGGATCCGCTTTTCCGCTTGGTAGACGGTGCCAATTCCCCGCTTGCTGATGTAACGACCGTTGACAAGCGCCGCTCCGCCTACAGCATGTTGCTTAAGAAAGCCAATATCCGCGTGGGAATCGGCATTCCCAGCGGCGCCGAATTTGAATTGATCGAAGTCGATGATCCTTACGGCTTCGCCAGCGAAACCGAGTTGTCGCTATTCCGCCGCCCGATGCCGACGACCAATCTGAAGTTTCTCAGCGCCGTCATGTGGGACGGTCGCGAAACAACACTGCAACCGGGTTCCAGTGATTGTATTTATGGTACGTCCACGTGTTTCTCACCGGTATCGTTTGATTTGGGAACGCAAGCCAATCACGCCACCTTGGGTCACGCGGAAGCACTGCGCGATCTGACCGATGAAGAGCGTGATGCGATCGTCGCATTCGAATCCGGATTATTTACTGCGCAAATTGAAGATAATGAAGCTGGTGAACTCACGGTAGAGAAAGCGTCCGGCGGTCCTAAAGCGCTCACTAAGCAGAAATATTACTTCGGCATCAACGATACATTGGTTGGCGATTATCAAACCCATGAGCCATTCAATCCCAACGTAATGTCGCTCTACGACAGCTGGAACCGGTTCAAAGCGAATAAACCGTCGCACGGCACCAAAAGCGCACGCGCGGCCATCGCCCGCGGTCAAGCATTGTTCAATACCAAGCCGATCGCCATCAAGGGCGTAAAAGGCATTAACGATGATTTGGGTGTCAGCGAATTGGCCGGAACCTGCACGACATGCCATAACGCACCGAACTCGGGCAATCACTCAACACCGATGCCGCTCGACATCGGCGTTGCCGATGCATCGCGCCGCACACCGGATATGCCGCTGTATACTTTGAAAAACAAAACGACCGGCGAAATCGTCAAAACCACCGACCCGGGTCGTGCATTGCTCACCGGTAAATGGAAGGACATCGGTCGCTTCAAAGGACCGATCCTGCGCGCGGTCGCTTCCCGTCCGCCTTACTTCCATGACGGCTCCGCGCCGGATTTACAATCCGTCGTCGAGTTTTACAATACTCGCTTCAATATCGGCCTGACCGAAAGCGAAAAAGCGGATCTCGTCGCTTTCCTGGCGGCGTTGTAAAACACAGTCGCTAACCTAACGGCAAACTGGGGGTCAATTTATTCCTGACTAGATAAATTGACCCCTCATAAATTCTCCACCCCCCTGCAGCGCAGCAAGTATTTCTCGAACTCGATCAACAGAAACAGCAGCAAGCTGACAGCAACAATATGTCCCCACGCTGCGGCATCCAGTGCCGTGGTGCCAAACAGCTCCTGCATGGCAGGCCAATACGTCAACAGTAACTGCAGCAGCAGCAGCAAACCGGCTGCCAGCAACACATAGCGATTCCCCAGCAAACCCTGGCGTGTACACACGGGTGCAATTAGATAGCGGCAATTGAATAAATAAGCGATTTCACATAGCACCAACACATTCACGACCACGGTACGGCCAAATTCAACACTCGATCCTTGCGCCAATTCCCAGAAATACAAAGTAAAACTGCCGCCGATCATGAGCAGCGTGACAAACGCGATACGCCACACCAGCAAGCCTGACAATACCGGCGCATGCGGATCGTGCGGCGGGCGCGTCATCACGCTCATTTCAGGGCGCTCAAACGACAGCGAAATCGCCAATGTCACCGTCGTCACCATATTGATCCATAAAATTTGCAACGGCGTGATCGGCAGCGCCATTCCCAGCATGATCGCCAGAATCAGCAAACCGGCCTCGCCGCCGTTGGTCGGCAGCACATACACCATTGTTTTGCGGATATTATCGTAAACCGTACGGCCCTCTTCCACGGCGTGCGCAATCGACGCAAAGTTGTCGTCCATCAATACCATCTCAGCCGCTTCCTTGGCCACCTCGGTACCTTTCTGTCCCATCGCCACGCCGATATCGGCACGCTTTAACGCCGGCGCGTCATTCACACCATCACCGGTCATGGCGACAATTTCACCACTTGCTTGCAGCGCGGTTACCAGACGCAACTTATGCCCTGGATCAGCTCGGGCGAAAACATCGACATCCGCAACCGCCTGCCGCAGTTGTGCATCATCCAAATTATCCAGTTCGATTCCTGACAGCGCACGCCGCCCATCGCCGATACCGAGACTTGCGCCGATTGCGCAGGCAGTGATGCGATGATCGCCGGTAATCATTTTGACGCCAATGCCCGCGGCATGACATTGCTGGACAGCGGCAATGGCTTCGTCGCGCGGCGGATCCATAATGCCCACCATGCCAAGCAAGGTTAAGCCCATTTCCACATCGGAAAAATCCACTGTCTGCTGCCGGTCCGGTATCACCCGGCTGGCAATCGCCAGCACGCGCCGCCCGGTTTCACTCGCTTCGCGTATTCCGGCATGCCAGAAATCAAGCTGAAGCAAGTGATCTTCACCTTGGCTGCGCTGATAATTGCACATCGTCAGGACCTTCTCCGGCGCACCTTTGACATAAATGACGCTATGCCCGGCCGGACTGTGATGCAGTGTTGCCATAAAGCGATGTTCCGATTCGAAGGGAATGACGTCTATGCGCGGCAGCGTTTCACGCTCCCGGCCGGGATCGAGCGTCGCCTTCATAGCCATTGTAACCAGCGCGGCTTCGGTAGGATCGCCGTGAATTTCCCAGGTATCGCCGCGCTGATGCAATATGGCATCATTGCACAGCAATCCGGCCCGGCAAAGTTCCTGCAAATCGGGGTGATCGGCAACCTGGATACGCTCCTCATCCCGGCTGAAACCGCCTTGCGGCGCGTATCCCACACCACTCACCTGCCATCGATCGTCCGCGGTCATTACGCGCTGCGCGGTCATTTCGTTGCGTGTCAGCGTTCCGGTTTTGTCGGTGCAAATGACCGTCACGGCGCCTAGGGCTTCCACCGCCGGAAGTCTGCGCACAATGGCATTGCGCCGCGCCATATTCTGCACCCCCAGCGCCAATGTGATCGTCATGATGGCGGGTAATTCTTCCGGTATGGCCGCAATCGCCATACTGACCGCGGCCAGGAAAATTTCGTTGAGCGGATAGTCTTGCCACAACCAGCCATAGAAAAAAATACCGGTTGCCAGCGATAACACCACCAGCGTCAGCCAGCGGCCAAAAACCGCCATTTGCCGCAGCAACGGCGAAGCCAATTTGTCGACTTGCGCGATCATCTGACTGATGCGGCCAATCTCGGTCTGCTGACCGGTGGCGACCACCACGCCCGAGCCTTGGCCATACACCACCAGCGTGCCGGAATAAGCCATGCAACGCCGGTCGCCGATGGCCGTCGCGACCTCAACCGCATCAAGGGATTTTTCAACGGCTTCCGATTCTCCGGTCAATGCCGCTTCCTCGATACGCAAGTTCTTGCAGTTGAGTAAGCGCAAATCGGCAGGCACTTTGTCGCCGGATTGCAGCATAACGATATCGCCCGGCACCAATTGCTCCGCGGCAAGTTGTATGCGCTGCCCATCGCGCAACACCATTGCGTTGAGCGATAGCATGCGGCGGATCGCGTTGAGCGCTTTTTCCGCCTTGCCCTCTTGCACGAAACCGATGACGGCGTTGATCACCACCACGCCCAGTATCACGCCACTATCGACCCAATGTCCAAGAAATGCTGTCAGTATGGACGAAACCAGCAGGATATAAATCAGCATATTATGAAATTGCAATAAAAACCGCATCACGGCACTCTTCGATTGCGGTGGTTTTAAGCGATTTGCGCCGCAGCGTGCCAGACGCTCCTCCGCCTCAGTGGTGGATAATCCGGCATCTCCGCTAACCAACACATTTCTCACCTGCTGCGCGGACAAGCTATGCCATGGCGGTGCCGGGTTAGCTGCTAAATCTTGCTCATGCGACATAAGCGTCACCTTTGATAAAAATTATCCGATCGCCTTACGCTCTTCGATAGACCGGGATCGGCGGAAATACTGTGTACTTCATTACCTAGTCCGGCTACAATGAAAAAACAATTTTCATTTAACACAGCATACGGGGCTTTCTATGAAATACTCTATCATTCTGATGGCACTGACGAGCGTATTTTTTACCGGCGTGGCGCAAGCTTCCGGGCGGGTGCCATTCGGGCATCAGGTGGTTGCGGTGCAGAATTACAGCCGCGCCACGGAACAAATCGCCATATCCGGACTGATCAGCGACGGCGGTGTACCGGCATTGGCAGCCACCGGTTTCAAAACCGTGATTGATTTACGCACCAAAAATGAAGGAACCACGGAAGAGAAGGCTTTGGTCGACTTAGCCGGTATGGTCTACATCAACATTCCAACCACTGTCGCCGGCATCACGAAAGAACAAGTCGCCCAATTCACCAAAGTGATTGAGTCGGCACAACCCCCAGTACTGATTCATTGCGGATCGGGTAACCGGGCAAGCGCCATGTGGGCCAGTTACCGCATCAGCAAAGGTATCGACCCCGAAGTCGCAATCGAAGAAGCTCGTAAAACGGGCTTGCGTCCACCGCTGGAAGAAAAATTGCGTGAAATTATGCTGAATTGAGCTTGATCTTTATCCGTCAAGCCACCCAGAATAATCTGACAATCATCCATATGGATACACCCATAGAAACTACAGCAAATCCTTGCTGTAGTTTCGGTCCGGCAAGATAATGGGCGAGCAGACGCCCGGCCAGAGCACCTGCTAGCGCACCGGCGGCAAAAGGCAGCGCAATCGCCCAATTCATGCCGCCCAGCAGAGCGGCCGAAACCACACTCACAGCGGATATAAGCGTGATCACTGCCAATGATGTCGCCAGAATCGATTGTATGGGCAAGTTGGTTGCCTTTTTTAAAGCCGGCACGACAACAAAACCGCCACCGACTCCCAGCAGTCCCGACAAAAACCCGGTTACAATTCCCGCCCATGCCAGTGCCCGGGCACACCGCCAGTTCCATATCAAGCGGCCTTGGTCATAGCCCAGCTGACAAGGAGTTGCAGCGGAATCGGATTGCCCGTCGGTGCAAACCGTCGCGGCGTTCTCTTTATGCATATTCTGCCGCAGCATGCCGGCTGCCACAGAGAGCAAAATCAAGGCGAATAATACCGTCAACGGTGCATTGGGCAAATGTTGCGCCAGCCAGATACCGGCAGGCGCGGTCAGAATGCCGGTAAGCGCAATGAATCCGGCTGCCCGGTAACGCACTTGCTTGCGCCTATGCGCAACCAACGCGGCGAACCCCGACGATAAACAAACTGCGAATAATGCGATGGGAGCGGCTTCGGCAATGGCCAGATTTAATCCAGTCACTAGCAAAGGCACTGCGATAATCGTTCCACCGGCACCGGTCAATGCCAAAATAACGCCGATAATCGCACCCAGTAAAATGCTGATCAGCAAAGCTTCCACTTGCTCAACTCACGCAGCAAAACGCCAGAAGCTTCACCCGGCTGAATGATCACGAATGATCTTTGCAGTACAAACTGAACAAAGTCTCCATAACTTTAGCGGCCTCGAGACTTGCCATACTGTAATAGATATATTTTCCCTTGCGCTCTGTCGCCACCAGATTCTCTTCGCGCAGTACGGTCAGTTGCTGCGATAAAGTGGGTTGATGAATGCCCAGCAGCTCCTCCAACTCCCCCACATTCCGCGTTCCTTTGCTAAGCTCGCACAAAATGAGCAATCGATCTTCATTAGCCAATATTTTTAGCAAAGCACACGCTTCCGACGCAGATGCATGCAACGCTTCAATACCGGGCAGAACTAATTCTGTTTTCATATTTTCTTCTTGCTTAACATTAATATCTTTTAATAAATTCATGGTATAAAACAAAAATTAATAGGATATTAAAATTCTAATTTATTTCCAGTCAATCAACTACGACCCTGCATGACTTGGTAGATCCCCATGCCCGCCAACATGGCGGCAAGAAATACCACTGCATCGCTGTTGCCTGTCCCAATCAACACCAAGGCCGGTCCGGGGCAGATGCCTGCAATCCCCCAACCGATTCCAAACATAAGGCTTCCCAATAACAAACGGCTATCAATTTTGGTAGCGGCGGGTATCTGCATAGGCGCCCCCAGATAGGATTGTTTACGCTTTTTTGCCAGTGCAAAAGCGATTGAACCGACACTCACCGCACCACCCATTACCCACAGCAGTGCGGTATCCCAATCACCAGCGATATCAAGGAACGCCAGGACTATTGCCGGATTAACCATACCCGACCAGATGATCCCCAAACCAAATACTGCTCCCGCAAGTAAAGATATTAAGCTCGTCATTTTTGCTCCCCATCCATCCAATTGCACTGATTAAACAAGCATTACATGCCGTATCAGATACACTGTCGCAAAACCGGTCAGCATGAATACCGCCGTAGCCGCAATCGAACGCGGCGAACGCCGTGATAAACCGCAAACGCCATGGCCGCTGGTGCATCCCGAACCCAGGCGCGTGCCATATCCCACCAAAAAACCTGCCAGCACTAACATCGCATGACTGGTTTCGATTTGTATCGGCGATAAAACAAAAAAGGATTTCCAAATGACAACCGATAACACCAATCCGGAAATAAACGCAACACGCCAGCCGATATCGCCTTTCTGCATCCGGTACAATCCTCCAACGATACCGGATATGCCGGCGACACGGCCGTTAAATAGCAATAGCAAGGCGACCGCTACGCCTATCATTGCCCCCCCGGCAGCCGCATGCCAAGGTATTGATTCGTAATTAATCAACATATCATTGCCCCCCCTTCAACAATCCTTACATTTCGCCTGCAACTTTAACAAAGTATGATATACAATATCACATAATATATAAATCGCACACATAATGTCAGATTTTTCTTAATAATATAACAGTAGGAGAACAAAATGAAACCACGTATTCAAGCATTTTATGATCCAGTAACCTGGACTGTCAGTTATGTTGTTTTTGATGAGTCGGGAGGAAGTTGCGCCATCATTGATCCGGTTCTGGATTACGATCCCAAAACTGGCCGCACTCGTACATTTTCTGCGGATAAGCTGATTGCGTTTATTCGCGAACAGCGATTATCGGTTGAATGGATATTGGAGACTCACGCACATGCGGATCATTTATCCTCTGCCGATTATCTCAAGAATCAACTGGGTGGAAAGACGGGCATCGGAGCTCAAATTCCCGCTGTACAAAAGACATTCAAGAAAATCTTCAATCTCGGCGATGAATTCATTCCCGATGGCGGTCATTTTGATCACTTATTTGCGGACGGTGAAACATTCCAAGTTGGGAAACTGACGGCAAAAGCCATCGCGGTTTCCGGTCACACACCCGCAGATTTAGCTTATCAATTTGATGATGCTATCTTTGTAGGCGATACGCTTTTCATGCCGGATGTCGGTACCGCGCGCACGGATTTCCCGGGTGGAGACGCGCATCTGCTCTTTAAATCCATCCAGAAATTACTCGCTTTCCCGGCAACCACCCGGCTGTACATGTGTCACGACTATCCGCCCGCTACGCGCGCGGCTGAATGGGAGAGTACCGTAGCTCAGCAGCACGCTCAGAATATTCATATTCATGACGGTATCGAGGAAGATGCTTTTGTAACCATGCGTAATCGGCGTGATGCCACATTGGAAATGCCCAATTTACTGCTCCCCTCCTTGCAAGTGAATATTAGGGCGGGAAAATTGCCGCCATCCGAGGCGAATGGTGTTGCTTATTTTAAGATACCCGTCAATTTACTTTAGATTTGAAGAAGCATGCTCATGAAAAAATTGACGCGAGGCAAATGTTTCACCAGTATGATTACACTTGCACGGTGACAAAATTTCCGCATTGTTGATCAAATTTCACGGCAATGAAGCGAGTTCCGACTGAAAATCCTTTATCCTCACAGCGCTGGTGCGTTACTTCGGCAACCGCCTGGAAGCTAGGCGCATCGATTTTTATGATGTCATTGGAATCCAATGCTTCATCCGTCATGAAGCGCAATCCGGTGGGGGAAAGATCCTGGCAAATGCCTTGACAAGGCTTTCCCGGCCAGAATAGATAAAACATAAATCCTCCGCTGACGGAGATCCGTCTCATGGTGCGCTGTGTTGTTGGATTCTCTTGGTGCATTAACAGTAACGGGCTGCCGCATTCGAGACAATTTTCACTTTGATAAAGGTTGGTTTGCGGCACATTGGGTGTTTTGCAAAACGAGCAATAGCGTGTGATGATCGGCCGATAATGCTTGACGGTCATTGTTGCGGAGTGGTCTTGCACGGGAACAATCTCGGTCAGATGGCTATTTTGCCGGGCAGTTTTGTGTGCCGCGCGAAATAAATGGCCGGCGAAAATCGCATCATACTGTTGACGCATCGCGGGATTGGAAAGAGTCCGGTAGGCCTCATCAAGTAATGCAGTATCTTGATTAGCAGCGTTTCTTTTTAAGGCCAGGTAACTCGCCTTGATCGTAGCCACTGGTGCATCCGGCTGAACTTGCAGTATCCGGTAGTAATTCCGTTGATTAAACCCCACCGGTTTCGCACTTCTCTCTCTCTCGATCTCGAAATCTGTATGTGCCCCCAAAGCACCTTGGCTCAAGGCTCGAATATGATAGCGCTTCAATAACTCGCGATCATAGGCGGCACGTTTATGCGGATCGCGCAAGGTGTTATAGGCAATAGTGAGTAAGCTGATATTCCAATCCGGGCCATTCAGATCAACCCGGCTGCTGAGTTTTTGTATCAGCACGCGGTAGCTCTCCGTTATCACCGTCATCGGCGCGTCCGGCTGCACGTGGAGAATTCGATAGAAATTTCGCCGTTCAATCATGATCGTAAAATCAAAGCGCCATAATCAGGAGGAGCAATGTACTGCCTCAAGCTCTTTTTAATTTTAAATCTCAATGGCTTGTAGCTATTTACAAAATATGTTCGCAGTATACACCGATCAATTCACATCACCAACACAGCTTCAAATGTCGAAAAAGGATCTAATTCATCAACAATTAATTGACATTTCTTTCTAAAAGCCACTGAAATAAAATTCATGATTCAATCTTGCATTTCTACAAGAATTAAATATAATGAGAATCATTCTCATTATATTTAATTCTTGACGACAATGAATACTACAAACTTATCACAAACCATCGAAAATAACTCTTATAAATCCGCAGCTTCCGATATCTACGCACGAATAGATACTGATTCTTTATTTAAAACTAGCGATGTCGTGCTAATACTACACAAGGGAGAGCAATATTCACTGCGCCGCACGCGAAACGGCAAGTTAATTCTCAACAAATAGTGGATAAAAGGCGCATATCCTGTATATTTGAGTCTGTAAGTCTTAGCGATCCGGCTATACGTGAACTATCATGAACCGACTGTAGGATGCATAATCAGAGGGGATGCTGGAATACTTTTCTGATCGGAAGCCGGGTTGAACAAACACTGTATGTAAATAATGACAGAACAGCGTCCTCTTACCAATCCGATTACATATAAAGGATATTCATCCAAGGAGCTAAAAATGAAAGGTAATGTCGATATTATTCGCTGGCTGAATCAACAACTGCAGCACGAGCTAACCGCCATTAACCAGTACTTCCTTCATGCGCGCATGTACAAAAACTGGGGGTACAACAGTTTGGGAAAACACGAATTTGAAGAATCTTGCGAGGAAATGAAGCATGCCGATGTCTTGATTGAGCGGATTCTGCTGCTGGAAGGATTGCCCAATTTACAAGATCTCGGCAAGTTAATGATCGGGGAAACAGCCGAAGAGTGCGTCGCTTGCGATTTGAAACTTGAATTCGTTTCGCGAGACACATTGCTCACCGCAATTGCCGCTTGCGAATCCGCGCAAGATTATGTATCGCGGGAAATTTTTGAACGGATTTTGGAAGATACCGAAGAGCATATCGATTGGCTGGAAACCCAGCTCAGTGTCATGCAAAAAATCGGTATTCATAACTGGTTACAAAGTCAGATTTAGTTTTCTCTGCCGCTGAAGTTTACCTCTTCCTTCTTCAGCGGCACATTCAGCCAGCCAGCCTGCCTCCAGGTCAGCCAGCCATTTTTTTAATTGCGGATGATTCTTGGAGACACTATGATGAAATTTCTAAAGAAGCCGGCATTGGTTACTGCCTCCGGCACCATTCCTCGTCATCATTTCACAGATTCTGAATCTACCGATACGTTCTTTTCCTGCTATTTGCGCAATATCACAAAATTGTTGCGCGCTTGGAAGCAAAGACGCGATTGCCCGAATCTGAACCGCGCGATATCGAATAAGAGCATTCCTGTCATTGATTGGGCACCCTTGGTCAAAGCGACATCCTCACCTGAAGTGGACAGCAATAGCAACCGGACGAATCATCAAAACAACACTCACTACCGGTTATCCGGGCGATCTGTTTTATGTGTCGGCGGCCGAATTAAACTTTACCCGGAATACAACCGGTTAATAAAAAACTGCGACGGCTGCTTTATGGCGTTTCATGGCAGCTCACATGATAACTTCGAGGATCTGCTCCGATTCTTGAAGCGGGCAGACATGATCATCTGTCCGGTTGACTGTGTTAATCACGAAGCTTTTTTCACCGTGAAACATTACTGCAAGGATTCCGGCAAACCATGTGTACTGCTCGAGCACTCGGAAATAAAAAATTTTAAAGCGGGAATCCGCATGCTGGCCGGGATGAGTGTATCACAGGATAATCAATATCATACCGAGAAATAATAGTGGTAAACCAGGACAAGAATTTATCGCATGAAAAACCAATCAAAACCGATATTCAGCATGTAATCCAACAACAGAAAGAAACCATAACCAATATCCATTAAAGTTTATTTTTTTTAGGTCGTTGAAACAGCTTCATTGCTGTTAATTTATTGACTAACCCACTAATAAATAAAACTTAACTGGAAGGAAGCTATGAAAATTCTTGTTCATTTCAAGTCTGGATTCAAGCAAACATTTATTGTCCCCAAATGCATGCTGGCTCTTGAGTTCAGGAACATGGCCAAAGAAATCGGCGGCAGTATTGAAAGCATTGAATTTTCATTACCTCCTCGGCGGCAATCCAATATCGCTGCAGCAGAACGACGAATGGGAATAGTCCGTTTGCCTGAAAAACGTTAGCAACCCGTTGTGTTTTTAGCCGGTCAAAATGGAATATCGTCATCCATATCATCAAATCCGGTAGGTGCTTTGGTAGAAGATGACCGGCTAGAAACCGGATTATCTTCTTCATGATCAGGCGGTGATTCAAAACTGCCGCTTCCCGACCGGTTCCCCAGCATTTTCATATCGCTGGCAATAATATCCGTCGTATAACGTTCCACACCGTTCTTATCGGTCCATTTGCGAGTCTCCAGCCTGCCCTCGATATAGACGGAACGGCCTTTTTTCAAATATTCACCGGCAATTTCCGCAAGCTTGCGATAAAAAGTGACGCGATGCCACTCGGTTTTTTCCTGTTTCTCACCATTCTTGTCCTTCCAGGTATCAGTCGTTGCCAACGTAATATTGGTAACCGCTTCACCATTTGACATATAACGGGTTTCCGGGTCTTTGCCCAAATTACCGATAAGTATGACTTTATTGACCGATGCCATTGATGTTTCCCCCTTCAAGCAATTTAATCACTTTTTCTTCATCGAAGCCTTTCATATCCACTTTCAGGTACGCCACGCGTTCATTTACCAGCACCAAAGCTTCATATACACCGGTTATCGCGGCAAGCTGACGGGACAATTCCTCTGACTGATCGGCATCCATTTCCCGCACCGGGTACATCCTGGAGCGTACCGCTGCCGGCGCTTTCATTGTGGCAGCAAATATCAGCCAAACCGCCAATAACAAACCGCAAAATACATAGAGCGCAGTGCTGCCGTAATTCCCAACCAAATGACCGCCCGCCGCCGCACCGGCGAATGTGCCTAAGAACTGCGTGCTGCTGTAAATGCCAATGGCTGTTCCTTTCGCTCCCACCGGTGCGATTTTCGAAATCAAGGACGGCAAGCTGGCTTCGAGCAAATTAAACGCAGTGAAAAAAACCAAAAGTGCCGCGGCCGTCCCCCAGATGGAATCGGAAGTCACCGCCAGCAACACCTGCCCAGCCAACAATAACGCAATCGCCGCAACAAAAATCTGCTTTAACTTGGCCTTTTTTTCCGAATAAATAATAGCCGGAACGATAAGAATGACCGACAAAATCAGAACCGGCAAATAAATCAGCCAATGATTTTCTGCCGCCATGCCTGCCTGACGCAAAGTCAGCGGCACCACCAGCCACAACGCCATCAATGTCGCATGCAAAGCAAAAATACCGTAGTTCAAGCGCAGCAACTGGGGATTGCGCAAAACGCTGAAAAAACTCGCCGGCGATGCTTCGGTGTCGGAATGAAAGCGGCTGATCACCGGATCGGGAATAACTTTCTTTACCACGATCATGGCCAGCACGGCCAAAACACCGGTCATAGCAAAAATCCCCGGCACCCCGATCCACTGATTCAGTACCGGCGCGGCGATCAAGGAAATGGCGAAAACCGTGCCGATGGTCATGCCGATCGTCGCCATCGCCTTAGTGCGATGTTCCTCGCGCGTCAAATCCGCCGCCAATGCCATCACTGCCGCCGAGATCGCGCCCGCACCTTGGATGACCCGGCCTGCTATCACCCAGTAAATATCAGTTGCGGTGGCTGCAATCAGGCTACCAACGGCAAATAAAATCAGCCCCAGGTAGATGACCGGCTTACGCCCGATACGATCGGACAACCAACCGAAAGGAATCTGCAAGACAGCCTGAGTGAGTCCATACGCACCCAACGCAATGCCGACCAGCGTGTAATTGTCTCCACCGGGCAAATCCTCAGCGTAAAAAGCAAATACCGGCAAAATGATAAACAATCCGAACATGCGCAGGCCATACACACCGGCAAGGCCGATGGTTGCGCGCAATTCTGCCGGGGACATTTTTTCAGATGAAGATGAAACAGACATGAATCAGATTGTGATATTCCCAAAAAGTTGGGTATATTAGCAGGTTGACTGATACATAGATAGTTCATGGAATCCATAAGAATACGTGGTGCGCGCACGCACAACCTGAAAAACATCAGCCTCGATCTGCCACGCAACAAGCTGGTTGTCATTACCGGTTTGTCGGGATCGGGCAAATCCTCGCTGGCATTCGATACGCTTTATGCAGAAGGCCAGCGCCGCTATGTGGAATCGCTTTCGGCGTATGCCCGGCAGTTTTTGCAGTTGATGGAAAAACCCGATGTCGACTTGATCGAAGGACTTTCTCCAGCCATCGCCATCGAGCAAAAGGCCACATCGCACAATCCTCGTTCGACCGTCGGCACGGTCACGGAAATTCACGATTACCTGCGCCTACTGTTTGCCCGCGTCGGCGATCCGTACTGCCCCGAGCACAATATCGTGCTGACCGCGCAAAGCGTGTCGCAAATGGTCGATCATGTGTTGCAGCTCCCAGCCGATACGCGCCTGATGATTCTTTCCCCGCTAATCGTGGAGCGCAAAGGCGAGCAAACCGACTTATTCGATGAACTGCGCGCACAAGGGTTTGTGCGCCTGCGCATCGACGGTGAAGTGTATGAAATCGATGCGTTGCCCAAGCTGCAAAAAACCAAAAAGCATACGATCGAAGTTGTGATCGATCGCCTGAAAGTATCCGCAGACGCAAAGCAACGGCTGGCGGAATCATTCGAGGTGGCTTTGCGCCATTCCGAGGGGCGCGCATTGGCGGTCGAGATGGATAGCAGCCACGAACATCTCTTTTCCGCCAAATTCAGCTGTCCGGTATGCAGTTATTCGTTATCCGAATTAGAACCCCGGTTATTTTCGTTCAACAATCCGCTGGGCGCTTGCAGCAAATGCGACGGCCTGGGGCAAATCACGTTTTTCGATCCCGCGCGCGTGGTCGCATTTCCGCATCTCTCACTGGCTGCCGGTGCGGTCAGAAACTGGGACCGGCGCAATCAATTTTACTTTCAACTATTAACCAGCCTGGCACAGCATTATCAATTCGACCTGGAAACACCATTTGAAAATCTGGATGAATCCACTCGCACCATCATTCTGCATGGCTCCGGCAAGGAAAAGATTCACTTTACTTACTTAACCGAAAGCGGACGCAAACAACAGGAAACGCATCCGTTTGAGGGCATCATTCCGAATCTGACACGGCGCTATAAGGAAACCGAGTCGCAAACGGTGCGCGAGGAATTGGCGAAATACCTCAACGCGCAAGTCTGTCCGGAGTGTCAGGGTACGCGCTTATGCCAGTCGGCACGCCACGTACGTGTCGCCGGTCAGGCAATTTTTGAGATCAGCGCCTTTCCGCTAAAAAAAGCCAAGCAATTTTTTGATCAGATCGCGCTATCGGGACACAAGCAATCGATCGCCGAACGCATCGTCAAAGAAATTTCCAGCCGCCTGCAATTCCTCAACAATGTTGGATTGGATTATTTATCCTTGGATCGCTCAGCCGATACGTTATCCGGCGGCGAATCACAGCGTATCCGCCTCGCCAGTCAAATCGGCTCCGGCCTGACCGGTGTCATGTACGTTCTGGATGAACCTTCCATCGGCTTGCACCAACGCGACAACGGCCGCCTGCTGGATACCCTCAAACACCTGCGCGATCTGAGCAACAGCGTCATCGTCGTCGAACACGACCAGGATGCCATACTGCTTGCGGACTATGTCGTCGACATGGGACCGGGCGCCGGCGAACACGGCGGTTTCGTGGTGGCGCAAGGCAGCCCGCAAGCGATCCAGGAAAACGACCGCTCCCTGACCGGTAAATACCTGTCCGGCCAGCTCGCGATCCACATACCGGAGCAGCGCCATGCGCCCAATCCTGAGCGGATGCTGCGCATTGAAGGCGCATCCGGGAATAATCTTAAAAACGTCACACTCAACCTGCCGGTAGGATTGTTTGTTTGTGTCACCGGCGTTTCCGGATCGGGGAAATCCACGCTAATCAACGAGACGCTGCATCGCGCGGTAGCCCGGCACCTTTACGCCAGCAACACCGAACCCGCACCTTACCAAAATATCGACGGGCTCGCTTTTTTCGACAAAGTGATCAATATGGATCAAAGCCCGATCGGACGCACCCCGCGCTCCAATCCGGCCACTTATACCGGTTTGTTCACGCCGATCCGGGATTTATTCGCCGGCGTACCGCAAGCGCGCGAACGCGGTTATGCGCCCGGGCGGTTTTCCTTTAACGTCAAAGGCGGACGATGCGAAGCCTGCCAGGGTGACGGCGTAATTAAGGTGGAAATGCATTTCCTGCCGGACATCTATGTGACTTGCGACGTCTGCCATGGCCGCCGCTATAACCGCGAAACGTTGGAAATCCAGTACAAGGGAAAAAATATCAACGAAGTATTGGAGATGACGGTGGAAAATGCGCACGAATTTTTCTCGTCGGTACCGGTCGTTGCGCGTAAATTGCAAACACTGCTGGAAGTCGGCCTTGGGTATATCACGTTGGGCCAGTCTGCGACCACGCTGTCCGGCGGGGAAGCACAGCGGGTGAAACTATCGCTCGAGTTATCGAAGCGCGATACCGGACGTACTTTATACATACTGGACGAACCCACGACCGGCCTGCATTTTCAGGATATCGATCTGTTGCTGAAAGTACTGCACCGGCTGCGCGATCACGGCAATACCGTGGTTGTGATTGAGCATAACCTGGATGTGATTAAAACCGCTGATTGGATTATCGATCTGGGCCCGGAAGGCGGCGACGGCGGCGGATGCATTATCGCGGAAGGCGCACCGGAAGCGATTGCCGCCAATAGCAACAGTTTTACCGGCCACTACTTGCAATCCATGCTAACCAAATGAATCCACGCAGCGTTTTGCTGGAAAGCTTCTCGGTGTCTGTGAAAGCCGCTGATCCGCTGCATATCGTGCCGCAACATCTCCCCAAACCGCCCAAAGGCCGCACGCTCGTGGCCGGTGCAGGCAAAGCTGCTGCCGCCATGGCACAAGCGGTTGAGCGCAACTGGCCTTCGGATGCACCGCTCGACGGTCTGGTAGTCACGCGCTATGGACATCGTTTGCCTACGAGCAAAATTAAAGTCGTTGAAGCTGGACACCCGTTACCGGACAGTCATGGTGAACAAGCTTCACATGAAATTCTAACCATGGTCAGGACACTCACCCCGGATGATTTATTGCTTTGTCTATTCAGCGGCGGGGGATCCAGCTTACTTGCTTTGCCCGTTGACGGTATCTCATTGCAAGACCTCAAAGAAATCACGCAGCAATTGCTGCGCTGCGGTGCAAACATTCAAGAAATCAACACGGTGCGCAAACATCTGTCGGCCATCCAGGGCGGCTCGCTTGCCGCAGCTTGCCGGGCGCCTGTATTGGCTTTGATCATTTCGGATGTGACCGGCGATGCTGCGACACATATCGCCTCCGGCCCGTGCGCACCCGATCCGACCACCTTTTCCGATGCACTTGCCTTGTTGGATCGCTACAATCTCGACGCGCCTCCCGCAGTCCGGCAGATTTTATGTGCAGGCAGAGATGGTATCGTGCATGAAACTCCCAAACCAAACTCCGCCATTTTTTCCCAAGTCGAAAACCGTATTATCGCCAATGCACATGCTTCATTAGTTGCAGCGGCGCAGTATTTTCAAAGTCACGGCATCACGCCGTTGATTCTCGGCGACACCGTGACCGGAGAGGCACGTGAAATCGCCAAAAGCTACGCGGCATTCGCCAGAGAAATCCGGCGCTATCCGCACGAGTTAAAAGCACCAGTGGCACTACTGTCCGGCGGAGAAACCACCGTCACCATCAAAGGTAATGGACGCGGCGGACGCAACTCTGAATTTTTGCTCTCGCTATTGATTGAACTTGGTGATCTGCAAAAAGTTTATGCACTTGCCTGTGACACGGATGGATTGGACGGCAGCGAAAACAATGCCGGCGCGCTGATCACACCGGATTCATTAGCACGCGCGGAAAAACTGGGATTGAATGCTGCAGCGTTTCTGAACAATAACGATGCCTACACCTTTTTCCAGCAATTAAACGATTTGGTGATCACCGGTGCCACTTATACCAATGTGAATGATTACCGCGCCATCCTTATTCTTTAACCGAACACGCACAATTGATCTTCTCAGTTTTGTGATTGCGGTCGACCTGTATCGACGATAGAAGCAATCCTTGCTGGTACCATCTTGCGATTACATATTCGTAGAATGGTTGATTTCTCGGCGCGTTAATAGCTAAAGCCAATTTCTTACCGCATTCGGTTAACAACACATGCCCCAAATCCAGATAATTATTGGCATCAGCCTGAAAGCCTATTTTCGTCGGCTTACCGCCATAAAATAATCGCGTATGCTTACCGTAGCCTTTTTTTACAAAACCGCTTTCCTCAAACACGATTAAATCGAGTTCTTTAAGCCGTGTGAGGGTCGATCGCGTAATTCCTTGTTTCGTATAAATCTCACTTTGCACATCGAAGATAAGCGGCAATGGATCGCCCTGGATCCATATAAATTGACAGAGCGCTTCAAAAATCACGCGATCATCCGGTTGCAACATGGGCAAATCAAATGCATCTGCATTCGGAGCGTTTTTTCCCGGATGCATCGCTTTAGATGTAAAAAATTGAGCAAATGTCGTTAATAAATTACCCATTCTTATACCCGGACCATAATCCCGATCTTTCTTTCATTAATTTTTGTCTGTAGCTTGCGTTTCTACGGCGGATGATTCTTTTTTGTTATCTTCTTTAATTTCTTCTACTTGCTTACCGTCTTTATCTTTTGATTTTGCAGCGTCTTTCAGTTTGCGCGATTTTATTTCCTTGCGAATCTCATCAAGAAATGCAACATTATCCTTACGTTGCTTTTCACTTCGGTACCACGAGAAGCACGTCACCGTTCCCATAATGATCAGTATAACGCTCATCACATCGATGCCATCAAGAAAGATAAATGCAACCCCGGTTGAAATGGCAAACGCACCCAAGAGTGCCGTCAACAGCCATAATTTCGAGCCCGCCCCCGAATTCTTGCTGCGACTCTCCCATGCCTCAAGATTATCTCGCGTACTAATCAGTTCTTCATCAGTCCATTTCTTCATGCTCATGACTGCAAACTCTCCATAAATATCCACCAAATTTCTTGAATTATAAATTTACCCCAAGAAAAAAGTGAATCAGATTTAATTTCTTTTAACAATAAAAAAGGCACCAATCGGTGCCTTTTTTACGAGATCAAAACTTTCTTAGAAGTTGTGACGCATACCTATATTGTAGGTATTGCTATCTCTGAATACAGCATTTTTATCATCAACCATTGCTCTTTGATAACCACCAAATAAGCTTGAACGCTTGCTTAGATTATGTATGAGACCAACCGTAAAGCTGCTTACTTGGCGACTATTTGCACTGCCAGATACACTGTGCGCATGCGTCATACCGCCTTGAGCGATAAAGCTAGTATTGCCCCAATCATACTGACCGCCCGCAAACCAGATATTACCACTACCACCCAAATTCATTGCAGAATTACATTGCCCATAGCCATCCGCATTACCAGTGGCTGGATTACCTAACATAGCTGCATTAGAGCAGGTAGCTGCACCTATTGCATTCGTGATATTTTCGTACTGACCACTGAGCTTGAAGTTCTGATAACTCCATGAACCACCACCACGCCATACGTGCTCATTCTGCAATCCAAGCAGTTTTTGGTTAGTACCGGCATTATCACGAGAATAACCACCAAAGACGGCTAGATTATGACCTTGATATTGCACTTCATATTTACCGGCAACCTGAAAATCCCACGCTCCATCACGACCGCCAGAATTTGCTAGAGCACCAGCATTAGTGTCTGTAGTAAGATTAAGTGCATTTGTTGGATCTAATCTATTAGCATAACCAGGCATAAATAAAGCCGAAAAACTAAAACCTTCGACTTTTGGCGAATCATAACGCGCAGCACTGTCTACAAAGCTTTGCGCACCAGATCCCAAACCATTAGCTGATGCCGTCATGGTACCACCGCTACCAGAAGCCTGGAGAGTCGTATAAGCAAACGGATCAATGGTCATACCACCGGCAAAATCTTTAAATGGAGATTGTACGCGACCAAACTTCAACTCACCCCAATTATCGTTCGCCAGCGCGATCCAGCGTTCCCGAGCGATACCAATAGCACCGGTACCGGTACTGAAGCCATATTCGATATGCGCCTTAGCTTTTAGGCCTGCTCCGAGATTTTCAGTAATATGCGCCCCCCAACGTGAACGACCGGTATTATCACCGATCATGGCTTGATTTCCCTGACCTTCTTTGTCAACCGTAGCATATTCCGCCTGCACACTACCAAACAGCGTTACATTTGTTCCTTGTGCTGATGCAATCATCGGAACTGCAAGTGCGCTGGCTACTGCCAACGAAATAAGTTTCTTCTTCATACAGAAGTTCTCCTTTAATGTTTAAACGACTGGGGCCGCCCTATTTTGCCTTACTACATACAGTCCGGTGGAATGCACCCCGCTTGATCGGACCTTTCAACTTGGAAAGGTTTGATTTGATTTTGCCTCAATACAGAAACATACCGCAAGAAAAACAAACAAGTCTTGCTAATTAAACAATCAATATGTTGTATTCAAGCAACATGCTTGTTGTTTTTCTGATGATAAGTTTCATTTTATTTTTTGATAAATGCATCCCTGTTTCTCACTTCGACTAAACTAATATTGCAACAAAGCATTCGCTTTATTGCCAGATAGCACACAATCATTCTGTTTTTTCATGTTTTAAATCAGAAAATTTCAGTTATCATTCCTGTTACATTCACTTTTCATGATTTGAGCTTGGCACCTATGTAAGATCTGACTATGCATAAACTTTTTTTATTCTTTTTTGTTGTATTCAGCCTAATTGCCAATTCCTCAATCAGAGCTGAAACATGGGTACTCCCGCCTTCCGATATTGATGTATTCGGTCAAATACGGACTACGAACGCCAGTAGCGCGGAAACATTACTGGATATCGCGCGCCGATACGATATCGGCCAGATCGAGATTTTGTTGGCCAACCCCCATGTCGACCGATGGTTACCTGAAGATGGCGCAAAAGTTATTCTGCCAAGCCGTTATATTATTCCCAATGCCGAACGCAAAGGCTTGCTTCTTAATTTACCCGAGATGAGGATTTATTATTTTCCAGAACCTAAAAAAGGTGAAAAACCAATAATCATTACACATCCAGTAGGTATCGGCAGAATGGATTGGGTAACCCCATTAGGGATTTCGAAAATAGTGGAAAAAAAGAAAGATCCTACCTGGATACCGCCAAAATCTCTTCAGATGGATAGAATAGCCAATGGCGAGCAACCGTACCCCAGTATAGTACCGCCAGGCCCCACCAATCCCTTGGGACGGCATGCCATGCGACTGAGTATCGGAGGCGGGAGTTATCTGATACATGGCACGATTAAACCTTTTGGTGTCGGAATGCGCGTTTCAGCGGGGTGCGTCCGTATGTACCCGGAAGACATCGAGGCACTCTTTGATAAAGTCCCTGTCGGCACACAGGTACAAGTCGTTAACCAGCCTATTAAACTCGGCTGGTTATTGGATTCCCTTTACATTGAGCTTCACCCCCCGCTAGAAGAAGATGAGGAAAAATATTCAAATTATAAACAAATGGTAGTGACTGCCATTAATGACTTTCTTACATTAAAAAGTAGCAAGAGAAACATTCCTGCAGATTTTGAAATAGATCAAGAAGCACTCAAACAAGCAATCATAGAGAAAAGCGGAATACCTATTCTGATCTCTCGTGTACGTGCGCAACAATTACACACGCAAAACAGTCATTAAGTTTGGTTTGATCATCCATAAAAAAACCCCTCTGAGAGGGGTTTTTTTATGGATCCAACAATTTCTTTTCTGGAATTACTTATGCATTGCTTTTTTAAACATACGATCGATTTTGGATTCTGTATCCATTGAGCGTCTGTTTGCTTCATCAGCAATACGCAATGCGTCATTAGCTTTAGCGCTAGCAGCAGCAGCTTCCGATTTAGCTGCAGCCGCATCAGCTTTAGCTGCAGCGATATCAGCATTTACTTTATTTTGCAGTTCTTCAAGCTGTCCTGTGGTCGCACATCCCGTCAGTCCAATAAAAGCACCTGCAATTGCTGCCAGCGTTAACATACGAACTGGATGCTGGATTTTCTCTTTCATTCCGATCTCCTCAGTTGTTTATTTTATTCAATACGCACAAAGATCCACCACTATCAATAGCTCCCGACACTTAAATATCAGCAGCACGGCGGAATCTTATCCGATTTTTCCCGCAAAATAAATGGCTTCTAGGGCAATTTTACAAAAACTTTAGTACTAGAAACCATAAAATATCTATTAAGTAACTAATAAAAAAGCCATTTCACTCAAAAAACACAATTCAAGCAATTAACAACACAACAACACACAGCCTCATTCTGATATCACTCTATTGCCGCTAACGGATATTCACCAATACACCTGGTTTAATCCATTTACCCAGTTGATCAATTTGCTCATTCGTTAGCGCAATGCAGCCATTTGTCCAGTTATATTTATGATGAATCTCTCGATCGCCGCTACCGATCCCGTGAATACCGATATGTCCGCCCAGCGGTGTATTCTGTGGAGGGGATTTCCCCATACTTTTTGCTCTCAGTATTGAAAGCCAAGTTTCTTCGTTAATTCTATTTTCTTCAAGCGCGCGTTTTGCGGTATCCAGATTCGGGTAATTAAGACCATAAAAACGATAGTAGCGGCTTTTCTCATTGATCCAGCCAATCCTGAAACTGCCCAATGGCGTTTTGTCATCTTTTGTCACTTTTGACCAAGTGGTACCGTAACGCCCAATCGCCACATTTTTAAATACCGCTTGGACAGCTTCTCCCCGCATCACCAACAGCATATGCTCCGAAGTATCCACATCAATCCACACACCGTCTTCATAAGCCTGCGCAGAACGATGCATAACCGGGAAGCATGCTAATCCCATCAAAAAAATTACTAAGTTATGAATAAATGAGCTTCGCTTAATCACTTTTCAGGCTATTGATAATAAGGATAATTAATTATGTCATAATTTCCTTATCTGGAAACCCCTATTAAGTGGCTATGTGCCTTGCTATTCCTGCTTTTGTAGAACAATTGACCGCCGAAAATCACGCCATCGTCAATCTGAGCGGCATCCGCAAAGAAATTTCACTGGCTCTGGTTGAAGATATTGCTCCGGGAGATTACGTCATCGTACATGTTGGATTTGCGCTACAGAAGCTGGATCCACTGGAAGCGGAACGCACGCTGGCGATGTTTGCCGAAATTTCCTCACACGATCAAGAATGAACCCATCGTCATGAAGTACGTCGATGAATTTCGCGCAGGCGACCTAGCACGGCAAATTGCCACCAAGATCGCATGCGAAGCGGATCCTTTGCGTCACTACCATTTTATGGAGTTTTGCGGCGGACATACTCATGCCATCTCGCGTTTTGGCATCGTCGACCTGCTTCCAGCCAATGTGCACATGATTCACGGCCCCGGTTGTCCGGTATGCGTCTTGCCTATCGGCCGCGTGCAAAATGCGATTCAGTTGGCGCAAATACCGGGATTGATACTCTGCAGTTACGGCGACATGCTGCGCATTCCGGCCAGTAATGGCATGAGTTTGCTGAAAGCAAAAGCGCAGGGTGCGGACATCCGTATGGTATACAGTAGCGCGGATGCTCTGAGAATCGCGCAAGAAAACCCGCAACGCCAGGTGGTTTTCTTCGCTATCGGATTTGAAACCACAACACCGCCCACTGCTGTCGTAATCCAACAAGCGCTGGCGCTCGGTCTGAAAAATTTCACGGTGTTCTGCAACCACGTCCTGACACCCTCCGCAATCTCTCATATCCTACAATCGCCCGAAGTGCGCGCATTCGGCTTGGTTCCGCTAGATGGTTTTATTGGTCCGGCGCATGTTTCCGTTGTCATCGGCAGCCAGCCTTATGAATATTTTGCCGAAGAATTTCAGAAACCGGTGGTAATCGCTGGCTTTGAACCGCTCGACGTCATGCAAGCGATTTTGATGCTGATACGCCAAATCAATACCGGCCGGGCTGAAGTAGAAAACGAATTTACCCGCGCGGTTTTACCGGCTGGCAATATCAAAGCGCAAGCGCTGGTCGCCGAAGTTTTTGAATTACGCCGCACGTTTGAATGGCGTGGCCTGGGATGGGTACCTTATAGCGCACTCAAAATCAAATCACGCTACGCCGCTTTCGATGCCGAGCAACGCTTCCCAATCCCAGCGCTTTCCATTGCCGACAACAAAGCTTGCGAATGCGGTGCCATTTTACGCGGCGTCAAGCGGCCACAGGATTGCAAAATATTCGGCACCGTCTGCACTCCCGAAAATCCGATCGGCTCCTGTATGGTATCCGCGGAAGGCGCCTGCGCTGCGCATTACCGCTATGGCCGGTTCCGTGAAAAAAAAAATGATGTCGTGGCAAAGGAAAACTAATGGCGCAAAAAGGACTTGTGAAACCCGGATACTCACGCGCGCTCGATCTAAAAAACGGCTGCATCGAAATGGCGCACGGCAGCGGCGGACGCGCCATGGCGCAATTGATACAGCAATTGTTTGTAACCGCTTTTGATAATGAATTTTTGCGTCAGATGAATGATCAAGCGTGCTTTCCAAGCTCCAGTGGCCGCATGGTAATGTCTACCGACTGCCATGTCGTCACCCCCCTATTCTTCCCCGGCGGGGACATCGGCAGTTTGGCAGTGCACGGCACCATCAACGACATCGCCATGGCCGGCGCAAAACCCTGCTATCTGGCCGCCGGTTTCATTCTGGAAGAAGGATTTCCGCTATCCGACCTCAAACGCATTGTCGACTCCATGGCGCAAGCGGCGCGAACGGCGCAGGTACCGATCATTACCGGTGACACCAAAGTGGTGGAAAAAGGCAGCGGTGACGGCGTGTTTATCACCACGACCGGAGTCGGCATGGTACCGGAAGGCATTCACATTTCCGCGGAAAATGCGCGCCCGGGTGACAAGATACTGGTATCCGGCACGCTCGGAGATCATGGCGTTGCCGTCATGGCACAGCGCGAGAACTTGTCGTTCGAAACCAGCATCGAATCGGACACCACAGCCCTGCACGAACTGGTCGCTCACATGATTGCCGCCACTCCTAACATCCGCGTATTGCGCGACCCCACACGCGGTGGAATTGCCGCCGCCCTGAACGAGATCGCCCAGCAATCGTCAGTCGGCATGATGATTCACGAAAGCAGTCTACCGATTCAGGAACAAGTCCAAGCAGCGTGTGAGTTTCTCGGTTTGGATCCCTTGTATATCGCCAATGAAGGCAAACTCATTGCAATCTGCCCCGCACAAGATGCCGGGCACTTACTGCGCGCGATGCGCGTCCACCCATTAGGTAAAAATGCCGCGATCATCGGTGAAATCATCGAGGATTCGCATTGTTTCGTGCAAATGCAAACCGGCTTCGGTGGCGCACGCGTTGTCGACTGGCTCAGCGGCGAACAACTGCCGCGCATTTGTTAAGTTCCGCAAATTGAAAATCCTGTTTCTCACGCACAGCTTCAACTGCCTGACGCAACGATTGTTTGTTGAATTAACGCAGAGTGAACATGAATTATCCATCGAATTTGATATCAACGACTCCGTCACTTGCGAAGCCGTCGGATTGTTCCAACCCGACCTGATTATCGCGCCGTTCCTGAAACGTGCCATCCCGGAAACGGTTTGGCGCAACCATACCTGCTTGATCGTGCACCCTGGAATCATCGGAGATCGCGGCCCTTCTGCACTGGACTGGGCGATTATGAACGATCTGCCTGAATGGGGCGTAACAGTGCTGCAAGCCAATGCAGAAATGGACGCCGGTGACATCTGGGCAGCGGAAGTTTTTCCGATGCGATTTGCCAAAAAAAGCAGCCTGTACCGCCACGAAGTGGTCGAAGCGGCAACCCGCGCCGTTTTAGCAGCAGTCATACGCTTTGAATCAGGTGTTTATCAACCGGTGCCGCTGGATTATTCCCGCGCCGATGTTCGAGGGCGCTTGCATACCCCCATCCGGCAAAGCGACCGTAGCATCGATTGGCAACATGACAATACGCGTACGATTCTAAGAAAAATCCATGCCGCCGATGGATTTCCCGGTGTTCTCGATACCTTATTCGGTGAAACCTATTATCTGTTCGACGCCTGCTATGAAGAAAGCTTGAGGGGTAAACCCGGAACTATCATAGCCAAGCGCAACAATGCCATATGCCGCGCCACAACCGATAGCGCAGTCTGGCTTGGTCACTTGAAACACAAACAAGATGCCGAACCGGCTTTCAAGCTGGCGACCACGACCGCCTTACAAAACCATTTAGTCGATGTGCCGGAAATACTGGCCGATCCCTTCGCGCAATCAGGCACCGGTACTTACCGGGACATTTGGTTCGAGCAAAAAAAGGACATCGGCTATCTGTATTTTGATTTTTATAACGGCGCAATGGATACCGCACAATGCGAACGTTTGCGTGATGTTTATCTTGAAGCCGCCAGCCGTGATATTCGCGTTATTGTGCTGATGGGTGGCGCGGATTTCTGGAGCAACGGTATTCATTTGAATCACATCGAACACGCCGCCAGCCCTGCCGATGAATCGTGGCTTAACATCAACGCCATGAACGATCTGGTGCATGCCATCATCACCACTGACCGCCAACTCACGATTGCCGCGCTGCAAGGTAATGCCGGTGCGGGTGGTGTGTTCCTATCGCTGGCAACCGATTATATTTTTGCCCGCACCAGCGTAATTCTGAATCCGCATTACAAAAGCATGGGAAATCTCTACGGCTCGGAATATTGGACGTATCTGCTACCCCGGCGAGTCAACGCAGCGCAAGTAAATTCATTGATAGAGAACCGCTTGCCGGTCAGTGCGCAAAAAGCCCGGGAGATCGGATTGATCGATGATTGTTTTGCATTAAATCCAGAAGAATTCAAGAAAAAAATAGCTGGTATCGCTGAAGCTTTGGCTGCGGATTCCGGTCTTTTTTCGCTGTTGCAGCAAAAACAACAGCAACGCCTGTGCGATGAGCGGAAAAAACCTTTACAAAACTATAGAGACGAAGAGCTGCGTCACATGCAACTCAATTTCTACGGCTTTGACCCGAGTTATCATGTAGCGCGCTATCATTTCGTGCACAAAATACCGCATGGCTGGACACCGCGTTACCTAGCGCGGCATCGCCGCCTTTAAAGGAATTCGAGAAAGGTATAGTGAGAAGGCCCCGGCAAAGAGGAACCAGGCAAAAAATGCAATTTATGAGTGAGCAATGAGCATTTTGGACCTGATTTAAACGCAACATGACCAAGCACAGTAGTTTCTCAGGGTCCCCTCAAGGAAATCCCATCAATAACAAAAACATTATCACAGCTGGTTTGATATCTTATCCAGATTGTGAGTATCCACCAGATTGGGGTCAAATTCCGGCGGTTTTTCAGCTGGCGGAATCACGCCAGGACATTGTTTGATCGCCGCCCATTGCTGAATCGCATCATATTCACTCTTCAGCTGCGCGTACTCGGCTTCCTGCTCCTTGGTTCCTCCCAGCGCAAATAAAGTCGCCCAGGAAAGCGACAAATCCGTACCCAGAACCCATTTATCTTTAGCCTGTGTTTTATCGTCCGGTTTACCCGTCAATTGACTGACTCTGTTTTGGATCCGCACAATCTCCGCCAATAATTCATCGCAATTATAAGTTTGAAATTGCGCTGGTGAGATATAAGGCGCTTGATGATTTCCCGATGATGCCACGCAACCGGATAGCGAAATAGCAACAATAAAAAAAATAGTAGCAATGAGTCTCTTCATAACAACCGCTTTCCTCTTAAGTTATTTCACTGGCAGATACCTATTCATTTTGATGAATTGTACACCGTTATCCGCTTGCTCAAGATTGCATTATGAAATTGATTGAAGCAGCCCATATTTGATCGACTTCGCTCACAAAACCAAGCAGTCAATCAAATTGAAAAGTAAGTTTCCCATCCGAATAGATTATTGATTCCCTATGACATCGGTAGAGAAACCATTCATCGATAGCGCTCATCGTAACTGTTAACTGGAGTTTTTTCACTACCGCCGCGGGTATGAACATTGCCAGGCTATAAATGCAAAAAAGCCACAGAGAAAATTGCATCTCTGTGACTATTAACTAAAATTTGCTTCTAATTACACTGCTACACGGCGGCGTGCTGAGAAGCCGATCAGACCAAGACCTGCCAGCAACATAGCATAGGTTTCTGGTTCTGGAACGGCCATGATATATTCATAACCGATTTTAACTGAATCATTATTAGCGATAGTGCCGAGATTGTAAGCCAGGTTGATTGAATTATCGCCAAATCCGTAACTACCAGCTGCTTGCGCCGTAGCTAACATTAAACCAGGACTGACAGGGCTGCAGCAGCCAAGTGGATCAACGTAAGGCCGAATCTCAAATGCCCCTGCGCTTGTATTATTTGCTAATGTGATGATTGCTCCATCGGAAGTTGATGCCGAAACCGAGGAATCACTCGTGCCTGTCGCGTTAATGACATTGAACGTGCCATTTCCCAGACCAGCTCCCCTTCCTTGATCCGGATCAAAGCCAACGCCCCAATGCACGTCTGTAGCAACTGAACCGGTCAAGTTCGTCAACTGAACCATAACGGAAACATGGCCAGGCGCAGTAATGCTGACTGTTTCAAGAAAACCCCAACCGCCAACAACACCACCTAAATTCGTAGTGACTGATATCGGGCCGCCGATAGGCCCAAAGGTTGTTGAAGTAAATGGATTGCTGAGTGTTACTTCATCGCCTACTGCGACAGTTACTCCATTGGCCTCAAGCGTATAGTTGGAGGCTAAAGTATCCCAGTTAACGAATTCCCTTCCCAAGTAACTCAGACCGACACCACCTGGTTGAAAATAACCGGCATCAGCAATCGTAGTAGCGGTACCGGCGCCGTCTGAAAGAAAAGCTGGCGCAGCTTGCGCGCTCGTAACAAATGTACCGCATATGGCCAGCGCTACTACTGATGCAATGTGGCTTTTTTTCATTTCGAATTTCATAATTCACTCCTTGAATTTATAGTTGCAACACAAAATAGTTGTTAGAATCTTCGCTCTTTACAACCAACTTAAATTTCAAACTACCCATTAACCAATTAAACTTTGTATATTTCCAATGCAAAATTTATTTAACGAATACAGCGTGTTCCATTATAGGTTTGGAATTTCTTAAGTACATAGAACATTCCTCCTCTTTTGTTAGTACACTTGTACCGCAATTGTCCCGTCGCAATATTCATTACTTAGCGCTGTCCAACTTACGTTGCATTTAATTTCGTTTTAGCTGACACCGTGATAATCTCCGGTGTTGCTGTGATTTCTATTTCCGATGTTTTTAACCGTCACATATGATCAATACAAAAGAACAAACAACCGCCTTAACTCAGAAAAATGACGCACAAGCGGAGCCGATCAAAACAGTCAAAATCGATAGCAGCAGCATCACCTTACTGGGCACCGCGCATGTCTCAAAAGCCAGCGCAGACAAAGTTCAAGAGCTCATCGCCACCGGGCAGTACGATGCCGTGGCGGTGGAATTATGTCCAAGCCGACATAGAGCGATCGTGAATCCCGATGCCATGGCCAAGATGGATTTATTCCAGGTGATCAAAAACGGTCAAGCCAGCATGGTTGCCGCCAGTCTTGCGCTAGGCGCCTTTCAGCAACGCATGGCGGAACAATTCGGCATCGAACCGGGCGCAGAAATGCGCGTTGCCATCAAAGATGCGCAAGCGGTCCAGTTACCGGTGTTGTTGATCGATCGTGAAATTGGCACAACCATGAAACGGATTTATCACAGCGTGCCTTGGTGGAAACGCATCAACATTTTTGCCGGCCTGATCGCCAGCGTCATCAGTCAGGAAAAATTCAGCGCCGCGGAAATCGAAAGATTGAAGGAAGGCGATGTATTGGAAAGTTCTTTCTCACAATTTGCGGAAGATGAAAAAGACTTGTTCCGTCCGCTCATCAGTGAACGGGATGAATACATGACCGCGCGGCTCATCAAAGAATGCCGCGAGAGCAATTACCGGCATGTTTTGGCAGTAGTCGGCGCCGGTCACTTGAACGGCATGGCGCGGCAGTTCGAAGAACACGCCATCAACAATCCGGAGGAGCGCATTGCGCAATTGGATGCCATTCCGCCGCCGTCACCGTGGCTCAAGCTTATCCCTTGGCTGATCGTGGTGTTCGTTCTGGCCGGCTTCGGCATCGGCTTCATGCAAAGTCCGGAGATCGGCGTCAGCATGATTATGGATTGGGTGCTGATAACCGGTGGACTGTCGGCGGTGGGAACAGCAATCGCTTTCGCACACCCGCTGTCCATTCTGAGCGCTTTTCTGGCGGCTCCCATCACGACATTGCATCCCGCCATCGGCGCCGGGATGGTCGTGGCCGCGGTTGAAGCCTATTTGCGCAAGCCCAAGATCAGCGATTTCAACCGGCTCAGAACCGACACGACCAGCTTAAAAGGCTGGTGGAATAATCAAGTCACGCGTGTTTTATTGATTTTCATTTTATCGTCGCTCGGCGCCGCCATCGGCACTTACGTCGCCGGATTCCGGATTTTCGAGCAACTCAGCAGCAGTTGAACTTAGAACAGGGAGCATCCTGAAATATGTTTGGCTTCTTCGAACGCCTGATCGACCCGTATCCGCCGGAGCACCCGGTTGAACCGCCCAAGGGGCTGTATCAATTTTGCCGCCATTACATTCGCGGCATCGAGCGTTATCTTGCCATACTGGCGCTGCTGACCACGCTGTTGGCCATCAGCGAAGCGATGCTCTACAGCTTGGTCGGGCAAATGGTCGATTGGCTGGCGGAGCAAAAAACCGAACACTTCTTTGAGAGCGAATGGCCGACACTGCTGGGCATGTCGGTTTTCATTCTGTTCTGGATTCCCTTGCTGGTGCTGATGCACGCGATGGTGATCAACCAGATGCTGATGGGCAACTTCCCGATGCGGGTACGCTGGTTGTCGCACCGTTATCTGCTCAACCAAAGCTATGCGTTTTTTCAGTATGAATTCAGCGGACGGATCGCCACCAAAGTCATGCAAACCGCGCTGGCGGTGCGTGAAACAGTATTGAAGCTGCTCGACGTCATTTTGTTCGTCATCATTTATCTGACTACTACCCTGCTGCTGGTGCTCAACGCCGACCCTTATCTCTGTTTACCGCTACTGGTGTGGCTGATTTTTTACATTGGTATCCTGCGGTACTTCGTGCCGCGCTTAAAACGCATTTCCACGCTGCAAGCCGATGCGCGCGCCTTGATGACTGGCCGCATCGTCGACAGTTACACCAATATCCTGACGCTGAAATTGTTTTCCCGCAGTCAGCGGGAATCGGCTTACGCCCAAGCCGGCATGCAGGAATTCATGGCCACGGTCTATCCGCAAATGCGTCTGGCAACCGGTTTGAATTTCAGCGTCTGGACCATCAACATGCTGATGGTGTTCGCAACCGGCGCATTGGGGCTTGCGCTATGGCTGCAAGGCAATATCGGCCCCGGCGCGATCGCCATCGTCATGAGCCTGGCGATCCGCATGACCGGCATGTCGCATTGGATCATGTGGGAAGTCAATATGTTATTCGAAAATATGGGCACCGTGCAGGACGGCATCAACACCATTTCCAGCCCGCAACTCGTTACCGATGTTCCCGATGCCAAAGAACTGGTCGTGCAGCGAGGCGCGATTCACTTCAGTCACGTCGTTTTCTCCTACCACCCGGAACAACACGAGTCGCTGCGCATTTTTTCCGATCTCAATCTGCATATCGCCGCCGGTGAGAAAGTCGGCATCGTCGGCCGCTCGGGCGCGGGCAAATCGACTTTCGTCAACCTGTTGTTACGCTTTTACGACATTCAGCACGGCAGCATCACCATCGACGGGCAAGATATCCATAGGGTCACGCAAGACAGCCTGCGCGCCAATATCGCCATGGTGACGCAAGACACTTCATTGCTGCATCGCTCGGTGCGCGACAACATTCTGTTCGGCCGGCCGGATGCCACCGACGATCAAATGATCGCGGCCGCCAAACAAGCGCAAGCGCATGAATTCATCTTGGCGTTGCGCGACATCAAAGGCCGCACCGGTTATGATGCGCATGTCGGCGAGCGCGGTGTCACGCTCTCCGGCGGCCAGCGGCAACGCATCGCCATCGCGCGCGTGCTGCTCAAGAATGCGCCTATCTTGGTACTGGATGAAGCCACCTCGGCGCTGGATTCCGAAGTCGAAGCGGGCATTCAGCAAAGCCTGTATCAATTGATGCAAGGCAAAACGGTCATTGCCATCGCGCATCGCTTATCCACCATCGCGGCGATGGACCGGCTCATCGTATTCGATAAAGGCAAGATCGTCGAGCAGGGCAGCCACGCAAAACTCATCGCTAACAACCAGCTCTACGCGCAATTGTGGAACCATCAATCGGGCGGATTTCTGGGGTTACTGGATAATCCGTAAATCCGCTGCAACCGGCCATTTAACCGGCGTCATCCCTCCCGGAAAGACAAGCAGGCCTTAGCCGCAATCGGCGGCCCAGATTCTAAGGAAACGCTGATTAATTCGGCGAACGAGATGAAGCGATAAGCGCACGGAACGCAGCGACCGAGACATATCAACAAGATAGGCGAGGGAGTGAGTACCGCGCAACGAAGCGATTCGCTCGTGCAGTCAATTAATCAGCGTTTCCCTAAAGTTCAATTAAGATAGGAAAAATCCTACTTCTCGGCGCTTTGATCTTTTATCTTGCATGTTTAAATCGCAAAATTTAAGAAGCAAATTTGCCAATCGTGTCTGCACTACAAAGAAAATCACTCCCCGCTGCGGGAACTCTGAAAAAGGTAGCGAGCGACAGCCAGGCAAAGCGAAATCGGGTGCAAAAGCGCAGTTTACGAACAGGCAATGCGTATTCGGAACCTGATTGCCTTGTCGCATGGTCTGGCGCAGCCATTTTTACAGGCTTACTAAAGAGTTTTCCCGTAAGAAAAAACCTATGGTGTTGTTTGTTTTGCATGCAATCGCTGCTGGTTTTTGCCGCAGCGGATCTGGAACAGATGAGCTTAGAGCAACTGATGAATATCAACGTTGTCGGTGCATCAAAATATGAGCAGAAACAGCAGCAAGTAGCGGCTGCCGTCAGCGTCATTACGCGCAAGGACATCCGAACCTATGGCTGGCGCACGCTGAATCAAGCTTTAGCCAGCCTGCCGGGCATTCACCCCACCTACGATTATCAATACGAATACCTGGGAACGCGCGGTTTTGGATTGCCGGGGGATTTCAATACGCGCGTGCTGATCACTATCAACGGCAACCGCATCAACGATGCCACCTACGATCAAGGGCCGACTGGACGGGATTTTCCGCTCGACATCGATCTGATCGAGCGCATCGAATTTATCCCCGGCCCCGGCAGCGCGGTGTACGGCCAGAACGCCATGCTCGGCGTGGTCAATATCGTGACCCGCAAAGGCGCTGACATAAACGGCGCCGAGCTATCGGCGTCGTACCAGACGGCGGAAACCATGCCGCAAGAGCGTGTCACGCTGGGCAAGCAATTCGCCAACGGTACCGATGCGTTACTTTCCTTCTCTGGCTTACAGTCGCGCGGCGCCGATCATTTCCTTGAATTCGGCGATTCCGGTATTGCCGGTATCGCACACCGCATGGACGGTGAAAACGTCAAACAAATGTTCGCGCGCGCTTCGCACGGTCCGCTGTCGTTCGATTTCATCTACGGCAACCGGCGCAAGGATGATCCTACCGGCATGTTCTTCTCCGATCCGCTGGTAACCGGCCAGTTTCAGCGAGACCGCCGGTTGAATACACAAATTCAGTACAACGATTATTTTCTCAATGACACCCTCAATGTCATGGGACGGCTGTTTCTTGGTCAATACCGTTACGATAATCCGATGATATACGGCGGAGAAAAAACCCTTTCCACCGGCCCGAGTGACTGGCACGGCGCCGAATTGCGTTTGCTGTCGACTGCCCTAACCGATCACAAATTGATGTTGGGATTTGAGTATCAGAACAACACCAGCATCACGCAAACCTTCCAGAATTTCGCTAATCCCGATGAAAATGCGCGTGTCAAAAGCTCCGTGATGCGGCTGGGCGTATACCTGCAGGACGAATGGCGCATCACCGATACGCTGTCCGCCACCGTCGGTTTGCGTTATGACCACAACCACTGGATCGGCAGCCGTTTGAGTCCGCGCGGCGCATTGATCTGGCAAGCCACGCCCAAAACCACATTCAAGGCGCTCTACGGCCGCGCGCACCGTTCACCGAATTCGTACGAACGCGATTACACCGATGGCGTGGCGCAGATTGCCAACCCGGGATTACGCAGCGAATATATCGACACCGCCGAGCTGGTCGCGGATTATCTGGCGCAACCGACTTTGAACTTGCGCGCCAGCGTCTATGCCTGGGATATGTATAACCTGATCGCGCTCGGCGTCGATCCGCTGAGCGGGCTTTCCCAATATCAGCAAACATCGAAAAAAATACTGGCTCGGGGAGCGGAATTATCGCTGGATAAAACCTGGGATTGGGGCGCGCGGTTACGCGGCAGTTTCGGTATCCAAAATGCCGATCAGCATCACGACCATTTGCCCAATTCACCTTACTATCTCGGCAAACTGAACGCTTCCATGCCGATTCCATTGATTACCGGTTTGCGCGCCGGTTATGAGTTGCAATACTACGGCAAGCGCAAAACCCTGGATGGCTCCAACACCGACGATTCCGTCATTTCCAATCTCAATTTGGTCACCAACATTCCGCAAGTAAAAGAATTGGAAGCTTCACTCAGTATTTATAATCTGTTCGACGAACATTATCTGCATCCGGCCGCAGATACCAACTGGCAGAATACGTTCCTGCAACCTGGCCGTACCGTACGGTTCAGACTGGATTACCGTTTCTAAGCGCGTACTGCTATGATGATCTTGGCAAAGAATTTTCACCCGCTCGCACAATGCATGGCCAAAACTACAGCCATGCTTGGCCGCGTGCCAGGAATGCAGGGTTAGGAATGCCGGAGGCTGTCATTCACGGCAGGAATCGATCAATATTGCGCCATTTTGCGATTCGATTACTGTGTTGCGTTTCATTACTGATCCCTGCACCCTTGATACAAGCGGAACAACCGTCCGAATACCGACTGAAAGTCGCTTTCCTTTATAATTTCATTGCTTACACGGAGTGGCCGGAGCAGCATAGCGTTAATCTGAATTTTTGCATTTACGGCGACGATCCATTTGGTGAACATTTGCAACATTTACGCGGCAAAAAAACCAACGAGCGGGAAATCGTGATCCGGCACATAAAAAATATCGAAGATCTCACCGCTTGCCAGGTTGTTTTTATTTCCCGTTCCGTGGTTCACAATTTGCATGCCATCCTCAATCAATTGAACGATAAGCCGATACTAACCGTCAGTGATAGCCCGAATGCCAGCCAGCAGGGTGTCGTAATCAATATGTCTATCAAAGAAGGTAAGGTAGCCTTTGAAGCCAATATCGCCAGCGCCAAAAGAAATGGCTTAAAACTCAGCTCTCAATTACTACGTTTCGCCAGTGAGGTATATCAATAATGAAGAGTTCATCGTCGCCCGCCGTGACATTGCGCGCCAAATTGCAGCAAATCAGCTTTGCCACTCAGGGCACGGCGATGCTGCTGGTTGCCACTTTGGTCATTCTGAGCAGCTTCTTCATCAGTTTTTATTCTTTATTAAAAACCAGTCAATCAACCGCGAAACTGCTGGCTGAAAATGCCGTGGCGACCCTGATGTTTCAGGACACGAATACGGCTAAAACGCTGTTACATTCGCTGAACAATACCCGCGAAGTCCGAGCCGCGGCTATTTACACGGAAGAAAAAAAACAATTCGTGCAATATTCGGTAGAAGATAAATTACTCCCCGAAACCGTGCCGTCCCTGAGCGAAAGCTATACGACGAATATCGATTCGCTAACGATTACCCAGCCCATTTACTTCAATGATCAACTGCTGGGGAGTCTCTATCTGGAAATAACCTTATCGCCGCTTTACTGGCAGATATTGGGTTATGTCGTCATCACCCTCGCCGCTGCCGTGATCGCCTTATTTATCGCCAATCTGATGTTGCAGCGGCTGAACCGTTCCGTGCTTGATCCACTCAACGATCTCTCCACGGTCATGGAGCATGTCACAAGTAAGGCGGATTATACGAACCGGTTAAAGCGGGGTGCCATTGCCGAGTTGAATACCCTGTCAAAGGGATTCAATAGCATGCTGGAGATGATTCAAGAACGTGATGTAAAACTGGCGAACCATCTCGACCATCTTGAAGACGAAGTCACCAAAAGAACCGCAGAACTGGTGCTCGCCAAGGAGTCGGCTGAAGCCGCAAGTAAAGCCAAGAGTGAATTTCTGGCCACGATGAGTCACGAGATCCGCACCCCGATGAACGGTATTCTGGGTATGACCGAATTACTGCTGGACACGCACTTGGACAAGGATCAACGCCGTTTTGCGGAAACCGTGCAGAGTTCCGGCCAGCACCTTCTGGGTATCATCAATGACATTCTTGATTTTTCCAAGATCGAATCAGATCACATGGAGCTAGAGGTTATCGATTTCGACTTGGTCAAGATGATCGAAGATACATTGGTCATGTTCGCGCAGCCTGCCGATAAAAAAGGGCTGGAACTGGCGGCGCAATTTTCCCCTCCCAATATCGCTTTCATGGTGCGCGGCGATTCTTTCCGGTTGCGTCAAGTCATTGCAAATCTGCTTAATAATGCCATTAAATTCACCGCGGAAGGCGAAGTCGTGATTCGCACAAAACTGACCGATGAATCCGAAACTATGGCCGGTATCAGCATCTGCGTGGAAGATACCGGCATCGGTATCCCAGCGGAACATCACGAAAAGATTTTTCAGCATTTTTCTCAGGCGGACGGCTCAACGACCCGCCAATACGGCGGCACCGGACTTGGACTTACCATTTGCAAACGATTGCTGGAATTGATGGGAGGCAGCATTCATGTCGACAGCTCGCCGGGACAAGGCTCTAAATTCTGGGTTCACCTGCAGCTGGAAAAATCGAAACTGGAATACAGCCATTCTCCCTATATGGCCGATTTGGCAGGCATCCGGGTATTAATTGTCGACGACAATCAAACAAACCGGGAAATTCTTAAAATTCAATTGCAGAATCAGAAAATTAATGTTGTGTGCGCCAATGGCGCCGAGCAGGCGCTCATGTTCATGACGCAATCCCTGAATGACAATCAGCCCTTTCACTTGGCTATACTCGACATGCATATGCCGAAAATGAACGGATTGGAGCTGGCGGATAAAATCCACGCGCATCCCGGCATGCGCAAAACCCGCATGATGATGCTGACTTCAACGCATGGCGATGCCAGTCAACTGGAAAGGCAAAGTATCGGTATTCTGCGGTGCGTCAACAAACCCATCCGGCAAAGAGAACTTTTTGAAATTATCCATGAAGTCATGGAACGCAACCTTGCCGATACCGACATAGAACCGGCGCATACAGAAGGCCTGCCGTCTTTGTCCACAACCGTCATCAACGGTAAAATTCTGGTAGCCGAAGACAATCCGGTCAATCAGGAGGTGGCCAAAGCAATGCTGGCCCGGCTCGGCATGGAAACGACCATCGCGAACGACGGCAAGCACGCCATAGAACTCGTTTATAACAATCCGTACGATATCATCTTAATGGATTGTCAAATGCCGGTGATGGACGGTTTCGAAGCGACATCGCAAATCCGCAAGCAATTTGGCGATATTCCGATCATCGCGCTGACCGCGAATGCAACCGAAGAGGATCGCAATCATTGCTTAGGCGCCGGCATGAATGACTTCCTGTCGAAACCGTACTCGATTGAACAATTACAACAAAAAATCATGGATTGGTTATCGAAAGAAAAACGTAGCCAGCTGAATGCGGTAAAATCAGAAGCCATTGGAATAAAACACGAAACTATCGCTATGCCCGCACTGAATCCGTCACGACTTAATCAGATCCGCGAACTTGACACATCCGGCGGCGATGGTTTGCTGCATAAGATCCTGCAAGCTTTTCTCGAATCGGCTGAAACGAATGTACATCAGCTTGAGCAGGCCATCATCAATAGCGATGCCGATGGCCTGCGTCAAACGGCTCATGCATTAAAATCCAGTTCCGGAAATATCGGAGCCGAAAACCTATCCGCTATTTTCAAACAACTGGAAGCGGATGGACGATCGGGAGAATTCGCCCATGCTAAATCCCTGCAAGCTGACATGCAGCAGCAGTATCAAAGTGTAATCGCCGAGATTGGAAAAATACTCAACCCATCGTGACAACAGAATCTTTTAGAATTTTACTGGCTGATGACGACGCAACGGTCAGACTACTCATGCAAGCCGCTTTGGAAAAAGCAGGCTTCGATGTGATGGTGGCGTGCGATGGCAATGAAGCCGTCCGCCTGTTTGAAAATGCGCCCGCAGATATGGTCATGTTGGATGTTGAAATGCCCGGCATGGACGGTTACCAGGTTTGCTCGTACTTGCGAAAAAAAATCGGCGACGAGTTGCCCATCATGATGGTAACCGGCATGGATGATATGCAGTCGATCAACCATGCCTTCGAAGCCGGCGCAACCGACTTTATCGCCAAACCCATTAACTGGAATTTGATCGCTTACCGCATCTTGTATTTACGGCGCGGTTATTTGAACATGCTTGCGCTTAAAGTGGCCAACGCACGCAGCAAAGCGATTTTTAGCGCCATCCCGGATACGATGTTTATTCTGAACGATAAAGGCATGGTGATCGATATTTGCAGCCACCCGGATAACACCCCCTGGCTGACCACCGGTGCGGAGAACACCTTAAGCCGGAGTTTGCCGGAAGAAATCGTCAACCTTTATCAGGGCGCCGCCGATCGGGCACGCAGTCAAGGCACGGTGGAACTTTTCGAGTACCCGCTCAAACTGGCCGGTGAAAAAACCCGATACTACGAAAACCGCATTGTAGTGATCGATCCGCAGGAAACACTGTGTTTGGTTCGCGATATTACGGAACGCAAAGACTCCGAAAGCAAGATTTTTCACCTCGCTTATTTCGATAATCTGACCGGGTTGCCTAATCGTCAGTCTTTTATGGAACGTCTGGAAGGTGAAATCAAGCGCGCCAGATATACCGGCAACAAACTAGCGGTGCTTTTTCTGGATCTGGATGGATTCAAAAGCATCAACGACACTATGGGACACAATACCGGAGATATCGTTCTGCAATGGGCGGCTGAACGGTTGCAAAGCAGCACACGTCCTTCCGATTTTGTATCGCGCAACAATGCGGGCCAGTCGGAGGTTAAACTGGCTCGTCTTGGCGGTGACGAATTCACCGTCGTCATTCCTAATCTCTCCCGCACGGAAGATGCGCTGATTCTGGCGCACCGGATCCGCGAAGCCATGCGCCGTCCTTTTCATCTCGAAAGCCGCGATGTCGTTCTAACCGCAAGTATCGGCATCGCCCTCTACCCGGATGATGGCGCGGATGCGGAAACCTTACTCAAACATGCGGATACGGCCATGTATCACGCTAAAAACGAAGGCCGGGATAATTGCCAGTTCTATAACATCGACCTGACATCTCAAGCCGAGAAGCGCATGCACTTGGAAAATGATTTGCGCAATGCCTTGCAGCAAAATGAATTTTACCTCGTCTATCAGCCGCAGCTGGATGTCATCAAAGAAAGTTTTCTATCGGCGGAAGCGCTTATCCGCTGGCAGCATCCCAAACAAGGACTGATTGCCCCCGCCGATTTTATCCCGCTGGCGGAAGAAAACGGTTTAATCATCCCGATTGGCGAATGGGTGCTGCGCACGGCCTGCACCGAAGCCGCGCAGTGGCACCAGAACGGCCAACCCTTGCAGGTTGCCGTCAACCTTTCACCGTTGCAAATCAAAAACCCCTGCTTTGTTCAAAATGTGCTCGACATTCTGGATGAAACCGGTTTTCCACCCGATAAGCTGGTGCTGGAAATTACCGAAGGCGCCTTGATGGAGCATAGCGAAAATACGTTAGCCACACTGCTGGCACTGCGTGAACATCGCATTCAAATCGCACTGGATGATTTCGGCACAGGTTATTCGTCGATGAATTATCTAAAACGATTGCCCATCAATCACATCAAAGTGGATCAGAGCTTCGTGCGCGGCCTGCAGGACAATAAAGAAAATCTCGCGATTGTCCGCGCCATTATTTCCTTAGCGAAAAATCTGGGTTTCTCGGTTACCGCCGAAGGCATCGAATCATTGAATCAAGCCCAGATTCTGAAATATTTCGGCTGTGAAACCTTGCAGGGCTACTACTTCAGCGAACCGATCACGATGCCAGAAATGCTCGCGCTCACCGACAAGCAATGGTCCATCCAGGCGCTCAAGCCTCAGGGAGTCAATCATGAAAGTAGCTGACCTCAACCAGTTAAACATCACCACCGCGTTGCCAAGCCCCAAAGGCGTGGCGCTCGCACTGCTGGAAGCCTGCCGGCAGGAAGATGTCACCATCGCCGAAATCACCAAACTGATCCAGACCGACCCGGCGCTCTCAGGCCGCCTGATTCAACGCGCCAACGCCGCCAAACAAAACAGCCGCGCCGTTTCATCGATTTCCGACGCAGTTTCCCGTGTCGGTCTGACGGCCGTCAAGCAACTGGCCATGGGGTTCTCGTTGATCGATCAATATCAGCACGGCTCAAGCCCGGGATTCGACTACCAGCAGTTCTGGTCGCATTCACTGTTGATGGCGATCGCCATGCAGGAGCTGGGCAAAGTAACGCGGATAGGCGCTCCCGATGAGCTGTTTGCGTGTGGGTTGATGATGCGGATCGGTTGCTTGGCATTAGCCTCAATTTACCCGGAAAAGTATTCCGAGCTGCTGCAAAAACAATCGCCGGACATTACGCTGGATCAATTGGAACAACAGTATTTGCAGACCGATCATAACGAATTGACGGCCGCCATGCTAATCAACTTCGGCTTCCCTACTATTTTCGTTGAATCCATCTACTTTCACGAAACTCCGGAGGAATCCGGTTTTTCCGAAGGTTCGCGCCCTTATCAGATTGTGCACCTGCTGTATTTGGCAAAACAAATCGCCGATTTTGCTTTAACCGAGGAACGCGAGCGCAATCAGCATATCTCCCAGTTGATTTTGCTGGGCGGGAAAATTGGCTTGGATACCGAAACATTCGGCACTTTTATCGACCAAATCGTACAAGAATGGCATGCCTGGGGAAAAATACTCAAGATTCCGGTCATGGATTTCCCTCATCCATTCCAAAAAATGATGAATGCCGCCGCGCCGCGTCCGGAAAATGCAGCGAATGCCGCTTCGCTGCGCATCCTGTTGGTGGAAGACGATCCGTCGAGCCTGATTCTGACCAAGGAATTACTCTCCAACGTGCTCGGTCACACCGTGTTCACCACCAGCGACGGTCAGCAAGCCTTGGCGCTGGCTATGGAAGTTTTACCGCATATCGTCATCACCGACTGGATGATGCCGATCATGAACGGGCTTGAGTTAACCAAATCCCTGCGTACCACCGAGTGGGGACAAAATTTATATGTCATCATGCTGACTAGCATAGAAGATGAAGAAGAGGTCATCAAAGCGTTCGATGCCGGCGTGGATGATTACATCACCAAACCGATCAATATACGCGCCTTCCGCGCCCGCTTGCGGGCAGCCTGGCATTACCGGCAATTACAGGAATCCTGGGAACGGGACCGCGAGCAACTCAAGCGATTTGCCGCAGAACTGGCGGTCACCAATCGCAAGCTGGAATATTACGCGTTGACCGACATGCTGACGGAATTGCCCAATCGCCGCTCCGGCATGGAAACATTGGCGGAAACCTGGAGTGTCGCCAACCGGTCGGGGCAGTTGATGGCGGTAATGCTCCTCGACATCGACCATTTCAAGACGATCAACGATACCTACGGCCATGCGATCGGCGATAAAGTACTGAAGGAATTATCCGCAACCATCCGCAGAACCGCGCGTAAAGGCGATACTTTTTGCCGCATGGGGGGAGAGGAATTTCTGATCGTCTGCCAACTTGGAAATTCGGACGCCAAATCGGTCATCCTCTTTGCCGAAAGACTCCGTCAGCAAATCAGCCAGCAACAAATCAATATCGGCGAGAACCATATCCAAATCACCATCAGCATCGGTGTGGCGTTAAAAGAGCCCGGCATGAAAAGCGAGGATCATCTGGTCAATGCGGCTGACAAAGCGCTTTATGCCGCCAAAAATGCCGGAAGAAACCGCGCCTTTCTGACATTTAAAAACAGACTGCTGGCTGCATCGGCGATCATCGACAAACCGCCGATTAAAACGTAACTTGGCAGCTTTTCCCAATTTTTGAAAAACCAAGCGAAATTTGCTGTAATCAACGCTTCAAAGAATTATCTGACAAGTTATCATGCCGGTTTCTGACAAAAACACTGTCTGCTCATAACGGTAAACCCGGTATAACAGCGCTCACTGGAAATTAACCACTCGTGATCTTGATGTGTAATCCGGTAATATCATTCAAACTAAAATTGTCGATTTTCATTGTTTTCTGCTGTCTCGCCAATATAGTATCGGCGGAGAGCAAAGCAGTGTTGGGGAAAAAGCCGGTTGAGAATCAGTTCCTCGATCTGAGCATCGAAGAATTGATGAAAGTCGAGGTTACCTCGGCATCGCGCCATTCGCAAAAACTGTCAGAAGTTCCCTCCGCCATTTTCGTCATCACCCAGGACGACATCCGCCGCTCGGGCGCAACCAGCATACCGGAAGCCTTGCGCATGGCGCCCGGTGTCGAGGTTGCCCGCATCGGCACGGATAAATGGGCCATCAGCATACGCGGCTTCAACGGCCGTTTTGCCGACAAACTGCAAGTCATGATGGACGGCCGCAGTGTCTACAACCCGCTGTTCGCCGGCTTGCAATGGGAACAGCAGGACACGCTGATGGAAGACATCGAACGCATCGAAGTCATCCGCGGCCCTAATGCGGCGGTATGGGGCGCCAACGCGGTCAACGGCGTGATCAATATCATCACCAAAAAAGCAGCCGACACACAAGGTACGCTCATTTCCGGCGGCGGCGGCAGCTTTGAACAAGGCTTTGCCGGTGCGCGCTACGGCGCAAAAATCAATGAAGACACCCCATTCCGCATCTATGCCAAAGGATTCACCCGAAGTCACACACATTCCTTGACAGGAGAAAACATCAACGATCAGTGGCACTCCGCCCGCGGCGGATTCCGCCTCGATCATCATCGCGGTATCGATCAGTTTACCGTGCAGGGCGATATCTTCTTCAATTCGTATGGCGATCGGCTCGATAAATCGCAGTTAAGTGCGCCCATCATTCAAACCAATGCAGCCCGGGGACATAATGAAGGCGGCAATATCCGCTTGCGCTGGGATCGCACGCTATCGGAAAAGTCCGCCATCATGCTGCAAACCTATTATGACCGGGTTGATTATCGTTTATTAACCAGTTCGATTTTCAGCGCCGAGAGCTTCGACATCGACTTTCAGCATCGCTTTCCATTGTTTGACAGACACGATATCACATGGGGAGCGAATTACCGGCTTTACCATAACAAGGTGTCCGATACCGAATTAGTCACATTCAGTCCGCGTGTGCAAACCAATCACATGGCTAGCGCATTCATTCGCAACGAAATTACGTTGCTGCCCGAACGTTTGCGGCTCAATTTAGGTTCGCGTTTCGACCACAACGATTTCACCGGCATGGAAATCCAGCCCAACGCCCGCTTGATGTGGACGCCGGATAACCAAAACTCGATCTGGATGGCAGTTTCACGCGCGGTACGCATCCCTTCCCGGGCGGAAAACGATATTCTGCTCAATACCCGGACGCTCAACGCTCTTCCCGGTTTCTCGATATTGCCGCCGTTTCCGGTGCTAGCGCAATTGGCCGGTTCGTCTAACTTCAATTCCGAGAAATTAATCGCTTACGAAATGGGATACCGCCATCAGTTCTCACCGCAAGCATCCGTCGATATTGCAGGGTTCTATAACGATTACAGCCAATTGCGCGATCTTTCCGTCGGCTTCCCGTCATTCCACACGAGCTTCCCGCCGCACCTGATACTACCGATCGGATTGACCAACAAAGCTTCCGGTCAGACTTACGGCGTGGAAGCATCGGTCGAGTGGAGACCTAACGACAAATGGCGCCTGCAAGGCAATTACAGCTTTCTCAACATGCAAATTCACTCCGGTTCGGTGCTGAAACAAATCGATCCGACAACCGGCAGTGCGGACAAAGTCAGCCCGCACCATCAAGTTTCGGTTCGCTCCAATTACGACTTCTCGGAAAAACTACAACTCAATCTTTGGTTGCGTTATGTCAGCGGCGTGGATTTTTACCGCATTCCTGGCTACGTTACCATGGACGCCAAGCTGGTACATAGACCGGTAAAAAATGTCGAATTGTTTGTTGTCGGCCAGAACTTGTTCAGCCAGAATCACCGGGAATTCGTCTCCGATTTCCTCCCTTCATTACCGGTCGCAATACCGCGCGGCGTGTATGCCGGAGCGGAATGGCGCTTTTAAACATGAGAAACACTTTGCTCACACCGGACCCAATGATGCGGATGCGTTCCCTGCAAAGTATCTGGAAGCGAAGTTTGTTGCAGTTATTTATTCTGGAACTGTCAGCTTTAATCCTGCTGGCGGGATATTTTGCAAATCCGGCAATCGCACAAAATAAGCCCGCCGATAGCGAGCTTCTGAGCTTAAGCATCGAAGAGCTAATGAACGTCAAGGTAACCACGGTTTCCAGAAATCCGCAGAAACTGACTCAAGTTGCCTCCGCTGTTTTTGTCATCACCCAGGACGACATCCGCCGCTCCGGCGCCACGAGCATTCCGGATGCCTTAAGAATGGCGCCCGGCGTACAAGTAGAGCGTATCGATACGAATAAATGGGCAGTCAGTGTGCGCGGTTTTAACGGCCGCTTCGCCAATAAATTGCAAGTCCTGATGGATGGACGCAGCGTTTATTCACCCTTATTCTCAGGCACATTGTGGGAGCATCAGGATACGCTGATGGAAGATATCGAGCGTATCGAAGTGATCCGTGGACCCGCCGCTGCGGTATGGGGAGCGAATGCGGTGAATGGTGTAATTAACATCATCACCAAGAAAGCCGCCGATACTCAGGGAGTACTACTCAGCGCGGGGGGTGGAAGTTTCGAGCACGGTTTCGCCGGCGCTCGTTATGGCGGGAAAATCAATGAAGACACGCCTTTTCGCGTCTATGCCAAAGGCTTCACCCGAGACAATACCGCGTCGTTATCCGGAGAGAACAATCGCGACCAATGGCATTCGGCTCGAGGAGGATTCCGCGTAGACCATAGCCGCGGGATCGATCAGCTCACCCTGCAAGGCGATGTTTTCTTTAATTCCAATGGCGATAAAATCAATCAAGCAGTACTCGATTTGCCAACCCTTCCGGTCAACGGTTACCGTGGCTATGAGGAAGGGGGAAATATCCGTTTTCGCTGGGACAGGATAATCTCAGATCGTTCTTCCATCATGTTTCAAACGTACTATGACCGTGTCCGCCAAAAAATATTACCGGTTGTTGATTATGACGCTGAAAGCTTTGATGCTGATTTTCAGCATCGTTTTCCCTTGTTCGACCGGCATGATTTAACTTGGGGTGCCAACTACCGGCTTTATCATAATACGTTCTTCGATACTGACGTCATTACTTTCCATCCGCGCACTCGAACTAATCAGCTCTTCAGCGGTTTTATTCGCGACGAAATCACGCTGATACCCGATTACTTACGGTTTTCAATCGGTACTCGTTTGGATCACAATGATTTTACTGGATTGGAAATACAGCCCAATGCACGTCTCATATGGACTCCCGATGCCGAGAATTCGGTTTGGATGGCAGTTTCACGTGCCGTTCGCACGCCTTCCCGCGCTGAAAACGACATCCGCCTCAATGCAGCGCAAATACGTGATTTTCCGGGACTGTCTTTGTTACCTTTCCCGGTATTGTCGGTAATCCAGGGCTCACACAGCTTTAATTCCGAAAAGCTCATCGCTTACGAATTAGGCTATCGTCATCAATTCTCTCCGCGCGCATCCGTCGATATCGCCGGATTTGTTAATGATTATAGCCAGCTGCGCGATGCCAGTTTTGGCGCATTGTCGCTGAGTACAGGGGTACCTACTCAATTCTTGTTGCCGATCATGGGCAATAATCAAGCATCGGCATTAACTTATGGATTTGAGATTTCCGCTGATTGGAAGCCTACGGACAAATGGCGCTTGCAAGGCAACTACAGTTTTTTGCACATGGATATTTCCGCCAATTCACTGACAAAAAGGTTTGATCCCGTCACCAGCGGCGCCGACAAAGTAAATCCACAACATCAGTTGTCACTCCGTTCAAACTACGATTTATCGGATAAATTGGAAGCCAATTTCTGGTTGCGCTATACCAGCGATATCTCTTACTACAACATCCCCGGCTACGTCACGATGGATGCCAAAATGACGTATAAACCGGCCAAAAACCTCGAGCTGTTCGTTGTCGGACAAAATCTGTTCAACCAGAATCACCGGGAGTTCGTAGCTGATTTCCTGCCCTCGTCACTAGCCGTCATTCCACGAGGGGTTTATGCAGGGGCGCAATGGCGCTTTTGGTGAGAATATGAGTCTGCATATACTTCATCGACTCAGCAAATTGCCGGATGGCTTCGTGATACGAAGCATCCGCACCGGGCTATTGGCCATCCTGCTCGGCTATGGCCTGCCTGTAACTTACGCACAGGCAAAAGCGGACAGCATCTTGGAGTATCAAGTGAAGGCCGCTTTTATCTATAACTTCATCGCGTTCACACAATGGCCCGGAAATGCTGAACCGGCGTTCAATCTGTGTCTTTATGGCGAGGATTATTTCAGGCAAGAAATAGATAAATTACAAAATAAATCGATTGGCCCGCATCCAATCAAAGTTTTGCGCGTCAGCGATAGCAATCAATTGCCGCAATGCCAAGCGATCTTTTTCTCCAAATCTGTCAATAACACCATGACGGATATTATCAGCAGCCTGGAAGGCTATCCGATTTTGACGCTCGCCGACACCCCGAATGCAATTTCGCAAGGAATTACCATCAACATGAGTTTAGTGAACGAAAAAATCGTATTCGAAATTAATCTGAAAAACGCCAGAAAATCCGGTCTGAACATCAGTTCCAAGTTGCTGCAACTAGCGACCAAGGTCCATCAATAAAACTTCTCGGGCTTACCCATTTTCATCGGCCAAGTTCAATCTTCCTGCAACAGAATTTAAAAAAAAAGGAATTTATTGGTTCAACTCAGAACATTACATCTCCAAGCCGTCAATTATCATAATAAAGTAAGCTATATTATTCATTTTACTAACCTATGACACCTGCGGATGATTTGACTGCCTTCCTTAACAAAATTTGTTCAGCCAGTATCGTCGCGAATCACAATCTGTTTTTATTCCCTCCTTGGCCACCTATGTGCAAAGGAGTGTTTATGCCGGTGTTGAATGGCGCTACTGATACAAAATAAGATGAAGCTTATTAAGTACTTCACATCCCTGTCGGCCATGATAACGTGGATAAAGCCGCTTGCACTGGGAATGGCTTTTGCATGGCTATGGCTGCTAATAACCCCTGGCGGTTTGGCGGTTGCGCAAAACAAACCGGTTGACGATCAATTTCTCAGCCTGAGTATTGAAGAATTGATGAACGTCAAGGTAACCACCGTTTCCAGAAACCCGCAGAAACTGAACCAGGTCGCATCCGCAGTTTTTGTCATCACCCAGGACGACATCCGCCGTTCCGGTGCCACCAGCATTCCCGATGCATTGCGCATGGCGCCCGGGATGCAAGTGGAACGCGTCGGCACGGACAAATGGGCCATCAGCGTGCGCGGCTTTGACGGACTCTACTCCAACAAGCTGCAAGTGCTGATGGACGGGCGCAGCGTTTATCTGCCGATCTTCTCCGGCGTGTTGTGGGAACAGCAGGACACGTTGATGGAAGATATCGAGCGTATCGAAGTCATTCGCGGCCCGGCCGCATCGGTGTGGGGTGCCAACGCCGTCAACGGCGTCATCAATATCATCACTAAGAGAGCAGCGGATACGCAGGGCGCGCTGTTCTCCGCCGGCGGCGGCACCTTCGAGCATGGCTTCGCAGGGGCGCGTTACGGCGGCAAGCTCAACGAAGATACGCCGTTCCGTGTGTATGCCAAAGGATTTACCCGCGGGCAAACGCACGCGTTATCCGGCGAGCATGCCAACGACCAATGGCACTCGGCCAGAGGCGGATTCCGTTTCGATCATAACCGCGGCATCGATCAATTTACCCTGCAAGGCGATTATTTCTCCAACTTCGACGGCAGCACGCTCGATAAAAGCGCCCTCAATCTATCAACGAATCCGCTCGGCCAAATGCGCGGACATAACGAAGGCGGAAATATCCGCTTCCGTTGGGACCGGAATTTCTCCGAGCACTCCGCTTTCATGTTGCAGGCATACTACGATCGCACTCAGTCGCAATTATTGCCGGTAGGAAAATTCAATGCCGAAAGCTTCGATATCGATATGCAATACCGGTTCCCGTTGGCCGATCGTCATAAGGTGACTGTGGGGGCCAATTACCGGCTGTATCACAATAAGGTTTTCGATACCAGTCTGTTGACACTCACGCCGCGCGAACAAACGAATCATTTAGGCGCCACCTTCATCCGCGACGACATCACACTGATACCGGACCGCTTGATGTTCACGGTGGGCAGCCGGTTCGAGCACAACGACTTCAGCGGATGGGAAATTCAACCCAGCGCGCGCCTGATGTGGACGCCCAATCCGGAGAACTCGCTGTGGATGGCGGTTTCGCGCGCGGTCAGAACACCGTCGCGCGCTGAAAACGATGCCATTATCAATATAACGCCGCAAGTGCAAAGCGCTTTCGGATCATCGCTCGCCAGGCTGCCGATCACAGCGCTGTTAAACGGCAGCCACCATTACAACTCGGAAAAACTCATCGCTTATGAGTTAGGCTACCGCCATCAATTTTCGCCCCAGGCATCCATCGACCTGGCAGGCTTTGTAAACGATTACAGCCAAATGCGCGATTCAAGCGCTGGCGCATTTTCGTTCAATCCGTTATTGCCCGGGCAGCTGCTATTGCCTTTGACGATCAATAACCAAGGTTCCGCGCTCACGTACGGCTTTGAAGCATCGGCGGATTGGAAGCCACGGAAAAACTGGCGACTGCAAGGCAATTACAGTTTCATACATATCGACTTTTTCTCCAATAATTTACTGGCAAAATCAGATCCGTCCGGAGGAGGGGCAGAAAAAACGGCACCGCAACATCAGGTATCGGTGCGCTCAAACTACGATTTTTCGGAAAGATTGCAACTCAATCTATGGCTGCGCTATCGCAGCGATATCGGGTTTTACAATATCCCGGGCTATGTCACGATGGATGCCAAACTGGTCTACAGACCGGCAAAAAATATCGAACTGTTCGTCGCCGGTCAGAATTTGTTCAGCCAGCATCATCGGGAATTCGTCTCCGAGTTTATTCCGATCGTGCCCGTGACCATTCCGCGAGGCGTTTACGCAGGAGCGCAGTGGCGCTTTTGGTGAGCCTATGATCCTGCATACACTTCGTCGACTAATTGAATTACCGGCTACCTTGATAACCCGGAGCGTTTGCACCGGGCTGCTGGCTTTGGTGCTGGGCTATGGTTTGCCGGTTGCTCATACACCGGCACAGGCAAACAATACGCTGGAATACAAAGTCAAAGCCGCTTTTATCTATAACTTCATTGCCTTCACGCAATGGCCCGAGGGCATCGCGGATCACACGATCAATCTCTGCCTTTACGGCGAGGATTATTTCGGGAAGGAAATCGACAAGCTGCAAGAAAAATCGGTCGGCGCGCGCTCGATCAAGGTATTGCGCGTGCAGGACGCCGGTCAACTCAAGCAATGCCAGGCGGTTTTCTTCTCCCGGTCGGCCGGTGACACCCTACCCGCCATTCTGAGCAGTTTATCCGCCTCGCCGGTGCTGACGCTGGCGGACAATCCCAATGCCATGACACAAGGCATCGCGATCAATATGAACTTGGTCAACGATAAAATCGTGTTCGAGATCAATCTGGGCATTGCCCGCAAGAATGGTTTGGACATCAGCTCCAAGTTACTGCAACTGGCAACCAAAGTTCATCAATAAAACCATGCTGCGAATACCGTTTCGCCGCCCCGGGCGGGTAGCGCATGATTTCACTTGGATCTTTGTCCTCTGAAATTTAATAGCGTAGAAAAACAGTTCAAATCAGGAAATTGAACTTCCCGGCCGCGGCTTATCATGACGAGGAATAGTGTACGCTCCGAATCAATCACGCTTATAAAATCCGGATTATTGCAATGGTGTGTTCCGCTACGGCTTTACCCGCCCGGTTTATACCAGCGACAAACCTTGCAACAAAAATCGTTGCAACGGCTTGATCGATCCGGGCCGCTCCCGCCGCCCCTGGTTGTAATTCGTCACCCCCCGCGCACCTTTAATAGCACTAGTAATACATGAGGCAAAATGAAAATTTCTGGATATTTCACTTGGTTATTCTTCAGAATACGACTTGTTAAGCTGATTGGATTAAGAGCTTTTGCCGTGAAGCTCTTGGTAATCGCCGTGCTGACCGATTTAACCGGCATGGCCGCGGCGCAAGGCAACTCCGCCACCGGCAATCAACTGCTCGGTTTGAGCCTGGAAGAACTGATGGATATCAAAGTCACCACCGTATCGCGGCGTCCGCAAAAACTGAGCGAGGTTGCATCCGCGGTTTTCGTGATTACGCAGGACGATATCCGCCGTTCCGGTGTCACCAATATACCGGATGCATTGAGAATGGCGCCCGGCGTGCAAGTGGATCGCCTCGGCACGGACAAATGGGCGGTCAGCATCCGCGGTTTTACCGGCCGTTTCGCCAATAAGCTGCAAGTGTTGATCGACGGCCGCAGTGTTTACAATCCGATATTCTCCGGCACGCTGTGGGAACAGCAGGACACGTTGATGGAGGACATCGAACGGATCGAGGTAATCCGCGGCCCTGCCGCCACGGTATGGGGAATCAATGCCGTCAACGGCGTCATCAACATCATCACCAAGAAAGCGGCGGATACCCAAGGGACTTTGCTGACCGCCGGCGGAGGCAGTTTCGAGCAAGGCTTCGTGAGCGCACGCTACGGCGGCAAGATGAATGAAGATACCCCCTTCCGGGTGTACGCCAAGGGCTTCGCCCGGCATCATACCGACGCCCCGTCGGGTGCCAGCAATCGTGATCAGTGGCAGTCCGGCCGGGGCGGATTCCGTATCGATCATCACCGTGGCAACGATCAGTTCACGCTGCAAGGCGACATTTTCGCCAACGCTATCGGCGACACTTACGATAAATCCGTCATTAGCTTGCAATCATCCCCCACCAACAATGTCCGGGGACAGAATGAGGGCGGCAATATCCGTTTCCGCTGGGATCGCACACTGTCCGAACAATCGTCGATTCTGTTGCAAACCTATTACGATCGCGTGCGTTATCAGATGTCGCCCCTTTTCAGCTTCGATACGGAAAGCTTCGATGTCGACGCGCAGCATCGCTTCTCGTTGTGGGACCGGCACGATATCACCTGGGGCGGCAATTACCGGCTATATCACAGTAAAGTATTCGAAAATGGTTTCATAAAGCTGACACCGCAAGATCGCACAAACCATGTTTACAGCGGATTTATCCGCGATGATATAACCCTCATCCCCAACCGTTTGTATTTCAATCTGGGAACGCGGCTCGATCATAACGATTTCACCGGCCTGGAAATTCAACCGAGCGCCCGTCTGGCATGGACGCCGGATACGGAAAACACGCTCTGGCTATCGGTTTCCCGCGCAGTCCGCACCCCCGCCCGGGCGGAGAACGATGCCACACTCGACTTCTTGCAGTTCGGCAATGCTCCCGGATTGCCGCCGTTACCCTTTCCGCTCAAGGCGGTATTTCAAGGCTCCCATTCATTCCAATCGGAAAAGCTGCTGGCTTACGAAGCGGGTTACCGGCACCGTTTCTCGCCGCAAGCATCCGTCGACATTTCCGGTTTCGTGAATGACTACAGCGAATTGAGAGACTTCAGCCTGGGTGGATTCACGCTCAACACCGGATTACCGCGGCAGATTATCACCTCGGTGTTGACCGATAACAGTGCTGCGGCGCTAACCTACGGCTTCGAATTGTCAGGCGATTGGAAGCCAACGCAGAATTGGCGTTTGCAAGGTAACTACAGTTTTATCGACATGCGGATTTCATCCAACCCGTTGACGAAGGATTTCGATCCCAGTGTAAGCGGAGCGGACAAAGTAACGCCGCAACACCGGATTTCACTGCGCTCCAACTACGATTTATCGGACAAACTGGACATCAATCTCTGGTTGCGCTACATCAGCAACATTGCCTATTACAATCTGCCCGGCTATGTCACCGCGGACGCAAAAGTATCGTACAGACCGGCCAAGAACATCGAGTTATACGTCGTGGGACAAAATTTGTTCAGCCGGAACCATCAGGAACTGGCGCCCGATTTTATTCCTTCCATCCCAGCCGTAATTCCACGCGGCGTCTATGGCGGCATTCAGATCCGCTTCTAAGCCGATGCCATCGCCTTTGATCGATCGATCATCCGGAAAAATGCTGCCGCGAAGCCTCGCGCGCTTGTTGCTGGTATTCCTTCTGGGCTACGGCTTAGTCATGCCGCAGCGTAGCGCTTTGGCGCAACCGGCGCTGGAATATCAAGTCAAGGCCGCTTTCATTTACAACTTCCTGGCCTTCACGCATTGGCCCGGGAATGGTGCTCAGGTCATCAATCTCTGCTTGTACGGCGAGGATCATTTCGGCCAGGAAATCGACAAGCTGCAAAATAAATCGGTCGGCGCACGCCCGATCAAGGTTCTGCGCAGCAACGATCCCGAGCAATTGAAACAGTGCCAGGCTGTTTTCTTCTCGCAACCGGTCAACGATAATCTGACCGGCATTATGCGCAGCTTATCCGGCAAACCGATACTGACATTGACGGATCATGCGAACGCCATTTCAAAAGGCGCCATCATCAATATGAATCTGATCGACGAAAAAATCGTATTTGAAATCAATTTAGGAAGCGCGCGTAAATCAGGATTGGACATCAGCTCAAAACTGCTGCAACTCGCGGTAAAAGTACATCAATAGAAACGATTCAAAAGAAATAGCCGGTTTTCCGCCGTTATATCCCGTTTCAGACGTAATTCATAAAATATACAATGTGGGTCATCTTTTTCGCTTATGCCGGAAAAGTCCATACAATCGAATACTCGTTCATCCCAATCCATTTAGCGGAGATCTCAATCATGAAACGGTTCATCCTATCGGCTTGTGCAATTATTCTAATCGCTCACTTGAAGCTCGCCTTTGCCACCCCGGCCAGCGACACGGACAAGTTACTCAATTGGGCCGAGAAAAATTTCCCGCAATACTTTTCGAGCCACCAAGCCACGCAAAACATCGAGCCCTGGCTCTTCCGTTACTATCCGGAAACTAACATTTATGCGGGTGTCAACAAAAGCGACCAGGATGTTTATGTGCTTGGCGGACCTTGGGGAAACAATCCGACGCGGATCGATTCCCTCGTCAATCTGATCAATCAAGTCGACAATTCCGGCAGCAACGGCGGGATCGCCGCTTGCGACACAAGCGAAGCGATCAGCGGTGTGTTTTATAGCCAAAGCGGCAATGTCGTGACGGTAACGAGCAATGGTCAATGCGTGCTCGCACCCGATCTGTCCAAGACCAATCTCTGCCAGACACCTCCGCAAACGGCGGCAAGCGGTATTTCCGTGCTCGGCAGCAACACCGTCACCTCATCCAATATCACAGGCTTGGAAGTTCCGGGGTTTAGTCTGCTCAGTCTTGTTGACGCTGCCGCAAACGTTAAGCATTGCACCAAGAATGCGCCCGCCGCGACAGCCAACTTGGTGGTCAATTCCGATCTTTGTCTCGACATTACCGCGCCGATCACCGAAACGTTGTCAGGTCTAGCCATTCCAGGAATTGCGCTGAATCCGCCAGTGAAATATTTCACAACCGGAACGTATACCAGCAAAAATGTGGATGATTGTTTTGCTACCGACGCCGCCACCATCAGCGATGCGTTTACGGGCGAAGTTTGGGTCAATCAGGGCGGCAATTTCGTTAAGGTGAAATAACCGTTACGGATCGCGGATCGGCTTTCAGCGGATAGCGAAAGCATCCGCGCGGGTTATCGCAAAGCGGTGAGTTCGTTCAGTGCAGCAGTCAAACGAATAAAACGCGGCTCGCCGGGCGACAACTCATTGGCTGTCTGTAGACTATGGCGGGCCTCGTCGATCAGTTCGGAGGTTGCGCCATTTTTTTGCATATAGGTAATGATCACATGAGCCAGATTGAGCAGCACGCGAATATTTGCCGGCATTACCGCATACGCATCGCGCATGGCGCTGAGAGCTTCTTCATATTGCCCCTTACTGATCAGCAATACCCCGCGGTTCATAATTAGCATGGCTTCTTGGCGCGAAGTTTCGATCAACCGGCTGCCTTCTTCGCCCATGCCGGCTTGGTCGAATATTTCCGCAACATCGCGCAGTAAAGCAGCGCTTTCGGGATTGTTTTTGATTTCCCTCTGCAATAGTTGAATGGCTTTTTCTTTATCACCGGTAATCATGAGCAAACGAGCAATTTCCAGAGCACCTTCGCTATCGGGATGCACGTTGCTGTCCCCGATGGATTGACCGATTTCACCGGCAATCTGTTTGGCCTTTTCGCTATTGCCGCTTTGCTGATGAATCATTCCCTCAACCGCTAATGCTTTCACGCGCACTTCGTCCGTCGCAAAGTTCTTTTTGAGCTGCCCCAGCACTTTCAGCGCTTGTTCGGAATTTTTATTGGCACTGCATGCTTTGGCTAACCCGAGATAAGCATCTGCTGTCCGCAGCGCGGAATTCTCTCCGAGCGACACACTCTTGCGGAAAGCACGTTCGGCATCCTCCATCTTGCCCAATTTCATCGAAACCTGTCCGAGATTTTTCTGCCGTATGACCGAGTTTGGCGATAATTTTACTGCGCGCTCCAGAACATTTCCCGCTCCTGCAAGATCGCCCATGACTTGCAAGGTTTGCGCCAGCAGATCTTGCACCTCAAGATAAGCCGGATTCGCTTCCGCCGTTTCTTCCAGCAAACATTTGGCCGCGTCCAAATCATTCTTCTTCAGTAATATTTTGGCTAACGCCGCTTTGGCCCAGGGAAAATCGCGCTCAGCCAGAATTCCCTCCAATACCTGTTTGGCGCGGTCATATTCACCGGTCACCAGCAACAAGTCACATTTAGTCCGCAGCAAGTCGGCTGCATGCGCTTTATCGCAAGCCAAGCGCTGATCGCATAAACTCATCGCTTTTGCATAGTCCTGCTGCTTCATGGCCTTGTGAATTTCCGCAAAAGCCTCCTTTTTTGCCCAGGTCTTCGCCAGACGGGAACGCAAGCTTGCTTCCGTGACCGGTTTCAGCAAATACGCATCCGGCTGATATTCCGCGGCGCCGGTAACCGCTTCCGTGGTTTTTTCCGCGGTGATCATGATCCATAAACAAGCAGGTCCGATCAGCGATTGATGTTTGGCTTCTTCAAGTACTTGCTGGCCGTTTTTTCCATTCCCCAAAATGAGATCGCACAGCACAATGTCAAACGCTACCTTTTTTAACCAAGCTATGGCTTCATTACCATTTGTCGCCATATGAATCTTCTTGACCTCGGCACCGCAACTGCTGAGAATGTCGCGAAAAATACTGCGCATTTCCATGTAATTGTCGACGATCAATACATTTTTCCCTGAAAAATTCAACTCAGCGGCAGGCGTTGAGGTATCGAGCGGGTTAATATTCATGATTGCAAAAACCGGAATGAATGACCGTTACGGAAGATGTAATACGAAACAGGCGCCTTGCAGTGAGCCGCCGTTTTCCAGGTGGAGCTCACCGCGTGAACCGTGATTGCGGTGCATATGCGCCACCATAGCCGAGAAATAAAGTCCCAGACCTGTGCTGCCACCGTGGAAATTCACGCTTTGCATGACGTTGCCATTGCCTTCCAGCAGTTCAACCGGATAACCATCACCATCATCCTCGACACGCAACGTCAATTTACCTTCGCATTCGGAGGCACTGATCACGATGTGATGATGCGCGTGGCGCACGGCGTTATTTAAAGCATTGCCGATCACGCCGCTGATCAGATCTTCATCAAAATACCAGTACAGATCGGGATGGACATGGACTTCCAGGTGTATCCCGTGAAATTTAAGCAACTGTGCATATTGCGCAACGGTCGTGCGCAAAAAATCATCCAAGCAAATGGATTGCGGATCAAAGGGATATATTTTTTGACCCAGCTTATAGAGCGTCAGCAATTGAATCAGGCGATTATTGATCCGCTTCGCTTCATGATTCATCTGCACCAGTTCGGCGTGCGTGGAAAGGTGCACCGCCTCGGCCGAAGTCAGTACTTTGTCCAGGCCGCAAATGAGCATGCTGACTGAGTTCTTCATGTCGTGCACAGAAGAAACCAGAAAGTTTGCCATATTGAATACAACCGGGATGTTGGTCGCATTGGTCTGCTGCTTATTCGATACCCCTAGCATGTGATTCCCCGCATAGCGTGCATTTTCCATTCGTTATCAATGGGCAATCTAACGGCAAATCACTTTCAACCTGTAGCGTTACGCCGCAATCGGCAAGTTAGACGTAAGTCCCCAGAATCACAAGCCGCCGCTGCAAATCGTTTAATATTTCCATGCCGCCCCGAATGACGGTATCGGGTTGGGGGTGATTCAGCTCGGCGGCGACTTGTTGCAGCGCCGCTTGCCCCGATACAGCATCCTCACCGGAAAACAATTGCAGCAGCCGCGCAGTCACCGGATTGATTTCGATAAAGCGCACGTCAAAGTCGGCATCGCGATAAACAATCAGATGCGTTTGCGTTTTACCGGCTTCCTTGGGTTGGAAAGCCGGGCTGATTTTGTGGACGGGAAAACGGTAGCTCAAGGCCCAAGCCAACGGCGAAATCGCGGGGATTCCCGTCAGCAGATCACCATGCGCATCGATTTTCGTTGCGTCGATTTTTTCATCCAACAGCGACAGCGCCAGTTCAACCCACTCATAGTGCGCCAATTCCAGCAAAAAAGGCGGATCGTCCGGTTGCGGCTCGCGTTCATGCTCCAGATATTTCAAAAACTCGCGCGGCATTTCCGGAAATAGCGGCGTATGCGCTACGTGATGGGCAAAATAATCCCGGATCATGGTGTGCCAGCGGTCATCCGGCAGAATCCGGCGCAACACCGGATAGGTGTTGGCGATAAAACCCTCCACATTGTTATAAAACAATTCGCGGTAGATTTTCATGCGCCGCTCCTCGATTCCTTCCGGACTGGGGTTTCTCTCCGGATCGCGGATATGCGCTGCAAAGGCATACTGCTGGCACACAAAAGCGGGGCGGTCAGGCGTGTTGTGCGTAGTCACCGCTTTGATTCCGCCATTTGGATTGCAGAGTGTGAATAATTTCCACTTCTTGCAGCAGCTCCGCCAACGGCGGGAGATTGAAATCGCGTTCCAGCAGCGTCGGAATAACGCCAAAATGCTGATACGTTTTCTCCAGCAATTGCCACACCGGATCGATAACATCCGCGCCGTGCGTATCGACGATTAAATCGTCCGCTTCTTGGTAGTGCCCGGCAATATGAAGATAACGAATGCGCGCCGCGGGCAGTTGTTTAAGAAATGCCTCGGCATCGTAATGATGATTGACGCTATTGACATAAATATTATTGACATCCAGCAGCAAGTCGCAGTCCGCTTCCTGCAGCACGGCGTTGAGAAAATCGATTTCCGCCATCTGCTGACCGGGCGCCGCATAGTAGGAAACGTTCTCCAGTGCGATGCGCCGCTCCAGAATATCCTGCACCCGCCGGATACGCTTCGCCACATAATGCACCGCTTCAGCGGTAAACGGGATCGGCAGCAGATCGTACAAATGCCCGTCGTCGCTGCAATAACTCAGATGTTCACTGTAATAACGGATCTGATGTTCGTGCAGAAAACGCTTCAGCCGCTGCAGAAAGGCTTCGTCCAGCGGCGACGGCCCGCCGATCGACAGCGATAGTCCATGACAAATAAAAGGAAACTTCTCGGTCAGCTCGCGCAACTGTTTTCCGTAGCGTCCGCCGACCCCGATCCAGTTTTCCGGGGCTACTTCCCAGAAACTCACCGGTTGCGTGGTTTGATCCGCCAGCGCACTCATGTGTGAACGCCGCAGACCCAAACCAGCGCCATGAACAGGATACTGTTGGCTGCTCATGGTTTGCGCGGATTACTTCTTATTGGAACCGCACTTACCTTCACCGCATTTACCTTCTTGCTCGGCTTTCTTGCCACCGCATTTACCTTCCATGTTTTGTTTCATTTCTTTTTTACCGCCACACTTGCCTTCGCCACATTTGCCTTCCATATTCGGCTTGGAATCCTTGCCGCTGTCTTGCGCCGGTTTATTGGCATCGCTGGCATCGGCCAGTTGCATGTAACCGCCGGATAATTCATTCAACGCGAAAGGATTGCCAACATTGTCAGCTACGAGATTGCCGGCAGCCAAAGTGGTTACTAATGCAGTGCCTAGCGCCAGTGAAACCGGCTTCATTGATTTTTTCGACATCTATTTTCTCCATAAAAAATTGATCATGACTGCAACCGCGAATGATAGCGCCAAATCGGAGCGAAGTCGTTTGTTTCTTGCTGTTCAGCCCAACCGGCACTCGCTGCGCAGCGGCAAAACACCCGATAATGTCCGCAACTGGCATTTTTCACCAGCCAACATCAATCTTCCCAGGTTGCTTTTGTTGCATGCGCCTCTCTGATAAACTCAGCGCTTCAAAAATATTATAAAAAATGCCTGCTAATTAAGGAGCTCCGAATGTTTGACAAATCCAACCAGCTTATTTTTTACATCAATGCCGCGATCCTCGTCTTTGGTATTTTGGTCGCACTGCTGACGAATTTCGTTGCTCATGGACTGATATTCGTTGTCTGTGCCGCGCTGCTGATTTTCGATCAAATCCGGCAAAACAAATCCGCGTTCTCCATCGCGGATTTAAGAAAAATACTGACCGTGCACGACACCTGCGGAAAAAAAGCGACCTTGACGCAAACGCAAATGACCACCGCTTGTCATGTCGATAATTCGGAATACTGGTTCAGAAATATCCGCGCCATCGGCAGCATCAGCAATTTCCGCGTCAATAACGGCAACCCGGCTGATCAAAGAAAAGACGACGACAGCTACCAAGTCTGCATGACGCTCCCGCCGGAATTGAAAGTCATCAATGGATCCGATTTAACTTTGACGTATCAATGCGAAGGCGCTTTCACGCAGAACGAAGGCATACTGTCGCATGTCGTCGACGACGATACGCAACGCTTGCATATGACCGTCGAGCTGCCTTCGGGACGCGCCGTTGCAACTGCCCGCTTCTTCTGCATCCAGAACGGCAAAGAAGAAGCGCTGCTGCCGCCCGTGGTTACCGGGGAAACGAAAATCGATGCGGAGGTAAAAAACCCGAAACGCGGCGCGGAATACTGCCTGCAATGGAATTGGGAAGAAGAAGGTCTGCTCAAGAAAGTCACTTGCATGTTCTAAGCTGCGCCTGCGCCTGCCCCTGCCCATTTGTTGGGATGGATTTAAATTTTCCAATCAACCGGACTGGATCGAGAAATCCAGTCCGTGCGGCTCCTCACCACCGCCATCAGATAGCGTTAAAATCTCAAACCATTGAACCTACTTAAAGCGCTCGCTGCGGTCAGCAGCATGACTTTCATATCGCGCATACTCGGTTTCCTGCGCGACATCATCATTGCGCGGATTTTCGGCGCAGGCATGGAAACCGATGCGTTCTTTGTCGCCTTCCGCATTCCGAACCTGCTACGGCGGATGTTTGCCGAAGGTGCATTTTCACAAGCATTTGTGCCGATTCTCGCAGAATATAAAAACAACCGCACTCCCGAAGAAACCCGCAGCCTGATCGATCACATCACGATGCTGCTCGGTGTCACGCTGTTCTTTATTTCACTGGCAGGTATTTTCGCGGCGCCGCTGATCATTTATGTAAGCGCGCCCGGTTTCTCCGCCGATCCGAACAAATTCCAGCTCACCGTTCAGCTGCTGCAAATCACCTTTCCGTATATTTTATTTATCTCGTTGGTGGCATTGGCCGGAGGGATTCTCAACACCTACGGCAAATTCAACGTGCCCGCCGTGACCCCGGCGCTGCTGAATATCGCATTCATCGGTTGCGCGCTATGGTTGACGCCACTCATCGATCCGCCGGTTCTGGCGCTGGCCTGGGCGGTTTTTATCGGCGGCATTTTGCAACTGGCGTTTCAAATACCCTATCTGTTGCGGCTAAAACTCATGCCGCGCATCCGTTTCAAAAATCCTGACACCGGCGCGTGGCGCGTGATCAAGCAGATGGGCCCGGCCATTTTCGGCGTCTCGGTCAGCCAGCTCAGCCTGTTGATCAATACCATTTTCGCTTCCTTACTGGTAACCGGCAGCGTCTCCTGGCTGTATTACGCCGACCGGCTGATGGAATTCCCCGCCGGTCTGCTCGGCGTCGCACTCGGCACCATCCTGCTGCCGTCGCTGGCAAAGCATTACAGCAACAACAGCAACGACGAATATTCCCGCCTGCTCGATTGGGGGCTGCGCATGACCATGCTGCTGACGCTACCGGCCGCACTGGCGCTGGCGTTACTATCCGTGCCGCTGATCACCACGCTGTTTCACCACGGCGCATTCAGCGAACACGACGTATGGATGACGCGCGAAGCGCTGGTCGCGTACAGCGTCGGCTTGCTCGGCATCATCCTGGTAAAAGTGCTCGCGCCCGGATTCTACGCCCGCCAGAACATCAAAACGCCGGTCAAAATTGCCGTCATCACGCTGCTCGCCACGCAACTGATGAACCTCGCTTTCATCACCCCGTTCCAGCACACCGGATTGGCGCTGGCGATCGGTTTGGGTGCATGCCTGAACGCTGGATTACTGTTTTACCAATTGCGCAGCCAGAAAATCTATCAACCGCAACCCGGCTGGCTGGTTTTCTTCGGCAAAATACTGCTGGCGCTGGCGGTCATGGGCATCGTACTGTGGTTCGCCACCGGCAGCAGCACATCGTGGCTCAACGAACCGGCACTGACCCGCGCCCTGCGGTTAAGCGGCGTAGTCGCCGCCGGTGCCGCCAGCTATTTCGCCGCACTCTGGCTGCTCGGATTCCGCTTGAAAGACTTCACGAACCGGCAAACGTTGTAGTCCGCTCGACCGGTATAGCCAGCACATGTGCGGGTGATGCCTATGACGCAATGGCCGAGAGCTTTTTTGCTTCACTTGAATGTGAATTGATCGATAGGCGCTCCTGGAAAAACAAAACTGAAGCAAGGCTGGCCATATTCTCCTGGATCAAAGCCCGGTATAACTCCACCCGCAGGCATTCCGGGTTAGGATATTTATCACCCAACAATTTTGAGAAAAAAATGAATGAGAAAAATCAAACCGCGATAAAGTGCAATCCTCTTTCACAGGTCGAGACTCTCTCGATCCCATGAAAAAACTGTCCGTCAAAATGGACAACTCCAACTCCAGTATCGCTAGTCAGCTTGTCCAATGCATTAGTGATTGTGTAGGTATTTTGGCGAGTTAACTTTGTGAATTATCTTCGAGTTAAAATGCTCTGCGGTTGCTTGTTGCTTGCCAGACCCAGCATTAGTTTGGCGAATCTTACCCGTGTATCCACCCCGAGCTTGGCGTAAATCTGCTTAAGATGGGTGCGCACTGTATGAGGGCTGATGTTGAAATAATCGGCAACTTCCTGCACCGAACTACACTCCAGCAATGCGATCGCCACACGAGCTTCAGCAGGCGTCAAGTTATAAGCGTTCTCTAGTAGAATTGGATCTACCTCTGCCTGCTGGGCACTATCAGTTACAAAGATAATGGCTGCAAAAGTGCTGCATGTACCAAATTCACTCTGTCCCCCCAAAGCAGAAAATTGAAGTGCAAAAGCTGTTTTTCCCGATGAACGGGGAATGATCACTGAATCGGAGAAATGTTCTGTACCGTATGGGTCTCGGGTTAAAGTTGCGTTAAGTGCTACGGATAAAGCCCGTTGAGCCAGTGGATTATCAGCAACAAGTTGACCTAGTCCAGGCGTGCGCGAGCGCTTCTTTAGCTTTAATCCATCGTTGCTATCCAGTATGCGCTTGGCAGCTTGACTGATAAAGGTTACTTCACCTGCAGAATCGCTTAGCAATACGCCTGTAGATAAGCGATCAAATGCGGCTAAGGTAGTAGTCACGGTCAATTCAGATGAGCGAAGACGTTGCATTACTCCCAGCGAGCGAGACAGATGCGGTAGAATCAGCCGTAAACGTTCGCGATCCGCCTCATCGAATGCCGGATGGTGAAAACCACGGAAAAATGAGCAGACCGTTGGCATGGAACTCGTGGACTCTGCTCCAAAAATCACGCTACTCAACAATTGAGCCATGTTTTCATCGCGACTGAGATATTCCTTGTAAATTTTTGATTGCAGCAACTGCTCGCGTGGAACCAGTTCTTCCCCGATGGTAATATTGCCATCAAAGAATAGATTTCTCTCAGCTCCAGCGCGCAACCAGACATCTGTGTGGACGTATTTGCTTAGGTAAAGATCGATATGATCCTGGGCGATGCCATGAATAAAAAAATACCCTCCATTTTGCGGTGTATGCGAAGTCGTGAATAAAATACATTCTGGCGCCTGAATGTAGTCAGCTATTGCTGGCAAGATGTCGCTGGTCCAGCGGTTCGGGTCAGTTGCGCCTTCATAGATCAAGCCGATCAAGTTGCTAAGGCGAGTCAATTCATTCTGTGTGCTTCCCATTCTTTCTTTGGTATCTCAATGAGCTAACTAAATACGATTACGGGTAATCTTACTTAGATACTGGATGCATCAATGGTATACGCAAATTTGAACTAATTAAACTGAAGAAAACCATGAGCAATAGATATTAGGGCCTGTTAACACAATCTGAGTGCTTCGACGATGAAGGCGAAGCGGATGAAGGAGATGAAGTCGGCATCAAGCTTATCGAACCTGGAGAAGATGCGACGAAATCCCTTGAGCCTCTGAATAATCGTTCGATCTCGTTGCGCTTTTTGTACATGGCACGGCTGTATTGCCAAGGCGGCAAACGATTTGCTTCGGTCGGAACAGCCGGGATGTAACCTAAATCTAGCGCCAGTTGGCGGGTTTGGCCGCCTTCATAAACGCGATCCATCGGCAGGCAGGTGGACGTATTGACGGGGCCGGGGGAAAGCAAAAGTTGTCTGCCTTCCGGTGCATCATGGGAGTGACCGGGTGAGAGGGCGAAGCTTGTGGTTGTTCTGGAATCTGCGGCAACCAGATAAATTTTTGGTGGTCCATCCACCTCGGGATTTTCCGATGGATTGCGGGCCGTTTTTTTAACACGCCCGTACCGCCGGGATGGACTTTGATGCTGGTACTGTCCGGCGAAACAGCTTCAATACGGATACGGATGATTTGCTGATGCTGGAGTTGCCCAAAAACATGGCTCAAGACACCACTCTTTGCCCAGCGATTCATGCGGGTATAGATGGTATGCCAGTTGCCAAAGCGTTTGGGCAGTCCTCGCCACTTGCAGCCATGCCCGGCTACGCAAAGAATGGCATTGAGAACTTGCAAGTTTGAATGCTTGACGCTGCCACGCTGACGCGGCAGGCAGCATTCGATCCGTTGGTATTGAGTTTCGGTGATTTCCATCACTGAATTATATTGAATAGCGTTAACAGGCTATAGTATCTATTCGCTTTGCTCAGTCCTTAAATGGAATCGTCAATTCGGTCTCGTTCGTATCCACTACGAATACTGCGAGGAGCCTTGCTGACTTCGTCTCGCTGGCATTAGCGCTGACACTATGACGATCACCGGGCAATTCGGAGAAGCTCTGTCCAGCCTCGTAGGTTACCACCGGTCCATCATTGATTTGGTTGCGGACCGCCCCTTCAAGCACAGTCGCGTAGATGAAGGCTGATTTGGCATGTGTGTGACCAGGTGAATAACCGCCTGGGCCATATTCGACGAGCACGCCCTTGATGCTCTTGCCAGGGATGTTCGGTAACTCATGCTGATAGACGACGGTCACCTTGGCATTCTTCGACTTTGGTGCATCGGCCAGGGCGACACCAAACGGCAGAAGGGTGAGAAGAAGCAAATAGAGTATGTATTTCATGGAATTTCTCCTCTGATTGGTTGATGAAGAATCAGAATCATGCCTGAGAGCGGCGAAACCATTCGTCGAAACTGATGCAGCCGAGGCGCGCTTCACCCAACGGCACAAGTGAGTGCTCTTCGACCCGGCCACCGAAGTATCGGGCCTCGGGATCACTCACAACTTCGCGCGTGTCACCGATCGTCTTCAGATAGCGGGCGATGATCTCGTTGAATGGGGCTCGTTCCGGACCAGCGATCTCGACAATGCCATTTCGTGGAGCAGCAAGTGCCACATCAGCGACGATGGCAGCAACATCGTCAGCTGCGATAGGTTGAAACAAGCCAGGCGAAAGCCTGACCACGTTTCCGACTATACTTGAAGCGGCGATGGCACCAAGGAATTCCAGGAACTGAGTCGAACGAATAATGGTGTAGGGGATGTTGGAAGCTTGGATTAATTTCTCTTGTGCGACTTTGGCCTGAAAATAACCATTATCAGGCATCCGATCGGTTCCAACGATGGATAATGCTACATGGTGTCGGACACCGGCCGTGGTCTCCGCTGCGAGAAGATTACGACCGGAAGTCTCGAAAAATTCCAGCACCGCCCTTTCTTCAAATGAGGGTGAATTGGCCAGATCGATCACCACCTGCGTGTCGACCATTGCTTCTTTGAGACCTTCACCAGTGATGGTGTTGATGCCGGTTTTGGGTGAGGCGGAAACAACCTCGTGCCCACCCTGACGCAAAATGGCGGAAGTCTTCGAACCGATAAGTCCGGTACCGCCGATGACGACGATTTTCATGTTTATCCTCCCTTGCCGATGAATATAGGGATTTCTGTCGCTATTTTACTAATGACTGCTGTTGCTAGCATACCTCCCTTTATGCTACGGGAGCGGATGCCTGGCATGAGGCTCAATGGCAACCGAAGGCTGTCAGTTTGAGCAAAATGATAAAAGGGATAACATACTCGCTTGTACACCACTCCGGCACCAAGCGCTATGCCGCCGAATACAACTATGCATTTTTAAGATCAATTGGTACAAAGAAAGGTTCCGAGAATGCGAGAAGCTCTTTTAAACATCAGTTAGTGTTTGCTGCATTAGTAATAAAACTTACTCATCTTCTTAATTTGTGATTCCCCTAGTCCAGCCACGGGGGTTGTTTATTACTTGAAATCCCCCCTTGTTTCGTTTAACGTCTCAATTCATCGTCAATCGATAAGCTAGGTTTGTCATCAAGGGCTAACGCTATGTTCAATTTAGGTTCCATGCTCAATCTGGGTTCGACTGATCCGGTTATCGGACGGGCTAATACGATCGTATCCTGTCCGGCGGCTGAGTTATTCCGCTTTCTCGGTGACGGTCTGTTTGACAATTACCCGAAATGGTCGCCGGAAGTCAAAGAGCTGGAGCAGTTGACGCCGGGGCCGATCCGGCTCGGCACCGAAGGCCGTCAGGTTCGCGTCGATCAGGGGCGGCGTTCGGAATCGAAGTTTAAAATTTCAACCTTCGAGCCGGGGCAGCGCATTACACTGGTTGGCGTGTCCGATCCGTTCCGCTGCACTTACGAGTTGCAGGAAATCAATCCGGCGCAATCCACCAAGCTGACATTTACTTTCGAATTGCTGGAAATTCTGGCGATTATGCGGCCTTTCGAAGGATTGGTTCGCGTCGCCATTAAAGACGGCGCGGGACGGACGGTGCAGAATATCAAACGCTTGGTCGAGGCGGAAAAATCATGAGAATCCCGGTCGTTCCCAAGCATTCTTTCAACAATGCGTGCTGCGATGACTGTTTCATAAACCGGTCAGGGTCAAAGGAGAACTAATGACACAAAATGCCTTTTCCAACGTTCCGATGCCGAGAACCGATGATCGTCCGCTATGGGATGTGGTGTTCGCGGTTTATGGTTATCCGGCGTTATTGCTGGCGCACCGGTTGAAGGTTTTCGCTCTGCTGGCGGATAATCCGCGCACGTTGACGGAGATTTGCGATGCGCTCAATATCAAGCCGCGCCCGGCCGAAGCGATTCTGACCGTAGCTTGCGCGCTGGGTTTTTTGTCGCTACAACAAGAGCGTTATGCCCTCACCGCGGTATCGGAAGAATATTTGCTGCAGAAGAGTCCGAATTACTTCGGTTTTCTCTGGGATCTGATGATCGATAATTATCAGGTCTGTTCCTTCGCAAGCCTGGAAAAAGCCATCCTGACCGATTCGCCGCAAACTTACGGCGGCGGCAGCATTTATCAGTCGCACGAAGAACAGATTGAATTGCTGCACCGTTTCACCAGCGGCATGCACAGCATGAGCATGGCGTCGGCGCTGGTTTGGCCGGGGATTCTGGATCTCTCGCAGCATCGTATCATGCTGGATATCGGCGGCAGCTCCGGCGCACATTCGATCGGCGCGGCTTTGCGTTTGCCAAATCTGCAAGCGATTGTCATGGATTTTCCTCAGGTATGCGAAGTGGCGCAGGGCTATATTGCTGAATATGGCTTACAAGATCGCATCACAACCTGCGGCACCAATTTGTGGTCCGATCACTGGCCGTCCGCCGATCTGCATTTCTTTTCCAATGTATTTCATGACTGGCCGCCGGAGAAATGTCACTTTTTGACGGCAAAAAGCTTTGACTCGCTGGCATGCGGCGGGCGCATCGTCATCCATGAGATGCTGTGCAACGACGATAAAACCGGCCCGTTCGCACCGGCTGCGTTCGGTATGATGATGATGGGGTGGACGGAAGGGAAGCAATACTCCGGTTTGGAGTTATCCACCATGTTGCAGGAAATTGGCTTTATCGATGTGCAAATTCACAAAGCTTCCGGTTATTACAGCATCGTGACCGGGCGCAAACCTTAGCCCCGGCTATTTTCAATCTCAACTGGCTTCGCTGCGTCCGCAACCTGAGCAGCAAGGCCTTTAGCCAGATTCATGAGGGTTTCCGCATCTTCCAGCCCGTCGAGAAAGTGTTGCGGGATGTTGGATAACCCTACTTGAGCGCCAACCAGCGCGCCAGTCAGAATGGCGCGCGCCAGGTTCTGCCCGCCACCGTTGACGGCATGCAACACGGCGGATTCAAAATCGTTGCGAAAGCGGGCGGCGAGATAGTAAGCAGCGGGAAGTTGGTGATAAATAGCGCAGGGCATGCCGTACACTATCGACACCTTCCACGCCGGTTCGATACGGATAGCCGCATCCGTAACCGCTTGCGCCATGTAAGACGGGGTCAGCAATGCATCCGGCGATGCAAATCTTCCGGCACGGGGCGGATCGGGATCGCCCGGACGCGGCGGTTGCAAATCGTCGAAGGTGACGGCGTGAAAAGGCAGTTTTCCAGTTTTCACCAGTTTCATCAATTTTCCGGATAGCGCAGCGTCCAGCGCATGTCCCTGCACCAGCATGCTCAATACGGCGGCATAGGCCACTGTCATGGAAATCACCGTATCGTCGATTTGCGTCAGGCGGGTATTGTTTGCCACTGCGGTTGCGAGTTCCGCCGGTTGAAATGCATAGCGGACTGCTATCGCCAGCGTGCGTTCAATCGCTTCAGTGGTATCGGCATGACCACCCGTTTGACCCCACGGCAATTTTTGTTCTACCCGGCAGCGCCACGCATGACGAATCGATTGACTGGTATAGCCGCCCGGCCCGCTCATGGGCGTGCCATTGAGCAGTGGAAAAAGTTCTTCGTCCAGCCGGCGGCAGAAATCGGCTTCGTCGTATTGACCTCGTTCGACCAGGGAACGCAGCATCAAAGTCAGAATGATGCCAGCTTGCGAGAGTTGTCCGGCCTTGCGTCCGCTGTGATAGCGCCCCGATTTGGGGTCGGTGTAGGTAGTAATCCAATCGCCGTAATCGCGCCGCAGTTCGGCAAGATCGTAATACCAATGGGGACCGAGCGCCAAAGCATCGCCGATGGAAGCACCCATGATGGCGCCTGCGGCGCGGTCTTGAATGATCATGTGTGACATGACATACCTCCTGAGTTAATCGAGTGTTAGCCAGGACGTTGCCGGAAGTGAGCTTAAGTGGTTTTCCCGGTTACCCGAGGCGGTAACCGGGAAAAAAATTTTAAAAGTTTTGATCTACTCCAGCGGCATTCCAGAGGATCGGGTTTTATCATTTTTTATCAGCGCGTAAGCCGAATGGTTATGGATCGATTCGAAGTTTTCCGACTCGACCACGTAGGCGTCGATGCGGTCATCGTGATTAAGCGTCTCGGCGATGTCCCGGACGATGTCTTCAACAAATTTGGGGTTGTCGTAAGCGCGCTCGGTGACATATTTTTCGTCGGGCCGCTTCAGCAAACCGTAAAGTTCGCAGGAAGCATTTGTTTCAGCAATCCGGATAACATCCTCGATCCACACAAAACTGTTGGTGCGCACGGAAATCGTCACATGCGAACGCTGGTTGTGCGCACCGTAATCGGAAATCTTCTTGGAGCAAGGGCACAGGCTGGTGACCGGAACGACGACTTTCATCGTGAACAGATATTCGCCGTTCTTGATTTCACCGACGAAGGTCACTTCATAGTCGAGCAAACTTTTGACTTGGGAAACAGGTGCGGACTTATTGATGAAATAAGGAAAAGTCATTTCGATATGACCGGAATCCGTTTCCAGTTTCTGGATCATTTCCCGCAGGATGATCTGGAACGATTCGACGGAAATTTCGCGTTCATGGCTGTTAAGGATTTCCACGAAGCGCGACATGTGTGTGCCTTTGAAGTTGTGTGGCAAATTCACGTACATGTTAAAAACCGCGATGGTGTGCTGCACGCCGTCACTTTTGTCCGCCACGACCACCGGATGGCGAATGGCTTTGATTCCCACCCGGTCGATGGCAATATGCCGGGTATCGAGTGAGCTTTGTACATCGGCAATGGGTAAATCTACCTGTTTATTCATATTTGTCTCCTGTGCGATGAGGCATCCGTTGCTGGCAACTTCGAATCAAATGATAGATAGATCAATTAATTCCGGAAAAGTTACACCGGTAAAATCGCCCGTACTGATTTAATAATACCGTCTTTGTCCAGCCCGCAATCCGCCAGCATTTGCGCATGATCGCCTTGATCGATGAACACATCTGGCAAACCGAGTTGCAGCACTTTGACACCTATCCGCTGACTGTTGAGCGACTCGGTTACCGCACCGCCCGCGCCGCCCAATACGGTGTTTTCTTCCACCGTCACCAGTAGATCGTGACTGGCGGCCAGAGATGCCACCAGATCGTCATCCAGCGGTTTGACAAAGCGCATATTGGCGACCGTCGCATTCAATTCCTCCGCGGCGCTCAAACACGGCGCCAGCATGCTGCCGAACGCCAGCAAAGCAATCTTTTCTCCTTGCCGCCGGATTTCGCCGCGGCCTACCGGCAATGCTTGCATTTCCTTCTGCACCTTCACACCCGGGCCGGTTCCGCGTGGATAACGCACCGCCGCTGGTGTATCGAGCTTAAAGGCGGTATACAGCATCTGCCGGCACTCATTTTCATCTGCCGGCGCCATGACAGTCATATTGGGGATACAGCGCAAGTACGACAAATCGAAACTACCCGCGTGCGTCGGACCATCCGCACCAACCAGACCGGCCCGGTCGATCGCGAACACTACCGGCAGATTCTGGATGGCGACATCGTGAATCAGCTGATCGTAGGCACGCTGCAGAAAGGTGGAGTAAATCGCCACGACCGGTTTTAATCCATCGCAGGCCGCACCGGCTGCAAAAGTGACCGCATGCTGTTCGGCGATGCCAACGTCAAAATAGCGTTCGGGATATTCTTGAGAAAAACGCACCAGCCCGGAGCCTTCGCGCATCGCCGGGGTGACGCCGATCAAACGGGAATCCTGCGATGCCATATCGCACAGCCAGTCGCCGAATATTTGCGTATAAGCGGGCTTTCCGTTCGGCTTGGCAACAATCCCTTTCTTCGGGTCGAATTTGCTCACGCCGTGGTACAAAATCGGATCTTCCTCGGCCACCTTGTAACCGGCGCCTTTGCGGGTTACCACGTGGAGAAATTGCGGGCCATCCAGCTGTTTGATGTTGTTTAGCGTGGTAACCAGAACATCCAGATCGTGACCGTCAATCGGGCCGATATAATTAAATCCGAATTCCTCAAATAAAGTACCGGGAGTCACCATTCCTTTGACATGTTCTTCGGCGCGCTTGGCCAATTCCAGCACCGGTGGAACGACGCCCAGTACTTTTTCGCCAGCACGGCGCGCCGTCGCGTAGAACCGTCCAGACATCAATTTGGCCAGATAATTATTCAGCGCGCCGACTGGCGGGGATATCGACATATCGTTATCGTTTAAGATGACCAGCAAGTTAGCATCCATCACACCGGCGTTGTTCAGCGCTTCAAACGCCATCCCGGCGCTCATGGCGCCGTCGCCGATGATGGCGATGGCGCGCCGGTCGGTATGATTCAAACGTGCTGCAACCGCCATACCCAATGCGGCGCTGATCGAGGTGCTGGAATGCGCGGTGCCGAAGGCATCGTATTCGCTCTCGTCGCGGCGCGGAAATCCGGCAATGCCGCCATGCATACGCAGCTTGCTCATACCCTCGCGCCGTCCGGTCAGAATCTTATGGGCATACGTTTGGTGCCCAACATCCCAGACCAGCTGGTCGTGCGGCGTATTGAATACGTAATGCAGCGCGATCGTCAGCTCGACCGTGCCCAGGTTGGAAGACAAATGCCCACCGGTTTTTGCTACCGATTCAACGAGAAAATCACGTAATTCCTTGGCAAATTGCGGTAGTTTCTTTTGTTCCAGTTCGCGTAACTGAGCGGGTGAATTGATGGTATCTAACAGTGGATACATTCAGAACCTGAAAATAAAAAATAAAGAAGAAAAACTTAGAATTTACGTTTAATTATAAAATCGGTCACTTGACGCAATCTTGCTGCAGCTTCGCCAAAACCGTCCAGCGCCTGATCGGCGTCGTGCTGCAATTTTTCCGCCAGCTCGCGCGCCTGGCTAATACCCAGAATGCTGACATACGTCGGTTTATTGTTTTCCGCATCCTTACCGGCGGTTTTGCCCAATGTAGCCGTGGTCGCTTCGGTATCCAGCAGATCGTCGACCACCTGAAACGCTAGACCGACACATTTGGCGAAGTGATCCAGCTTATCCAATTGCGCTTTATCCAACTGGCTGCTGCAACGAGCGCCCAGCATTACGGCGGCGCGAATCAATGCGCCGGTTTTGTGGATATGCATGAATTCCAGTTCCGGCAGACTCAATGTTTTACCGACGCTGTCCAAATCGAATGCCTGGCCACCAGCCATACCGCGCGAACCGGACGCCAGCGCCAAATGCGCGATCATCTCCAATTGGGTTTCCGGCGTATCCGCCAAGCGCTTTTCCGCCAATAATTCAAACGCTAGTGTTTGCAAGCTGTCGCCGGTCAACAGGGCGGTCGCTTCGTCAAACTCGATATGGCACGTCGGTTTGCCGCGCCGCAAAATATCGTCGTCCATGCACGGCAAATCATCGTGCACCAGCGAATAGGCATGAATCAGTTCCACCGCCGCCGCGGCAACGGTCACGCGTTCGACATCCGCGCCTGCAAGCTCGCCGGCCGCAAACGATAACAGCGGACGCACCCGCTTGCCGCCGCCCAGCACGGAATAGCGCATGGCTTTATGCAACCGTACCGGAACGCAATCGCTTGCGGGTAAGCGCGCATCCAGAAACGTTTCAATACGCGCCTGACAACCGCTTGCCCAACTTTGAAAATCAACGCTCATCACTATCCGATCTTGTGAAGTTTTTTAACATCCCGGCTTCCAGCACACGTACCTGCTGCTGCGCGCCCTGCAATTTATTCTGACAATATTGCAACAACTCCGCTCCACGTTGATAAGCCGCAAGAGAAGCTTCCAATGACATCTGTCCAGCTTCCATGGCGGCCACAATTTTCTCCAGTTCCGCTGACGCCGCTTCAAAACTCTCCGGTTGCGGCGACGCAGCCTGTTTAGATGATTTGGTCATAAGACGCTCATGCCGGCAAGAAACTAATTGGAATAATAAGTGGTTCTGTCACAAAAAAACAGACAAAAATAACGCAATTAGCAGTATCAGGTCAATGCAAATTTAGTAATGACAGTGATCACTCCTATTGAAAACCGGAAGCAAGTACTTAAAAACCCGCTCTGATGATCGATTGCATACGATTGATTGCATTTTTCCCGGAAAAATTGCCGCGCTTTCCCGGTGGCTGATTTCCGATGCCAGCGGCGCTGGGCAATCATATTGATCCATGCATATTACTATGGCAAGATACGAGCCTTGGATGGCGTCATCAGAAGCAGGTAAGCATGTGATAATGACGGAATAAATCACAAGAAAAATGACCATTTACCCGCTCTGACGGCCGTGCCCGCTTATTTCAGCAGAATTCTTGGTAAAGGTTCTTAGTATTGAAACTACTGGAGCCTATCTATTTTTCTAACACACATTAATTGAGAACATCTTGGACGAAAGCTTAGATCAAATCGCGTCATATTTTGGAACCGTGCCATTATGGCCGTTCGTTTTATTCGGTCTGCTTGGCGTGGTGGCCATTATGGTCGATATCGTCAACCGCAAGCGCCGCGCCATGGCTATCGAAAATTTCCGCTACACCATCGAAACGGAATTGGCCGATATGTATCCGCAGCATAAACGCTGGCCCGCAAACATTAACCATTACCTCACCGCCCGGTTACCGGAAATGTATCAAAATTTTGAAGTGCTGCGTGTTTTCATTCCGCAAAAAAATTTGCTCCAGTACAATACCGACTGGAACAATTTCCGCGATTTCTGCCGCACCCTTACCGAGGAAAAGATCGCCGCAGCTGAGCAAAATACTGCCAACGAGCAAGATCCCAAGGTAGTTTTTCAACAATTGGTCGCAAATTTAATGAAGCATACCGAATTCTAGGAAGTTCTCCGTAGCAATGGTCAAAACCGTCATCAAAATCAATTTATAACTCTTTTTCATACGCTTATCATTAAACCGATATCGTTTACCTGCCATGACTCAACACGATAAGCCGGTTAATTCCAGAGTAACGGTGCGCCCGGTCATGTCGTATCGTGACATGGGCAAGTTTATCGATGTACCGTGGCGCGTGTATGCGAACGACCCGATGTGGGTGCCGCCGTTACGGTTGGAGCGGCGTTTCCATTTTTCCCGCTTCAATCCCTATTTCAAGCACGGCGAATGGCAAGCCTGGGTCGCATTTCGAGACGGTCAAGCGGTGGGACGAATCAGCGCGCAAGTCGATTCCTTACACCAGCAGCATCACGGCGCCGACAGCGGACACTTCGGCCTGCTGGAATGCATCGACGATGCGGAAGTATTTGCCGCGCTGCTGTTGCACGCGGAAGCCTGGCTCGCTGCACGGGGAATCAGCCGCGTCAGCGGCCCGTTCAATCTGTCGATCAATCAGGAATGCGGTATTCTGGTTGAAGGTTTCGACACGCCGCCGGTGGTCATGATGCCGCATTCGGCGCCCTGGTACAGCCGTTTACTCGAAGAACACGGCTATCATCCAGCAAAGGATCTGCTGGCGTATAAAATCGGCGTCGATTTCGAAATACCGCGTGTCATGCAGACCGTGATCAAGCGATTTTCACCGCAAATCACCATGCGCACCCTGAAGCGCGATCAATTCGACCAGGAAATGGAAACCTTGCGCGATATTTTTAACGACGCCTGGTCGGAAAATTGGGGATTCATTCCGTTTACGCGGGAAGAATTCGCCGAGCTGGGCAGCAGTCTGCGCCTGCTCCTGCCCGACGAATATATCCAAATCGCGGAAGTCAACGGTGAGCCGGCGGCCTTCATGGTCGGACTGCCCAACCTCAACGAAATCCTGATCGAACTCAACGGCAGCCTGTTTCCGTTTGGTTGGCTCAAACTGATCAAAAAAGTCAGAAACCGTGAAATCCGCACCGGCCGCATCCCGCTGATGGGCGTGCGTAAACAATATCACAGTACGCCGATCGGCCTGGCTTTGGCCTGCCTGGTTATCGACACCCCGCGCCAGATCGGTATCCGGCACGGCGTCAAGGAAGTCGAATTGTCCTGGATACTGGAAGATAACGTTGCGATGCGCGGCATCCTCGACAGCATCGGCAGCGAACAATACAAACGCTACCGCATTTATGGGAAAACGTTATGAGCGGTGAACTCAATCCGGCAGCACAGCAATTCGCCGCGGTGGTTCTGGCCGCCGACCGTACCGGCAAGGATCCGATCACGCAACATACCGGCGCCGCCTGCAAGGCTTTCGCTCCCGTTGCCGGTGTTCCGATGATCATCCGTGTGCTGGATACCTTGCAGGCCTGCGATCTGATCTCCACCATTATCCTGTGCGGCCCGCCCGAATCGTTGCACGATCGTTGCCCGGAATTAAAACAGCGCATCGCATCCGGTCAAGTCACCTGGCTGCCGAATCTGGATTCGCCCAGCCGTAGCGCGGAGAGCGGCCTCAATCACATCCCGCTCGATACACCGGTGCTTTTAACGACCGCCGATCACGCTTTACTCACACCCGTCATCGTGCGCGATTTTTTACAACGCGCCGCGGCAACATCGTGCGACGCCGCGGTGGGTGTTGTTAGCGAACAAGCGATTGGCGCTGCGTTTCCCGGCTGCAAACGCACTATTATCCGGTTGCGCGACGGCGGATTCCGCGGCTGCAATTTGTATGCGTTTAATCCACGTGGGCGCGCCTTGGTCGGATTCTGGCGGCAGGCGGAAGATTTGCGCAAGCGCCCTTGGCGGTTAGTCAGCAAAGTGCTTGGATTCAAAGCGGTATTTTTATACTTGTTGGGGCTGCTGACATCGCAACAAGGTTTGGCCGCAGTATCTGAGAAATCCGGCGTCAACATCGGGCTGGTCATGCTGGACGATGCCCGCGCCGGGATTGATGTCGACAAAGTGCAAGATCTCATGCTGGCCGAATCAGTACTCAGCCGAAATGCAAATTCCGCTGACAGCACGCAGCTCTCGTGATCGATCTTATCCGTACCGCTCATGATATTCGTCCTATTTATCAGTAACAGCCTGATTTAGCCGGTCTATGAAATTAATCGAACGGTATATCGCACGCGAAATCCTGCTGCCCTTCACGGTAGTGCTCTTCATTCTGGTCGGTCTGTACGCCAGCTTCGTCAGTGCCCGGCTTTTGACCGGCGCCGTCACAGAAACCCTGGGCGTCGCCGCGCTGCTCAAGCTGGTATTCTTAAAAACGCTGATCGCGCTGGAAGTATTGATCCCGGTTGCACTCTATATTTCGGTCATCATCGGTCTGGACAGGCTCAACAAAGACCAGGAATTGAATATTATCCGTTCCGTCGGCGTCAGCGGTGCGCGCATCGTGCTGACGATACTGACGGTAGCCATACCGGTCGGCATCCTCAGCGGCACGCTGTCATCGTATGTGCGCCCGTGGGCCTATTCGGAGAGCTACATCCTGGATGCGCAGGCGGAAGCCGAACTCAATACCAACCGTTTTCAGGCCGGACGCTTCTACGGCAGCGAAAAATCCGGCAGGGTTGTCTATGTGCGCAGCAAAAATGACGCCACCAAGGAAATGGAGGGTATTTTTCATTACATCAAGAAAAAAGAAGGCAGCGAAATCGTCATTGCCCAGCTCGCCCGCCAGGTTCAGCCTACAACTCAGGAAGAAAGGCTGCATATCCTGCTGTCCGACGGCATCGTCTACGAATTCAGCAAAACCGCCAGCGTCGATGACATGATCCGGTTCCAGGACATGACCTATTTCATCGACAAGGATTTTGTGCTGAACTACCGGCGCAAAGCGGCCGCCACCAGAACTTTGTGGGAATCCAGCCAGCCGCGCGACATTGCCGAGCTGCAATGGCGTATCTCCCGTCCGCTTTCAACGATCCTGATGGCCCTGCTTGCGGTAACTTATATCCGCATCTCACCACGCCAGGAAAAAACAGAGCGGACTTACATCATCGCCGCACTGGTTTTCGCCGCGTATTATAATTTGAGCGGACTGGCCAAAAGCTGGGTAGAGCTAGGCGTCGTCGGCAGCATCCCGGGCGTGTGGTGGCTGGATTTGCTCATTCTGGCATTCCTGGTCGGTTATGCGGCATTCTCCAACCGCAAATCTCTTCTCTTACGCCGGCCATGATCATCTATCGTTACATCGCTTATCAAGTCCTGATCGGCTTCGTTATTTCCACCGCTATCCTGCTGCCGTTATTCAGTTTCTTCGATCTGCTGGATCAGCTGGATGATGTAGGCAAAGGCACTTATCGCGTTATTGATGCCTTCTTCTACACCACCATGCTATTGCCGCGCCGTTTTATTCAAGTCGCGCCATTTGTCGCCTTGCTCGGCACCGTCATCGCCTTGGGCAAGCTGGCGGTCAATTCCGAACTGATTGCTTTGCGCGTTGCCGGACTCTCGCCGCAGCGCATCAGCTTCGCGCCTTTAAGTATGGGCATTTTACTGTTGCTGGTGGTCGCTATTCTGGAGCAATTCGCCGCCCCGCAATTGCAACAGAAAGCAATCACCTACCGCGCCATCGCATTGGAACAGAGCGCCGAGTTAGGTAGAAACCTGGGAATCTGGACGCGTAACGAACATAACATTCTGCGCATCGGTCAGATCATGAATAACAAAAGAGCCGCCGATATCGAGCTGCTGCAACTGGATAACGAAGGCTTCATCATCAAGCATACGCTCGCCGAATTTGCCGACATCGTCGAGGAAGACATCTGGGAACTCAGCAGCGCCGTCGTCCGGACATTCCAGGACGACGGACGGATCTCGGTAAGCCGGACGGACAACGTGCGATGGCCCTCTTTTGTCAATCCGGAAGATATTGCGACATTGACCAAGCCGCCGGAAAGCCTATCGCCGCTCGAATTGTTCCGGCATGTGGAATTTCTGCGCAGCACCGGACAAGATGCCGATTCCTACGCGTTGGCGTTATGGCGCAAAGCAGGCAGTGCGCTGATGACAATCGCCATGCTGCTGCTGTCGATTCCATTTGTATTCGGTTCAATCCGCTCCGGCCTCAGCAACAAGCTCATATTCGCCACGCTGATCGGCATGGCGGTTTACCTGCTCGATCAAATTATCGCCAATGCCGGTCTGATTCTGCATTTAAACCCCGCGCTCGTTGCCTTAGGTCCGGGATTTGCTATCACCATTTTGGCCAATCTCTGGCTGCGCCGGACTTTTTAGCGGCACGCCGCGATCTCTGTTATAGTTGCTGCAAAACATCTAAAATCGCATAACCGGACGCATGCATCGCACCGGAATCATTCATTCAGAAAAAAATTTCCATCACCCATGTCGACATCAACCTATATTTATTTTTTCGGTGACAACGCAATCACCGTTTGGGGATTGACCGGCCGTGAACGGTTGCGGCGCATGCTGCAAGCACAGCAGAACATCATCCTGACCGATGACGTTGAAAAAATCCCGGTCACTGCCACCGCCTTATTTCTGAATTGCAATTTTCTGTTCGATGCGCGCGTGCTCACCGCCTTGCTCGGAATGGACAAAAAAGTCGCCTTATACAGCAGCGAAGGTTGTCCGGCGGGAATTCGCACCGACGGCAACTACGCACCGCAATTGCTGCGCAATCTCAACAACAACCAGGATCAGAACTATAAATTCGCGCTGCTGACCATCCCGCGCATCGGTTTAAACGATTTGAAAATCGATTACCAGCACAATCTGAAAAAGAAAGATCCGCCGTACATCCTGCCGGTCAGCGAAGCCAATCGCCCGTTGCTGGAACAAGAACTGTTTTCCGGTTCGTATAAAGGTGTCACCGACCTAGTCACCAAATGGGTCTGGCCGGTACCGGCATTCTGGGCCACGCATTTTTGCGTGCGCCACGGCTGGCTGCCGAATCATGTGACCTATCTCAGCGTAGTGTTTGCCGTGCTGGCGGGATTGGCGTTCTGGGGTGGATTTTTCGGTCTGGGATTGCTGATGGGCTGGTTCATGACCTTTCTCGACACAGTGGACGGAAAACTGGCGCGCGTCACGGTCACATCCAGCCGCTTCGGCGATGTCATGGATCACGGTTTGGATATTATTCACCCGCCGCTGTGGTATCTGGCCTGGGGGCTTGGTCTGGAAGGCACGGCGACACCGCTGACCGGATTGAGCGTCATGATGTTCTTGATGTTCCTGGGGTATATCGGCGGGCGTTTGTGTGAGGGCGCATTCCAGTTCTGGCTGGCGCACTTCGATATGTTCATCTGGCGCAAGCTGGATTCGTTCAACCGCCTGATCACCGCCCGGCGCAATCCGAATTTGCTGTTACTCACGTGCGGATGGTTCAATGGCCACCCGGATACCGGGTTGCTGATGGTCGTGCTGTGGCATCTCGTTTCCACCGGCATCCTCGTCTGGCGCTTGGCCGATGGCTGGAGAATCAAGCAAAAAGAAGGTGCATTGCGATCCTGGTTGCAGGATATCGACCCGGCACGCGATCGCGAACAATGGGCGGTGAAAATATTCACGCGCGCCCCGATTGATCTTAGAAAGCCGCTGCCGCTTTCGTAAACACCCCGGCGCCAGTCGATAGACCCGATGACGTTGCAAGCGCGGATCGACCGTCTGAAAACCGGGACAGCCAAAACCGGTTGCCTGCTCAATCCCAAGGGAGGGCAGGTGCGTAAACGCGCCGGAGCTATCCGTCAGGCGTTGCAGCAAATACCCGGCATGCTGGTATGCGAAGGCAGCGATGCGGATACCTTTAAAAAAGCAATCGATGCACTGCTGCAAGCGGATATCGACTTGCTGGTGATCGTCGCCGGTGACGGCACGACGCATGCGATTTTCGGCCACTTATTCGCAGCACGCGCACCTGCCGACTGGCCGCTCATTCTGATCATACCCGGCGGCACCACCAATATGACGCCGCTAGATTTGGGCATGCAGGGGAAACCCGAGTCCATCATTCAACGCCTGCACGCCCATTTGCGCAAACCATCCGTTCCCAAGCTGGTACAACGTCCGGTATTGCGTATCGAACAGGCTGGCGTGAGCCCGATTTACGGCATGTTCTTTGCCGTTGGCTTAGTCGCGCGCGGAGTGAAATTCTCGCGCAGCCCAATCAAGCAAATCGGTATCACCGGCGGCATTTTCACTTTCCTGATCATGTTGCGCTCGTTCATCGGCATGTTCGCGAATATGATCCTCGGCCGTCAGCAAAGCGAGTGGGCACCGGTCAGCATGATCCTGACGGAAGCCAGCGGCCGGATTCACCGGGGAACCTATTTATTTGCATTGGTCAGCGCGCTGGATTGCTTGTTATTGAACATTCGCCCGTACTGGGGAAAAGAACCGCAACCGCTGCATGTCACGCTGGTCGATCAGCAACCTGAGCGTCTGTGGCGTTCGCTCTGGCCGTTACTGTCCGGCAGCGGTGAGATATTGCAGGAAAAGGACGGTTACTATAGCCATAACACCGCTTCGTTAACCTTACACATGGACGACGAATATATTGTCGATGGCGAGTTGTACCGCTCGCTCGATCCGCGAACTCCAATCACAATCACCGCAACCGATGCCGTGACATTTCTCGTGTTATAGGATATTGCCATGACCAACCCGCTACTCGAAGCCATTGAATCACTGCCCGCCGGACTGATCAACGAAGTCGCAGCGGAATGTAACAAACCGGTTTCCGCCGATTTCGTCCCGTTGGTGGATGCACTGATCATGCGCTTCGGCGAATCGCTTGACACTGTGATGTTGTATGGCTCCTGTCTGCACTCGGCGGTCAGTCTGGAAGAAGGCATCGTCGACTTGTACGTCATTGTCGACAGTTATCACAAAGCCTATCGCGAGCGTTATTTAGCCGTTCTCAACGCCTGGCTGGCACCCAATGTGTTTTATCTCGAGGTGCCGCACGGGAGAAAAACGTTGCGCGCCAAATATGCCGTCATTTCCACCGGCGATTTTACGCGCGGCGCGCAATACTGGTTTCACTCGTACATCTGGGCGCGTTTTGCGCAGCCTTCACGGCTGCTTTTCGCGCGCGACGATACCGTGCGCCAGCGCATTTACGCCGCACTGGCGCATTCCGTCGTGACTTTTCTGAAATCCTGCGCGCCCGCGCTGGAAGCCAATACTTACAGCGTCGAAGAACTCTGGACCCGCTGCCTGACGCTCACCTACGCCGCCGAGTTACGTGCGGAACGGGAAACACGCGCGCGGCATTTAGCGCAAGCCAATCTGGACGCATTTACCCGCCTGACAGCCGCCGCCAGTCCGCTGCTGACGGAAATTCTGGAAAAACAGGCGAACGGACAATACCGCTGCCTGACCAATCCGGCCATGCAACGTCTCGCGTTGTGGCGCTGGCGTTTACGCCGCTGGCAGGGCAGAATCCTGTCAATCCTGCGTCTGGCCAAAGCAACTTTTACTTTCAGCAACAGCGTCGATTACGCTGCCTGGAAAATCGAGCGGCACACCGGTGTGCGCGTGGAAATCACACCGTTGCTGCGCCGCCACCCGATCCTGTGGGGCTTGAAAGTGGCCAAACAACTGTTGCAGCGCGGCGTGTTACGCTAATTATCTAAAAATACAAACTAACCTCAATGGAGACCATCATGAATACTCTGCACCGTTTACTCATACTTTCCATCATCCTGATGCTGAGCGCCTGCACCACGATGTACCTGGAAGGTTTGGAAAAAGTCGGCATTCCGAAACGCGACGTGATGGTCTATCGCGTCGAGAAAGCGCGTGACACGCAGCAGGAAACCAAGGAACAGTTCAAATCGGCGCTGGAACAATTCACCGCCGCCACCCATTTTCAAGGTGGCGATCTGGAAGCCACCTACAAAAAACTGAACGATGCGTACGAAGCCAGTGTCAGCAAGGCCGAAGAAGTCCGAAGCCGCATCGCCGATATCGAAAGCGTCTCGGAAGCCCTATTCAGCGAGTGGAAACAGGAAATCACGCAATACAGCAATGCATCGATGCGGCAAAACAGCCAGAAAAAACTCGACGCCACCCAGGTGCATTACCGTCAACTGATCGCGTCGATGAAGCAAGCAGAAAGCAAGATTCAGCCGATTCTCACCGTGTTTCACGATCAGGTCATGTACCTCAAGCACAACTTGAATGCGCGCGCCATTGCATCGCTCAAAGGTGAACTGGGCAACATCAAATCTGACGTGTCGGCGCTAGTCTCTTCCATGGAAAAATCAATTAACGAGGCCAATGCGTTCATCAGCACGATGGAAAATAAATGATGATGGTGCTTCGCTAGGGTTTTATTTATGGCGCTAAAACCGACCATTTACAAATTCAAAATCGCGCTGACCGACCTCAATCGCCAGTACTACGACACGCTCAACCTGACCATCGCGCAGCATCCGTCGGAAACGCTGGAACGGATGATGGCGCGCATGCTGGCCTTCTGTCTCAATGCGCAGGAATCGCTGGCGTTCACCAAAGGACTCAGCAGCGCCGAAGAACCCGACCTGTGGGCGCACACCCCGGACGGCCGGATTGCGCTATGGATCGATGTCGGCGAACCTGATCCCGAGCGTATCAAGAAAGCCACGCGGATCGCGCAGACTGTCAAGGTGTATAGCTTCAATTCCAAATCAAATGTGTGGTGGATGCAGGAGCAAGCCAAATTCAACCCGCTGAATGCCGCTGTTTTCCGGTTCCGATGGCCGGATATTCAAGCGCTGGCCAAACTGACGCAACGCACGATGGATATTTCGGTCACCATTAGCGAAGAATCCGCTTATGTGGCGGCGGAAGCGGGGGAATGTGAGGTGAGTTGGACGGAGTTACAAGCTATCGACTAACTCCGATTGGTCATGCAGCGAATACTATTTCAAGTTTTCGAGATATGTTTTGAGCGCCAGCGCATGGCTATGCGCCTTATCCTTTGCGCCGTAAACCAGTGTAACCGGACCGCGGCGCAGACGCTCAACGAATTGTCCGACCGCCTCCGGATTTTGATCCAATTCCTGAAAGTAACGATTCCTGAATTCATCCCATTTCAACGGATCATGGTCGTACCATTTGCGCAGCGATGTGCTGGGGGCAATATCCTTGAACCACCAATCGATACGCGCCGCATCCTTGGAAACACCACGCGGCCACAGCCGGTCAACCAGAACCCGGTATCCGTCATCCGCCCCGGGTGGCTCGTACGCTCGTTTAAGCAGAATCATCATGGTTTATTTAGTCCGCGCAAATTGTCCCGGCAATCTTCCGGAAAATCGAATTCGCTGAGAAACCAAACCAATCGGTCGATTCCTCATGATGCGCACCAATCACCTTGCCGGTAGCTTTTTTATCCGGATACATCAGCATCGTGATCGAGCGCGCTTTGTCCTGTGTACAATCAAGTTCATACAGCGTTTTCACCGCATGGTGTCCGCCTTTTTGTTTTTCTTCGTAACTGGATAGCACCCAGACCTTTCTGAATTGATTGTCCTTCCGCATTGTCTCCGGATCGAAATAATGCGTCTCACCCGATTTATTTACAGTATTCAATTCAATCCACTCAGCTTGCGCAGACGCTGCGAACAGCAGCAAAAACAATACCCATAAACATTTTTTCATGATTAATCACTATAATGAATTCATATCCGAATGGATTCTGTCCGCAAAATCCTCAAATTGCAGGTTCGCGCCTTCTTTAATGCAGAAAGCAGCAAAGATCGGTCATTTTGCCACTAAATAGTTTTCACTGTTGATGTTTTCCACTATTCTTAGCATCCAGCAATGCTGGCGAGGCTGGATAACTCTTGCATGGCTTCGATAGCGTGAGAATTAGCATAAAAATATTTTGCCTGGATATTTTTCTTCGTTTGGCTTAGTACAAAAATGACTTGTGTTCAATAAAATTGACCGCTTTATAAATGGCTTTAATCTGGAGTTAACTATAATGGAAGAGTTGAATCAAGCCTGGGTGATGTTAAAACTTGGCGGGATCATTATCGTGCCGCTGGGTTTGCTGGCGATTGTCGCGCTGGCGATCATGTTTGAAAAAGCGTTTATCTACTGGCGTTACGCGCGCCTTTCCAGCGATTTGCTGAATCTGGTGGAAACCTACGGCTTCAAGTGGAACGATCTGGAAAAAATTCTTTCCGGACTGGACAGCCGCCATTATTACAAGCGCTTCTTTGAAGTGGTGATTTCCAACCGGCATCAGCCGGCGTGGTGGACGGAATCGCGTGCCGCCGATGAGGCGCAGATCATCGAAGAAGCGCTGGCGCGCCGTCTATGGGCGCTGGAAACCATCGTTACCGCCGCGCCGTTGCTCGGATTGGTCGGCACCGTGGTCGGTATGATGCGCGCTTTCCAGGTGATCGGCAGCGAAGGCGTGGTCAACCCCACCGCGGTTACCGGTGGTGTCGCGGAAGCACTGATCGCGACCGTGGTCGGCTTGGCCATTGCGCTAGTAGCGCTGTTCGGTTTCAACTACTTTTCCCGCCTGCAATCGCTGACGATGGACGAGATGGAGCGCTTAGGTACGCGGCTGATCGATAACATCCGGCTGGATCAACAGGGCACCACCGATGAAGCTCCGTAAATCACGCACGGTTCAGAAAGGCAGAATCGAGATCATCCCGATGATCGACGTGATGTTTTTCTTGCTGGCGACCTTCATGCTGGCCTCGTTGTCGATGCAAAACCTGGATTCATTGCAGGTCGATCTGCCCGAAGGGCAGGCGGAAAAGCTCAGCGCGGAAAAACCGGCTACGCTGACGCTGACCAAGGACGGCAAAATCTACATCAATCAGACCGCGGTCACGCTGGATACGCTAGCCAGCACGCTCAAACCGCTGCTCGCCGACTCCAAGCAAAAATTGATTGTGTCGGCAGATAACGAAGCACCCCAGGGTATTGTCGTGCAGGCCATGCTGCGCGCCCGTTCCGCCGGGGCACAGCATTTCCTGATCGCAGTCAAACACAAATAACGCAAACCGGCATGGCAAGCTCCCGATCGAGAGACATTCGCCTATGGTGGCCGTTGCCGCTGGCTACGCTCGTCTGGCTGCTGATTATCTGGGGATTGGGTTTTTTTCTATCCATGCCGGAAGTGAAAATCGAAACCCCGCCGCCCGTCGCCGCAAGTTTTATCGATATACAAGAAGACGAGAACGCCACCAGCTCGATGCCGGCTACCGCGCCCAGCCCGCCCCCGCCGCAACTGGAACAACCGAAAGCCGCGGAAGAGCCTAAACCGGCGCCAAAAACCTTGCCCAAGCCCGCACCGGCGCCGTCAACGCGGCCGCAAACCAAACCCAAGGCAGCCGAGAAACCTGTAAAACCGAAAACGCCCATTCCAGCGAAAGAAGTAGCCAAGACCAAAGCACCGCCGGAACCGCCCGCCGATGCGCCGGCGGATCTTTCCGAATATATCAACCAAGCCAAAGCGCGCCGCCGCGCCGAAGGGTTGTTCGACACGCCGGATTCCGCGCCCGCACCTGCTACCAAGCAACCTTCCGCGGATGAAGTGCGTATGGCCAATATCCGGCGTAATCTGCAAAATCCCGGCACCAGCGGAATCTTCCAGATTATGCGCATCGGCCCGCGCACCGCCGAATTTACCTTCCGCGCCTGGACCACGGGGCAAAGCAATCCCAGGCTGCAAACGATTCAAGTGCAGGCCGGGCCGGACGGCAGTATCGAACTGGCCATTATCCGCCGCATGATTCAACTGATTCGCGAACATTACAAAGAGGATTTCAACTGGGAATCGCACCGCTTGCACCGCGTCGTGGTGCTATCCGCACGCGAGAAAGATACCGCGGGATTGGAAGAATTCCTGATGCGCGAGTTTTTTATCAATCCTGTCCGTTAGGAAAATTCTGAAAAAAGGTTGCAAGTCCGCCCCCAAGCAAGGCGAAAAAGCGCAATAGTTTTTTCACCGCTGTGCTAAAAGAATTTTGCACTTAAGAAACGCTCTCAATCAGTCGTAACTATAAAAGGCGGGATAGCTCCCTCAAGCCATTTTCCATAACACATTAATCTAATTAAATAAAACATCTAGACAGATCAATTTTGCTCTACTTTTGCATACTTATTTGCGATGATCAGTAATACCACAATCGAAGTCTCTGTTAATGACCTGCAACCGGGGATGTTTGTCAGCGACCTTGACCGGCCTTGGCTCGAAACGCCTTACCCGATTCAAGGCATCCTGATTCGATCCCAGAACGACATTGACAAGCTGAAGCGCTATTGCGTCCATGTTTACGTGGATGTCGACAGAAGCGAGCCCTTCATTGCACAGCCACACGCGCCCCATGCGGCGGCTGCACCGGCTTCTTCAACCCGGCAAGCCGCGGCGCGGCATCCCATGCCGCATACCGATCCGCGCACTCCGTCCGGCGCAGCGCACTGGCATCAGCCGCCAAAATCATCGCAAGAAGATGAGTCGCTGAGTGTGCCGAGGCGTGTTAAAACCTATACGGATCTCTGTACGGCTGAGCAAGAAATTCCGGCAGCCGTGAAAGCATATGGCATCGCGTCCACCTTATTCAGTGACATCAGCAGCAACCTCGAGCACGACATTAAGATTGACATGCGCCAGGCTCACGAGGTCGTCGATACCTTATGCGAAAGCATTATCCGCAATCCCGATGCGGCCCTCTTGCTGGCGCAATTAAAAACCACCGGAAAAGAGCTGTACGACAATGCCATCAAAACTTCAGTGCATTTGCTTGCTTTCGGACGGCATCTTGGTCTCCCGCGTAAGGAACTGTCGATACTCGGCTTGGGCGGATTACTGATGGATATCGGCAAATTACGCCTGCCCAAGGCGATTCAGCACAGAAGAAATCTATCGCTCACCCCTGACGAACGCAAACTGATGAAGCGACACATCGCGTTTGGTGAAGAGATTGTCGCTCAGCTCAGCGACACACCGGCAGAAGTTGTGAAAATCCTTCTTCAACACCATGAGCGGGAAAACGGCAACGGTTATCCCTTCGGTTTATACGCCAATCAGTTGCACGCTTACGCGCGCATGGCGGCCATCGTCGACTGTTACGAAGAGCTTACCTGGGGAGACGCCAACATGCCGGGCATGAAGCCGTTCCATGCCCTGAAGGAACTGAAGGAAAACGCGCAGAACGGACTCAATTATTCCTTGGTGGAGCAATTCGCGCATTGCGTCGGCATGTTTCCCGTGGGCAGCCTGGTTGAACTGAACACCGGCGAAATTGCCATTGTACTCACCCATAATCGTACCCAGCGATTCCTCCCGCGCATTATGATCATTTGTGATGCCCAAAAGAAACCGTACAGCACGCCGTTAACGATCGATCTGAGAACAGCCGGTGCAAGCCCGGCTGGCGTTCCGTATGCTATTGCCAATGACTTGCCCCAAGGTGCTTATGGAATCGATCCTAAGAAATATTATTTATAAACCGCTAGAGTCAAACATTATCTGGCCTTCATGACTGTACTTGCCTATCAGAATTTCTTAAAAATAGCCTCGCAAGAATTGAATGGCGCACTGCCTAGTGATGCTCGCAAAGCTGTACTGATCGTCAACTTTGAACGGCTGGCGGAACTGGATGGCGTACTGGGGTTTAACGCGGTTGACGACATTCTGCGGCAAGTTGCCGGTCAGCTGAAAAGCGCGCTAAATCCGGCGGATCTGATCGGCATAACCGGACGCTATCAATTATGCTGTTTGCTAGCCGATCTGCTCACCGATGCGCACGCCATGCTGGCCGCGCATAAAATTGTCCGGATCTTGGCGCAGCCTTTTGCGTTTGGCAGAAGAAACATCATTCTGGCTCCGCGAGTTGGCGTGGCGATACACAATGAAAACAACCAAACGCTAGATCAATTGATGAGCAACGCCAGTTCGGCGGTGCGCCAGGCAAAACAAGACCAAGATCCGATCAAGCTTTTTCATACCGAACGCGAAGATCCCTTACTTTTCCATATCGATCTCTGGTCCGATCTGGGCAATGCCATCGAAACAGGCGGCTTGTATCTGGGCTACCAGCCGCAAATCGATATCGCCAGCGGCAAGATCAAAGCAACCGAAGCGCTGCTGCGCTGGAATCATCCAAGTCACGGGCCAATTCGAACCGATAAATTGATCCAGATTGCGGAAGGAACCGCGCTGATGCCGAAACTCACACTGTGGGTTTTTCATACCGCGTTGCGAGAGTGCTCCGAATATCGCCAAGCCGGATTGCATGCCGGGGTTTCAATTAATTTTTCCGCCGACGATCTGCGCGATCCGGAGCTCACCGACCTCGTTTCCCAAGGCTTAGCCTTATGGAACGTGCCGCCTGGCGACATTACCGTTGAGTTGACCGAAACGGCTGTCATGGCGAATCATGCGGGAACGTTGGATACGCTATATAAACTGAAGGACATGGGTTTAAAACTGGCTATGGATGATTTCGGAACCGGCTATTCATCGATGGCGCGTATGCTGGATTTGCCGTTGGATGAAGTAAAAATCGATATGATATTTGTCCGGCACATGGCAACCCGCCATAAGCATGACCGCATCGTCGACTCCATGATCAATCTGGCGCACCGCCTTAATTTATCGGTTGTCGCCGAAGGCGTGGAAGATATTGCGACTTACCGACGCTTGCAGGCATTGGGATGCGACGTTATACAAGGTTACCTCATCGGCAAAGCCATGCCGTTGCCGGAACTCATCACAACTTTCAACAATCAATCCCTAGACTTCTTGCAAGTCCCGCCTCGCATGGTTACCGAAGGGTAAGTTCATCAGCTTGCGTGCTCTAGGGAAGCTCTGAAAAACTACCACCCTCGGTCATGCTGTGTTGAAATCAGACTCAGAATGCTCATTTACACCTCACAAACTGCGCTTTCTCGCCTGATTTCGCCTGGCCTGACCGTCGCTCGCCACCTTTCTCAGAGCTTCCCTAGCGGATTAATCCACCCCTGGAATTTGAAACTCTTGCTGATCAGCAAGCAAACCCGCCCGGTTGAAGAATTCTTCGCTTAATTCCGACACCGGAACATCCCGGCATTCCAAGTTCATGACTAATTGCCCGTTCTGTTCCACTGCAACACCGTCTTTCGCACCCCAGCCCTTGCCGATCGCGGTATACACGATGTAATGGTGCGCGCCGTTGACGAAGCGCAAATAACCGCCACCACCGCCAGCAAACATCAGCGTGCGCGCTTGCACGTAGGATGCAGCCGGGGTTGCTTTAGTCAAATCCGGAAACGCCAGTTCAAGCGCGTCTTTTGGCCCGAAGCGGTATTGCAAATAGCCGGTGGTGGTGGAAAGATCAGCCGATGCACACACCGAAACCATTTTTTTACCCAACGAACAGGAAAAGATGACATGTTCCGGTGCGCGGCAGTGCGATTCCGCCGCCCATGCCGGAGCGGCCAGCAAACCGATCAATCCGCCGATCAACGCGACACTTTTCAAGTCAATAATGCGTAATATTTTTTGAAGTGGCTGATGCGGTCGTCCAGCCCCAGCGTCCCGCCATTCACTTTCCTGGTAATTTTCGTCACCACATCGTCGCTCGCGCCCTCGTCGGCCAGCGAATTGAGCGCTTTGCTATCCCAGAACCATGCGGCGGACAATAACGAATATTTTGTTTTGACCCAGTCGGGGTTACTGACGACATCGTCGTCAATCGCGTTGCCAAACGCACGGTAGTTATCCTTGCCGGTAAGCTGAATATAACCCCGGCCGCGATACCGGTAGCCCTCTTTGCTCGCCTCGTCGCCGTTACCCATGCGGTTGGCATACACCCGCGAAGCGATTTTTTCCGGTTGCCGCGCATAACTATCCGCCAGATCATCGGGAAAATATCTTGAAAAAACTTTTTTCAAACCATCGGCAGAGTAATTCAGATTCTCTTCCAGTGCCTTGAATTCCATGCTTTCATGCGCGCATTGCGCGAGAAAATGCGCCAGGCGCAACGGCGTATCGATCGCAAACTTATCCGCGCAATCCGGAATTTGATCCAGTACAGCATCCGGAACATCATTCTTCAGCTTGTCTAGGGGCAGCATCTTTACCCTCCCAAATGAAATGTTATTTCTGGCCGGCATACGATAGATAAGCCGATCCGCATTATAATCACAATTTCACAGCCGCAGCTTGTTATGCCGACGATAAAACCGCTTCCCGAATTATTGATCAACCAGATCGCCGCAGGCGAGGTCGTCGAACGCCCGGCGTCGGCACTGAAGGAGATCCTGGAAAACAGTATCGATGCTGGCGCCAAAAAGATTACCGTGCAATTGCAGCAAGGCGGCGTCAAACAGATCCGCGTCAGCGACGACGGCGGCGGTATCGCCAAGGATGAGCTGCTGCTGGCGCTAATGCGCCACAGCACCAGCAAAATCAGCACGCTGGAAGATTTGCAGCGCATCACCAGCTTGGGCTTTCGCGGTGAAGCGCTCGCCAGCATCGCGGCGGTTTCACGCTTGACGCTGATCAGCCGTCAAGCCGGACAAAGCCACGCCTGGCAGATCCAAGTGGACGGCAATCAATTCTCGCAACCCGCGCCCGCTGCGCTATCCGGCGGGACGGTGCTGGATGTCAACGATTTGTACTTTAATATCCCGGCGCGGCGCAAATTCCTGAAATCCGAGATCACCGAATTCGCGCACTGCGACGAAACCTTCAAGCGCATGGCGCTATCGCAATGCAGCATTGAATTCACCCTGCAACATAATGGTAAAGTGCGCCGCCTGCTGCGCCCCGCCAGTTCCGCGCAGCGCATTGCGGCAATCTTGGGTGAAGAGTTCGATCAATCGGCGGTGGCAGTCGATGAGCAATCCGCCGATATGCGGCTGCACGGCTTAGTGGCGTTACCGGCGTATGCGCGTTCGTCGCGCGATGCGCAGTATTTTTTCGTCAACAACCGCTATGTCAGCGACAAGCTGATTTCGCACGCGCTGCGCGAGGCTTACCGCGACGTGTTGCATCTGGACAAGCATCCGGCTTTCGTGTTGTTTCTGGAAATCGATCCGGAAAGCGTCGACGTCAATGTGCACCCGAGCAAAACCGAAGTGCGCTTCCGCGAACCACGCGCGCTGCACCAATTTATTTTCCACGCGATTAACAAAGCGCTGGCCGCTCCGGACAGAACCGTAAGAAACGCCGAACCCGGACAGGCGATCCGGTCATTCCCCGCCTACCCCCAAACCGGTCGCACGCAACCCGGCGCGGTGGCGCAACCGGCCGGTTTTTACGGTACGATGTTTGGGACGCAGCCTCGCGCATATCCGGCAGCGCCAAACGGCGTTACCATCGTGCAAACCGTAACACCAAGTCAATCCGGAGCAGTTGCGGAAGAACCTGATCAGCATCCGCTCGGTTTCGCGCTCGGGCAACTGCACGGCATTTATATCCTGGCGCAAAATGCGCGCGGCTTGGTGGTCGTCGACATGCACGCCGCGCACGAAAGGATTATGTACGAACAGCTCAAGCAAGCGCTTGACCGGCATGAAATCGCGATGCAGCCGCTGCTGATTCCGGTTACTTTCCATGCCAGCGAGCTTGAAGTTGCCACGGTTGAAGAAAATCAAAGCACATTGGAACAACTGGGATTCGACATCGCCAGCCTGTCACCGACCACCTTGGCGGTGCGCGCGGTACCGGCCACGTTGAAAGATGCCGACATCGCCCAGCTCGCCCGCGACCTGCTGGGGGAAATCCGCGCATACGGCGCCAGCCGGATTCTCACCGCGAAACGCAACGAAATCCTCGCCACCATGGCCTGCCACGGCGCCGTTCGCGCCAACCGCAAGCTCACGCTGGAAGAAATGAATGCGCTGCTGCGCGATATGGAACAAACCGAACGCGCCGATCAATGCAACCACGGCCGCCCGACCTGGTTCGAAACCAGCCTGGCCGAACTGGATAAGTTATTCATGCGCGGGAAGTAGCGATTTTGGTGCGTTGATCTTTACGATAAAAGCACTAACAATTAATCTTATGACAATGCCTCATCTGGTATTGTCAGATATTCCATTGAGAAAGCGATTCCATCCATTCAAAACAGGCAAGCCGATATGAGTGAAAATAGCCCAGAAAGTACCGAGAACAAAGCCGCTTCCGATTTTTCCACCTGGATCACGAAATGGATAAAAGCTAACCCGCTATGGGCCGCCGCTCATGCACTTAACTTTCTCGCCGCCATTTTTCTTTACGCTTCGAAGGACAGCGACACGCATATACTCCCGGTCGTCATTTTTTTATGCATTATTTTTGTACAAATCTATACCGATCCGATTGAACCGCTACCAACCGCGGAATCGGATCGTGACGAAAGAAAAAGAATCGAAGATCAAAGATCGCGGCAGCGGAATAAATGGATGATATTCGCCTACAGTTTTATGCTGATATCGTTATTGCTGACTTTTTATCCCTTCATCAACCCGCTGTTCAGTTTTGCGGAAAAAACACCCGGCAAATCTGACGGAACCGTTCAGCAGGAATCCACCGGACAAGAACAGATAAAATCTGAGGAAGGGCGATACCTCAAAACACTGCGCGAACGGCCGATTGCTGTATTTGTAGGCTGCTCCTTGGATCCGCAAGCGAAAACCTTGCTTTGTCCGGAACCCGAGGCTAAAACCAAAGCTAAAACCGAAGCTCAAGCTGAGGATAAAGCTGAATCGGATTCCCAATCCTCGCCCAAGGCGGAAAATGCCGGTAAAGCACAAAATCCGGAAAGTGGAACCATTGGCAGCGCATGGGTCATAAACATCGGCGGGTATATAAAAACATGCAAGCTGGATACCGACAAAGACTTCGGCAAATCGGTCACCTGCCAGGTAAAAGACGGGCTGCTCATCCCCCTCTATTTCATCATTCTGGCCCTGATGGGCGGCAGTATCAGTCTCACCCGGCGGCTGCCGGAGCTGCAAAAGCAAGCGGGCTCGGAGCACATCGCCACAGAACAGCAGCCTAAATTATCGCAATACGAATTCCGCGAGCACCTGATCTTTCAAATGGTGCAGTACATTTCAGCACCGCTGTTGGCAATTCTGGCGTATTATCTGATCGAACCGGGCAATATCACCAACTCGGTGGTACTGGCTTTCACCGCCGGGTTCGCATCGGAAACGATTCTGCTGATGGTGCGTTCGATCGCCAACAAAATCACTCCGGGCAGCGGCGAAGCGCTGCAATATGGGGCGATTGCCGGTGTCATCACTATCCAGGGTACTGCCGCAAAGAAAGCGGAAGTATTTCTGACCGAATTGCCGCAAACCCATTCGATCGCCGACGAACAGGGATTTTATGTGTTGAGTAACGTCCCAGTCGGCGAGCACAGCATCAGCGTCAAATCGAGCGACAATGGAGCCATCCTGAAAAAAGACACGGTAAAAATCGAACGCGCGCAAGCCATCGTCAAAAAGAACATGGCGATCACCGCGCAGGATGGAGGACAAAAATGACGGAGCGTTGCATTGCGTCCCGTTGCTTTAACCCGGAGCAATCCGGCCCGCATAACAAAAAACAACAATAAGGCTTTATGAGAAAAGTATTCTTTGGTTTAACCTTGATGTTTGTCAGCACCAATACAATGGCGGAATGGACCCGCATCGGCGAAAGCGACCGCAAGGGCGGCTACACCCTTTACGCCGACACCGCGTCGATCCGCAAAGCCGCCGGCCGAGCCAAAATGGCAATACTGTTCGATTACCAAACGCTGCAAAAAGCCGCCGGTGCGGAATTTCTATCGGAAAAAATACGGCGCGAATACGAATGCCAGGAAAAACAAATCCGCACTCTCGCCTATTCGCTGTTCAGTTTACACAAGGAACATGGCGACCTGGTGCGCTCGTACAACCAGCCGCAGAAATGGGAAATGGTCAAGCCGGATAGCCTGGAGGAAGTCGAGTGGAAGGTGGCTTGCAGTGAAAAATGATTTCTTGCTAAACACAAATCAGGCAGTTAACCATATAACTGCCGCTTCAACCCGCAACGATCGAGGATGATCACACTGATTTCTTCAATCGATATGCGCGTGGTATCGAGGTATGGGATGTCGCAACGGCTGAACAGCGCTTCCTGCCACTGGATTTCCTGCTGGCATTGCGTCAGTGAGGCGTAGCGGCTGTCCGGGCGGCGTTCCTGGCGGATGAAGTGTAGTTGCGCCGGTGTCAGCGTCAAACCGAACAGTTTGCTCTTGACCGGTTCTAACACTGCCGGAAGCTGTTGCACGCCCATGTCGTCCGGTATCAGCGGATAGTTTGCCGCAGCGATACCGTATTGCAACCCCAAATACAGACAGGTCGGTGTTTTGCCGCAACGCGATACACCGATCAGAATGATGTCGGCATCAGAGAAATGCTTCGGATTGATCCCGTCGTCGTGCGCCAGCACGAAATTGACCGCGGCGATACGCTTGAAATACGCCGGGCTGTTCTGCAAACCGTGCGAGCGGCCGGCTTTGCGCGCGGATGGCCGGCGCAACTCGGCTTCGACCGGATGGGTAAAGGCTTCAAAAAAATCGTACACACGGCAATCGGCTTGTTTGATCACATCGAGTATTTCCGGCTGCTGCAAGGTACTGAACACCAGCGGGCGATGACCGTCCTGTTCGGCGGCTTGGTTGATCTGCGCCGCCACGACGTGAGCTTTTTCGCTGTCGTCTAGAAACGGCACGTTGACCGTTTCCCAGTTGATGCCGTCAAACTGCGTCAGTAAGCTGTGACCGAGCGTTTCCGCCGTGATGCCGGTGCGGTCGGACAAATAGAAAACGGTGCGCTTTTGCCGAGTCACGTGGAATTACGTTAGTTTGGTTTTTTCAGTTTGGACAGGCGCAGCCAGGTATCCACCACCGAGTCGGGATTGAGCGACAGACTGCTGACGCCTTGCTCATAAAGCCAAACGGCGAAATCCGGGTAATCCGACGGCCCCTGCCCGCAAATACCGATGTATTTCCCCTGCTTGCGGCAGGCGTCGATGGCCATTGCCAGCAATTTCTTGACCGCCGGATTGCGTTCGTCGAAAACGGATGCCACCAGACTGGAGTCGCGGTCGACTCCGAGCGTCAATTGCGTCATGTCGTTCGAGCCGATGGAGAAACCGTCGAAGAACTCCAGAAATTCTTCCGCCAGCAGCGCGTTGGAAGGAATTTCGCACATCATGATCAGGCGCAGGCCGTTTTGGCCGCGTGCCAATCCCTGCGATGCGAGCAATGCGGTGACTTGCCCGGCTTCTTCCAGCGTGCGGCAGAACGGAATCATGATCTCGACGTTGGTCAACCCCATGTCGTCCCGCACCTTGCGCAGCGCGCGGCATTCCAGTTCGAAACAATCGCGGAACGCAGCGGCGACATAGCGCGATGCGCCGCGAAAACCGATCATCGGGTTTTCTTCGTTCGGTTCATATCGGCTGCCACCGATCAGGTTAGCGTACTCGTTGGATTTGAAATCGGAGGTGCGCACGATCACCGGATGCGGATAAAACGCCGCGGCCAGCGTGGCGATGCCTTCGGTCAATTTTTCCACGTAAAAATCGACAGGATTCGCGTAACCCGCGAGGCGCCGGCCGATTTGGCTCTTCAGATCGCTGGGCAACGCGTTGAACTCCAACAGCGCTTTCGGGTGGATACCGATGCGATTATTGATGATGAATTCCAGCCGTGCCAGCCCGACACCCTGATTCGGCGTACGGGAAACTGCAAAGGCGCGCGACGGATCGCCGACGTTCATCATGATCTTGAGCGGCAAATCGGGCAGTTTGCCGGTGTCGGTTTTCAGGTGCTCAAATGGCAATAACCCTTCGTAAACGCGTCCGGTATCGCCTTCCGCGCAAGAAATGGTCACATCCACGCCATCGGCGATCAGCGCGGTGGCATTGCCGCAACCGACAACGGCGGGAATGCCCATTTCGCGCGCGATGATTGCGGCGTGACAGGTACGTCCGCCGCGGTTGGTGACGATCGCCGACGCACGTTTCATGATCGGCTCCCAATCCGGATCGGTCATATCGGTCACCAGCACATCGCCCGGCTGAACAACGTGCATTTGATCGATGCCTTTAATCAAGCGCGCCGTTCCCTGACCGATCTTGCTGCCGATCGCGCGCCCTTCCGCCAGCACCAAGCCCTTGCGGTTGAGCTTGAAGCGCTCTAGCACCGGTGCGGCGCGGCTTTCCACCGTTTCCGGGCGCGCCTGCACGATATATAGCTGCCCATCCTGGCCGTCCAGCGCCCATTCGATATCCATCGGGCGGCCGTAATGCTGCTCGATGATCACCGCCTGGCGCGCCAGCGCCTCAGCTTGTGCGTCCGATAGCGAAAAGCGCATGCGCCGCGCCGCTTCGACATCTCGTGTCAATGTGAATGCGCCGCTGCCGCTCTTTTGCTCGGCATACGCCATTTCGATCGCCTTAGTGCCCAACCGCCGCGACAGAACTGCCGGTTTGCCGGCGGCAAGTCCGCGTTTGTAGACATAGAACTCATCCGGATTGACGATGCCTTGCACGATGGTTTCACCCAATCCGTACGTGGCGGTGATAAAAACGGCGTCGCGAAAGCCGGACTCGGTGTCCAGCGTGAACATCACGCCGCTCGCACCCAGATCGCTGCGCACCATTTTCTGAATACCGGCGGACAAATACACCTTATCGTGCGCAAAGCCTTGATGCACGCGGTATGCGATTGCGCGGTCGTTGTACAACGATGCGAACACCACTTTGATCGCCGCAACGATCTGATCCAATCCGCGCACGTTCAGCATCGTTTCCTGCTGTCCGGCAAACGATGCATCGGCCAAATCCTCGGCGGTTGCCGATGAGCGTACGGCAAACGAAACATCGCCGCCGCTCGCTGCGGCAAGTTGCTCGTAAGCCTGCGAAACAGCCTGCACGATCGCATCCGGCAGTGCGGCATTGAGCACCCAGCCGCGTATGGTCTTGCCGGCGGCGGTCAGTGCCTGAATGTCGTCGACATCCAAACCGTTCAGCAGCTGATCGATGCGATCCGTCAGTCCGTTGGCCGCGAGAAATTCGCGGTACGCTACGGTCGTGGTGGCAAAGCCGGAAGGCACGCTAACGCCGGCTTGCGCGAGATGGCTGATCATTTCACCCAACGATGCATTCTTGCCACCAACCAGGCCGACATCGTTCATCGTCAATTGATCGAACCAAGCGATATATTGGGTCATTGCGAAACTCCTATTGAAACCAAACCGGAGAAAGCTTCCGTTTCGCTATATTAGACGTTATCTGGAATAAATAGGTAGAAAGATTGCGTTTACTGACCGGCAGCTTTTAGGGGAGTGTCGCAGGCCGTGCGCAGCAGTTTTTCAAAGATTCACTAAGGAAACGGGCGAATGAAACGAAGCGACTCACTCGTACAGTCAATCAATCAGCGGTTTCCTAAGCTTCATTGACCGATAGGCCCTCATCCCGGTCTTTGAAAACCGCATGCGTATTAAGAAAAGCAGCGGTTTCCGGCCAGCGCGCACAGCGGAATCTGTCTTTGCTTAACCACATCAAACAGACTTCGTCCGATTGATTGCCGCCTAGAATCTGGTAGGCCTCGTCATCTTCACCGGCATAGAAACCCACGTGACCTTTCCCGCTGGCTAGCAATTCGCGCCAGAACACCATAATGGCACCGAGACGGGGACCGGTAGCGGTGCCGAATTTTTCCCACTGGCGCGCACCGAGCGGATTACCCGGCAAAACTTCCTGTTGCAGGGTGGTGCCAACGCAATGCGCGACAAACAATCCGCACCACGGCACATCGTCACCGGCGTAATGAATGTCGAGGTTCTTGGCCCAATCCATGATGGCGGGATTGTTCTTATCGCCGAGCACTTCTTTCGTGCCCATCAAGTGCTTGGCCTCTTCGAACCAAGGCAGGAGCGGATCGTTCACTGCGGTAGCGGCATCCGAAAAGAGTGCCGCCGAAGTTTTGGGGCCGACGATGCCATCTACTTCAAGACCTTGTTGCTGCTGAAATCGCTGCACGGCAGCGATGGTCTTGCGCCCCCAGATGCCGTCGATTGCTCCCGGATCGAAACCTTTATTTTTGAGTGCCTGTTGAATTTGCATCACTGCATTGCTTGCCATCGTCTCTCCTGAAATTTCCATGAATTGAATACCCTCTCGAGCGATGAGATTATGCAGTAATTCTCCGCGGAACGGCTACTGCTGGTTCTTACGATTTCCTAAGGGAAGCGCTGATTAATCCGGCGAACGTGATGAAGGGCAAGACGCACGGAACGCAACAACCGGGACCTATCAATCCGATAGGCGAGAAAGTGAGTACCGCGCAACGAAGCGATTCGCTCGTGCAGTCAATTAATCAGCGCTTCCTTAGCAAATCGGACAAATGATTGAGTAGCTCTTCCTCCTGGTAAGGTTTGCCGAGAAACACGTTAACGCCCAGATCCTTGGCGATTGTGCGGTGTTTCTCCGCAGTCCGGGACGAGATGATGATGATCGGCATGTACGCCGTTGCCGGATTGGCACGTACTTTCTTGATCAATTCGAAGCCGTTCATTTTGGGCATTTCCAGATCGATCAGCATGACATCCGGCGTGGCTTCCTGCAGAATCTCGACCGCTTCCGCGCCGTTTTTTGCAATCAGTACGTCGCAACCCTCGCGTTCCAGCAAGCGGCAGGTGACTTTGCGCACCGTCAATGAGTCATCCACCACCATGACGGTTGGCGGTACCGCTGTTTTCTTCCGCCGCGCCGGAGCCGGATCGGCGGCAGGGGTATTGAGCACTGTCTGCACATCGCTGCGCTGCAATAGTTTCACCGGATTCAGGATCAGAATCACTTCGCCGTCGCCGGTGATGGTGGCGCCTTCCACACCCGGTGCTTGCGCCAGTTGCGCGCCCATATTTTTGACCACCACTTCATCGCTGCCGAGCATTTCGTCGGCATGTACCGCCAGATACTGGGTACCGCTATGCAGGAATAAAACCTGACTGTGCCGGGCAGTTTCCGGGATATGGCCGGATTCACCCAGCAAATGCGACAGATGGGAGAACGGATAGGTAATGCCATTTAGCGTGACGCGCCGATCCTGGTAGATTTTTTGCAATGTGTCCGGGTCGAATTCACGCTGATGCTCGACGATGAAAGCAGGGATTGCGTACGTTTGTTTTCCCGCGCGAACCATCAGTGTTTGCGCCACGGATAATGTCAGCGGCAGGTTGATCGCAAACGTTGTTCCTTGACCGGCAACGGATTGCACACTGATGCGCCCGCCCAGCATCGCAATTTCATTTTTGACGATATCCAGGCCGATACCGCGGCCGGCAATGCCGGTCACCGAATCGGTCGTCGACAGGCCCTGAGTGAAAATCAGCGACATGATCTTGCTGTCATCGAGCACTTCATCTTTCTGAATCAGACCCAGGCGCAGCGCTTCTTCGCGGATGCGCGGCAAATTCAAACCGCAGCCGTCGTCGCTGAGCATGATGCTGACTTCGTTGCCTGCCTGGCGCAATTGGATAACAACTTGCCCGTGCTCAGGTTTGCCCGCCTGACGTCTTTGCGCCGGTTCTTCAATGCCGTGCGCAATGGCGTTGCGCAGCAGATGTTCCAGCGGCGGATTGATTTTCTCCAGCACGCTGCGATCGATATCGACCTCGGCGCCGTGAATCTCGAAATTCACTTTCTTGCCCAAATCCTCCGTCACTTGCCGGGCGATGCGGTAATACCGTTCGGCGTAATTGCTGAACGGGATCGTGCGGATTTGCAGCAACGATTGCTGCAACTGACGGTTGATCACCGCCTGCTGTGCAACCGCTTCTTCCGCGGCAGTCTGTGTAGAGCGCAGGTTCTTTTGCACAGTCACGATGTCGTCCACACTCTCCGCCATCAACCGCGTCAGTTCCTGGAAGCGGGTAAAGCGGTCGAATTCGAGCGGATCAAACGTGTGTTCGCTGTCATGTTGCTGCGCAAGATGCGTTTGCATCTGCGTTTCCGCCTGAATTTCCACTTCGCGCAATTGATCGTGCAGACGATGCGTACTTTCCGTCAAATCCTGCAACGATTGCTTGAAGCTGCTCAGTTGCGCTTCAATTTTTGCGCGCAGAATGCTCGCCTCACCGGCATCGTTGACCAAGCGGTCGATCAGCTCGGAGTTGATGCGCAGCAGCGTTTTGGATTGCAGCAACCCGGTTGTCTCGGCAGGTGGCTGCGCCGGTTCGGAGATGGTCACAGCGGCCGTGCGGTTTTCTTCAACCGCGCCATGTACGCTACCCTGCAATGCTTCGATCTTACCGCTGATTACGTCGAATTCGCTTTCCAGTTGATCCAGCGCGGCGGCGTTGATCAAACGATCACGAAAAGCCGATTCCACATGACTTTCCATCGCATGAATCAGTTCACCCAGCGGCAAAGCGCCTGCCATGCGCGCGCTGCCTTTCAGCGTATGCAGCAAGCGCAGGAGTGCGTGGTGAATGTCCTCGTCTTGCGGCAACATGCGCCAGCCGCGCAATTTTCCGCCGATTTGCGGGATGATGCTGTCCGCTTCTTCCACAAACGCCTGCAACAATTCCGGATTGATGCGATCGGACGGTTCCGCCGCTGCCGGCAAAGTTTGCGGCGGTTGAGGCGCCTGCACGGCTCCGGCTGGTGCTAATGCTGTTACCGGTAGCGGCGGCTCTATGGCTGAAGCAACCTGAACTTCCCCAGTTGCTGGGATAATCGCCTCGGTTTGCAGTTTTGCGGCTGTTTTTTTGCCGGTTTTCTTGCGGATTAACAATTCCTTCGCCGCCAGCAGCAATGCTTCCGCATCGACATCGGTGCTGCCTTGTTCGCGCAGATTTTTGCACCACTTGCCATACGCCTGGTGAGCGCTGCCGATCAACGCCAGCAACGGATCGGAAGCCGGTTTTCTTTCACTCAGCCAAAGATTCAGCACTTGTTCCACGCTCCAGGCCACTTCACTCATGTCATCGAGTCCGACCATGCGGCCGCTGCCTTTCAAGGTGTGAAATCCGCGCCGCAAGCTGGCAAGCGGCTCGCGATCGGCGTCATCAATACGGCATTTGTGTAAATCATCAGCGATGCTGGCGAGCACGATGTCCGCTTCTTCCAGGAAAATCTCCAACAGTTCCGGATCGACGCCGGTAGCGGCGGTTTCGAAAGTTGCCGGTTCTTTCTCCACAACGGCGGTGGAACTGGGAACAACCGTTTCCGGCGCCGCTAAAGGCGCGCTTGGCGCAACCGCTGCGCTCCGGAACCGCTTGATGGCTTCTTCGGCAATCTGCTCACTATCGGGTTGACCACTGCGCAGCGCTTCAATATAGAAACCCAGACTGCTCAATCCATCGACGAGCAGAATCTGCTCCGCTTCGGTAATGTCATGATCCGGCTGCGACAGCTTGCCGATCAAGTCTTGGCAAAGGTGCAGCAAGGTGTGCGCGCGTTCCAGATCGAGCATGACCAATGTGCCGGAAATCTGTTTGAACAAGTCCGGTAGCAGCGATAATTCCGCACGTTGTGCAGGCTCAAAGAAAAATTTGTCGAGGATGCTTTCAACTTGCGCCAGGTTGGTCAGAATCTCCTGCGCCACGTGCGCCTGCAATTCTTTTTCCCGTGTTTCGCTTTCCAGCGTTTTGAAGGTCGGCGCCGGCGGCAGATCGCTAATGTTGCCTTGCGTGATGCCGTGCAAGCGGGAAACAATCACGTCGATTTGCTGCGGCAGATCGGCAGGCAGCTTGTGAAAGTCGTCGATGATGCTTTCCACCAGCAATAGTGCCGTGGCCATTTCCATCGCCAGTTCTTCGCTCGCATCCTGGGGATGATCGTGCAAATAGCTGACCGTATCACCGATGGCGCCGGTCAGCTTTTCCAATGGCGCATAGCCGGTTTGCCGCGCCTGGTGGCTGAGCCAGTCCACGTATTCCAGCAAGGAAGCCAAACTTTCCTGATGCCCGGCGCAGAATTCCCGCCAGATGTCGTTCGCCTGCATCAGCGTGTCGCGCAATCTGTCCAAGATCGGACGCAACGCTTCCGATTGTTCAAACGTCGGTTTATCCTGATCCTGCGCCTGTCCCGGCCAGACATAACTGTTCTTGATGGCGTTGATACGCAGGCTATCCGCCTCGCTGTGCGCAATGTGATACAGCAATTCCCGCATCAATACGGATGGGTTGCCGGGCGTTCCTGCCGCCAGATGGCGGATCGCTTGCTCGATCTTACCGCACAGGCGGCGCACCGGCAGGTCGATCCGGCTGCCTTCCAGTTGCAGCAAATCTTCCAGAAAACCGGCTATCACCCACCAGAAAGCGCGCGCCTCGATGGTTCCGGGAAATTCTTCGATCCTGTCCGCGACCGCGGCCATTTGCCGCAAACCGTCTTGATTCGACGGGTCGCGCAGCCACTTCAGCAAACCGGACTGATACTCGGCGCCCAGCTGCTTTGCCAGTATTTTGGCGGCAGCGTCATCGATAGACGCAGCTTCGGCCTTTAATGCCGGTGTGGCCGCCAAGCGGGGAAAGAACAAGTCGCTTTCCGGCGCATTCTCAAAACCGTACACCTGCATCAAACTGCGATACGCCGGGAACAAACGCAGCGGATTTTCCTCAGCGCCATCGATCAATTCGTTGAGATAGTACAGCAACGCTTTGGTGGACTGCTTCAGCGCGTCGAAAACCGCTGGATTGGGTTTAATTTTCTTACTGAGCAGCGCGTCAACCAGTTGCTCCATTTTCCCGGTCACGATGGTAATGCTGGTCAATCCCAGCATCTCGAGCAAACCGTCCAGTTGATGAATATAACTGCGGCAATCGCTGAGCAGATTGATCTTGCCGGGATGCTGGCCGTACACCTCGAGGGTCTGATCGATCAATGCAAAGACTTGGTAAATGCCGTCCTTAATCCCGATGATCGAAGCAATATTAAGTTTGGGTTGCGCGTTCATGTGTTAGTACCATCCAGCGATATTGAAACCGGCCATGCCGTCACACCTTGAAATTGGATACCGATGCCTTCAGCTCGAACGCAAAACCCGCGATCTGTTTGATCGATCCCGCGGTTTTCAGCGTTCCTTGCGTCGTTTGCCGGGTAATATGAAGAATTTCTTCCATGTTGGCAACCACCTTATGCGCCGCCCGTGTCTGCGTATTGGTGACTTCAAAAATATGCGTCACCAATTGCGCCAGTTGCTTCGATACTTGCTCGATTTCTTCCAGCGCCCGGCCGGCTGCATCGGAACGTTTCGTCCCTTTGGCCACACCGAGCGTGCTGCGTTCCATCGCGGCAATGGCATCCCGGGTATCGCCCTGAATGGTAACGATCAACTCACTGATCTGTTTACTGGCTTCCGCCGAGCGCTCCGCCAGGCGCTGCACTTCTTGCGCGATCACGGTAAACCCGTGCCCCGCTTCACCGGCAGCGGTCGCTTGCAGCGCCGCGTTCAGCGCCAGCACGTTGGTTTGTTCGGTAATACCGGTGATCAACGCGACGATCTCGCCGATTTCCTGCGAACTCTCGCCGAGACGTTTGATGCGCTTGGAAGTATCCTGGATATAGGTGCGGATCTCGTTCATCCCGGCGATCGATTCACGCACCGCCAGCGCCCCCTTTTCCGCAGCCGCGAGCGATTGCTTGGCGACCTTGGCCGATTCCGTTGCCCGGTCCGAAATGTCGCCGATCGATTCCGTCATGCCGACCACGGCGAGTGTGGTCTGTTCGATTTTGGCTGTTTGTTGCTCAGCCGCGTGCAGCAATCCGGACGACACTTGCTGCGCCTGCTGCGACGATCTCACCACCAATGCGCCAGCTTGATTGACTTGCTCCACCAGAGTATGCAACTCCTCGATAGTACTGTTGATGGCATCGGCAATTGCGCTGGTCATGTGATTGGTAATATCCGTGCGCACTGTCAAATCACCGTCGGCAATTTTTTTCATGTCGTCCAACAAGGTTACGATGGCTTTTTGCGCTTTCTCGACCTCGTTGCGGCTGGCCAGATCCTGATAATATGCATTGCGGCGCACAGCCCGCACCAGGAAAATCAATGCCAGCAATGCGCATGCGCCAAATGCGATCATCATCGCATTGAGTTGCGCTGCGCTATTACCGCGTTGCTGCTGAATCTCGTCGTCCAGCGCCCGGGCCGTAGCCAGCATGACGGAGCTGCCGTTCATGATGTCAGCGGCGGCTGATTCGACCGCCGCTGCCGTAGGCATTTCTTTCCGGATAATCTGCAAATGATCGTCGAATTTTCTCAGTTGCGCATACACATGCGACAGCAAATCCTGAATCGCTTCGTTCTTGCTGGAAACCGCGCCAAGACCATGATGACCTTGCCCTAAGGTCTGAATCATCGCTGCAATCTGCACCTGATCCTGGGAAAGTTGCGCGGTAATCTCCGCCATCGGCAATTCGATCGGCAGCAGCGTTTTGACATTCTTGGCAATGCTGCGCGCATGCAATTTGATCGCTTCCACGGTACGTACTTCTTGCGGCAGATTGCCCGCTTCCGCCAGGTGGCTAGCAAGTTCCTCGATACGCCGCACCAATTGGCTATATGCGATATGGATTGCCCGGATGCTGCTGTTGAGCCGCGTTAGGGATTCCTGCTGATTTAAAATCAGACTGATCGTGTTGTCCTCTAGCTGCCAGTGCTTGGCATACGCGTGCACACTGGGCAACGATCCTTCATCCGTTGCCGCTACCGGCATATCACGATACGAGCCGCCTTGCAATAACAACGTCATGACATGATGGAACTGATTGCGGCTATCCTGTAATTGCGCAAATGCCGCTGCATCGCCCAGCAGCGCCGGTTGCGCCGCATTTACGATGCGTTCATGGTGAATTTGCAATTGCGCGGCGAGTTCCGGATAAATTGCGCCGCGCCTGGCCTGCTGCGCACCGGTCACCGCCGTCAGCAGCGCCAGCGCGGAAAAAAACATCACAAGACCGCCCAGCACCCAGCTATGGCTGAGCAGCGGAATGCCTTTAGGGGTATTTTTCCGCGCCGGTGCGGCGATCACCGGTAATTTTTTACCCAACGCAACCAAACCGCCCGTCAATTCAAATTTAGAAAAATTGCCTGCCATCGTGTTCTCCAGCTTTCAATCAAATGCTCTGAATGTCTTCTCTTTTCAAAGACAAGCGGCATCCGGTCAATCGAATGTTGAGCGATAGCTTAACCGCCAACGGCCGTGACCAAAGACAGAATAAGACCTGGAAAACAATCCCTTTTAACAATCGAGCAGGTTTATGCGAACGAATTTAACAACCAATCACGATATTGCTATTTCTCTTCGTAACTCTTTGTTGAATTATGAAATGTACTGGCCGTGCAGTCTGACCAGCCAGCAACATGGCATAAGACTCCGGTTCCGGAACCGCCGAAACTACCGAAAGGGTGCCGCTGATGCCCAGACTCTTAGGCGCAACAAATTGGCTGGCGTAATCACTTCCACCGACGAATACCGTGTAATCACCCGCCACCAGATAAAAGCTTTGTATAACCTTATGATCGAGCAAATTCAAGGTAGTCCGCAGTTATTGTTTGATGAGGTTGAATGAAATTCACTGGCCGCTGATATCGCATCAGGATTACCGCTATAGAGGGGCGAGAATTTCAACCGGATATGATGATTATTCACACATTCGCTCCCCTGCATTGTTATGCGGGCGTGCCAACGGCGTCAATGCGGCATATTGTCACAGAATTCCGTATGAATAACGGATACTGTCCACGTGGCAGCGGCCCATTTACAATCGGGTTATGCAGTTTCGTAGGATGAAATGAGGTTTATTTTTCCGTGCATGGAAAACGAGCGAACCTGTGACTTTACAGGCATACCGGATAGCCGGACTTATAATCTACAAAGCCGCATTTGAAACAGATTTTTAGATTATTTGGAATCACCCAAGAAACAATTTATACGCCGGATTCTTGGTTTCGTCCCAATAGCGATAACCCAGTTGGTCGAGAAAAGCGCGGAAAGCGGATTTGTCCTCCGGCGGCACCTGGATGCCGATCAGTACACGGCCGTAGTCGGCGCCGTGGTTGCGGTAGTGAAACAGGCTGATGTTCCAGTTGTGGCTCATGTTGTTGAGGAAGTTCATCAACGCGCCGGGACGGTCGGGAAACTCAAAGCGGTACACGATTTCGTTCTTGACCGCGTGTGCATGGCCGCCGACCAAGTGGCGCACATGCAGCTTGGCCATTTCGTTGTTGCTCATATCCTCGGTAGCGAGGCCACTTTGTTTCAATTCCTTAATCAGTTGCTGCGTTTCCGCCTGGTTGCGCACCGACACACCGACGAACACATGCGCGACTTTCGAATCGGAGTAACGGTAATTGAATTCGGTAATGCTTTTGGCGCCGAGCAAGTTGCAGAATTTCTTGAAACTGCCGGGCTGTTCCGGGATCGTCACCGACATCACTGCCTCGCGTTGTTCGCCGATTTCTGCGCGCTCGGAAATGTGGCGCAACCGGTCGAAATTCATATTGGCGCCGGATGCGATCGCGATCAGCGTTTTATGCTGGATCTTTTCGCGCGCGACGTAAGCTTTGATACCAGCAATCGACAACGCACCGGACGGTTCCATAATCGTGCGCGTGTCCTCGAACACATCCTTGATCGCAGCGCAAATGGCGTCGGTATCGACCAGCATCACCTCGTCGACCAGCTCGCGGCATAAGCGGAACGTTTCCTTGCCGACATGCCGCACCGCCACGCCGTCGGCAAACAAACCGACTTGCGCCAGCTTGACGCGGCGGCCGCTTTGCAGCGAGCGGTACATGGCATCGGCATCGACCGGCTCGACGCCGATGATTTTGATTTTCGGGTACAGCCGCTTCACATACGCCGCAATCCCGGCGATCAACCCGCCGCCACCGATCGGCACAAAAATGGCGTGAATCGGCCCGGTATGCTGGCGCAGGATTTCCATGCCGACCGTTCCTTGCCCGGCGATCACGTCCGGGTCGTCGTACGGGTGCACGAATGTGGCTTGTTCTTCTTTCGCCAGTTGCATGGCGTGCTCATAGGCATCGTTATACGAATCGCCATGCAACGCGACCGTGGCGCCATGCCCCATCACCGCATTCACCTTGATTTGCGGCGTGGTCACCGGCATCACGATAGTGGCGGAGCAGTTGAGCTTCTTCGCCGCCAGTGCGACGCCTTGCGCATGATTCCCTGCCGAAGCCGCGATCACGCCACGGTTACGCACCGCGGGCGGCAATTTGATCATCTTGTTATACGCGCCGCGCAGCTTGAACGAAAAAACCTGCTGCAAGTCCTCCCGTTTCAACAACACCTGGTTATGAATACGCTCCGACAAATTGGCGACAAGATCCAGCGGACTCTCGATCGCGACATCGTAAACTTGCGCGGTCAGTATTCTTTCAAGGTAATTGTTTTTCATGGCGGGAAGTAATTAAATCCAGGCGAATTTTAAATCAAGAAACGCGACGGGATTTTAGCATGATCAGAGGCCCCATAAACTTTCTTACAGTTTTGCAATGAACCCTACACACTTGAGGTAAGGCTCAAATTAATAAAGATTGTTTGACTCCGGGTATTTTGTTCGTGTAATTTGAGAAACAGCATCTGCTTTTTCTACCTTTATCCGCAATCATCCGGAAATCAAGAAATAATGAATCGGCAACGCGCGTTGACACTGCTGGCACAAAGCAAACCAGAACTGCAAAACCGTTTCGGCGTCACCCGTCTCGCTTTATTCGGCTCGACAGCGCGCGATACCGCAAACGCAAACAGTGATGTGGATATCCTGGTTGCCTTTGATGGTCCCGCGACTTCACAGCGTTACTTTGGCGTGCAATTCTATTTGGAAGATTTACTGGGTTGTCCGGTCGACCTGGTTACCGAGAAAGCATTGCGACCGGAGTTGCGTCCTTTTATTGAAAAAGAACGTGTCTATGTCTGATGTAGCGATGCGGGAATGGCGTTTCTATCTTGACGACATGATCGATTTCGCCCACAAAGTGCTCGCTTATAGCAATGGTTTGGATCAGGCTGCTTTCGTGGCGAGCGGGCTCAACTACGATGCGACTCTGCGCAACTTGGAGCTTATCGGCGAAGCAGCCACACACATCCCAGAAGAAGTACGGATAGTTCATCCGGAAATCCCCTGGCGTATGATCATTGCGACACGTAACCGGCTGATTCACGGTTACCTCGGTATCGACAACGATACCCTATGGAGCATTATTCAAGATGACATTCCTGCTTTGCAGCCGCTACTGGAATCGCTAAGAAAGGACTATCAATGATGAAAAAAGATTATCCCGGCAATCCCATGCCCCATGCTTCCAGTGCATCCAATATCTTCCGGGCATTCTCATCGGTTTTGTATGTTTCTCGCAGTAATGTAATTTTTGCTGTCAATTCATTCAGCGTCATACTTCCACCGCCATTACCTTGCATCAGGCGCTGCAAACGCATCTGCTCCCATCGCTCCCTTTCTACCGGTGTCAGAGTTTCCGGCCAGTTACGGGCGCGGTAGCGGAACAGCAGTTCAGGTAATCGCCGGTCATGAAAATCGAAATGCCCATTTGCCAGTTGCTGCGGTGTGGCGCGGCGTATTTGCGCTAGCGCTGTGGAATCGGCGTTATCAAAAAAACCGTCGTATAACGCCACGTCGACATCGCCAGACGGTTCGAAAGATTGGTTGGTATAGGCTGCAGCAACACGCTGAAAAAAATCGGGGTGATCGCACAATGTTTGCCAGTGCCGGTGGCACCGCTCCTTATCCAAGGCGATGCGTTCGGCGGCCTCATCATCGAGCGTATTGCGCGGCGCCAGCGCCGGGCATTTGTTGATCTTCACCGACTTGACCGGCAGCCGTTGCATGCCTTCCGGCAATTGATCGCTACGGGTAAACAATAGTTGACTCAGTTCGTTTGCATCAAGCGATAAAAACATTTCTGGATCGTGGCGCAAGTCGTAGACCAATACGCTGTTGTTGTTGCCCGGTTCCGTGATCAGCGGCATGACCAGCGACGTGCAGCCAACTTTGGCCGGATACATGCGCGTGGTGTGCACGACCGGTTGCCGATTGACGAGATCGAGCTGTGCAGCGGCTTTGCGCTTATCGCGCAACTGCAAGAGCCAATCGTACAAACGCGGTTGTTGCGTGCGCAGCAGGCGTGCCAAAGCGATGGTGGCGCGCACGTCGGACAGAGCGTCGTGTGCGGATTCGTGCAGAATACCGTTGGCGGCGACCAAATCTTCCAGCCTGAAACTCGGTTGCCCATCCTCATGCTGCGGCCAGGTGATTCCATCCGGACGCAGCGCGTACGTCATGCGCACCAGATCGATGATGTCCCAGCGCGAATTGCCTTGTTGCCATTCGCGCGCGTACGGATCGTAGAAATTACGGTAGAGCGTGAAACGGGTGACTTCATCGTCGAAACGCAGCGAATTGTAACCGGTGCCGCACGTGCCCGGCTGTGCAAGCTCGGCATGGATGCGCGCGATAAATTCCGGTTCGGGTAAGCCCCGTGCATCCGCCAGTTGCGGCGTGATACCGGTGAGCAGGCACGCTTCCGGATGCGGCAGATAATCGCGCGCCGGTTTGCAGTAGATCACCAGCGGTTCGCCGATTTCATTGAGCGCTTCATCAGTGCGCACGCCAGCAAACTGGGCCGGACGGTCGCGCCTGGGATCGGCGCCGAAGGTTTCGTAATCGTGCCAGTAAAACGTAAAGGACATGTTGTTCAGGGATTGGAATTAAGCGTAACGCAAAACTCGCTTTGCATCTGGCTCATTGCGTCATTATAGTGGTATCGTACGCGAAAATTTTTAAACCAGCATAAGGACACAGCATCGTATGGCACGCAAACTGATCAGTTCAGGTTCGACCTTTGAAAAAGAAATCGGCTACTCGCGCGCAGTGGTCGCGGATAACTGGGTATTGGTATCCGGCACGACCGGCTTCGATTACAGCACAATGACCATTTCCGATGATTTACTGGAGCAGGCGGAGCAATGTTTCAGAAACATCGAGGCGGCGCTACAGCAGGCAGGTTCAAGCATGCAAGACGTGGTGCGGGTTACTTACGTGTTTCCCGAAACCGGGGATTTTGAAAAATGCTGGCCGGTGATGCGCAAATATCTGGGCGATGTCAGACCGTCGGCGATGATGCTGACGGCGGGACTATCCGATCCGAGGATGAAGATTGAAATTCAGGTGACGGCTTATCGCAGCACAGAAGCCAAATGAAACCCGCATTTCCAGCTTGAGCTTGAGAAAATAAAAAGGAGCGCGCGAATAAACGAGCACTCCTTTGTTACAGCCTATTTCAGATTAAGCGTTTTGCTGTCTGCGGCGAACGGAAAAACCCACCAATCCTAAACCAGCCAGCAACATGGCATAGGTTTCAGGTTCCGGAACGGCATTGATCACGAGATCCTGATTACCAGTCCAATCTTGTTGCACCAAACTTGTCGTGCCAAAAGAGCCATCGCTGAAGTAAACGCTCACACTTGCATTAGCAAGGCTAGGACCACCAGGTGAAGGTATTATGCTGCTGGACACATCCGGCGGTGCTACGGTCACGATTAAGTCAATATCCAAACCGCCGAAATTAAAAGTTCCGCCGCTACCGACACTCAAACCGCCCCATGTTTCGGTTGAGTACCAGTTACCGGTCAGGAAATTGGAATGGGTGCCTGTACTGCTGTTGATCTCCCAAATCGCAATGCCATCGGCCTGCGTGCCCAAATCGTAAACGACTTGAACAATGTCAATGCCTACGGCTGACGTATTGGTCACCGTTCCGGATTGAATAAAATTCCCGCCATCCAGATGAACCGTAGCAGTACCTAACGACATTGCATTATTTGAAAATAATGCCGCTGTAGCGACAAAAGCTAAGTGATGTAATTTCATTTTAATAATCTCCATTTTATTATCAGTATGTAAATATAGACCTCGACTAAAACACGAGGGCTTTATTAAATACAGCAGCTTGTATTTTGGTTTTTATGACGTGCAGTAAAACCCGGAAATCCCAAACCAGCACTCATTGTTGCAGGGGTTTCAGATTCCGGAATGGGCAAAATGGTCAATGTGGATGTTTGTGAAAATTTTGTTTTCATTATTCACTCACTTTCTCAATATTGATTCCATAAAAATAAATAATAAAACCATTAATTTTTATGACATTACAAACCATTTTTTCTCTCATGTATATTTAGATTCAAAAATCCATATACACCAGCAGGTTAACTCTATACCCCTTTTATGAAAATGGGAAGTCATAACTTTTTTCCTGGTGCATCTATACTATATTTTGTCTCTAAAATTTAGTATAGATGCACTAAATAGCTATCAATCTGCCGGAAATCCGGATGAAGGCGTTGGGGAATTGGTTGTTGAAGAAGATTGCGGTGCAAACGGTGAGGTACCACCTATTGACGAAGGTCGCGAAGAAAAAGGCGATGCGTTTGTTCCCGAGGAAGATTGTGGAGCAAAAGGGGAATTGCCCGGTGAAGTTCCCGGTGCGGTGCTCGGTTTGGTTTGGTTTGCGGCCGGTTTTTGCGAGTCACCCCCATCGCCCGGTTTATAGACAAACTTCCAATCGCGGTAGGTCACTGCTTCCGAAAATTTCGCATACCGTTCGGGAAATTTGTCTTTTTTGATCGGTTTTCTCTCGGAGAGACTGTATACCCCGACAATTCGCTTATCGATATTGGAGCTTAACGGACTGCTATTTGGCATTGCGCCGCTGGGCGCGGGACTATTACCGGTTGTCGGATTACTGCCGGGCACCGCGCCACTACCCGGTGTTGATTGCGCATTGAGTACCGGATTATTACCAGCCGCCGGATTTGCATTAGGTGTTGGATTATTGCCGGATGCCGGGTTCGGATTCGATGCCGCGTCATTGCCCGGTGAAGATTCTTCAATCAGGCCCCATTCGGCCGTATTGGTTACCGGATCCTGATAGATTTTTCGCAAATGGCGTTTGATGTTCGGTAAACGTTTATCTTGCAGCAGCTCTTCCAATGTTTCGGGAAATTGTTTAGTGCCTGTATTGTAATAAGACATGATCGCTTTGCGAAATTCCTCGCCCACATATAGTAATTGGGCTTCTTTTTCGCGCTGCGCTTTCACTTGCCATACTTGACCGACGCCGGCCATGACAATGCCCGCCAATGCTACGGCAAACAAGGCCCAAAGATAGACAAAGCCGTTTTCCGCGCGTGCCATGTTACTCGTGCGTTAGCAATGCGAAAACGCCTAAATTATTTACCATTCTTGATAATACGAGCCATCCAAAGCTCGCCCGGTATAACCGCTCTGAACATCGTAAACGCCCGATTCCGTTTCATTTTTAGGTGGAATTTCAATCCAGGTTTTATCGCTTTCGGTAAAAGGATCTTTCGGTATGCTGCGCAAATACCGTTTATCGACCAGTTCCGCCAAATCGATGGGATACTTGCCAAAATCCGAATAAAATTGATCGATGGCATTGCGCATGACACCGAGATCCTGGCGCAAAACCGATTCTTTGGCTTTGTCGATGGAATTAAAATACTTCGGCGCGACAATGCTTAACAAAGTCGCAATGATCGCCATCACCACAAGCAGCTCGATCAAAGTAAAACCTTTACATTGACTTGCTCCGGACATGCTCATCACCACTCCCGGTAAGGAATGCCGTTCAGACCGATGGCTTCCGAACGTGAAAAAACGTCATAGACATCATCACCTTCTTTCGGACTGTCCCACGGACTTTCATAACTGCGTTTGCCCCAAGTATCCGCAGCCGGAGTCGCCGTGACACCAGCGACATCCAGTTCGACAAACATCGGATCGCGGGGTAGGCTGCGCATAAAATAAATCACCTTTTTATCCGGACTCTTGATATCCGGCACGCCCATGAATAATTCCTCCAATCTCGGAGGGTAGCCGGACTCATCCGCTTTCTTCGCGATACGCCCCTCGTCCGTCGCTTGCTTGTATGCGTCAATCGCCGACCGGATCTGCCGCAAAGCAACGCGCAATTCCTGCTCTTTCTCGCGCTTCACCATGAGCTCCCGCAGAGGCAACGCGGCTGTCGCCAGAACAGCCATGATAACCACCACGATCATTAATTCAATCAGCGTGAATCCATTCTGCCGCACAAAAACTCTGAATACAGCCATGACCGGATTATTTGATACTGATACTGGCGGGCGGCGGCAACGTCACTTCCGCCGCTTGACCATTTTCCATATCTTCCGCAGTTGCGTTCTGGATATTGATCTCTGTCGTGCCCGGATTTGCGGCGATCACCTTGAAACGTAACTGTGCAGCCAAACCGGAAGCTTGATCCTTGCCTAATTTAATCGTGCGCGTTCCCGATTTATCACCGCCGTCCAACGCTTCTAACGAACTGGACTCATAAGTTAATTGCAATTCGCTGTTGACGGTCGCTTTTGCACCCACCAGCCGGACACTGACCGAAAATTCCTTACCCAAACCGACATTGGCCGGTGCTTGCAACGTAAGCGCCGGCGAAGAAGATGGTGAAGATGCCACACTGGCGAATGGATTGGGTGGTGGCGCCCCGCCTTCCGAAGGAGCGAAAAAAGCATCTACCGGCGCCGCACCCCGCCCTGCCCCGCCTACCGGCGCAATCGACAAGGATTGCGCTGCCGTTTTTTTGATCGCTACCGGCAATTTACCTGCTTCGCTGGCGGTACCGAAGTGGTATTCGCTTTCAAGATTGGTCGGTCGTGGAATATTGCGCACAATCCGCGGCGTAATGAGCAGTACCACTTCATTTCTTGAACGCTCGATATCCTGGTTGGATGTCAGTCGATCCAGTCCGGGAATATTCAATAACCCAGCCAGACCGCCGATTTTTCTTGTTTCCCGGTTATCAATCAGACCTGCTATAACCTGTGTCTCACCGTCTTTAATCGTGAGAATGGTTTCGGCATTCCGGGTACCGACACGGGGAGCAGTCGCTCCGCTTGGACCGGTGATCGTCTCTAACAATGAGCTTACTTCCAGAGTAACCTTTAGCGTCACATCGTCGTTCAATCCGATGCGGGGTTCAACGTCCAGCTTAACACCCAAATCGATAAATGTCGGTGTCGAAGTGACGATTGCCGTTACACCCGGTTGCACATTAGCTGTGAAAAAGGGCTGCTTGGTGCCGACATGGATTTTTGCTTTTTCCTTGTTATTAACGCGAATTCTTGGGTTGGCCAGGATATCGCCGGTCGATAAATTGTGCATGAAATCGATTTTTGCCTGGCTGGTCATACCGAAACTTTTCAGACCGGAAAAACCAAAGTTACTCAAGAGCGCTGCCGGAGCGGCCCCAGCAACCGCAGATCCTGCATAGTTGAATTGCAGCGATTGAGGAAAATTGGGACCCAATAAGAATTTGTTGGTACGCGCAATATCCAGAATCATGACTTCGAGCATGACCTCCGGCTCAGCGTAATCGTTTAAGCTCACCAGCCTTTCGGTTAAGCGAATCGCCTCAAGCGTATCACGCATGATGAACAAATTAAGTTGCTCGTTGACATAGATATCCTTGGCCTTGACGATACCTCTGATCATGGCGACCATTTGTTTGACATCGGTATGCGCCACTTGAAAACTTTTCACGACTAATTCTTGATAATCTTTTTGTTTCGCCGGTGTATTCGGATAAATCAATAATGAATTACTGTTCAACACCTTATAAGCAAGCTGATTGGTAGTCAGAATTAGTTTAAGAATATCTTCGATGGTATTCTGCCGGACAAAAATGGATATTTTCGTTTCTTGGCGAATATCCTTGTCGAACACAAAATTAATACCCGCCGTGCGGGACATCAGCTCAAATACTGATTTCAAGTCGGTATCCTTGAATTCCATTGTGACCGCTTTTTTGAAAGCGGACTCCAATGCCAAATCAGTCACTTCGGGCCGGGATAATCGCAAATTGATTTCTGAGATCAACTGGCGTGCATGGGATTGCTGGGAATTTTCTTGTAATACGGCGCGCACGAGTGTTTCCGCTTGCGTAACGTCACCGCGCTCCAGCAGTGCTTTTGCAGTTTCAACTTTAGCGATATGACGGCGTTCAATCTCGATTGATTCGATGCCTGCTTTGGCGCGTTCATTGAAGGGATAAAGATTTAGAACACGCTGATAAGCTTGCACCGCACGCTCCAAATCACCGGAAAATCTAATGTTATCAGCTTCAAAGAGCAGCTTGGCAATCGTTTCTTCGCGCAGCCGTAGCGATACTGTTTGAATTTCCTGATTGTCAGGCTCTTCACGTTGCGCTTGCTCCAACTTCGCCAGACCTCGCTCCAGTTGACCTTGCTCGATCAGCTTTTTTCCTTCATCAAACGCATAATTCCGGGTAAAGAATGTTTTGTTACTGATTGCGCACCCTGACATCGACACAAGCAAAATGATAAAAACAACGATTCTCCAGCTTTTCATCGGAACGTTCCTGCGATCTTGTTGTTGATAGTGAGCGTCTGCTTTATATTGAGCGGTAGATACGTGACGGTAACCGTGCTGTCATTGATCGAATCCAGCCGGTATTGACTGTTAATTTTTCCGCCCACCTTGGTGATGTGATTTTCTCCCGATTGCGACAAGAAGACCCAGGTTTCATTGTCGGTAACCGCCTTGCCGCTGTACTTGAATTGTAGCGGCGGTGCGGTTGGCGCAGGCGGCGGAGCGGCTTTCTTGGCCTGTTCCGCCCGCGCGATTTGTTCTTCCAAACTGACTTGCGGTTGTTTCGGCGCCCAGGTTGTCGATGCAAACAGCTCACCCGCCAGCGGACTGAATTTTCTTTGCCCCAGTTTACCGACATCCAGCAGCTCCGGGCCGCTTTCTTGATTTCTCGCCCGATCCCGGCTATTGCTTGCCGTCTTTGCCGGTTGCACGGTTTCTACGATACCGGTCGCAGCGTCTTCCTCTTCTTCAACCAGCGCCACGGCGATTAACGTTGCGATCAATGCGCCGCCCAAAATCAATTTCCGCTTTTTCTCAGCCTGATCCATTGCTTATTTGTTTAAGTACAGATTAATTTCAAGACGAACTTCAAGTCTGTCGGACGTGATGTTTTCGCGCTTAAGCGCAATTGCGGAAATGGCCATGGCGGGAACAGTCTCTAACGCCGCCGCCATGAACGCGCGAATCTGCGGATAGCGGCCTTTTACTGGCAAGATCATTTCGTAGCGCGCCAAGCGCGCGTCATTTTCATTAACCAAGCGGTATTCACTACTGTTGAGTTCCACGTCGTGTTTCTTGGCCAACTGCACCAGCTCGCGAATCCAGAAGGGCGACGAATCGATGCGCGGAAAGAAATCGTAAAACACTTGCAGCGCCTGATCACCGCTTAATTTTTTCCCGCTTTCCATCTCGCCTTGATTTTGCTTTGCCTGCTCCTGCATTTGCAGCGTCTCAGCGCGTTCTTTCAATTTCTGCAAATCGGATTGTTGCGGTAAAAGCGCCGAGAAAAAATAGATCGTAGTTACCACAATGAAACCTAAACCGGTTTTCCCGATAACACCGAGACGGCCCGCCTGCCAACGTAGTTGCAGCATCCATCGATCAAGCTGAGTTTGAAGTGCTGCGGTCTTCAAGAAACTTGCATCCATGCTGCGGTCAGAAGAAAAATGATCGGCCGGTGCGGGCTATCTTGTTTAATTTTATAGTTTAACAAATGTACATTCTCAAAAACCAATTCACGTTCCAGCGCTTCGACGAAATCGAGCAGTTCGGCCATGCTTTTGGCTTCACCACTGATGCGCAAGGTGCGGTTGCCCACGTTCGGTTGCAAGGATAATAAGGCGATTTGCTCGGTCGCCGCGTGCTCGATGGCATCGAACAAAGTTTCCCAAGGCAAATTGATTTGATCCAATATCGCATTGGCTTGCGTGATTTCCTTGCGGATTTCCTGGCTGTATTCTTTCACCCGCGGAGCCGCCCGGAAACGTGGCGCGGCTTTTTGCTGCTGTTGTTTTTCCAGGCGCTCGACGCGATTCGTCCAATAATTCACTTCTTCCGTTACTTGCCGGTATTGCCAAAATACCCCGGCCAGCACCAGCAAACCGATCAGCAGCAGCGCAAAATCGATATGCGGGGCCGCTTGACCGCGATCGGGAAACTTAAGCTTCAAGCGCGGCATGATTCAACCTGTTGTCATCCATCTGCGCAGATGGATAGTGCGCCGGCGCCGGTATCTTTCCCGCCGGCAGCGGAACGATAAGCCAGCCGCAGTTCTGTGGCAGCGCCAAATCCGGATGCTGCGGCGCGAATAGAAAAACCTGTTCAAGCGTCGCTTTATTGCCGGACAAAACGGCTTCCTGGTCCAGCGCAGCGAGCAACTCATCCGCGACCCCGTGCACAATGCGCTGATTGCGGATGCTGTGCCAGACGCCGTCAATCTGGGTGGAAATGCACATCCGTCCGGTCTCCACCACCGCACAATAGGTTTTATCGCTATTCAGCAAATTTTGCCAACGATCGTAAACGGATGCGAAATAAGGTTCGACTTCTGTGAGCGTGCAACTCAACCGCGCAGCCGTTTTTTCCAGCGCCGTCATCAGATCGCACGGAATCGCCGCGCACACTGCACCAGTCAACGGACTCCATTCACTGACGCTGAGCACCCAGACATCAACGCGCTCGGCATAAACTTCGCGCATGCGAAAAGCGGCATACGAATTCACTTCCTCCGGTGTCATGATTTCCGCTTGCGGCGGCAGCGTCACATAACGCACAAAGTGATTGGATAAAGTGATCGATAAATTGGTGCCGGATACATCGATCAGGTGTTTTTCCAGTTGCTGCAGCGCTGCCTGCCAAACCGATGCGCCTTGCACAGGCTCACACTGCACTGTGACTTTGGCCACCTGCACCGGCTTGAAGCCGCGCGTGGTACGAACCCAGCCGATTTGCCCGGGTGCCAGAAAAACTTGCAGCTGATCACGCCACAATGGTGACACGATTGGCCTCCTCCAAGCTGGTTAATCCTTGTTTGACCATATCCAAAGCCGCCTCGCGCAGAAAGCGCGTACCGTTTTTCCGGGCCGCTTCTTTGATGCGGCGTATCGGTTCCTGAGCAACGATCAGCTCGCGAATTTCATCGTTCAACAGCAGAATCTCGGCGATGGCGTTCCTTCCCCGGTACCCGCTGCCACGGCATTGGCCGCAGCCTTTTCCACTGCGGAAGTTGAAATGGTTTGCATCGTCCAAAGAAATTCCGGATTCTTCGATCACCTTTTCATCCGGGCGCTCATCGACCGCGCAATGCGGGCATAACAAGCGCACCAGGCGCTGCGCCAGAATCCCGTTCAGGGCGGATACGAAACTGTAAGGATCCACGCCCATATGCGCGAACCGGCCGATGACATCGAATACGTTATTGGCGTGCACCGTGGTAAAAACCAAGTGACCGGTCAACGCCGCCTGAATGGCTATTTGCGCCGTCTCGGCATCGCGGATCTCGCCGACCATGATTTTGTCCGGATCGTGCCGCAGGATCGAGCGCAAGCCGCGCGCGAAGGTCAATCCTTTTTTCTCATTCACCGGAATTTGCAACACACCCGGAAGCTGATACTCGATCGGATCTTCGATCGTGATGATTTTGTCGTCGCCTCGATTGACTTCGGAAATCGCGGCGTACAACGAAGTCGTTTTACCGCTGCCGGTCGGACCGGTAACCAGCAGCATGCCGTAGGGTTCCGAACTCAAGCGGCGGATGCTGGCGATTGCAGCCTGGCTGAAACCGAGCTGATTCAGGGTCAATCCCTCGATATGATCGGATAGCGCTTGGCGGTCGAGAATACGCAACACGGCGTCTTCGCCGAAAATGCTCGGCATGATCGAAACGCGGAAATCGATCTCGCGCCCCTGGATGGAAATCTTGAAGCGCCCGTCCTGCGGTACGCGGCGTTCGGCAATATCCAGCTCGGACATCACCTTGATACGCGAGATGACTTGCTCGGCCAGATCGGCGCCTTGAATCACACCGATCGAACTCAATACGCCATCGATGCGGTATTTTATCGACAAGGCATTCGCGGTCATTTCCAGGTGAATATCGCTAGCCTGCGATTTATGCGCGTCGTACAACGTGGAGTGCACCAGCCGCACCACCTGGCTGGTGCCTTCGTTGATGCTCTTTAACGATAAATCTTCGATGCCGCTTTGGATTTTATCCAGTTCGGTGGAAGGCAGCACCTGATCCATGGCGCGCATGGTTTTTTCCTGCTGCGTGAAAAAAGCGCTCAGGTCGGCCGGATGCACCAGGTACCACGACACCGCAACGTCAAAACGCTCTTCCGCCCATGCGCGCAATTTGCTGGAAAATGGGTTGCTGACGGCAAACAGATAGTTCCGCTCGTGACGGAATAACGCGCATTCATGCATCATGGCTTCGCCGAACGGCAGGATATCGAAAGCGGGACTGAGCGCATGGATCGCTTTCATATCCAGTACCGGCATATGTAACAGCTGTCCGAGCTGCTGGATGAGTTCGTCGGGTGTATAAGCGCCTTTTTCTTCCAGGATCTGGATAACGGAAACACCCTGCTCGAAGGCTTTTTGCCGTGCCGCAGCCAGATGGCCGATATCCATCGGCGGCTTGCTTTCGGATTGCATAGCCGCTTCCATCAATTGATACTTCCTGCCAATTCGAATATGGGCATATACATGAGAATAATAATTCCGCCAATCACGATACCGATAACCGCCATCAGCAGCGGTTCAATCAATTTGGTTGTCCACTCAACCCAACGGGCGATTTCCTCGTCGTGAAAATTGCCGATCCGTTCCATCATATCGCCCATCAATCCGGTTCTTTCGCCGACGCGGAGCATGCGATTGCCTACCGCGGTTGTCAATCCCTCTACTTCCATCGCAGTGGAAATCGTTTTACCTTCACGGATATGTTTAGCAGCGGCAGCGACTTTGGGCCGGAAATGCACTTGCAGCAGCCCGCTGACCATGTCCAGCGCTTGCGTGATCGGTATGCCGCCACGTAACAGCATACCCAGCGTTTTGTAAAAACGCGCCAATTGATAAACGCGCATGTGTTCACCGATCGCCGGAATACGCCATAATAATTGCAGCATATTGGCGCGAAAGGTCTGCCGGCTCACTGTGTATCCTGCCGCAACCAGCATGGCTACAGCGGCAATAGCCAATTCCCAGCCGCGCTCATGCACAAAATGCCCCCATTTAATCAGCAGCAACGACAGCCACGGCAAATCGCTGCCCATATCGTCATAAATAGCGCTGAATTTCGGCACCACAAAAACCATCAGAAAAATAGAGACCAGAAAGCCGATGACCAATAACAACACCGGATAAATCGATGCGCCGACCAACTTCTTACGCACAAAATCCATCTGCGTCTGGTAAGTGATAAAGCGTGTCAGTGCCTCGGCCAGATCGCCGGTGCGTTCACTGGCGCGAACCGTAGCGATGTAGAGCGGCGGAAATGCTTGCGGAAATTCCTCCAGCGCTTGCGAGAACGTTACCCCTTCATATAATCTGTCGAGGATAGTCTGGATAATTTTGCGGTTACCGCCGTCCTGTTCTTTTTCCAGCAGCGTTTCGATGCTTTCCACCAAACTCAAGCCCGCAGTTTGTAACGACAGCAATTCCTGGCTGAAGTGAACCAGCGGAAAATGGCTCTTCGCTTTCAGCGAAAAACCCGAGAAGCTGCGACGTATGCTTAGCACCATACCGCCTTGTTCAGTCACCTGACGGCGGGCTTCCTCCTCACTGTTCGCTTCCAGCTCAAGATGCACGGTGCCTTGCCCGGACATCACGGCTTTCACTTCGTAACGCATCGCGGGCGTTTACCAGTTCGTTATGTCAGCCGCCTCGCCTTCACCGCCCGGCTGTCCATCCTTGCCATAAGACAGCAAATCAAACTCGGCGCGTTCACCGGGATATTTGTACACATACGGGCGCCCCCACGGGTCGGCTGGCGGCAGTTTGGATAAATACGGGCCTTGCCAGCGCGCTTCGTTGCTCGGGCGATTGACCAGCGCGGCCAAGCCTTGCTCAGTTGCCGGGTAGGTTCCCACATCCAAGCGGTATTGATGCAATGCCTTTTCCAGCGCATCGATTTGCGCTTGCGCCATTTTAATTTCCGACTTGCCGACTTGAGAAAAATACTTAGGCCCGACATAGGCAGCCAGCAAACCGATGATCACCATCACCACGAGTAATTCGAGCAGTGTAAAGCCACGCATGGCTTTTGCCTTTTGTTGCTCAAACAAATGCATCATATTCGTTCCTTAACAAAAAAGATTTTTGATTCCCTACAGATACGCCACTAAATTCACATTGAGCTTTACATGGTAAGTTGCTTATTTGACAGGGTCAAGAAGGCAACTATCACAAACAAGGAAGATTTTACCGCTTCTCCGCAATCAAAAAAGCGCTTAAGAACTGCTGCATTCGCCGCCATGTTACCTTGAAATGAGACCCAGAATGCGCTTCTATCATTGCCAATTGCATTTTTCGCTCGATTTTTTCTGGCCAACATCGGCTGTCCGCCTTCCCCAAGTTTCCTAGCGCCGCAAAATCGCCCACCAGCGGCCGATATTGAGCAGCGTCATCAGTGAAGCGGCAACATACGTCCACGCTGCGGCACGCAAAATCCTGCGCGCATGCGGCTCATCCCCTGGGATAAGATACTTGCCTTGTTCCAGCATCGGCAATGCGCGCGAAAAACTGGCATGCAGCTCCATCGGTAGCGTGATCATATGAATAACCGCCGCGGTTCCCAGTGTTAACAGACCGCCCGCAACAAACAAAGCACCCGCAACCGGCGCACGCGTCGCAACCGTGATGACAGGCGCAATCATCAAAATCGCCGCACCCAATTTCTCCGCCGGAGCTGCTATCTGAACCAAGCGCGTTCGCAACTTCAGCGGCACATAACCATCCCGATCCTGAATGGCGTGCCCGACTTCATGCGCCGCCACTGTAATCGCGGTTAGCGATTTGCCGTTAAATTTATCCGCTGTCAGGCGCACCGCTTTTGCTATCGGATCATAGTGATCGCCCTGTTCCGACACTTCAACCGTCACTGACTGTAAATTGGCCCAATCCAGCAGAATGCGCGCCAGTTCGGCACCTGTGCCCGGATAACGGTCATCGGGATGACTGTATTTTTCCAGGGTATGCTTAACCCAGTAGGAAGGTCCCACGATAAGCGCGGCAAAGACAGTAATCAGTATCAAATAAAGCATAAACCTGAGATAACCGCATGAATAATTGGTTCCACACGGAATTTACCGGTCATCTCACGCACCGCCCGGTAATATCCCTGTAAATCAATTATCGGGAAATATCCGCAAATTATACCGCTTGCCTTGGGATGAAACGACAATAAAGCGCCGTATCGAGTCCCGAGAATAGCAGCAAAACCATTCTTTTGATTACCTGATCAGAGCAATCAAAAGGTGCTATTTATTTGTTCCGGGATGTGTTTCATAACCGGATCATCAAACGATCGCAAAGCCGCTATAATCGATCGGAACATGCACGGCTCGAGATAAAATGGTTAACGATCCGACAGATACCGGTTTAAGCAGCGCTGAAGCAGCGATCCGCTTGAAGCAACACGGCGTAAACGAAGTCAAGCCCGTCAGACAGCGCTCCGTCCTGATGCAGTTTCTCGCGCATTTTTATAATCCGCTGGTCTTGGTGCTGCTGATTGCCATCACCATATCCGCGCTGAATGGCGACGAGATCAGCGCGTTGATCATCGGTGTCATCATTCTGCTAAGTGTCACACTGGATTTCATTCAGGAATACCGTGCCGGCCGGTCGGCGGCAAAATTAGCGGCGCAAGTCGCCGTTACCGCGACCGTGCTGCGTGACGGCGAATTATCCGAGATTCCGGTGACCCGGCTGGTGCCGGGCGACACTGTCTACTTGTCGGCTGGAGACCTGATCCCGGCGGACGGTCAACTGCTCGACGCGAAAGATCTCTTCATCAACCAATCGCAACTGACCGGAGAACCCTATCCGGTCGAGAAATATGCGGAAACTCCGGCGGATCCCGATCCGTGGGATATCGAAGCAAAATCCGCGGTATTCATGGGCAGCACCGTGATCAGCGGTTCCGCCCGGATGCGCATTACCCGCACCGGCCAGGCGACCGCGCTCGGACAAATCGCCGGCAGCTTGGAAAAGAAACCGCCGCCCACCGCGTTTGAACTCGGCATCCGCCAATTCGGCATGCTGATCATGCGTTTTACTTTTCTGCTGGTTCTGTTCACCTTGCTGGTCAATGTTGTGCTGCATCGTCCCTTGCTCGACTCGTTCTTGTTTGCCGTGGCACTGGCGGTTGGTTTGACGCCCGAATTATTGCCCATGGTGGTATCGGTCACGCTGACCCGCGGCGCGCTGCGCATGGCCGCTCTAAAAGTCATTGTCAAACGGTTGTCGGCGATCCAAGACATGGGCGCGATGGATATTCTCTGCACCGATAAAACCGGCACGCTGACGGAAGCGAAAATCCGCCTGGAACGCCATGTCAACGCCCAAGGCCGGGAAACGCAGCGCGTCTTGGAGCTCGCCTATCTCAACAGTTATTTTGAAAGCGGACTGAAAAGTCCGTTGGACGACGCCATTCTGCTACACCGTGAAATCGCCGCCGCCGGCTGGAAAAAAATCGACGAAGTACCGTTTGATTTCGAGCGCCGCCGCGTATCGGTGCTGGTGGAGCGCGCAGAAACCCGTATGTTGGCGGTCAAAGGCGCGCCCGAAGATATTCTCGGTCTTTGCACCCAGTATGAAGATGAAACTGGTGCCGTTGCTCCCCTGGATGAAACCGCGCTGCAATCGATCAACCGGCTGCTCGATCAATTGGGAACCGACGGTTTCCGGGTACTCGGCATTGCCTGGCGCAAGGTGGCGCCGGATCATGCCTATGCCGTCGTCACCGATGAAAGTGAGTTGGTGTTCTGCGGTTTTGCGGCTTTTCTGGATCCGCCCAAAGTCAGCGCCGGCCCGGTCCTGGCCGCGCTGCAAGCGAGCGGCGTGCAAGTGAAAATCCTCACAGGAGATAACGAACTGGTCACGCGTCATGTATGCAATCAGTTGAATTTGCCCGTCACCGGCGTGCTGACCGGAAAAGAAATCGCCGCCATGCAGGACGATGCATTGCTTGCACGCGTGGAAGAAGTCAATCTGTTTTGCCGCGTCAATCCGGCGCAAAAGAACCGGGTGCTCTTGGCGCTGAAAGCGCGCAAGCATGTCGTGGGCTATCTCGGCGACGGCATCAACGATGCCCCTTCGCTGCATACCGCCGACATCGGCATTTCGGTCGCCGGCGCGGTGGACGTGGCCAAGCAAGCAGCCGCCATGATCATGCTGGAGCACGATCTCAAAGTACTGCACGCCGGCGTCATCGAAGGGCGGCGCACCTTTGGCAACGTGATGAAATACATCATGATGGCGACCAGCTCGAACTTCGGCAATATGTTCAGCATGGCCGCGTCGACACTTTTTTTGCCGTTTCTGCCGCTGTTGCCGTTGCAAATTCTGTTAAACAATTTACTGTACGATCTGTCTGAAATCACCTTGCCGATGGACAATGTCGACCGGGAAGATCTGGCGCAGCCGAGTCAGTGGGACATGAATTTCATCCGCAATTTCATGATGACCATCGGCCCGATCAGCTCACTATTCGATTTCGTTACTTTTTATTTGCTCATCGCCGTATTCGACGCCGATGAAACCCTGTTCCGCACCGGCTGGTTTGTCGAATCGATCGCCACGCAAGTGCTGGTTATTTTCATCATCCGGACGCGGCGCAATCCTTTCTCCAGCCATCCGAACCGCTGGCTGACCGTTACTTCGCTGAGCATTGTGGCGATCGCCATGCTGCTCCCGCTGAGTCCGCTGGCGGAATATCTCGGCTTCACGCCGCTGCCGACGCTGTTTTTCGGGTTATTGACCGTTCTCATCTGTGCTTATCTGCTCGCGGTTGAATACTGCAAACAGTGGTTCTACCGGCGGTTGAACAATTTCCCGCGTAAACCGTTCAACGCGTGAGATCCAACAAAATGTCAAAAACCGTTTTTCGCAGCCGTTGAGTGCTTTCTCACGTTGATTAACAATTACCGGCAGAACATTTTGTTTTAATCTTCATCATGCTAATCTCTACTTTATGCCACATTCAGCCATGTTTAACCGCCATCTGCATTAACGCTCACTCGATCGATTTCCTGCCCTTTCATGCTAAGTAACAATCAGCCGCCCGCCTTGCGCCGTTACATTCTTCAGCTCCTCGCGTTAGCTGGTTTATATTTTGTGTTTGGCCACATCAGCTTTCTGATCTCCGTTTCGCACGTTATTGTCACGCCGGTTTTTTTCGTCGCCGAGGGCATCGCGCTGGCTGCCGCTATTTTACTCGGGCGCAAAGTCTGGCCGGGTGTTTTCCTGGGGCAGCTGGCGCTGGCACTCAGCAGCGGACTGGAATTCCTGCCGGCGCTCGCGATTTCCGCGATCAACAGCATCGAAGCGGTGATTGCAGCCATTTTATTCAAACATTGGAAACTGGATTCAACACTTAACAGCGTGCATGACTTCAGCCGCCTGACCGGCATGATTTTTCTGGTCCTCCAGCCGTTCAGCGCCACCTTCGGAACGATCACGCTGCTATTCTTCAATGTCATCCAGGAACCGCAAAACTATTTCCAATCCTGGCTTTACTGGTGGTTCGGCAACAGTCTGGGGCAATTTCTGGTAACGCCGTTTCTGCTGATTGCGTTTTCTTCACCCGGCGGGATCGCCGGTATCCGGCAATCCATGCGCCCTGCCATCGTGCCGATAGTTCTGATGCTACCGGCTACCTGGCTGGTATTTGGCAATTCCGCTTTCAGCGGTATTTCCCTTGCACTGGTGATCTATGTGCCGCTGCTGCTGTGGATTGCGATAAAAAGCGGATTGGCCGTTGTATCGCTGATATGCAGCGGCATCACCGTGTTGGCACTGTTTGAAACGGCACGCAAATTCGGCCCTTTTGTCGTAGATGAAAGTCCGCACATCTTCGACATGAACATCTTCATCCTCGGCATTTCGCTTACGGCGCAATTTGTCAGCATCCTGTTCACCGAGCGCAGTCGAGTGGAAGCAGAGCTGCGGAAAAGCGAAGCCAGGCTTTACGCGATCATCGATTCATCGCCGATACCCAAAGCGATTAACGATGATCAACACAATATCGTTTTCCTGAACAAAGCGTTCATTCAGACATTCGGTTATACCTTGGACGATATCCCGACATTGGCGGAATGGTGGCCCAAAGCATACCCGGATCCGGCTTATCGCCAGCAGGTGGAGACCACCTGGCGCGAACATCTGGAAAAATCACTCAGGGACCATACAAACTTTGAGCCGCTCGACGTCGTCATTCGCAGTAAAGACGGCTCCCCGCGCAGCGTGATCGCCACCGCATCATCGCTGGATTCGTTTACATCGGCCAGGCACCACCACTTGATTACCTTAGTCGACATTACGGTGCGCAAGAGTCTGGAAACGCAACTCATCAAGAGCCATAAATTTCTTGAAAACCTGTCCAATAGCATTCCCGGTTTCATTTATCAATTCCAGCTATTTCCCGACGGACGCCATTGTGTACCATATGCCAGCAACGGAATAACGGAAATCCTCGGCGTATCGCCCGAAAGCGTCGCCACCGATGCATCCGCCATTTTTTCCCTTGTTCATCCCGAAGACCTTGAAACATTCAATCGGTCGATCCGAGAATCCGCCAGCACTGGAAACGACTGGCACGCAGATTTCCGGATTATGATCCAGGAAAATGAGATCCGCTGGATACACGCGCATTCGAAACCGGAAAAACAAACTGACGGCAGTATCATCTGGAATGGCTACGCCAACGATATTACCGAACTGAAAAACATTTCGTTGAAATTCTCCGCTTTATTGGAGTTCGCCAGCGACGGCGTACATATCTTGGATGAAGATGGCAACGTGGTGGAATTCAGCCACGCATTCGCCAAGATGCTCGGCTATTCCAACGAGGAAACCGCCCGGCTGAACGTGATGGACTGGGACGCCATGATTCCCAGGGAAAAGTTGATCGCCGCAGTGCGCGAAGTCTCGACAACTCCGCGCGTGTTCGAAACGCTGCACCGGCGTAAGGACGGCACGGTTTTCGATGTCGAGATCAATGCCAGAAGACTGGAAATCTCCGGCAGAAAACTGATTTACGCCTCATCGCGTGACATCACCGTACGCAAGCAGCATGAAAAGGAATTGGAATATCAGCGCTTGCGCCTATCCAACATCATCGAGGGAACACACATCGGCACCTGGGAATGGAATGTGCAAAGCGGGCAAGTCATTTTCAATTCGCGCTGGGCTGAAATCATCGGCTACACCCTCGACGAGCTGGCTCCGACATCTATCGAGACCTGGCTTAAATATGCGCATCCGGACGATTTGAAACAATCCGAAACACAGCTCAAAGACCACTTCGCCGGCAAGATCCCTTATTACGAATACGAGGCGCGCATGCGGCATAAAGCGGGACATTGGATCTGGGTGCTGGATCGCGGCAAGGTATTGAGCTGGACCGCGGACGGCAAACCGCTGATGATGTTCGGCACACATCAGGACATCACCGAACGCAAAGAGCGCGAAGTCATGCTGATTGAGGCGCGCCAGCAGGCGGAAGCGGCCAGCAACGCCAAAACCCGCTTCCTGGCGATGATGTCGCATGAAATCCGCACGCCGATGAATGCCGTACTGGGGATGGCGTATCTATTAGGCAAAACCAGTCTGGATGCGCGGCAAAGCGCTTACCTGCGCAACATCGAAGGCTCGTCCAACATTTTGTTGGGGGTGATCAACGATATTCTGGATTATTCCAAAATAGAGGCCAACAAAATCGAATTGGATCATATCGCTTTCGATCTCAACACGATTCTGGAAAATCTGTCGGCGATCGCTTCGATAGCGGCCAAGGACAAAACAGTCGACGTGCTTTTTTATGTCGAACCCGATGTACCGAGGCATTTTGTCGGCGACCCGCTCAGACTCAGTCAGATTTTCGTCAATCTCACCAATAATGCGATCAAGTTCACCGACCGCGGCGAAGTGATTATCCGCATTGCAGCCGATTCCACCGGTGACGCCGAAAGCACCACGTTGATTTTCAGCATAACCGACAGCGGCATCGGCATGACCGGCGACCAAATGGCGCACCTTTTTCAGGCGTTCGCGCAGGCCGATTCGTCCATCACGCGGCGTTTCGGCGGCACCGGTCTGGGCTTATCCATTTCCCACCGCCTGGCGCAGCAAATGGGCGGCAATATCGTCGCCGAAAGCGAACATGGCGTAGGCAGCAAGTTCCACTGCACGGTCAAATTGCAGCGTAAAAACCAGCATGGAGAACCGTGGGTGGCCATTCCCGCCAATCTGCAAACACTCAAAGTTATGATCATCGACGACCACGCGGTTACGCGCGCAGCCGTCACGGAAATTGTGCAATCCATGGGCTGGAGCGCGGTGGCTGTCGATAACGGCACGGCATCGGTCAGAATGTTTGCCGATCCCAGCCAGGTGCCGTTCGATTTGCTGCTGCTGATGACGCGCTTGGCCGATACGCGTTACCGCGAGACGATTCAAGCTATCGAAGCCGCGTTCCCTGTTGCGCGCCGCCCCAAAATTATAGTGATCAGCAACAATATGGATCCGGCATTTACCGATCAGTTTGAAGCCAACAGCGCGATCAGCGTGCTCATAAAACCGTTTACGCCGCTCAATCTGCTTGATACGGTGACCTCGCTGTTCGACGCAAGCAAGGCCGGTCAAGCGGATCAACCGGCGATTCCGGTTCAGAAACAATTCCCCGGTGCTCATATCCTCGTCGTGGAAGACAATGAATTCAATCAAATGCTGATCACCGAATTGCTGAACAATTTGGGAATCGCCGTGAGTCTGGCGCAAAACGGTGTGGAATGCCTGGACTTGCTCAAAACAACCGAAGCGCCGTTCGATCTGATTTTCATGGACCTGCAAATGCCGGAGATGGATGGTCTGGAAGCCACCCGGCGTATCCGCCAAGACCTGCATCTCAATGAAATTCCGATCATCGCACTGACCGCCAACATCATGCAGCACGATCCGCAAGAATTGATAAGAATAGGTATGAATGCTTACTTGCCCAAACCTTTCGATCCCGATCAATTGATCCGGATTCTTGAACGGTTTTTACCCAAAAATAGCGCCGGTAGGAGCTCTTCGGCTTAACAGGTCGTTGAAGAACGTTTTTGAAACAGCCGATACAAAGCGAAATCAGGCGAGAAAGCGCAGTTTACGAGGTGTAAATAAGCATTTCGAGTCTGATTTCAACACCGCATGACCGACGTAGTAGTTTTTCGGAGCTTCCTTAATTTTCCAGCAACGCTTCCACCAGCTTCGCCTCTATCTCCTGGTACTGCTGATTGCTGTTGCGTGCGGCGGAAGGTTCTTGCCAAGCGGGGTTCTGGCGTAACGCGCTGGTCAGTTTGCTCCAATTGGCAGGCAATTTTTCGTTGTCGGCTTTATCCACGTGCACCGTATCCTGCGCCGCATGACCGCGATGCATCAGTTTTTTAAGCAGATGTTTCTGGCGCAGATACAGAATTTGCAGTGTGGTTTCGTCGGCGCACTGCCATTGAGTACCTTTGACCGTTGCCTTGATTTCATCGCCATAGCGTTTGAACGTCGACCAACCGGCACCGGCGAGAGCGCCCAATGCGCTGGCTGCGCCCAAGCTCATGCCGCCGACCATCAAATCGATCCCGGCACCGGCCGCTGCGCCTTTGGCCGCGGCGCTGCCGAGATCCAGCCCATACGCTTTGAGGATGCCAGGCGCGAAAATATCCAACTGCCACTGGCCATTGCTGACCGGAATTTTCTGGATGGCGACGTCTTTTTCCGAGAAATTGAAAATGGCCAGCAAATCGTGCAGGCAGCTCTGCTCAGCTTTGCGCACAAAGTCGTGCAAGCGGTCTTCAATCAGAGAATGCGCAATCGAATTGCTTTGTGTTCCTTTGCTTTCACGGTAGCAAGCCACGTTAACGATCAACTCGGCAACCCGCTTGGCGCCCGACAAGCAAAGCTGGTTCCATAATTTGGCGCGGTAATCGATCAGTTTCTGCAACCGGTCGTAATGGGATTCCACCAGCGTTTGCATTTTCTGGTACAAGCGTTTTTCCGCTTCGAACGAAAACGCCACGGTATCGAATTCCAGCGTCGCATGCATGTGGAAAGCCGCCAGATGTTCGCGCCACTTAGCCAGCGCATGGTCATGCCCGGCGATAAAGTTGAACACCGGGATAACCGGTTTTCCCGCTTGCGTAAGAATTTCCAATTCCAGGCGGTATTTTTCCAGGAAAGGCTCGCGCACATCGATGATGTACAGCAGAATATCGCTGCGCAACACTTGCCGGACCACCTTGGCTTCCTGTTCCAGCGGGTCGTTCACGGTGGCCTGCGCGACGAACTGCTCCAGAATCTGCAAGGAAGTCAGCGCTTTTGATTTCGCGCTCAGCTTCTTAATATGCGCCGATAGCGCTCTCGAGTCTTCCAGTCCGGGCGTATCGTACAAATTCAGAACCGGTTCATTGTCAGCGGAAATAGCCGCTTGCTCGACATGCCGCGTGGTGCCGGCGGCATCTTCAATGACGCCGAATTCGGTGCTGCGCAGCATGGTGCGGATCAGCGACGTTTTGCCGGTGTTGGTATGCCCGACGACCGCGACATTCAGTATGGCGGCGCTTTGCATGCGCTGAGGATTTTGCATCATCATGAGTTAGCGCGTAATGACATGTTCGGCCGGAATGCCGCAAGCTTCGGCCAGGCGGAACCAGGCAAACTCACGCGCGCTGGTAACCGGCGCCGACGGCTTGCTCAAGAGAATCAGCCACGGCTTGGCCGGGCAGCCATCGACCAGTTCCTTGATCAAACGCTGCACGCCGCGATCGGGCAGACGATGCGCCGCCACGCCCAGTAATAATGGACTGTTGAGATTCTTGATCAACGCCATGGCTTCATCGTGCGATTCCTGGTCGATGATATTCAACCGGAAAATTACGGAATCCGGCCAGTGCGTCGCCTCATCCAATTCAATGCCGATGGCTTGCGCGTTGGCCGGGATGGCGACATTTTCCGGCGGGCGCTCCACTTCCTTGGGTTTCACACCGGCGTGCGGATCGGCATCGATCACTGCGGCTTTTACTTCACGCGCCATCAAGCGCTGACGCAGCTCAATATAATAAGGTAGATACAAATCCAGCTTGAAGCGGTGCTCGCTCCATTTTTGCATGAGCAGCGAAAAGCCCAGCACCAGCAAGCGCGGCAACAGACCGTAAACCAGCACCGCGCCGATCAGGAAAGTCGCCCATGCGGTGCGCGTTTCCGCATCCTGCTTCATGACGCCGACCCGGCTCGCTACCGTTTGCGGATTATCGGGAATTTTTAACCCCAGCCCTTCCAGCGGCGTTCCGAGCATCTGTGTCAATCCCGGTAAAGCGCTGTCGGGCAGCAATGTCGTGCCCCAAATGAAATTATATTGCTTCGCCAGCATTAGCAAGATCAACAGCACCAGACCGGCGCTCAGGTAGGTCAGCCAGAATTGGTGCGTCAGCACGCTGATGCGCCATTTGCCAACATTACCGGTCAAACAGGTTTCCCACCAAGCATGCGACGCCAGCGACGGAATCGCCGGGTTTTGTTTGTTCCGGTACGGCAGCCAGCTGGCCAATTGCGCCACGATGCCGCTACTCAAGCTTTGCAAATTCAGGGCGATGCCCGATAACCACAGCAGCAGCGACAGCGTGTTAAAACCGAGCAGCACCGCAAGCAACCAGTAAATATTCAATGTCGACGATTCGCTGACGGCCTGACTGGAAGCCAATCCGCCCAAAATCACCGCAAGCGCCAGACAAATCCGGCGGGCACGGACAAATTGCCTGCGCGGCTGCTGCAACGCGTCTTCCAATGCGTTGTCGCGAATCAAGTGACCGGCGCGAACCGCCAATCGGTCGACGAATTCCGCGTAGTTGAAATCGCCGCTCGCCGAGCCTGGCATATTTTTCACGCCATCGTACGATAACTCCGCAGCTTTGACGGACTCAATCTTGCGCAATTGCTCGATGCGCACCAGATCAACGAAGGTATGGGAATTTACCGGCATGGCGGCATCCGTTGCGGAAAAATAACCGGCGGGATATTACGATAGGCGGTGTTGTTGTACTTCACGGCGTTCAAAGAAAAATACCCGGATTTTCAGCAAAAAACAGGCGGCAAAACAAGCTAAAATTCGTCATCAGATTATTCAAAATTACGGCAGGAAAATTTCATGAAACCAGTAGCAATTTTTAGGCACATTCCCATCGAAGGGCCCGGCTATTTTGCCACATTTCTCGACAACAATCATATTCCGTGGCGCTTGATCAAAATCGACGCCGGAGAAAAACTACCGGTCGGCATCGATGAATTCAGCGGTTTGGTGTTCATGGGCGGCACCATGAGCGTCAACGACGGTTTGCCGTGGATCGGACAGGAATTATCGCTGATCCGTCAGGCAATCGCAGCCGATGTGCCGGTACTGGGCCACTGCCTCGGCGGCCAGCTCATGGCCAAAGCCTTGGGCGGCGTGATTAGCGCCAACCCAGTCAAGGAAATGGGCTGGGGCGAAGTCACGGTGCCGGATAATGCGGTGGCGCGTGAATGGTTCGGCGATCTGTCCGGTTTCAATTCATTTCACTGGCACGGCGAAGCATTCAGCATCCCGCAAGACGCCACCTGCATCCTCTCCAGTCCGTATTGCGCCAATCAGGCTTTTGCCTTAGGCATGCACCTCGGCATGCAATGCCACGTCGAAATGACCGAACGCCTGGTCATCGACTGGTGCAGCGTCGGCGCGGAAGAACTCGCCAGCTTCAATGAACCGTCGGTACAACCGCTGGAAGAAATTGAAAAGGATTTGCCCGAACGCGTGGCGGCGCTGAATGCGGTGGCGGAGCGGTTGTATAAAAAATGGATTGTGAATTTGAAATAACCTGGCTGTCACACTCAATCCAAAATATGCTCACCCAGCAATAACCTCAGAAACTTCTCGCGCGTGGCGCTGGATGAATCGCGATAGAGCTTATACTGCGCGTGCCGGTCGGGGTGCGCCGGGTCGATCTCGATGCCCCACAGCGGTGCAGTTGTCGTCGGTAAATTGGAATAACGCACATCGACGAGTACACTGGGCTGTTGCGGGCGGATGGCGAGGTATCCAGACGAGAAATGACTGAAGCGCGCGATATCCTGCGCCAGCACGGAGGAAGCTGATAATCCGTTCAAATCACGTTCCAAAACGAATTTTTCAACCGATTCGCCCGGATAAATACGCGGCGCGGAAAATAGGCCGACGCGGATTGCGTCGACATGGAATTGACCTTCAGATTCATAAATCGAGCGCCATAACACCAGATTAGCCAGTGTTGGTTTGACCAGCAACCGTTCGGCGTGGTGACCGCGTTCGGTAATCAATGCGGTAGCGGCAGTTTCGGCGCGCTGCATTTGCATCCAGCCGAACGACAGATAGGCTGCCGCCAGCACTAGGCCGATTCGCGCCGCGGCATGATTGTATTTTTTCCACGCAACCGCCCCTGCAATCAGCAAAATCAAGGTAAAAGCCGGATCCAGCACCGAGATGATATTCAACGCGACGCGTTCGTCGCTCACCGGCCACAACAAATTGGTGCCGTAGCTGGTAAATGCATCGAGCGTTCCGCTCAGGCAATAACCGAGAAAAGTGAACAAATACAGCCGGGAAAATGGCAGACGCTTGCGTAAAAACGGCCAAAGCAGCAACGCGGCGACCAATGCCCCGAGCGGCACGAAAAACAACGAATGGGTGAAGTGCCGGTGAAATTCGATATTCAGCAGCGGATCGTTTTCTGATTGAATCAAAATATCGACATCCGCCGCAATGCCGGCAAAAAAACCGATGCCGGTTGCTAGCCGCGTTTCCTGTTGTTTCGCGCCCGATTGCGCCATCGTGGCGCCGAGTAATCCCTGAGTCAATAAATCCATAGTTGTGTAGCGATCGTGAAAAAACCGTTCCTTGTGCAGAAGATGCGTAGTATAAAAGAGGTGCGCGTTGCTTAACGATTTATTCGCGCACCTATGGCGGAACATAAAATGCTGCAAGGCCAGTGCGTTGTGTTATCTTGTTTCGGCGTTGAGAATTTTAAATAAGACCAATCAGAGATGTATTAATCGGATTGAAAGCTCATTCAATGTTTGTAATCGCACACAATTGACGCAATGGGAAAACTCTTTAAAACCGGATTACTGATCCTGATCAGCCTCATCGTTTTTGCCGGGGCGGCGCTTTATATTTTCCGCAATCCGTTGCTACACGCGCTGATCGGTCAGCAATTGAACAAGCAGGGCTTGCCGTTGCAATCCCTCACGGAACTGGACATCTCGTTGAGTGCTTTCCGCTTGAACGGCTTGACGGCAGGCAACAACAAAGAATTGCGTTTGGATCATCTGCTCGCGACGTGGCACTTGCCGGATCTGTTGATGGGAAAATCGCTCGCAATCGAAATCAGCGGATTGCAAGCTGCGTTCGATTTGGACGCGCGGCCGCCTTTGAGTTCCACCCAACCCATGACGGCTCCATCCGGAACAGGCATCAGCATTCCCTGGCTGCCCGGCTTGTCACTCAAAGATTCGGTCATACACCTGCATTCCGCCGCTGGCAACGCCGATATTGCGCTATCCGGCGAGATCGCGCAGCGCCAGCCGGATGGTCAAGCGATACAACTGAGCGTCATTGTTTCCGGCGCGCTTGCGCAAAGCAAAAGCTTGCTGACTGCAACGCTGGATAAACAAGGCAACCTACAAGGCAAGATGACCGTTGCCGATGGTGCGCTGGCATTGCCCGCAGCCAAAATTACCCGCTTTGCCGGTGAAGCGGCGTTCTCGTTTGCGGCATTGCAGCTGCAACATATTCAGACTGAATTCGCGTTAACCGGCATCAAACTGCCAGGAATAGCGATTGCAAAACCGGCGGACACAGCCGGCAAAAACCCAGCACCGCCAACATCCGGCGATATCGCCGTTGACCAAATCACCCTGAAAGGCGATATCCGCGCAGCGGCGCAATCGTTGACCGGATCAGTGGATTTCGAACTTACGGGCGGTCAGTTTTCTGCGGAGCCGCTCAGCGTCCGGCAGTTATCGATTTCCTTACCTCTGCAAATTACTTCCAAGCAGGATAGCTGGCACATTGGATTGCGCACCCCAGGGCAGATTACAGCAGGCAAAATCGACTCCGGCGCTCCGGTTCATTTGCTGAATGCGCTTAAGGTTTCCATTCCGCAAGCGAATCTGGATTTGACAAAAAGCGCCCAGGGCTGGTCGCTGGCGCACGATATCGCGGTAACTCCTGGCAACCTGAGCTTGCGGGCGGATCGTGCGGACTCTTCCGCGATCGACGCGCAGATTCATCCCGGAAAAATAACGCTGACCGGCAAACTCAGCGCCGGCAAAGATTACCAAGGACGATTCAATATCGCCGATGCAGGTTTCGCATTGCCGCAATCGCAACTGCAAATGAAAGACATGTCCGCCACTGCCTATCTGAATGACGCCGAACTGGGCAATGCCGCCGATTTCGCCATCGGCCGGTTGCAGCACCTGGCATCCGAACCGCTATTTGCCGCGCTGTCGATTTCGGGCAGCATCCGCGATGAAGCCGCTGATGGAGAACCGGCGGTGTATGCCTTGAACATGACAGGCGGCGTGCCGGATTTGCGTTATTTGAAGGTCAGCGGCCAGCACGCGCCCGGCAGCGGCGACGGTATGCTGAAAGTTGAGTTCATTCCCATCCGTTTTGCACCGGACAGCCTGCAACCCGGCACGCTTTCGCCGATACTTGCACAGCTCGATGCGGTTAGCGGACAGGTCAGCGCCAACAGCCAATTCAAATGGTCCAACAAAGGCATACAAAATAGCCAGGCTGCATTTGAGCTGCGCAATCTATCGTTCGCTCGCGAGAACGTTAAACTCACCGATCTGAATGTAAGTCTTAACTTGTCGGATTTATTGTCTCCCCGCACCCCGCCACGGCAGACGATTTCTATTCAACGCATCGATGCCGGTGTTCCGCTGGAAAACCTGCTGGTTTCGTATCATATCGAAGGCACCACTCCGCCGCGCATCGCCATCGAACAAGCGCAGTTTTCCATGCTTCAGGGCACGGTATCCGTGGCGCCGACCATTATCGATCCGGCGATGGCGCGCTCCGATACGCTGATCCGCATCAGCAACATCGACCTGGAATCGTTTTTTAATCTGATCAAAGTTGACGGATTGACGGGCAGCGGCCATCTGGACGGTCAGATCCCGCTGACATTAAAAGAAAATCAAGTGACGATCACGCAGGGTCATCTGGCGGCTCGAGCACCGGGCGTGTTGCGCTTCCAATCGGAAAAAGCTTCGCAGCTGCTGGCTTCCACCGGCAAGGAAATGAATTTATTGCTGCAAGCCGCGCAGGATTTTCACTATACTGAGTTATCCATGGATCTCGACAAAGCCGTCACGCATGATCTGGTAGCCAAATTGTCGCTGTTAGGGAATAATCCCGCAGTAAAAGAAGGGCGGGCATTTCGTTTGAATATTAAGCTTGAAACGGATATTGATAAAATTCTGCAAACGATCAATCAAGGTTACAACTTATCTCATGAAATCCTGCGCGGCTCGTTAAAATTCCATTGAGCAGGCTTAAGTTCGATTACATGCAAGAAACACGGAAATGCCTATTACCCGGATTTCAGCCCGAAGTAGTGCGAAAATCCATCAGAAAAGGAATACCATCATGCGCAAAATTGGTCAGCTAACTAACCCGACGCAAGTCAAAGCAATTCCGATTCTTTGCTGCCTGGTGATCGCGGCATGCGCACCGACAGTCAAAGTGGAATCACCACAGGAACCGATTACGATTAATCTCAATATCAAGCTGGATGCGGATGTCCGGGTTAAGCTTGAAGAACAAGCCAAAAAAGATATCGCGACCAACCCCGGCATCTTCTGATATTCAATGCGACAAGGAGAATACTATGCAGCGTATTGCAAACATGATCGTTAAAAAATCTTTGCCGGGAGTCAGCCTTGCGCTTCGGCTCGCCCTAATTCTTACCATTCTCACCGCACTGCCGGCCTGGGCCGATTCCCTCGAGAATCTGCGCGCATCCGGCGCTATCGGTGAAAGTTATAATGGCTATGTCGTCGCACGAGAACCGGGCGCCAAGGAAGAAGCCGACGAGATTAACGCCAAGCGCCGGGCCATTTATCAGGAAAAAGCAGCCGCTCAAGGCATCGATATTGAACAAGTAGCGAAAGTCTACGCCGCGGAGATCATCCGCACGGTGCCACCGGGAACTTGGATTCAGACCAACGGGCAATGGAGAAAGAAATAGCGGGTATGAAAATTTTATTTGCGAAGCTTCTCATTGATGATCTGCGCGACAATCAGCCCCGCCACTAACGCAATTACAGAATAAATCGTAATTTCTATCCAATCAGTCATTCGGCAAAATATCCTGCATCAATTAATTGAAGTCCCGGCATTCTATATGAGAACCCGGGCAATGGACGAGAAATTATTTTCGGCACGGACCCTCCCGGATACGGAAAACTTTTGCTTAGCGATTGACACGATCCGGAATTATTCTCAAAATTGCGGCGCGCGTTAACGGCCTGCCGGCCAGTAAACATGAAAGACCGGCTGCGCCTGCATGCCACGGCTTTAACAGCAAGTGGCAAAAACCATGATCCGCACTTACATCGATAAGGCTGTATCCGGCAAAGCAATCGCCAGCACTGAGGATACAACGGATCGGATTTTTAACTTTAATTCAGAATTGATTTTATAGGCTTAATACAATGAAAAAATTACTTCTTGCAGTACTCATCACGATGATGTTTGCCCCCAACCTTTATGCCAAAAAAAGCAAAGGCAGCGTATCAAAAGCTCCGTCTAATTCCAAACCGGCAGCCGCTGCTTCACAAAAACAATCCGCGCCTGCCCCGGCTCAAGCGCAAGCAGCCAATGCAAATCCATCACAACCGGCTGCCGCACCTAATGCAGCAGCTCAAAGCCCATCACTTATGCAATCCGTTATGCCAGCGCTGGTTGGTGGAGCGGTGGGTAGCTATGTTGGCAGCAAATTAGCCGAAGATGGTGAAAATAACGCAAAAGTTGCGGAAGAAAATGCAGAAAAGAAAGAAGATCAGTTTTTAAAATAAGCTCTTGCAATGCGGCCTAATCAAATAGGGCCGCTGAAATAAAGAGCGTTACAAGTCTTAAATCAAGTTTTCAAAAGTATTTAGACTTGTAGCGCTCGGGGTGTTTACATTATTGTGGATTCGCATTTTTTCCGTTTCAGAACTGGTTTTCCTGCAACAGGTGATGCGGCGGTCAACCGTTCCCGCAACGGCTCACTAACAACTCTCTTGCCACATCCGGACTTCAAAAAATACCTCACTTGCGGCACATAAGCGCCAGGACAGGACCAATCGTGGTACTTCCGTTGTTGCACCCTTACCCGCGCGCCTTCCTTAAGAACATCGATATTTCGCGCTGCCGGTATAAAAGTATAATGGCAGGCTGATCGAATCCACCGCGACAAACCGCACAATGACCGAAGAACAGCGCCGCCAGCTTCAGCAACAGCTTTGGAACATCGCCAATACCTTGCGCGGCAAGATGAATGCCGATGAATTCCGCGATTACATTCTGGGGTTCATTTTTTACAAATACCTGTCCGAGAAAGTGGCGCGCTTTGCCGATTCGATTCTGGAACAGGATGGATTGAAGTTTGCGGAACTGGAAGAGCATACCGAAGACGGCGCGGAAATCGTGCAAGCGGTGCACGATGCCGCCGTGTCCGAGCTGGGTTACTTTCTAAAACCCTCCGAGCTGTTTCACGCCATTGCGATGAAAGGCAACAGCCAAGCGGATAACGATACGGATGGCGAGCAATACAATTTCATTCTGCCCGATCTGACGCGCATCCTGAAAAACATCGAGCAAAGCACGCTGGGCACCGACAGTGCGGACGATTTCAGCAATTTGTTTGAAGACCTGGATTTGACTTCTTCCAAACTGGGTGCAACGGAAAAAGCCAAGAATGCGTTGGTGACCAAGGTGCTGGTGCATTTGGACAAAATCGATTTCAGTCTAACCGATGGCACGGCGGACGTGCTGGGCGATGCGTATGAATACCTGATCGGCGAATTTGCCAGTGGCGCGGGCAAAAAAGCCGGTGAGTTTTATACCCCGCAGCCGGTTTCCACCTTACTCGCCAAATTGGTGACCGCGCAAAACAAGAACATCAAAAAACTGTACGATCCAACCTGCGGCAGCGGTTCATTGCTGTTGCGCGTCAAACGCGAAGCCGATCACGTCGATAAGATTTACGGCCAGGAATTGAACCGCACCACGTACAACCTCGCACGCATGAACATGATCCTGCATGACGTGCATTACGCCGATTTCGACATCTGCCAGGAAGACACGCTGGAACACCCGCAACACCGTGATCTGCGCTTTGATGCGATTGTCGCCAATCCGCCGTTTTCCGCGCATTGGAGCGCCAACCCGCTGTTCATGAGCGATGACCGCTTCAGCGTGTACGGCAAATTGGCACCGAGTAGCAAAGCCGATATGGCGTTCGTGCAGCACATGGTTTACCAGCTTGCGGAGGATGGCACGATGGCCGTGGTATTGCCGCATGGCGTGCTGTTCCGTGGCGCGGCGGAAGGCCATATCCGCCAGTATCTAATCGAGCAAATGAATTGCCTGGATGCGGTGATCGGCTTGCCTGCCAATATTTTCTACGGCACCAGCATTCCCACTTGCGTGCTAGTGTTCAAGAAATGCCGCCGCAACCCGGACAATATCCTGTTCATCGACGCCAGCCGGGAATTCGATAAAGTCAAAACGCAAAACATCCTGCGCACCGAGCATATCCATAAAATCGTCGAAGCGTATCTGGCGCGCACCAATCAGGATAAATTCAGCCATGCCGCTAGCCTGGAAACCATCAAGGCGAACGATTACAACCTGAACATTCCGCGTTATGTCGACACCTTCGAGGCGGAAGCGGAAATCGACCTGAACGCGATTGCCGGACAACTCCAAGCGCTGGAAGCACAAAGCCAGCAAACCGATGCCACGATTGCAGCGTTTTGCCGGGAACTGGGGATTGCACCACCGTTTGCGGAATCAGGGAAGTAAGTATGAAAGTGCCTAAGCTGCGATTTAAGGAATTTACAGATCAATGGCAAACAAAAACCTTGGGGGAAGTTTTTGAGATTCTCTCAGGAACCACGCCATCTCGTGCGATCTTAGGTTATTTTGGTGGAGAGTTTAACTGGGTAAAAACAACTGACTTAAATAACAGCCTTATAAATGATACACAGGAAAAAGTGACAGATCGGGCATTAAGCGAGACTTCTCTTAGGGTATTGCCTAAAGGAACTGTGCTAATAGCTATGTATGGTGGATTTAATCAAATAGGGCGAACAGGATTACTAACTCGGAATGCTGCAATTAACCAAGCATTATCAGCTTTATTGCCAAAATTAGAATTGGTTCATCCATACTTTTTATTAAATTACCTAAATTATCGTGTTGATGATTGGAAAAGCTTTGCTGCTAGTAGTCGGAAAGATCCAAATATTACTAAAAATGATGTGAAAAATTTTACTTTTATTTTTCCCACATTAAATGAACAAACCAAAATCGCCAACTTCCTCACGGCAATCGATGAAAAAATCGCCCAGCTCACGCAAAAATGTGACTTATTAGCACAATACAAAAAAGGCGTAATGCAACAGATTTTCAGCCAGAAGTTAAGGTTTAAGGATGATGATGGGAGGGAGTTTCCTGAGTGGAAAATAAAATTCGGAAATGAGGTCTTCGATAGTGTTTCAGATAAAAACCATAATTCAAATTTGCCCATCCTGGCAATTTCTCAGGAATACGGCGCCATCCCGCGAGAAATGATCGATTACAATATTTCTGTCACCGATCAGAGTATTGAAAACTACAAAGTAGTTCAAGTTGGTGACTTTATTATTAGCCTTAGATCATTCCAAGGTGGTATTGAATATTCTGCATATAAAGGAATTTGTAGTCCTGCCTATATAATTCTAAGACCATCAATTGAGATCAATAAAATATTCTTCATGTTTTACATGAAGACAGAAAGCTTCATCAAAGAACTAAATCGAAATATTGAAGGCATTCGTGATGGAAAGCTAATTAGTTATAAATATTTTTCGGAAATTCCTTTGCCTTTTCCATCCCTCCCCGAACAAACCAAAATCGCCAACTTCCTCACCGCCATCGACAACAAAATCACCCAAGCGCAAACCCAGCTTGAAGCCGTGAAACGCTACAAAAAAGGCTTGTTGCAGCAGATGTTCGTTTGACGATTTGCTTCCTGCTGAGGTTGTGTTTATGCTTTGGTTTAAACATTTAGTGGGTGGAGCATAATCATGAAAGACGTTATTCTGGACATTAAACAATGGGGCAATAATCTTGGGGTGCGCCTGCCCGCTGCGATTGCACGGGAAGCGCATGTGCACGTGGATCAACGAGTGAAGCTCACCGCCTCCAATGGTCAGATCATCATCACGCCGGTGCGGGATGAACCACTGACCCTGGAGCAGCGCTTGGAGCAATTCGATCCGGCCCGGCATGGCGGCGAAGCAATGGCGGCCAATCAGCGCCTGGGTGCGGAAAAATGGTAGCCGTTAATGACTGAAATCAGCGGTACCGTTTTGTGGGTACCCGATCGTCAGGATATTATCTGGATTGACTGCAATCCGCAGGCCGGGCAGGAAATGCGCGATATTCACCCTTTTCTGGTGCTGTCTCCCAAGATATTCAACGGCAAAACTTCGCTGGTGATCGGTTTGCCAATGACCACGGCGGCATACAACGCCGATAATCCTTTTGCTGTGGCGGTGGGCAAGGCGCCTAAGCGCAAGATTGAGCAGACCAGCTATGTGCTATGCCATCAACCCAAATCGTTTGATTGGCGGGTATGCAGTGCAAGACCGCATCCACTGGGCAAGCTTGGCGATAGTTTGTTTGTGCAGGTTTGTGAACGCTTGAATCAAATCATCCAGCTTTAATGGCGACCCAATCCGAATTTGCCCTGGAACAAGGTTTGATCGAACAGCTTGAGCGCATGGAATATGCGCACGTGCGCATCGGCGATGAAGCGGCCATGCTCGCCAACCTCAAGCGCCAACTGGAAATCCACAACGGCGATATCCAGCTCACGCAAGCGGAATTCGGGCGCATTCTGAACCACTTGAACACCGGCAGCATCGTGGAACGCGCGCGGATATTGCGCGACAAATTCGCGTTGAAACGCGAAGCCGCCAACGGCAACACGGCGGAAACCGTCTATATCAGTTTTCTGAACTGCGACGATTGGTGTATGAACGAGTTTCAGGTGACCAACCAAGTCAGCATGGCGGGCAAACGCAAGAACCGTTACGACGTGACCATCCTGATCAACGGTTTGCCGCTGGTGCAGATCGAACTCAAACGGCGCGGTGCGGAACTGAAAGTGGCATTCAACCAGGTGAATCGCTATCAGCATGAATCGTTCGATGCCGGTGCCGGATTGTTTCAGTATGTGCAGCTTTTCATCATCAGCAATGGCGTCAATACCAAGTATTTCGCCAACAATAAGAATCAATCGTTTCAGCAAACGTTCTACTGGACGGACAAGGACAATAACCGCTTATCCGATTTGTGTGAGTTTGCCGATGCTTTCCTGAAGCCCTGCCATATCGCCAAGATGATCACGCATTACACCGTGATCACCGAGGAAGGCGTGCTGAAGGTTTTGCGTCCCTATCAGTTTTACGCCACCGAAGCACTGGTGGATCGGGTGAAGAATAGCAACGACAATGCGTATATCTGGCACACGACGGGATCGGGCAAAACGCTAACTTCGTTCAAAGCCAGCCAGATCATCATGCGGCTGCCCAAAGTGCACAAGGTGCTGTTCGTGGTCGACCGCAAAGACCTGGATTACCAGACCACGCGCGAATTCAATGCGTTTGCCAAGGACAGTGTGGATGCCACCACCAACACGCACAATCTGGTGACACAGTTGAACGATGACAGCACGAAATTGATCGTGACTACGATCCAGAAACTCAATAACGCTATCGTCAAGGAACACTATCTCGACCGGATCAAGCATCTGCAAGACAAGAAATTCGTGTTCATTTTCGACGAATGCCACCGCAGCCAGTTCGGCCTGGTGCATCAGAACATCAAAAACTTTTTCCGCAATGCGCAGATGTTCGGCTTTACCGGTACGCCGATCTTTGCCGACAACGCCAATAACGGTGTCGGATTACTCAAAACCACCCGGGATTTGTTCGGCGAATGCCTGCACAAGTATGTGATCGTGGACGCCATCCGCGATGAAAACGTGCTGCGCTTTTCGGTGGAGTATGTTGGCCGGTATCAGTACAAGGATAGCGCCAATCAGGTGGATATCGAGGTGGAGGATATCGATCGCAAGGAATTGCTGGATAGTCCGCAACGGCTGGAAAAGATCGTCGATTATATCCTTGCGCATCACGCGCAAAAAACCAAAAAGCCCAGCTTCACCGCGATGTTTTGCGTGAGCAGCATCAATGCGTTGATCCATTATTACGAATTGTTCAAACAGAAACAGGCGCAAACCGCCCGCCCGCTGAAAATCGCCACGATATTCAGCTATGCCGCGAATGAGGAAAACCCGCTTGCCAATGGTTTGATCCCGGAAGAATCGCCCGATGTGCCCAGCGGCGCAAAAATCAACCAAAGCAGCCGCGACAAGCTGGATGAGTTTATCGGTGATTACAACGCGCTGTTTGGCACGAAATATTCAACCAACGACAACCAATCGTTCTACAACTATTACCAGGATATCGCCAAGCGCGTGCGCAATGGTGAAATCGATATCTTGCTGGTGGTGAACATGTTTCTGACCGGCTTTGACAGCCCGCGCTTGAATACCTTGTACGTCGACAAGAACCTTAAATATCACGGGCTGGTACAGGCTTTTTCACGCACCAATCGCATCCTGAACGAGAAGAAATCGCATGGCGATATCGTTTGTTTCAGGAACCTGAAAGCGGCAACCGATGAAGCGATTGCGTTATTTTCCAACAAGAACGCCAAAGAAACGGTGCTGCTGGAACCGTATGAAACTTATGTGCAGCAGTTCAATCAGGCCACGGAAGCATTGCTGGCGATTGCGCCCACGGTTGCCAGCGTGGATACCTTGCCGGATGAAAACGCGGAACTGGCGTTTGTGACCAAATTCCGCGAATTGCTGCGCATCAAGAACATCCTGACTACTTTTGCCGATTTTGACGTTGCGGATTTGGCATTGGAAGCGCAGCAATTTGAGGACTATAAAAGCAAATACCTGGATATCCATGACAAGGTAAAAAAACGCAGCGACCCCGAGAAAGTATCCATCCTGGAAGATGTCGATTTTGAATTGAGCCTGATCCACCGCGATGAAATCAATGTCGCGTATATCCTCAATTTGCTGGTGAGTTTGAACAAACTTGATCCGATTGATGCGAAAAAACGCCAGAAAGAAATCATCGATCTGGTAGCCGGTGAAGTGCAACTGCGCAGCAAGCGCGCATTGATTCAAGCTTTCATTGAAGAAAACCTGCCGAAACTCAAACCCAGCGACAATGTGATTCAGGCGTTTGAGAGTTATTGGACGGACAGCAAAAAGGAAGCTTTCAGCGAATTATGCAAAGCGGAAAACATCAATCCGCAAGAACTGGAAAAATTGCTGAACCATTACACCTTTGCCAACCGGCTGCCGCGCGAACAGGAAATTGTCGATTCGCTGAATTTCAAACCCAAAATACTGGAACGAAAACCAATCATCAAACGGGTAGCCGATAAGATCAAATCGTTTATTGATACGTTTATCGAAGGGATGGGCGGGAGCGTTTGATAAATTAACATCAGACTATCGCTTTATTTAACATGAGGTTTTTTTATTATCCACAAATTCTGTGAATAACTTTGTGGATAATCATCTTGCATGAATCACTAACCTGTAAATTTCTAAGGAGTTTTCTTAGAATGCTTAATTATTTAACATATCAATTATGTTTAAATTATCATTTACTTACGGGATATTTTTTGGTCTGATGTTAAGACTCCAATAGGATATTTGTAACTTTCTCAATCTGTGGATTGTTCGGGATGTCAAGAGGGATTTGTGCGTTATTTTTTTGTAAAAAATTTTTGCCGATACCGTTTATGCTCTTTTCAAATGATCGTTAGTTGACAGAAAAACAGGTAATCATTTGATTGGCTGATACTCTCCATTCTTATGATTACCTGTATCGCAGAAAATAATTGATGAAATTATGACCAGTTTGTATCTGGCTTTTTTATTGCTTTGGCTTAGTCTTCGCCATCTTCTGGATGTTTATTGGGTTTGTAAGATTCAAATTCAAAGTTCATTGAGCTGCCACGTTGCCCCAGTACAACAGAAATTATGTCGCCGCCGTATTTGAGGCATGGTATGGTCAACTTGCCACCGCCGACACTCGCATAGCATTTACTCAGCTCATCTGTGACAGTGGTTAAACAGCTGGTTACATCTACTAACTTAACGTCTGTTGCATGAGTAGTATTATTATTGGTTGTAACAACCGCTGTACCGTTTTTAATCACGATATCAGTGGCTACTGTATCAACTAGACCCAATCCTGGATTAGCAAGGCATGAAACTGGGATACCATCGGGGAGTGTTTTAACGACGATTTGTGATCCAGCCACGCTGTTATCGACGATGAAAATAGCCTTACCTTCTACAGCTACGCTCTCAGCCATTGCCGATTGCATTCCCGGTAAAAGCATAGCTGCTGTGCATGATAGGGTTAATAAATTTGGGTCTTAGGAAGTTAAGCACTTACTAAAGTGTGCTAACTTTCTGAGATGAATGCTAAAAACAGATACTATTTTCGTTCTCGAATCAGAGAAGCAAAATTCAGGCAACTTATTCGATGTTTTTCGATGGATTTTACTGCTACTGACACAGCCCAATTGACCGGCATTTCTATCCGATCCGTCAATACCATTTATCTTAAAATACGACAGCGAATTGCCCAGAATTGCGAACTTGAATCCCCTCTGCAAGGTTCTGTAGAAGTTGATGAGTCTTACTTTGGTGCCCAGCGAGTCAGGGGTAAAAGGGGGCGGGGCGCTTATGGCAAAACAATAGTCTTTGGTGTGCTTAAACGCCAAGGAAAAGTTTATACAGAGATTGTTCCAGATTGCTCTAAAGCGACATTGCAAGCCATTATCCGTGGGCATGTAGCGCCCGATACCGTAATCCATTCCGATGGATGGCGTGGTTATGACGGATTGGTCGATATCGGCTTTGATAAGCACTTCAGGGTTCACCATGGTGACAATGAGTTTGCCAGTGGCGAGCGGCATATTAATGGTATCGAGTCTTTCTGGAGTTTTGCTAAAAGACGTTTGGCCAAGTTCAATGGTGTGCCCGAACATACTTTCTACCTGCACTTGAAAGAAACCGAATTTCGTTTTAATCATCGCCGTGATAATCTCTATCATGAAATTCTTAAATTGTTACGTTTAAACCCGCTTTAACTTCCTAAGACCCTAAATTTTTTTTCATAAAATAAAACTCCTCAGAAGAAATCAAACAATTGTCAAAACAAAGTCTCCATTTCTACAGCTCTACAAACCACGTTAAAAACTTAGGGAAGCGCTGATTAATTGACTGCACGAGCGAATCCCTTCGTTGCTCGGCACTCACCCTCTCGCCCAGCTGATTGATATGTCTCGGTTGTTGCGTTCCGCGCGCCTCGCCCTTCATCACGTTCGCCGAATTAATCAGCGCTTCCTTAGCTATTCTCTCGTGAATAAGGACGCTTTCATAAAAAGGCTCAAATTGCATGTCACTCGTCACACTCATTCCCTCAAGCTGACAGCTTCCAATTAAGACATCCGGCAGATATGCCTAACGTAAAATGTATGAAATTATGCAAACACGATGACAATCAAATAGCGCGCAGCTATCAGGCGCAGATACTTGTACCAAAAGGAAATAAAACCTCAATATCCATATTTTGCAAATTTGCAATTACAAAATATAACTAACATACTTAAAACTAATGGCTAATGGCGTGAGTTTTTTATCGTTAAACGCTTTAATTGACTACACAAGGTAGCAATGGAGCAGCAATAAAATGTCATTATTTATTGCATCCATTTATAACTTATCGTTTTTGTGGCGCCCTGAACACGAATCGAACGTGCGACCTACCCCTTAGGAGGGGGTTGCTCTATCCACTGAGCTACCAGGGCGGATTCGGCATTTTACGCTAATATCACGCCATGAATAAATCTGATCAACCTAATGCCGCAAACTCCGGTGCTGCGAAGAAACTCCCAAGAACCGTTGTCGTGCTCGGATTCGTCAGTTTCTTCAACGATTTTGCCTCGGATATCGTAGTGCCGCTGATTCCGATCTTGCTGGCAACCGTGCTGGCGGCGGGACCGGTTGCGCTAGGCTTGATCGAAGGCGTTGCGGATGCGCTGGCGTGTTTTCTGAAGTTATGGGCGGGGCGGCATTCCGATGTCATGAGCGGGCGGCGTAAAGGCTTGGCGTTGACGGGCTACACGCTTTCCAATCTGGCGCGTCCGTTGCTTGGCTTGGCCGGTTCCTGGGTGACGGTATTACTGCTGCGCAGCATCGATCGCATCGGCAAGGGATTACGCAGCGCGCCGCGCGATGCGATGGTGGCGGATGCGACGCCGCCGCCGATCCGCGGCTATGCATTCGGTTTTCACCGCGCATTGGATAATGCCGGCGCGGTAGCGGGTGCACTGGCGGCTGCGGCGATTCTGGCGTGGTCGGATTTAAGTTTGAGTGAAGTGATCTTATGGTCGGCGCTACCCGGTTTTGCCGCGGTAGCGCTGTTAGGCGCAGGCGTGCGAGAAACCAAAGTTAATCCCGGTCAATCCGCAGAGCCGCCGCGGGTGCTTGCGCCGCTGCGCTGGTCGGCGCTATCCGAACCGATGCGGCATTACTTATGGGTATTAATGCTGTTTACCTTTGCGCGCGCTTCTGAAACTTTTATTCTGCTGTTCGGTCATGAATTAGGCATCGGCGTTGTTGAACTGCTGCTATTGTGGGCAGCACTGAATCTCGCCAAGGCAGTTACTTCCACGCAAGGAGGGCAATTAGCCGATCGTTGCGGCCGCGGCGCGTTGATTCTGATCGGCTGGTCGGCGCTTGCCGCATCGTTTCTGGCGTTGAGTCAGGTTACAACCGGCCCCGGCTTATGGATCGTCAGTATTTCTTACGGTTTGTTGATGGGGCTGAGCGAAGGCGCCGAACGCGCATTGATCAGCGATTATGCGTCACCGGATGAACGTGGCACCGCATTCGGCTGGTATCATCTGGTGAGCGGTATCGCGGCCATCCCGGCGGGATTATTGTTCGGGGTGGTTTGGCAGGTATACGGTGCAGCGGCCGCTTTTACATTTGCCGGCTTGCTGGCGTTACTGTCGACTGCATTATTACGGCTCTGGGCCTGGCCGGTGAAACGCCCATTTAACGAATAGGAGCAAACAGCATTATGGAATGGTTCACTATCATCTTATCGGTATTCGCATTGGGATTCATGTTCTGGTTCTTTTCCACGAACAAGAAACCACTCGAACCGGGTCAGCTCGCACCCGATTTCAAATTGACCGATCAGCATGGCAACACGCACACCCTGGCCGATTTCCGCGGTAAATGGCTGGCGCTGTATTTTTACCCGAAAGACGATACGCCCGGCTGCACCAAGCAAGCCTGCGCATTTCGTGACGGCCTGCGGGAGTTGGCGGATTTAGGCGCCGAAGTGGTTGGCGTTAGTGTCGATGACGCCAACAGCCATGCCGGTTTCGCTAAAAAATTTCAGCTGCAATTTCCATTGCTGGCGGATACCACGGCGGAAACGGCGGCGCGTTATCATTCCCTGGTTAATCTCGGCATTATCAAGTTCGCCAAGCGCAATACCTTTCTGATCGATCCGCAGGGAAAAATTGCACGCATGTATTTGTCGGCCAGCGCGGCGCGCAACTCCGCTGAAGTGATCGCGGACTTAAAACATTTGCAAGCGGCGTAACAGGAAGGATTCATACCGAATTTTGACTTCAATCAAGAATTGAAAGCGGGCATTTTGGACAATAGGCGATGCGTAGTAAAAGGAAGGAAATAAAATGGCTAATTTCACGGAAGATCAGCTGACGCAGTTAAAAGCGGCGCTGCAAGAACGGTATCTCGCGCTACAAGAGGAGGTTCGCGCTGAATTGTCGCATAGTGCGGATAGTCGCGATTCCGAACCGGCAGAGTATTCGAACAATATCCCCGACGACATCGATACGGCGTTGATCGACCGGCAGATCAACGAAATGCGCGAACTGGAAATGTCGATGGAATATCTGAACGAACTGGAATTCGGCGATTGCATCGATTGCGGCAACGAAATCGGGTTTGAGCGATTATTGGCGCAACCCTCGGCGCAGCGCTGTGTTGCGTGTCAAAGTAAATACGAAAAAGCTTTCCCGCAGGAATCCAACCCTTCGTTGTAAAAATATCTACGCTTTGGCCTTAAGCAAGATCAGGATAGCGCCGCCGCCGCCATCTTCCGCTCTAGCCTGGCAAAAAGCCAGCACATCCGCGCGTTGCAGCAGCCAGTTTCCGATCCGGGTTTTGAGAACCGGTTCGCGGTTCTTCGAGCTCAGTCCCTTGCCGTGAATGACACGAACGCAACGCAACGTCCGTTGTGCGCACGCATCCAGGAAAACGCTCAATGCCTGCCTGGCTTCGTCGCTCGTGAAGCCGTGCAAATCGAGATTCGCTCGAATCTCCCAATGACCGCGGCGCAATTTCCGCAGTGTTTGATGCGGCATGCCGGGGCGGGCATAAGACCAATCATCACCCGCTGCGATTTCGACGGCGATATGATCCGAGAGCGCATCTTCCGCAACGGATTGCTGCTGTTTTCTTCTACGTGGAACCGGAGAAACGGGTGATTGATGCGGTGTGACGGTGTTGGCGGCGGGCAACGGCGCGACATCGCGCATGGCGGCGTGAAACAGCGCCGCGTCATCGTCATCCGGATGGGGATCTTTTTGCGTCATCTCCTGTTGTTGACTGCGTGCTGCAAGACTCGCAATTCATTCGTCATTTCAAATGATCGAGGTATTTTTCCGCATCCAGCGCCGCCATGCAGCCGCTCGCGGCGCTCGTAACCGCCTGGCGGTAAATATGATCCTGCACATCGCCCGCAGCGAATACACCGGGTATGCTGGTTGCCGTGGCATTGCCCTGCCCGCCGCCGCGCGTCACGATATAGCCGTTTTCCATGTCCAATTGTCCAGTAAAAATATCGGTGTTGGGTTTATGGCCGATGGCGATAAAGACGCCCTGCAAGTTGATCGTTTGCGTGGCATTGTCCTGCGTGCTTTTGATACGCATACCGGTGACGCCGGATTGATCGCCGAGCACTTCTTCCAGCACGTGATTCAATGCCAGCTTGACATTACCGTTGCGCACCTTTTCCATCAGTTTGTCGATCAGAATCTTTTCCGAACGGAACTGATCGCGCCGGTGCACTACAGTCACGCTGCGCGCGATGTTGGCCAGATAAAGCGCTTCTTCCACCGCGGTATTGCCGCCGCCGATCACGGCGACATCCTGCCCTTTGTAAAAGAATCCGTCACAGGTCGCGCACCCGGACACACCGCGCCCCATGAACGCTTCTTCCGACGGCAAGCCGAGGTATTGCGCGGAAGCACCGGTCGCGATGATGAGCGCATCACAGGTATAAGTTCCCTGATCGCCGATCAATGTCACCGGTTTCTCCGTCAACTTGGCCGTATGAATATGGTCGAAAATGATTTCAGTATGAAAACGCTCGGCGTGCTTCTGAAACCGCTCCATCAATTCCGGTCCTTGCACACCCATCGCATCGGCCGGCCAATTGTCGACATCGGTCGTGGTCATCAATTGCCCGCCTTGCGCCAGTCCGGTGATCAAGACCGGATTCAGATTGGCGCGCGCGGCATAGACCGCGGCGGTATAACCCGCAGGCCCGGAGCCCAGAATTAGCAATTTACTGTGTTTGGTTGTCATGATTTATTCGCTGCGAAGTAGATCGAGAACGATATTGTACTCGTAAATGGGTAGATTGCCTTGCTGCGCGATCAGCCTCGCCGTCATCGCGGCACGCTCCGCAGGCGATTTCGCGTTCAGTAATAAATCGCTGTTGTTCAGCCTCTCATCGGGAAAATACATTTGTGTCGTCAATGAGCGATAACCGGGTTTTGAAATTTTGAAATGAATATGCGGCGGCCGGATCCAGGCTCCGCTGGCCGGATACGCACCGGGCATCACAGTCTTGAAGCGGAAAAATCCATTTTCATCACAGCGGAGAATTGCCCAACCCTGGAAATTTTCATCCGCTTTTGCCGGATTGGGATCGCGCGGATGACGGTAGCGGCCGTTGGCATCGGCCTGCCAAATGTCCAGCATGGCTTGTCCCACGGGATCTCCGGCGACATCCTGCACCCGGCCACTGACGATAATGTGACGGCCTTGCGCGGCAATCGCATGCCCATCGATTTGCGTCAAATCAGCATTTTTATCTTTCTGGTCGGCTGTCGGATAGAATGGCCCTTCCGTTTCATCGGGTGTCGGCACCAGCGCCAATGCCTTGGCAATACCTTTGTTAACACCGAACGCACCGGCCAGAGTGCTCAGTACGCCGAACTGGATCATTTTTCTGCGGGAAATTTTTTTCATGGTGATAGTTCGACCGCTCTTTGTACTGTAAGTGCGATTGCTTTGAGTTACACAAAGACTACTCGAACCTGATTTCAACACAGCAAAACCGGATATTGCTTGGAGTCTGTTTTAACCCCCTAATGATGATGGTGATGGTGCCCTTGTTCCTTAGCCTGCACCGGCTGTGACGGCAATGGCGTGGTTTGAATTTGATAAGCGTCATGACAGGCAACGCACTTGGCCATGGCGTCGCTCAATTGCCGCAGTGTGAGCCTGGAGTCTTTCTTTGACTCAGCATCCGCGGCAATTTGGTCGAAGTCCTGATGCAAGGACATGCCGAGCTGCATAAATTCCCTGGGTAGCACGCTCTTGAGGTGATCCTCGGCTTTATGCGCCATGCCCAATCCCAGGGGGCGGGCAAATCTGGGAACCGCTGCCATGTCATCCTTTGACAGCGCCGCCAGAATGTCCCGCGTGCCCGTCAACAATGCCCGCATTTCCTCCAGCACATGACTGCGCTGGGCTTCGGTGAGTGTAAGGGCTTGCCGGTTATCCATATCCGCCGCTATCGCTGATGTGGAAATCAGCAAACAGGCGATGATCATTCGCGTTTTTCGCATTTGATGCTCCTTGAAGAAATTAATTGGTCGTCCGAATTTACCAGCCTGATGTGTTTTACTGCAACAAGCCGGTGAAATAACGGGATTAGCATTTAACAATTTTCCTTAGCTTGATCGGATTTATCATGCCTTGTCCCCCATATCGCTAATGGTGATGGTGACTTGAATCATGCGGATGACCTGGCACGGCGTGTCGGGCATGATCGCTCAATTGCGCATCGAACCACTGATGAATGGCCAGTTTGAGCTTTTCGATATGCGTGGAATACGTGATTTCCGCGCCATCCGGCAATTCTTTATACACAATCTTTATCTGCCCGGGTTTGGCCGCTTTCAACTCTGCCAACCCAGGCATCGTAGCACCGTGAATTTTTTCCGGATTCGAATAATCGCCTTGCTGAAATTCCTGGGCAATTTCGGACAAATGCACCCGTATCAGGCTGATTTGCCGGCTATCGGATTTGTCTTTTGCAATGACCTGCTGAATACCGCCCGTGTCCGTCTTGGAAAAAATATGCGTGGTTCTCTCCAGATCAAACGGCATGACATGCGAGCCGCGCTCGGCTACTTCATCCAGCCGTTGTTCGCTTGCTTTATCCGCCGCATGAACCGTCGATGTTATCAAGAAAGTCAGGTAGGCAAGCACGATCAGGCTTTTACTCATTTGCAGGTTTGAATTTAGGTTTGTACAGATTTTGCATACTGTTGACATAGACATGGTGTTCTCCTCTGATCGCGATATTACGCACTTGTATTGGCCGGTTCACAGACCAGGCGATTTATTTCAGCATGGCTATCGCCAGCCGGGCACTGAAACCGGTTTGCCGCCTAAACTACCATTCCAGATTCCTATCGACAACCATCCGCTTTGGGCCGTGCAGAGATCTCTTGCATAAAAACCCCATTTTTTAACAAAAATTCAGTGCAGTTTAGGGATTAATTTGGCAAAATTGACCTATTTGCAGATAACCTTTCATCTACCGGGGAAATAAAATGAAATATAAGAGTCTTCAGGAGTTCAGCGCCCATGTCGCCGAACGCAATCCGAATCAGCCGGAGTACATGCAGGCCGTGACGGAAGTCATTGAAAGTTTGTGGCCATTCATACTGGAACACCCGCGTTACGCCGAGCAGGGATTGCTGGACCGGCTGGTCGAGCCGGAACGAGTGATTATATTTCGTGTGTCCTGGGTGGATGATCATGGCGAAGTGCGGGTCAACCGCGGTTATCGCATTCAGCACAGTTCTTCCATTGGGCCGTATAAGGGTGGTATCCGGTTTCATCCGTCGGTAAATCTGTCGATTCTTAAATTCCTCGCATTTGAGCAGACTTTCAAGAATGCCCTGACCACATTGCCGATGGGCGGCGGCAAGGGCGGCTCCGATTTCGATCCGAAAGGAAAAAGTCCCGGTGAAATCATGCGTTTCTGTCAGGCATTTATCAGTGAATTGTTCCGTCATATCGGCTCGGATACTGACGTGCCCGCTGGCGATATCGGCGTGGGCGGGCGCGAAGTCGGCTTCATGGCCGGTATGATGAAAAAATTATCGAACCGCGCGGATTGTGTGTTTACTGGTAAAGGGTTGAGTTTCGGCGGATCGCTAATCCGCCCGGAAGCAACAGGTTACGGCACGGTGTATTTTGCCCAGGAAATACTGAAACAGGCGGGACGTTCGCTCGACGGCATGCGCGTTTCAGTTTCCGGTTCCGGCAATGTGGCGCAATTCGCTGTGGAAAAAGCCATGTCGCAAGGCGCCAAAGTGGTGACCGTATCCGATTCCAGCGGCACGATTATCGATGAAGCGGGCTTTACCCCGGAAAAACTGGCGATTCTTGCAGAAGTTAAAAATCACCTGTACGCGCGTCTCGATGAATACGCCAAACGGGTCAATGTCACTTATCTGCCGGGCGCAAAACCCTGGCATGTACCGGTGCAAGTTGCTCTGCCATGCGCCACGCAAAACGAATTGAACGGAGACGATGCACGGGCGCTGGTCAAAAACGGCGTAATTTGCGTCGCCGAGGGCGCCAACATGCCGTCGACCGCGGAAGCCGTCGAATGTTTCCTGCACAATAAAGTGCTCTATGCGCCGGGCAAAGCCAGCAACGCCGGCGGCGTCGCCACATCCGGCTTGGAAATGAGTCAGAATGCGATGCGCATGTCCTGGACGCGCGAAGAAGTCGATGCGCGCTTGAAAGAAATCATGCAAGCCATTCACAAATCCTGCCTGAAATACGGCACCAAGGCCGACGGCAGCGTGAACTATGTCGATGGCGCGAATATCGCCGGTTTTGTCAAAGTGGCTGAAGCAATGCTCGGTCAAGGTGTGATCTAAAACCAGTCCGTCATAACTAAGATTTGAAGTAGATTTCGGGCTCTTACAGCACCGCTGTGAGAGCCCGAATTCATTGTAAAATATCAACCAGCGCTTTTTCCATTTTGTCAGTAAGTCCGTAAGGTTAATAGCTATGAAAAATTTTCTTTTTGCATTGATACTATTAGCTTATGCTGGAACATCAACGGCCAATCAGGACAGCGATTTTCTTGGCGCCCGGGAAGCCTTTCAATCGGGTAACGCCAAACTTCTCGACGATTACGCGAAACGGCTGCGGCGCCACGTGCTGTGGCCTTATGTCGAGTATTACCAATTGCGCATGACATTGCGCACGGTCGATAGCGCGCAAATCCGCGCTTTCCTGGCGCGCTACGACGGTGATCTGGTCGCGGACCGGCTGCGCAGCGACTGGCTGAAAATACTCGGTAAGAATCAGCAATGGCCGCTTTTTGAAGCCGAATATGCCTTGCTGGCCAATAAAGATACCGAGTTACTGTGCTATCACTATCAGCACCGGCTGCATAAACGCGATAGTACGCCCCTAACCGGCGCGCGTTCGATATGGTTTACGCCGTCCAGTCTGCCGGATAGCTGCACGCCGGTTTTTCAAGCGCTCATTTACAGCAAGCAAATCACGCTGGAAGATATCTGGAGCAGGATCCGCTCGGCCTTGGAAGAGGGTCAGACCGGTGTAGCCACCCACGTGAACCGTTATTTGCCCGGCCATGAAGCGCTCAACAGCGCCGACCTGAATAACGCCGCAAAAAATCCGCAGCGTTACCTGGAGTCTTTGAAGCAAAAAATCCAAACGCGCAGTGACCGTGAGATTGTTTTGTTCGCGCTGCTGCGTCTGCTGCGCAACGATACCGACCAAGCCTATAAGCACTGGTTGAAAATCAAGAATCAGCTGACCGCATCCGATCGCTCTTATTTTCTGGCGAGATTGGGGTATCGCGCCGCCATGCGGCATGACCCGCGCGCGCTGGATTGGTTCCGAGAAGCGCAAAGCACCCCAAATCCTTACCCGGCATCGGACACCGTGCTGGCGTGGCAAGTGCGCGCCGCCTTGCGGGTTGCCAATTGGAACGAAGTGCTGAAAACCATCGACCGGATGTCACCGGCCGAGCAGCACACGGATACTTGGCGTTACTGGAAAGCGCGCGCTTTGAAGGCAGAAGGCAAAACGCTGGACGCCAATCAAATTTTTATTCCGCTCAGCGACGAGCATAGTTTCTATGGTCAATTGGCCCGGGAAGAGCTGGGCACCGTACTGACCATCGCGGATAAAACCTACCGTGTAAACAATAGCGAAATATCTGCAATGGAACGCAAACCCGGAATTCAGCGCGCCTTGGCTTTTTCGCGCATGAATTTACGCACCGAAGCACAACGGGAATGGAGTTGGACCACGCGTAATTTCAGCGATGCCGAGCTGCTGGCTGCAGCAGAAGTTGCGAAACGCCAGGGCTTATACGACCGTGCAATTAATACCGCCAATCGCACGCTGTCGCAGCATGATTTCAATTTGCGCTTTTTGTCACCGCATCGCGCGGCACTCAAGAAAGTTCTGCAGCAGCATGAATTGGACGAAGCTTGGGTATACGGGTTGATCCGTCAGGAAAGCCGTTTCATTGCGGACATCAAATCGCATGCCGGAGCGGCCGGTTTGATGCAATTGATGCCCGCGACTGCGGAATGGGTCGCCAAGCAATTAGGCATAGCGAATTTCCGCCAGCATCTCGTAGTCGATGTGAATACCAATTTACAACTGGGCACGTATTATCTCAAGCATGTGCTCAGCACATTGGACAATCAGCCGCTGCTGGCTTCAGCCGCGTACAATGCCGGACCGGGACGCGCCAGGCGCTGGCGCGATAATACGGTACCGCTGGAAGGCGCAATTTATGCCGAAACAATCCCATTTAACGAAACGCGCGATTACGTCAAAAAGGTTTTGAAGAATTCGATGTATTACGCCAAAGTTCTCGACCACGGCCATGATGCGCCGACGCTCAAGGAGCGTTTGGGCGTAGTGCGGGCGGCGAAATAATGTATTTTCAATCAAAATGGCCATGAAAACTTATCTGGTAGGCGGTTCGGTGCGCGACGAACTGCTCGGATTGCCGATCAAGGATCGCGATTATGTCGTCGTGGGCGCATCACCCGAAGCCATGGTACAGCTTGGTTATCGTCCGGTGGGCAAGGATTTTCCGGTTTTTCTGCATCCACAGACGCACGAACAGTACGCGCTGGCGCGCACGGAACGGAAGATTTCGCTCGGCTACAAAGGGTTTGAAGTGTTTACCTCGCCGCAAGTCACCTTGCAGGAAGACCTGGCGCGGCGCGACCTGACCATCAATTCGATCGCCAAGGACGAAGAGGGCAATATCATCGATCCATTCAACGGCGTGGCTGATCTGGAAGCCGGTATTCTGCGCCATGTCAGCCCCGCCTTTTCCGAAGACCCGGTGCGCATTCTCAGAGCGGCGCGCTTTGCCGCGCGTTTCAGCTTCCGCATCGCACCGGAAACGCTCGCCTTGATGAGCGACATGGTGCATAACGGCGAAGTAGACGCGCTGGTGCCGGAGCGTGTTTGGCAGGAATTGTCGCGCGGGTTGATGGAAAGAAATCCGGCGCGGATGTTCTACATGCTGCGTGAATGCGGCGCGCTGGCACGCATCATGCCGGAAGTCGACGTGCTGTTCGGCGTTCCACAACCGGCGCACGCGCATCCGGAAATCGACACTGGCGTGCATATCATGCTGGCGATCGATTACGCCGCCGCGCAAAACTATTCGCTGCCGGTGCGTTTTGCCACATTGACGCACGATCTCGGCAAGGGCACGACACCACCCGAGGAATGGCCGCGTCATATCGGCCACGAAGCGCGCAGCATCGAACTGACGCAAAACTTATGCGAGCGCATCCGTGCGCCGAAAGATGTGCGTGACCTCGCCTTGCTGGTTGCCCGCTACCACGGCGACGTGCATCGCGCGGAAGAACTGAGGCCGTCCACCGTGGCGGATATGCTGCAAGCAGTCGATGCCTATCGCAAACCCGGCAGATTCGACGAATTCCTGCAAGCCTGTGCGTGCGATTTTCATGGCCGTCCCGGTTATGCAGCAAAGCCGTATGCGCCAGCGGAACGATTTCAGCACGCCTACGGCGCAGCCAAAAGCGTCGACGCCGGTGCCATTGCAGCCGAATTGAGCGGGCGTATCGCGGATGCTACCGCACTGCCCGCAGCCATCAATTCCAGCGTGCGGGAAGCGCGTATTGCGAGAATAAAGGTTGCTTTTAACTTAGGGAAGCGCTGATTAATTCGACGAACGCGATGAAGGGCGAGGCGCGCGGAGCGCAACAACCGAGACATATCAATCAGACAGGCGAGGGAATGAGTACCGCGCAACGAAGCGATTCGCTCGTGCAGACAATTAATCAGCGCCCCCCCAGGCGAAACGTCGGTCGACGGCTCGGTACACTTCCGCCGCGACCCTTGGTACGATGTAACCGTTCATACTCCGGGCGATTATTTATTCTTGGTCGCCGATTTTCGCCTGGATCCCTCCGAAGCTGAAGCAGGTATCAATATCGGCGACAGCTTTTCGCCGCCGTCCGGTTTTGTCGGTCCTATTCTCGATCATGCCGATTTTCGCGTCACTTTCAGCTCGTCCGACATGTACATTAGCATTTCCGGTAATACGATAACGATGCTGCCTGTCCCCGAACCCGAATCCTGGGTAATGCTGCTGGTTGGTTTTGTCTTCGTAATGTCGATGGTCACGCGCAAGCAACACAGTTCCCTCAAAATCAGCGCAGTCTAGTGAGAATTCTGAGAACCTTAAAGGAAACTCTCACACAAACGCTACCCGTATTGCAAATACTGATCTATGGTGCTTGCGCTGCGCCACTTGACCTTGTGCATTAACAGCATGCAACCGAAAAACATCCTTTGGAGGTAGCGAGCGACGGTTAGTTGAGGCGAAATCCGGTGAAAAAACGCAGCTTACGAGCAGTCTATGAGCCATTGCGGCTGATTTCAACATAACATCGCCGGACATGGCGGTTTTTTAGCGCTTCTACAACAATCGTTATTCTTTCGTTTTTTGTTCCAGTGAATTGATTTGTTCCAAGATCGTCTGCTTTTCATTTTCCAGTTCGGTATAACGCGCATACAGCCGGTTCAAGTCGGCGGTATATTTCTCGATCCGCTGCTCCCTTTCTTGTTTTGATTGCATTAAATTATCGTAGTTAGGGATCGGAATGCTTTGCCCCGGTGTGCTGGGCAGCGGCACCGTCATGCTCGGTTGAGACATTTCGTTGCGGCGTAACTCTTGGATCATCATGAATTGCTGTTGGATGGATTGAGATTCTTGTTGCAGGCGGGCTAAGGCTTTTTCCAGTTGACGCACTTGTGTTGCGGAATCAGCCTGAATGGCGAGCGGTAAAGCCAGTAATAATAAAAAAAGGACTGTTCGCATGGTATAAGCGCCTATTCAAAAGAATAATGACTGTGAGCAAAACAACGGCATCGTTACTGTTCACAGACCTTGCCCGGCGAGACTGTCACGACGGATCGCAGTCGCGTCAAAGATGCTGATAAACGCCGCATGCCGGTCTCAGCAATACTTCTGATTCATGGATTGCACGGCCACTGGCGTAATTTCCCGAAATATCCTGAGCAATTTGCCTATAATATAAACGTTTGCGCAAGCGGCATCAAATGCCCTATTCCTCGAGTTGTTCATTTGATTGCAAATTAATCTGCGATTAAAAGTTTAAGAAGCGAATTCATCCGATCGAAATAATGTCACCCGCATGAAGCATTTTCCGCCGCATCCATTACCTTTCCCGAACCGATGAAAGCGCAAAAAGATCCGCACACACCGATGATGCATCAGTGTTTCATAATTGATTTATATGATTAATTGCAATTAATTTAGGAAATACTAGACTTTTGTCTATACTAATTCTTGTTTGCAGGTTTTTATATACTGGCAGTGCAGCCACTCATTTCACAACGCATATCAATTCATCCCAGCACGTCGTGTAATTGGGACTTTTATTCCCCTGCTTCATCTTCCAGGGTTGCTTGATTCCCTCGGATGCAAGTTTTAGCGTACCTCGCCCCATACGGGCATTGATCTGATCCATGACGCGCATTAATTGATTTGCTTTGGTATCAGTGTTCATTGACCCGAAGAGATCGATTTGCCGGTATTGCCGGGATACCAGTTCTGACAGCATCACGCCAGCTTTGTGATATATAGCCAGTGCGGTAAATTCTTCGCAATCCCCAGAGTGCAACCCTGGTTAGTAATCGCGTGTCGTCTGTTTGCCTTGGCAACGCAATCGTCATGCTGTTGGCATAATACGGTTCTTTCTCATTGAACGAACTGGTACGGATTGAGACATGCACTGCCCCGGCATACGATTGTTGCCTGCGGAGTTTCTCTGCGGCGCGGCTGATGTAGAGGGAAACCGATTCTTTGGTGGCAAAAAGCGGTAACAAGGTGGGTTGATCGTTTAAAAACTCATCAACTTCGATTTCTGTGATGCCATTCTCACCAGCAGCATTTGCTCTTTTGCATTTTTGCATTGCCGTTTGGCTTTGCGGTATACGCATTGTCACTGTTAATTTGCAATACTTGCCCTGCCCAGCTGGCCTGCCTGCGTTTTCTCTTTTTCCGCCACGATTGGACATGTTCCGATACTCCACATTGAAATATGAAACATTATTCAAACCCACGACCATAGTGATGTCAAATGCACCAACCCAATAAGATCAAGATTAAACAGTAAAGAGCAAGAAAACCCGCATAAAGGTCAAGCCCAAAGAAATAGTCTGATATAAACTCCCACAATTGGATTATTCTGAATATGTACAGTACATTTCTACATATTTAAAATAGCGTTAATTCTTTTTAAATCATTCTGGTCGATATGAATTGGAATACTTGGTGATAGACTTCGGCTAATGATTACAGCTTTCCAAGCAAAATACTTTGCATACGAATTAACGCGCCGTTTCTCTACAGATAGCGCTGAAAAATTAGCAGGTGCAGTAGCCAGTGCTCAAGTGGATATCAATCCGCATCAAGTCGATGCAGCCTTGTTTGCTTTTAACTCGCCACTTTCCAAAGGCGCGCTACTGGCTGATGAAGTTGGATTAGGCAAGACTATTGAAGCTGGATTGGTGCTGTCTCAAAAATGGGCTGAGCGTAAACGGCGTATTTTGATCATTACACCTTCAAACCTGCGTAAACAATGGCACCAGGAGTTGAACGAGAAATTCTTTCTCCCCTGCTATATCCTCGAAGCAAAATCCTATAATGCTGCAATCAAACAAGGCCAGTTTCGTCCATTTGAATCATCTGAAATCATAATTTGCTCATACCAGTTTGCAAAAAGTAAGGCCGCAGATGTTCATGCAATACCCTGGGATCTGGTTGTTATTGATGAAGCACATAGACTGCGCAATGTTTATAAGCCATCCAATGTCATAGCAAATACATTGAAGATGGCATTGACGGGGAAACATAAGCTACTGCTTACAGCGACACCACTACAAAATTCGCTGTTGGAACTCTATGGATTGGTGAGTTTTATTGATGAACATACTTTCGGTGATTTAAAAAGTTTCCGCGAGCAATTTGCCAATCTAAACCAGGATCAAGTATTTCAAACCCTTAAGGCTCGGCTCAAGCCGGTTTGTCATCGAACCCTGCGTCGCCAGGTCACTGCGTATATCCCATACACCAAGCGTCTACCGCTGGTGGAGGAATTTACCCCGGAAGAAAGCGAAGATCGTCTTTACCACCTTGTTTCAGAATATCTGCAACGTGATAATCTACAAGCACTGCCATCAAGCCAGCGTTCCCTGATGACGCTGGTGTTACGCAAGTTGCTGGCCTCATCCACCTTTGCCATTGCGGGTGCGCTAACTTCGATTTCAGCTCGACTCAAACACAAGCTGGGCAAACAGAAATCCGTAGAATCGCTTGAAGAGGAACTGGATCAGGACTACGAAGCACTTGATGAAACCGCCGAGGAATGGACTGATGACGAACTCGCCGAACTTCTCACCGAGGATGATCGCGTGGCTCTCGAACTGGAAATTGCCGAGCTTGATGCTTTCGCCGCGCTTGCCATTTCAATAGACCATAATGCCAAGGGTAAGGCACTGCTAAAAGCGCTGGGTATTGCATTTGCCAAGGCAAAAGAACTTGGCGCAGCCGAGAAAGCTATCATCTTCACCGAATCACGCCGCACACAAAACTATTTATTGCGCTTACTGGCAGACAGTCCATTTGCTGAAGGAATTGTACTTTTCAATGGCACTAATACCGACGATCAATCCAAAGTTATTTACAATCAGTGGCTTGAGCGTCACAAAGGCACCGACCGAGTAACAGGGTCGCGCACCGCAGATATGCGCTCGGCACTGGTCGATTATTTCCGTGAACAGGGACGCATCATGATCGCAACGGAAGCCGGTGCCGAAGGTATCAATCTTCAATTCTGCTCACTGGTAGTTAATTATGATTTGCCATGGAATCCGCAACGCATCGAGCAACGCATCGGTCGTTGTCATCGCTACGGACAAAAGCACGACGTAGTGGTTGTAAACTTTCTTAACCGCAAGAATGCTGCGGACAAGCGCGTTTTCGAATTATTGGCAGAAAAATTCAAGCTATTTGAAGGTGTCTTTGGTGCCAGTGATGAAGTATTGGGAGCTATTGAATCGGGTGTAGATTTCGAGAAACGCATAGCAGCCATCTACCAGCACTGCCGCATGCAAGAAGAAATTCAAACAGCTTTTGATCAGCTCCAGCTCGAATTGAGCTTGGAAATCAATGAATCCATGACACGCACGCGCCAACAATTATTAGATAATTTTGATGACGAGGTGCGTGAAAAACTCAAAGTGCGGGACGAGGCATCTAAAGCATACCTCAATCATTACGAACGTTTGCTGATGCAGCTTACCCAATATGAACTCAATGGCCGCGCTGAGTTTCTGGATAATTCCTCGTTCCTCCTCGAGAAACAGCCGTTCCCGGAGCAGGCTGCAGCAATCCCAGTTGGATTATATGAACTGCCACGGCGATCCGGTGAAGCGCATCTTTATCGCCTCAACCATCCACTCGCTGAAACACTCATTGCACAGGCTAAAATGCGTAACCTGCCTCCAGCAGAAATTCATTTTGATTATCAGCAGTACGATGGAAAGGTTACATTACTAGAAGAATATATTGGGAAATCCGGCTGGTTGACTCTCTCGCTTTTTAGCGTTGAATCACTCGATCAAGCGGAGGATCATCTTATTTTTGCAGCAAAAACCGATGATGACCAAATATTGGATGAGGAAATTGCCGCACGACTACTGACACTTCCTGGGAATGTGGTCAACCAAGTTCAGATTGGTTTAGAAAACACATCCCTGGAAGTACAAACCCAAAAGCGCCAATTGGAAATACAGCGCACTATCTCAGAACGCAATGCCCGTTTCTTCGAGGCTGAGGCAGACAAACTGGATGGCTGGGCAGATGACTTGAAGGTTGGCCTGGAAAGAGAAATTAAAGAAATTGATCGTCAAATCAAGGAAGCGCGCCGTACTGCTGTAACTGCACTAACTCTGGAAGACAAACTCTCCGGACAAAAATTAGTCAAGTCGTTAGAGGCACAGCGCAATCTTAAGCGACGCTCACTCTTTGATGCACAGGATCAGGTGGATAAGCAGCGTGAAGCATTAATTTCGGTGATAGAAGGTAAGCTTGTACAGCGTGTAAACGCACTTGAAATATTCAAATTGCATTGGACATTGAGGTAATGAATATGGAGACGCCTTCAGCTCAGTTGGCCGCCAAGGTACTTGAACGGTTGCTACAAGAAAAATTAATTAGGATAGAAGATCGTGCCAAGCTGCTGCCAAAACTTTCCGAAGGTAAACTCAATGGCGAAGATTGGCGATTAGCTATTGAATTATCGCAAGGAAAGGAGGGGGAAAAGTGAATTTACCTGCCCTTAGCAAACTCACTATAGAGCACCTTCGTGGCTCGGTTGTGCCATTTAGCCTTTATTTTGAAAAAGGAAAGAAACTTACTATTGTTTATGGTGAGAATGGAACTGGAAAGACCACTATTTGCGATGCACTTGAATTCCTTGCCAAGGGTAAAATCGGCTCACTGGAGGGTCGTGGACTTGGCAATAAGACAGAACGCTACTGGCCATCAATCGGAAAAACATCATCAGACATTGCCGTAACATTGCAGGCAGGAACTTCGACTTGTAAAGCAACAATACTAAAGGGAAAAGTTATTCCTCAACCGGATAGCCTAAGACCAAAAGTGGAAATTCTCAGAAGAGGTCAGATTCTTCGTCTGCTTGAGGCACAACCAGCGGAACGATATACGGAGATAAGCCGATTTATCGACATCGCAGGAGTGACGAATTCTGAAGATTCATTGAAGAAATTAATTGACAATCTCAATGCTACCCGCGATACAGCTATTGCTGTTGTTCTCGCCAATCAGACATCTATCACTCAGTTTTGGGAAGCTGCCGGGAAACCAGGAAAAAGTGCATTAAGCTGGGCAGAAGCGGAGGTTAGTCGTGATTTGTCTTCTCTTACAACGGCGGCATCAACTCTTGCAAAGTTGCGAGGCACCTACCAGAAGTTGTCCGATTACCCCAATAAATTTAACGAAGCGAATTCTGCATTGACTGCGACTCAGAGTGAACTAGTGATAGCGGAACGACAACTTGAAAATGCTATGCTTAATGCGACAGATGGTGCTAGCGAGTTGGTTGGCATCTTGGAGGCAGCTACGCCATTCCTAGCCAAGCACCCCCATCCTGTGAGTTGTCCTTTATGTGAGAGCAACGAAAATGTAGCGAATTTACAAAATACTGTAACGCAGCGATTGGCTCAATTTAACGCATTACAGGTAGCACTTAGAAATAAAACGAGCCGTGATCAAAACGTTCAGCTTGCAAAAGAGAGAATCGCTACTTTGCAGGCTGATATGATCCGTGATGGTAAAAATTTTGAGATCACACGCAGGGAAATAACATTCCCTGCCGAAATAAAGTTGCCAATTCTAGCTGCACCTGAAAAATTTGATGAGCTTGCTTCGTGGCTGGATGATACATCACATCTACCCGCCCTCTGGATAAAATGCGAAGGCGCGTGGAATGAACAAAGTAAATTTGTTGCAACTCTTGCAAAAGCATTAGCTACCTATCGCAAGAATGTTGAAACTCAGAAGGAATTGGATGATCTACTCCCGAAACTGCGTCGCGCACACGCAATACTTGTTGAGGAGAGGCAAGCATTCACAGATTGCGTGCTAAAAATGATTGCAGGAGAAGTTGGTAGGCTCTATGAAATCGTCCATCCAGGCGAAGGCCTTAACAAAATCAATCTTGAACTTGAGGAAGGAAAGCGAGCATCGCTCGAGGTAGGCGCAAGTTTTGCAGGGAAAGGGAATACCCCTCCACAAGCGTACTTCAGTCAATCCCACTTGGACACACTCGGCTTGTGCGTTTTTCTTGCCCTGGCATCACTTGATGATCCCGAGAACACTATTCTTGTTCTCGACGATGTGCTTGCCAGTGTGGATGAGCCACACGTAGATAGGCTGGTAGAGATGCTTTACACAGAAGCTGCAAAGTTTAGGCATTGCATCATTACGACGCACTATCGCCCGTGGAAACAGAAGCTGCGATGGGGCTGGCTAAGAAATGGGCAGTGTCACTTCATTGAGTTGACGAGATGGACACTTGATGGTGGCCTTACTCATATCAGAAGTGTTCCCGATATTGAGAGGCTACGGAGTTTGTTGACAGAGGTACCGCCTGACCCTCAACTAGTGTGCGCCAAAGCTGGTGTTGTACTTGAAGCCACGCTCAATTTCTTAGTTGAATTATACGAATGCCTCTTGCCAAAGCGTGCAAATGGCCTTTTCACGATTGGTGAGCTATTGCCTGCGCTCGACAAAAAATTGAAGCAAGAACTTAAGACGATCGTGACAAAGAAAGATGCTTCAGGTGTAGAGACTTCGGTAACAATTATTCTCTTGCCAATTTTTGATGAGCTTAGCCGAATTGCGCAAGCCAGAAATGTATTTGGCGCGCACTTCAATGAACTATCCTTTGAATTGCTCGAAGATGATGCAATTACTTTCGGATCGCGAGTTCTTGAGTTAGTCGAAGCCATAGCGGATCAGGAAAACGGCTGGCCGCGTAAGGAAAAAAATGGAAGCTATTGGGCAAACGCAAACGAAACTCGCCGCCTATATCCATTAAAGAAGCCCATTTAGATTATGAGTATCAAAAAATCCAAACTCGAACTTACCTGGATTGGTAAGGAGAACCGGCCTAAGCTGGAGCCGCGCATTTTGCTGGAAGACCCGGCGAAGAGTTATCACGCGAAGCATCGGGTGACGAATGGCGATATCTTCGATAATCGGCTGATTTTTGGCGACAACCTGCTGGCCTTAAAAGCTCTGGAATCGGAATTTTCTGGCAAGGTGAAGTGCGTGTTTATTGATCCACCGTACAACACCGGCAGCGCGTTCACGCATTATGACGACGGAGTGGAGCATTCGATCTGGCTGTCGCTAATGCGCGACCGGTTGGAGATTATCTGGCGGTTGTTATCGGAAGATGGTTCTTTATGGATTACGATTGATGACAATGAAGCACATTATTTAAAAGTTTTGTGTGATGAGATATTTGGGCGGGCGAATTTTGTTGCGAATGTAATGTGGGAGAAAAAATTCTCGCCCCAGAACGACGCAAAATGGTTGAGCCTGAATCACGATCACATTCTGCTGTTCTCGAAAAATAAAGAAATCTGGTACCCGAATTTGTTGGCGCGCAGCCAAAAGCAAGAAAAGAATTTCAAGAATCCTGATAATGATCCAAGAGGGATGTGGAGTTCGGCGGATTACACCTGCGCGAAATCAAAGGATGAGAGACCTAATCTTTACTATCCAATACTGAATCCCAATACAGGCGAAGAAGTTTGGCCGAACCAAATCAGGGTTTGGGCTTTCGACAGAAATTCACACGAAAAAAATGTTGCCGATAATCTTCTTTGGTGGGGTAGGGATGGCAAAAATCCTGTGCCACGCTTGAAGAAATTTGCTGATAAGGTACGAGAAGGAACAGTACCAACAACGGTTTGGCGGCATGAAGATGTCGGTAACAATCAAACCGCTAAGAGGGAGGTTATCGCATTTAACAAAACCGATCCCTTCGCAACGCCAAAGCCAGAGAGCCTTATACAGCGTGTCCTCGAAATTGCCACCAATCCCGGCGACGTCGTTCTAGATTCCTTCGCCGGTTCCGGCACGACTGGCGCAGTGGCGCACAAGATGGGTCGCCGCTGGATCATGGTGGAGCTAGGCGAACATTGTCACACGCACATCATCCCGCGCCTGCAAAAGGTGATTGATGACGAGGACCAAGGTGGCATCAGCAAGGCCGTGAATTGGCAAGGCGGTGGTGGTTTCCGCTATTACAAACTCGCGCCCAGCTTGTTGCAGCAGGATGCTTACGGGCAGTGGGTCATCAACAAGGAATACAATGCGGAGATGCTGGCGCAAGCCTTATGCAAGCTGGAAGGATTCACCTATGCGCCTTCTGGGGTACATTACTGGATGCACGGGCATTCCACCGAACGAGATTTTATCTACGTCACCACGGCGAATCTAAATCACGAGCAATTACAGCAGCTTTCCGATGAAGTGGGATTGGAGCGCAGTTTATTAGTATTGTGTACTGCCTTTCGTGGCCGGGGTGATTATCCGAATCTCACCGTGAAGAAAATCCCTAAGCAGGTGTTGTCACGCTGTGAATGGGGGCATGATGATTATTCGTTGCGAGTTGAAAATCTTCCCAAAGCGCCAGCTCCTCCACAACAAGTAGAAAAAACAGAGGGATATAGTGCCGCGAATTCGATTCAAAGTGAATTGTTTGATGAGAAAATGGAATGATCTTTGTGAAGAAATTAAATCATTCTGCGGTAACTGTTCAATCACGCGTGCCCGTTCATTTGAAAATGGTTCCGCAAGTGAGTAAAAACTTCAAATATCCCATTTCTTCCTGTTGGTCTTTGCCATGAAGAAAATTATCATCATTGCTGGGCCGAATGGGGCTGGGAAAACGACCTTTGCCCGGGAATTTTTGCCCAATGAAGCGGGTTGTCCAAAGTTCGTGAACGCAGATTTGATTGCGGCGGGCTTGTCGCCGTTTGCACCGGATGTAGCTGCGATGAAGGCAGCCCGTATTATGTTGGAAAGCATTAAAGAGCTTGAAGAACGCGGTGAAAGTTTTGCGTTTGAGACTACGCTTTCTGGGTTGACTTATGCGCATCGGATTCGCCGCTGGCGCGAGGCCGGTTATCATGTCACGCTGTTTTTCTTGTCGCTGCCAAATTCACAAATGGCCATTGATCGTGTGGCGGAACGTGTGCGCCAGGGCGGTCATGATGTGCCGAGCGAGGTTATCCGCAGGCGCTTTGCAGCAGGGTTACGAAATTTTAAGCAAATTTATCGGGATGAAGTGGATGCTTGGGCGTTGTATGACAATGCAGGCGATGAACCGGTACTGATTAATTGGGGAGAAAAGGCATGAACCAGAAAAGTATAGAGCTGGCAAAAGATCCGGATTTGGCGGGTTCTTTGGTTGCAATCCGCCGTGCTGCACAGCGGGCGAGACAATTGGCGGCCAGTACAAACACTGAACTTGTTGTTCTGCGGAACGGTAAATGTGTGCATATAAAGCCAAGCGGAGAGCAAAAGCCGCGATGAATCGTCATGTCAATGCCATTGCCGGACGGCTCAGCTTGCGTGCACCGCAGCGCCGTTCGTTAGAAATTCTGGATCGGATTACTGAGATTACTCCGCCAAGAAAAGATAGAGATCTTCTGGCAACGCTGGAGATTATCCGCAGTGAATTTCCATCAGTCACAGATTTCGAACGCGAGTTTCCGTCACTGTGCTTTGCACTGGCTACTGGTGTCGGTAAAACCCGGTTAATGGGCGCGTTCATCAGTTATCTGCATTTGGCGCACGGTATCAACAATTTCTTTGTGCTGGCACCGAATTTGACGATCTACAACAAACTGATCACTGATTTCAGTGACCGCACCCATCCAAAGTATGTCTTCAAGGGTATCTCGGAATTTGCCATTGATACACCTGCCATCATCACGGGCGACAACTATAATCAGCATGACCCGGCCAGTGGCACGCTATTTGGTGGCGTGCGCATCAATATTTTCAATATCTCCAAAATCAATTCTGAGGTGCGTGGTGGCAAAGCTCCGCGCATCAAACGATTATCTGAATATATCGGCGAAAGTTATTTCGACTATCTGGCCGGACTACCCGATCTGGTGCTTTTGATGGATGAATCGCATCGCTATCGTGCCAGTGCTGGCATCAAGGCAATCAATGAGCTGAAACCGATTCTTGGTTTGGAGTTGACGGCCACCCCTTTCGTAGAAGGTACTCGAGGTGCGGTGCCCTTCAAGAACGTAATCCTCGATTATCCATTGGGTATGGCGATGGAAGACGGTTTTGTAAAAGAACCCGCCGTGGTGACGCGCAAGAATTTTAACCCGGCTGGTATGTCGCCAGAAGAAATCGAACGCATGAAACTGGAAGATGGGATGCGGTTGCACGAAAGCGTAAAAGTCGAGTTGGAAACTTACGCCAGAGAAACCAGCAATCCTATTGTTAAGCCATTCCTGCTGGTGATTGCACGTGACACGACTCATGCCGGACAGTTATTAGCGTTGATCCAGTCCGATGGTTTCTTCGAAGGGCGCTACAAAGACAAGGTCATTCAGGTTGATTCAAGCCGAACCGGTGCGGATGAGGAAGAAATGATTGAGCGGTTATTGAAAGTGGAACACACTGAAGAGCCGACTGAGATCGTTATTCACGTCAATATGCTGAAAGAAGGCTGGGACGTAACCAATCTCTATACTATTGTGCCGTTGCGTGCTGCTAATGCACGTACCTTGATTGAACAATCCATCGGTCGTGGGTTACGGCTGCCTTATGGTAAGCGCACGGGTGTAACGGCAGTGGATAGGCTGAATATTGTGGCACATGATAAGTTTCAGGAAATAATCGACGAAGCGAATCGACCCGATTCCGCCATTCATCTGAAGGCAGTGGTACTGGATAATGATGAACTCGATCAAAAAACAGCAACGATCGTTTCACAATCCCAAGTAGCTACCCAATTGGGAATAAAGCCAGCAGATACAACCGCCAGCACACAAATTGCGGGGCAAAATGTGACCCCTCTTTTCACCAAACCGGAAGAGCAAAAAGTGGCGCAAATTGCTTTTGAGGTCATCCGCAAGATGGAGAATCAACCGAGGGCCGTGCCTACATTGGCGCACTTAAAAAACCCGGAAGTCCAGGCTGCTATCGTTAAGGCAGTGCAAGAACAACATTGCCCTATACAGCTGGAGTTAGAAGGGGTGACAGAACTGCCTGATTTTGCGGCTGTTGTGGCTAAAACGGTGGAATTAGTAACCCAGCAGACAATTGATATTCCACGCATTCTAGTTGTGCCCAAGGGAGAAGTGAAAGCTGGTTTTAGGCCATTCACTCTAAAACTGGATACATTGAAATATCCAGCGGTATCCGATGAGCTATGGATACAGCACCTGCGTACCAGTCAGCGAGATGAAATAACATTGGGCGCTGGTGGTATTGAAGAGAAACGAATCGAGGATTATGTCGTCAGCGGTCTGATGGATTTCGATGATGTTTCTTATGATGATCAAGCAGACCTATTGTATGACTTGGCTGCGCAGACCGTTGAGCATTTTTGCAGCTATCTATCCGAGGATGAAGCGCGTAAGGTTTTGCGTTGCTATCAGCGTGACATTGCCCGCTTTATCCATGCACAGATGCAAGATCACAGTTGGGAAGAGGCAGTTGATTATGAAGTGGTTGTAAGTAAAGGATATGTGGAACTCAAACCCAGTGCATATACCTATTCGATTAATGATCCAGTTGCGGATTATCGAATCTCGCCTGATGACAAAAGCAATATGTCAAAGTACGTTTTCAGCGGTTTTACACGTTGCCTGTATCCAATTCAGAAGTTTGCTTCAGATGCAGAGCGTGTGTTGGCAGTCATTCTTGACCGCGATGCTATCAAGTGGTTTAAACCGGCAAAGGGACAATTCCAGATTTTCTACAAGCAGGGAGCTGATCATCCTGAATATCAGCCGGATTTTGTTGCTGAGACAAATGATGCAATCTACATGCTTGAGCCCAAGGCTAGCAATCAAATGACCGATTCGATCGTTATGGCCAAGAAGGAAGCTGCTATCAAGTGGTGCAAGAATGCTTCTGACTACGCCATAGCCAATAGTGGTAAGCCTTGGCGCTATGTTTTGATTCCGCATAATGCAATTGCACAAAATATGACACTTGAAGGATTGATTCAGCAATACGGCACATAACTCCAAGAATCTAATGAAGAAAGAAGTTGGAGTTAAGTTGGTGTTAGTGTTTTGGCGCGAAGATACAAAACTTTCTGATTCGATCCAGAAACTTGCCGTTCTTCTGTTATGAATAAATCTATCTTGGCTTTGACGAGATCAGAAAGTTTCTTATAGCCATATAGCCTCGAATCGAAGTCCGGTTGCAGCTTGGTCAGATAACTACCAAAAGCACCAAGACCTGCCCATCCACTATCGTCAACGGACTGCTCAAGTGCTGTCAGGACAAACTCTTTGGGAAATTGAATTTTTTGCTCAACTACCTTTGTAGCAATCTGAACGGGTGCAGACTCCTTTTTAGTTTTAACTTCGGACGGTAGTTCGATTGATTCACTTTCTGTGCTTGGACGTAGAATTTCAGTAAACACAAATTTATGGCAAGCATTGCGGAAAGCATCCGGGGTTTTCTTTTCGCCAAATCCAAGAACCGTAAGCCCTTCCTCACGCAGCCTCACGGCTAGGCCAGTAAAATCACTGTCACTGGTAATCAAACAGAATCCATCAAATTTACGGGTATAGAGCAAATCCATAGCATCAATAATCAATGCGCTGTCAGTAGCATTTTTCCCTGTAGTATAGGCAAACTGCTGCACTGGCTTGATCGCATATTTTTGCAGTACTTTTTTCCAGGATGAGCTCGCTGAGGCAGTAAAATCACCATATATGCGCCTCACAGTAGCTTCCCCAAATCTCGCGATTTCAGCTAGAAGACCTTCAATGACAGCTGCCTGAGCATTGTCAGCGTCGATTAAAACCGCCAATCGAAGAGTCGGCTCTTCAGATTCGATTTTTGCAACTAGTCGTGGAGATACCAAGATAATTCCATTTTCTGAAAGTTAATAAGCTGTTTAGCGACAATACGGCTATGCGATATAAACCTTGAGGCGCTACCGTTTGCCAAGAAAAATAATTCCAAAAAATCGAGCACCTTCAACCAGCGATAAGATAAATTATCGCTAATTAAAATATTTGAAAAGAATAGAATATTTCCATCTGCTTCAAAGAGAAATTCCAAATAGTTTGCCTGCCTATTAATTTTAAGGGTCTTAGGAAGTTAAGCACTTACTAAAGTGTGCTAACTTTCTGAGATGAATGCTAAAAACAGATACTATTTTCGTTCTCGAATCAGAGAAGCAAAATTCAGGCAACTTATTCGATGTTTTTCGATGGATTTTACTGCTACTGACACAGCCCAATTGACCGGCATTTCTATCCGATCCGTCAATACCATTTATCTTAAAATACGACAGCGAATTGCCCAGAATTGCGAACTTGAATCCCCTCTGCAAGGTTCTGTAGAAGTTGATGAGTCTTACTTTGGTGCCCAGCGAGTCAGGGGTAAAAGGGGGCGGGGCGCTTATGGCAAAACAATAGTCTTTGGTGTGCTTAAACGCCAAGGAAAAGTTTATACAGAGATTGTTCCAGATTGCTCTAAAGCGACATTGCAAGCCATTATCCGTGGGCATGTAGCGCCCGATACCGTAATCCATTCCGATGGATGGCGTGGTTATGACGGATTGGTCGATATCGGCTTTGATAAGCACTTCAGGGTTCACCATGGTGACAATGAGTTTGCCAGTGGCGAGCGGCATATTAATGGTATCGAGTCTTTCTGGAGTTTTGCTAAAAGACGTTTGGCCAAGTTCAATGGTGTGCCCGAACATACTTTCTACCTGCACTTGAAAGAAACCGAATTTCGTTTTAATCATCGCCGTGATAATCTCTATCATGAAATTCTTAAATTGTTACGTTTAAACCCGCTTTAACTTCCTAAGACCCAATTTTAATTGTATTGATCAGAATGTATGATTACCACATTCAGATTCTGATAATTCCTAAAGCTTAATGAACAGCAGTTTATTTACCATATTTTTCTAAAGCCTAATAACTAAAAACCGTATTTACTGCTCTAAATTAACCTAAATTATTGCGATTTACATAGCTTTCAACTGGAACATAAGAAATTGGCTTTGTTTCTAATTGTTATAAAATTTGGTTTAGAAACAAACTTCTAGCTAATAGGATCATATATGACAAGCAAATGGTTTCTCGATTGGAAAGATCCTCTTAGCTATGAAAAATTTAATGCAAAAACTTCATATGAAGTTTTTGCATGGGAGTTTCTACGTAGAAACTCTCAATATCAAAAAGATTTTGATGAGAACAAAGGCTTAATTAAAAATGGACAAGTTTGCTTTGGAAAAAGGAAGTTATTTGAAACGATGTGTGGTACTGACATATGTATAAAGGAAGATATGCGTACCAGATATGGTGTTACTGACGACTCTCCTAATTTGGACTATAGGATTGATACTTGCCCAATTTTTGATTGCCTAAATTATCCATCATTTTCTGTTCCTTATGAAACAGAAAATGAAATTAAACACAATACAACTATCAGAAAAAACTCTAAGAAAAAAAATATTCAGGAAGATCACCATCAGCTAGAACAAAAAAAGAAAACTTTTTATGTCGATATTTTTGATTTGCCAGAAGAGGAGCCTCAGCCAAGCGAATTTAATGTGCATATGTCAACAGATTATGATTTAAAAAGACAAATTGCCTCAATTAGAAAGTTCTTTAAAGCACACCAAAAAAATTATTCATGCAATAATAATCACGATAAAACCACCTATAGAATAGGTTTGAGAATTTTAGACGCATTGGCTAAAAATGCTACCAAATCAGAAATGTATAGCATATTTGATTATGAAAAGGAGAAAAAAAAGAAAGAAAAAAAGAAAACAATAGAAGGAACCGATGAATCCACACTTAATCGCCATATATTGCTAGCCAAAAAGCTTAGAGACGGTGATTACATTAAAATTGTTAGGAGTAAATTACAATTCCCTCTTGCTAACTGAGGAAATACTGATTAATTCGGCGAACGGATATTGATAGACGAACGGATCGTAACAACCTCAATATATCAAAAAGTTATATTCCAAAAAACAAGAACCATGCAATAAAGCGATTTTCGCTCGTGCGGTCAATTAATCAGCGCTTACCTAAGGAATCAGCGATACCAATTAGCGTTGGTAAATATTGAAAAAATCCATAATCCATCTTTTTAAAGTTAATTTAAATATCTAATAAAGCACCCCGCCGCAAGCAGCGAGGTATTAAATGCGCTCCTCAAGCTGATGGTTTTCAACCAGCTTTGTTCCAAGGGATGAGCAATTAAACCCGAAGAGAATTAAACATAATTACCCCCCGCGCGACAATTTATAAAGCTTTCTACATATCAGAATCTTGAAAGCTTACCCACCCTCAACAGCTCACGATATCTTCAATTTATACCTCAATGTCGATAGCACATCTCAACAAACCGATCCAAAATCTGTAACCACAAGACAACCTGCAAGTCAACACATCTACGGATTGAATCTGTACGGTCTGTAAAAATTTCTTGAGAAGGGGAAAAATGGTGACACTACGCCAAATGATGCGCGGCGAAGTGTTGAGTACACTCTTCAAGCCAAGGGTTTTCAAACCATCTTAGTTTAAAGGAAGGGCAAATTAAGTCAGAAAAAATTTAACAACAATATTAACTAGATGACATTTAAGGAGAGTAAGGAAATATAAAAAGCAGTCTTTTATATAGATAGTTTGTACCGAAGCTTTACGTCCACAAAACATGAGGTTCGGTTACAAGATCTGGATGAGAAAACTCTTTTCAACGTTTCACTATCAATGACTTTTTATAGGAGATATTTATGGAATGACAAAAATTATTCGTATGAATCAGCTCGTAAAGCGATTGGGGCTTTCACGGAGCTCAATTTACAGATTGCGTGCTCAGGGCGATTTCGTCCCGGCTATACGTCTCGGAATTCGCTCGGTTGGCTATTCCGAAGCAGCAGTTTCCGCATGGCTAGAGAAAAGGGAGGCAGAAACAACTCAAAACAAATAAGCAAAGGTTTTATACCAGAAAAGAAACTTAACGTCAATTTGTTTCCGCAATTTTTCAAGGGGGCAAATTGGCGATTTTTATTTTAACGCCTTTATTATAAGGGAGAAATACATGAGAAATATTTTGGATTTATTAGGAGACTATAGGATTTTCAAGGATAGCATCGGTAACATATATGTATCCTTTGAAGTTGATGGCACCTACTATACAGCTCGTTTACGCTCAAAAGAACTACGCGATCTTTTGTCGATAATAGTAGCACGGAAGGGCTTGGTTTCAATTAAAAAGACTGTCAATGAAATTATTGAAAAGCTTGAAGCAGAAGCAATACTAGCGACAGAGGTCGAGGAAGTAAATTTAAGGTATGCAATGCGTGATGGTGTACTTTATATCTCTTTAGGCGATCGTGATCGGCTGGTCAAAATATCTAATGAGGGAATCAAACTCACAAGAAATAGAAATATAAAGTTTGTTTATTCTAAGCATAGAGGAAAAATTGCCTATAAAAAAGAAGCAAAGGGAAATTTAGAACGGCTCTGGAAATATGTTCCGATACGCAACAAAAATATTCGACTGCTGTTCCTTGCCGGCCTGTTGAATTGCTGTTTCCCGGATACGGACTATATCATTTTCCTCATCACTGGCGGATCGGGTTGCGGGAAGTCATTCACAACCTATTGTATTAGAAGCATTATAGATCCATCATCTTTTGGAATAGGAAGCCTGCTCGAATCGACAAAAGATATTTATTTGGCCGCTACGCATAATCATTTGCTGACATTTGACAACAACGGTCATAGCCTTGATAGCGATGTGCAAAATGTACTCTGCCAAGCTTGCACGGGTGGAAATTATTTTGAACGTGAGCTCTACACCAACAATGAACCATTAATCATTGACTTAAAGAATCCAATTGTCCTCAATGGATTGCAATCACCACTTACACAAGACGATGCGCTCAATAGGACATTTCATGTTCGATTGCAGCAACTCACACCTGAAGATTATGCTAAAACTGGTGGTAAGAAAAATTGGGATATCCAGTTTAATGCGGATTTGCCAGAAATTATGAGTGGATTTTATGATCTTTTGCAGCAAGTATTGGTTTTGAGGGATAAAGTTGAAATTCCCGCTGAGTTACCGAGGATGGGTGATTTTGCAAAGATCGGTATCGCAGTTGAACAAATACTAGGGTATGAAAAGGGCACATTTCTTAAAGCCTACAATCAAAACTTGGATTATGGTTCTTACACCATTATTGAAGATTCGGCAGTAGCGCAAGCAATAATTGCCCTTGCAAAAGATCTGGCCGGGGCAAAAATATACACTCGTCAAAAATTAATCGAAACATTGAAGGGCTATACCAATTCCTCTGGCGGCATTCCCGATTCATCGAGAGCACTAAAAGTTGAACTGGATAGAATCGAAAAAGCTTTATTTGAACTAAAGGGAATCCAAATAAGGCACATCGATAAGACGAGGGATGGTGCTAAAGTGGAAATAACCCCACCAACTAAAGAAAAGTAAATCTTGATGCATGCGTGGTGAATGTGACGGATGTGACGAATATTTTTATGTGTTAAACGTAGTTGGGTGTTTATTTTTTCAATTACTAACAGCACGTTATACGTACAGGATATGAGTACAGGATAATATTTCTCACTCCCCCGGTTCACATTCATCACTTATCTTTTTTGCATCTAACAATGAATTAATTTGATTGTGATCATGTTAATGAATTGTTATCAGCAATGGTGATTAATTATGAAAATTGTACCCATTATAAAAGTTATTTTCGATAAGGTTAGCGTTACGTCCCACATAGTGGAAAGTATAAGGCTTACCATTAAAAGTAATCTCACGGATTTATCTAATAGCAAACTGAATAATCTACGGGTCCGTTCGGTCGGCTCCGACAATATTGATCCTGATGATTATATAGTTAAAAATTATCAGGAAAAGCATGGAAGGTATAACCATACTTATGATTTCAGGGTACCTACGGATACTGAGCTAGGCTACTTCAACTTCAAGGTTTCAATATACCCCGTAAATAAGGCTCATAACTTTATTAAGTTTGAATTCAATCCCACGAAACTTGGGAGCACGGGTAGGCGCAAATTGCGGCGCTTGTTGGTCAGAATCCTGGGGCTGAAGCGGGCTCGTTCCCTGTTCTACGAGGGGCGTTTGACCCGTTTGGACACCACCGTTGATTTCCACAGGACTGTTAATAATAGCTATCACTACATGAAGGGGGTGAATTGTTCTGAGCTTGTTCGCGGCGCGGACGATGAGGTTGAATCCCAAATTTGCGGCAGCAGTCGTAGCAACGTTCGGGTTACACTGTACGATAAAACCAAGGAGCAGGCTGATCGATCACGTGGCGCTACGGTTGATCACGTTAGCCGCATGAGGTTAGAAATTGTGAACCGTGATCTCGGGTTCTCCATGGACGAGATTGCTGATAAGTTGAGGAATCATTTCAAGAAGCTCAGTTTCTTTCGCGATGACTTCCTGGCCGATGATTACTTTGATGTAGACTTTCTGGCCGCGGCGCAAGCTGAGGGGCTGAACGCTGCCCTTAGCCAACTGGACGGCAACACGAGAAAACGATATTTACGCAGGCTTGGTCAGTACACCCATGAGCCCGTTGTGCTTCGTAGGCTGTCGATCGGACCGGGGCTGAAGTCGCTGCGGTTCTTGTCATGACGTCCCTAAATATGTGCCGAGTGTGGTTGCTTGGTCTTAGTCCAGCCGATGGGCGTGGGGCTGTTGTTCTGCTGAATCGGGGTGACAGTTTCTTTTGCTAATTTGTGAGAAAAATTCTGCTGCGTACTAATTTCACTGTAGCACATGAGTTGCTAATTTTATTTTAAGAATTCCGGGTATGGCGGGCAACCGTTCATACCCGGTTGACCACTAGACAGGATGCAATGCCCTTAAACCAAACATGGTTGTAACGTAGCCACTGAAGAATACGTTCTATCCCTGTTAGTTTCCGTTCTGGTGACACTTTCCGGTTGCGCTGTAGAAAAGCGGGTTACCCCTCAACAGGAATCAATCGCCGCCCCCGCTCAGGTTAGTCCCTACAACCGCAAAGATTGGCCGCACTGGATTGATGCCGATGGAGATTGTCAGAACACACGGCAGGTGTAAGCCTCAAAAAGAAAAATCATGATATAAGACTATATTTCGTACTGGAAAATATGTACTAAAAACATTCTAATGGGTTGTAATTATTCACGCGGAGTGCATGTTGGGCAAAATCGAGTTACATATTCAATATCAATAAGTTCAGGGTCGTTCTCGTGACCGCATTCTTGACTCAATGCAAGTACTCTATGCCACGTATCAGTATTAAAGCTTGATTTGCAAACACCGCAATTCTCTATTGGTTGAATAGTAGAAGTAGACCATGTTGCTTCAGCCTTAGCCAAGGTTAAATATGTTTTACAAGCGTCACGCGCATGTTGTTCACAACAATAATTCCAAGTAGCGTCGCTCCCTGAAAGTCAATTTCTGGATATCCATTAGGGCCAACCATTATGCACTTCTGAATCTCATCTGAGATAGCCCATCGTAGATCTAATCCAAGATTTTTATCGCATACTTCGCATTTCATCGCATTCACCAAAGAGTAATGAGTAACGTGGATTTAGAGTAAATACTTTTACTGTAGCCAAATAAAAACGGATAATCTATTAAGTTCTTTAGGAAATCCAATCGGCCTCATATTGCTGATCATTGTATGAAGCCTATTTTTACTTATCTGATCTATCACGGCAGTTTAATATTTCCAATTGACAGCAAATAAGTCAATTTCGGCCACAAGATATATAAATCCCCCTTCCCAGTAGAAACTGCACACCGATCCAGGGCAATCTGCCGGATACCCGATGAGTCGGATAAAATCAGCGCGCTAGGCGTAATCCTTCTAACGCAAGTCCAATGTTTGATACGACCACTCAAGCAAATGATGACCGCCGATTCCGGTTGGCTTAGATGTTCGGTCAGTTTTTCCCAATAGGCATCCAGTGTCACGTCATCCGTATCGAATGCGATTTCCTTGCGTAATTTGCGTTTCTGGTACTTCTTGACGGATTTGATGGCGATGTCGATGAAGCCGCCTTTGGCGTCGATATTTTCAAAACCCCAGATCATGGCTTCTGCAAGCATGCCCTGTTGAGCCAAATAGCCAATCAGGTTTTTAAACAAAACTTTTCGCTGACTGGCTTTGCGTCCCAGTTTGCGGTCATAGTGAAATTTGCCAATGACGGCTTCGGTTGCATTCATCACTGAATATACGCCACATAATCCATCAATACTGCCTTGCCGGATGGGCATGATGCTTTCCTCATCAGACATGATGGTTACCAGATTTGGCTGACCGCATTGTTGTGAAACAACTGACCATCCCGGATATAGCGCCGCACCATCACATCCGACTTATGCGCAGTTTGCTGACGGATTTTCCAGGAACTGACCCCGGCCTTGGCCGCACTGGTTACCAACCCCGCTCGCAAGCTATGGCCTGAGTACTGTTTGGGATTCAATCCGGCCTCAGCCACACGCTGCTTGATGATCAGCGCAACCGATCCCGGGCATAATCCGTAGTTCGTTATTTGGTCGAAGCGATTCATGCGGCGAAACAGTGCACCGCTTCTAATACCTGATTTTTTGAGCCACAGCTTTAAAGCCTGCACCGGGCAATGACGGCCTTTGGTATAGGGAATGGCGACATTTCTGCCGACACCATTCTGATCGGTTTTGCTGCGACGCACCTGAATCAGCACACCCTCAGCTATAAACCGCACATCTTCAACTTGCAGCGCTACCAATTCAGAGCGGCGGAATGCTCCGGCAAAGCCAATCAGCAGCAGTGCCTTATCGCGTAATCCAATCAATCCGGTTAATTTTCTGGTAATTTTGATCAGATCGGCTTTCAGCAAGGGCATGACTTGCCGCTGCCTGCTGCCGTTGATGCGCCGGATACCGCGCAGTGTATCGGTTACCAATGCTGAGCGAGTCGGTGATGCCAATCCTTTATCTTTATGCGCGTGACCGATTGCCACCACTCGGCGATTGAGCGTTGCCAGTGACAAGGTATTGGCATGAACCGCCAGATAGGATGCAACACAACGCGGAGTTGCCGGAATCCTGCCACCGCTTTTCAGAAAATGCGCTATATCGCTCTGATAGGCCAATTGGGTATTCTTGGCTTGCGTGGCGGCCAGATAGGTGCGGACTTTTTTGCGGGTATCATTGCTTGAAAGTGTTAGTTTGCTTTTCATTGCATCCTCCTACCGGACATCGACATAGCGCATACACACGCTCAATAAATGCTCGTAATCGCTGGCGGTGGCTTCACGCATGAAGTTTTCTGCTAGTTCCGGGTGGTTGCTGTTTAGAATAGCGCGGCGAACTTGGCCGAGAATCAAGAAGGCATTGCCATCCTTGCCGGTCAGTTCCACCACGGCATCGGTCAATGGTGTATCGGATTTTTCAATTAATTTCATATGAATCTCCATAAGTAATGGATAACCTAATCATCACGGTTGCGATAATGAACAGTTATCGTAAGTTGAAAAGTAATAAAAAAGCCCGCCAGCATTGAATCTGCTGACAGGCTAACGTTTGGGTGTTTTCGTTTAGTTTGCTCCCATAACACCCGAAAGGAGCTTGTTGTTATAGCCGACTAAAAAGTTTAAACAGCAAAATCCGGCTCTCAATATTCTTCAGGCAGAAGCAAAGTGGTGACGCTGCGATCCGCTTCGGTGATGATCCAAAGGTTCTGATCGTCGCTGATTGGATAGCTCGACAAGATGCGAAAGTCATTCTCGACCGAGCGCAAGTTTTCTTCAGCATCGCAGGGTGGCACATTCCCCCAGTCGCCGGATTGGTGTCGTTTGATCAAGTCCATCGCATTGATGGCATATCGATCCAGTACCTCTAGTACACCGGGGGTTGCGAAAATCTTACCTAACGGAAACAGGGCAATAGGACGCCGCTCCCTTGTTGATTTGGGATTACACATTTTTTCTCCTTTTTATGGACGAGCGAAAGCATGACAGGTGCAAGAATGCGCCTGCCCTGATTGCTACGATTAAATGGGAATTGTTTGAGGAACTACTGCTGAGGTAGTACTAGTTACTTTACTTCAGATTGATATTGCGAAAAAAATTGTTTGAGTACAGCTGCCTTTTGATATGTAGCACAGAAAACAGAAACTTCACGTTCTACAAGTACAATTGCAATACAGCTATATTTTATAAGGCTATTTCATGCGCTCAAAATGGCAATAACATTTCTATCAACTGCTTATGAACCCCCATGCGAGCAACTTAGATAGGAACATACAAATGATGAAAATTTCTGGTCATTTTCTTAAATAGTTGTGATAAAAGTCATGGCAATTTCGATATAAACATGTTAAAAAAATCAACAATCAGCTGAATAGCTTGATTTAAGATAGTTATTTAATCATCGCGTCTATATTTAGACGCCATTGAACCCCTTACGAATCTATACAACAAGAGATTGAAGAAATTTAAGCCATTGCCTCATTAATGTAGTAGATTAATCTAAAATCCGATGAATTTTATAATTCAGCATGAACTTACATTAAGGAGAAATCATGGATTCGAGCATTTTTATAACTATTCTTCTTGGAGTCGTATTATCGGTTACAGGTTGTGCAAATGTTAAGTTTTACAGTGATGAAGATTTAAAAAAAGAGACGGGACTAAAATACTTCGAAACAAAACCTTATGTACTTGTGGCGAGAAAGAGCAAAGATGCGGTGGATATTAGTATTGTGCATCTGCCAGATAAAACTAAACCACAATATGCAGTATTTTCTCCCGGACTTGGAAGTCATCAGTTCTCTGTTAGTCTGAGCAATGGAATACTAACATCCTATGGTCAAACAGCAGATTCCAAAATTCCAGAGTTGATTAATTCGGTTGCAGGATTACTTAAGGAAGGAGTTGCAACAGCGACTAGTGCAGGAGTATTTAGTCAACAAGGTGCTACCAATTATGCATCATTAGCTGATGAGTTGGATAATGTGGGGAAAACGCTATTAAAAGCCATTCAAGAAAATCAGATGACTGATGCTCAGAAAAGCTTGGATAAGGTCACCAAGATAAAACAAGAAATAGTTACAATTGCATCAGAACTTCGTGTTCCCGTTCCAAAGATAGCCGAACTTTTGCCAAAGTTAAAATCTTCTCGTGATGATCTTAATTTATTAATCCAGAAAGTCTCAACAGAAAAGTATGGTAAACCATCAGCAGTTGATTATTACAATGCTGCATTAACAGCCGCAATTAATCGTATTGATGCAGTAATTGGATTAATGGTTAGTGATCCTGCACCTATAGTAGTTTTCGAACTATATGAGATTTTGCAGGATGATGTAGGTAAACCCAGTTTGCGTAAAGTGCCATGAGTCAGCTTAAACAATCCAACTTTGAGCGTCACCGTACTCATATTAATGAGACGCTCAAGCATTTCCAGACAGTTCGAGCTAGTGGCTTGGGCATTAAATTTGTTTCGGGCAAACCAACAGAGGAACCTTGTCTCTCCGTGTTTGTATCAAAGAAAATTGAACATGATCTTTTAACTAAAGAAGAAATGCTTCCTAAAGCAATTCGTATAGGACAGCATCTGCATCCTATTGATGTTGTAGAAATGGGATCTTTTATACGTCAAAGTGCTCCTGAAAATTATCCTTTTGGGGTTTGTCTGACTGACGAGAAGGAGAATGGAACAAGATCAGCTTTTGCTACAACCGCCAATGGCATCATGGCTTTAACTTGTTCACATGTAATTGCTGGCAAAGACAACAACCCTATGACACCGGCTCTTATCAAGTCATTTGACTGGACAAGTAAAAAATGGGAATCCTTTGGTCAATCGGATCAAGCTGTTTTCGGACCTGGAAACCGAAATCCGCTTGATTTCGGTTATTTGGATGCGGCCCTGGTAAAATTATTACCTGGCATTGAGCCAAATCCTATATCTAATACACCCCTACCATGCTTTGTGCCTCGAAGTATCAAAGATATTGAATCATTAGCCGGTAAAATTGTAGCCGGTTTTGGAATCGCATCGGGGAAATGCTTAGGAATGGTACAAGCTGTACTCGTAAGTGGAGTGGGCGGTGGTCATTTAAGTGCCGACATTATTGTTGGAGCTTTGAGTTCAGATGGACTTACAAGAAAAGGTGATTCAGGCATGCTTTGGTTTGATCAACAGGGACAAGTTATTGCACAACATGTACTTGGAGAACTTTCGGCACCCGGGAAAGGCAGTAAGCTAACGATTGCCACATTAATTAATAGAATAAATAGCAGATTGCAAATATTTTCTCTTCGCTAAATTTATGCATGTTAAATTTTGACTCATGAATTAAGGGCGTTACTGAAACAATATAAACAATAGGTGGAGGCTATCATGAGTATTCGTCGTGTCGAATTGATTTCAATGTTGTGGATAATTTCTCTATTAACCTTGTTTACAATTGAGGCACATGCTGGAAAACCTTTTGAAGTAGATTATCCAAATATAGTCAGGCCAATTGCTCAATTTGGAACATACGGTTCAAAATTTGGGGAATTTAATGAACCATCCGGTTTGTTTATCTCAAGAGAAAGCGAGATTTATATATCCGATTGTCACAATCAACGAATCCAAGTTTTTTCTAAAAGGGGTGAATTCAAGCGGGCAATTAATCTTTTGAATGCCAGATGCCCCCAAGGAATTGCTGTCGATGAAGATAGTCAACTTCTATTTGTATCTGATACATCTCATGAGTTGATGTGTAAGAAATCTCAGGGTTGTTTACAGAGAGGTTGATTGAAATAAGCGAAGAGTATTTCATAAGGGGTAGCATTATTCAAACTCTTATGAGGCTTAACGGTATTGTAGAAGTTAATGAAACGGAGAAGCTGAATGCGTCGATCGGCGCTGTCTTTAAAGTGAATCTTACTGTGCCACATATCCATCAGGGTGCGGATAACCCGCTCAGCTTTACCGTTGGTTTGCGGACGATTGATACGGGTAAACTTCTGACCGATACCGTGTTGCCTGCAAGCTTTGACGAAAGCATGGCCGTCAGTTCCTTTAAATTCTTTGCCGTTGTCAGAATAAGCATAGTCGATCTGGTAAGGACATTGAGCAACAGTGCTTGTGTAAGAAATCTCAGGGTTGTTTACAGAGAGGTTGATTGAAATAAGCGTTGAGTATTTCATAAGGGGTTGCGTTATACAAACTCTTATGGGGTTTGACGGTGTTGTAGAAGTTAATGAAACGGACAAGTTGAATACGTCGGTCAGCAGTGTCTTTAAAACAGAATTTGTTGTGCCACATGTCCATGAGCGTGCGGATCACGCGCTCAGCTTTCCCGTTGGTTTGAGGACGATTGACACGAGTAAACTTCTGACCGATACCGTGTTGCCTGCAAGCTTTGACAAAAGCATGATCGTCAGTTCCTTTAAATTCCGTGCCGTTATCGGAATAAGTGCAATCGATTTGATAAGGACATTGGGCAACAGTAGCGATGAGAAAGCAAGCGGCGCTGTATTGAGTTTTATCGGGGAAGATATCGGCATATAATTCCCTGGAGAAATCATCGATGGCCACAAACAGGTACTCGCGAGGTTCATTGGCAGACTGTCCTTTCAATAATGGAAGCCGCTTGGTATCGAGGTGAACGAGCTCGCCCGGATAAGATTTGTTATAGCGCTTCGCTTCACGCTTGAGACGTTCCTGGATGGTTTGCTCTACTTTAGCCAAACGTTTGAGGCCATACTGCAGTGTCTTGAAGCGCTGATTGGTACTGCTACGCGGAGTAAATTCCTGGAGTCTGGCTCGTTTCAGTACGTCATAAATCGTTGGCCGGCTGACGTGAAAGTATTCTGCCAGCTGAACTACCTTCCACAGCCGGGTTTGATACAGCCGCCAGATTTCCTGACGATCCAATAATGTTAAACGAGTGCGTTTGTGTATGTTCATCTACAGTATTCTCCTGAATACTGTAAACAACGCTAGAAATTCTTACATTCGCCTCACGCTTGAGACGTTCCTGGATGGTTTGCTCGACCTTGGCCAGACGTTTAAGGCCGTACTGCAACGTCTTGAACCGTTGGTTGGTACTGTTACGCGGGACAAATTCCTGTAACCTGGCTCGTTTCAGTACGTCATAAATCGTTGGCCGGCTGACGTGAAAGTATTCTGCCAGCTGAACTACCTTCCACAGCCGGGTTTGATACAGCCGCCAGATTTCCTGACGATCCAATAATGCTAAGCGAGTGCGTTTGTGTATGTTCATCTACAGTATTCTCCTGAATACTGTAAACAACGCTAGAAATTCTTACAGTTGATGGTTTATAACCAAGATGGTAAGTTAAAACAGCGGATCGGGAATCATGGCACGAAGCCAGGTGAGTTAATTAATCCTACAGGTTTGGCAATTTTTGAAAAGAAGCTATATGTCGTAGATGAAGGAAATAATCGAATTCAAGTGTTCGATACAGACACAGGTAGGCTAATAAGTGTTTTAGGTAGTTTAGGTAAAGATCCCGGGCAGTTTACGATTCCAAAGGCTTTAACAATAGATACTCAAGGAAATCTTTACGTATCTGACAATTTGCACAGAATTCAAAAATTTGATGCTTCGGGTTTGTTCATCAAACAGTGGGGACGTTATGGTGGAATGCCTGGGGAAATGGCGGATCCCATTGACGTGTCTTTCTCAAATGACACTATATATGTCGCTGACTTAGTCAATCATAGGCTTCAAGCTTTTGACACAAATGGTGACTTTAAATTGACGTGGGGTAGACATCCAGAAAAAATGCATGAGGGGATGGGGCGCACACATTATCCTGCTTACATGAAAGCAAGCCCAGATGGAAAAATAATTGCAGTGTGTGAGCCCTTTGAGTATAGGTGTCAAATCTTTGAAACCGCAGAAATTTTCAATATGAAGCCGGTTAATGTGCTTGCTTGGTGGCAAAAATTTCCTAAGTTTCATTATGGTGGCGGAGCAAGAATGGCCCGCGTCAAAGATGTAAATAAAGTCATGAATGCTGTAAAGATCCTTTCTGATGAAACTTCCTTAGATAAAAAAAAGCAAACTAATGAAGCACCAGTAGATATTCTCTTTATCACGGAACCTGATATTCATAGAGTAGTTGCCTTTAATGTCGATTCAGATGCAAATAAAATGACAGCACGTTGGTCTGTTGGAGCATTTGGAGATGGTCCGCTACGCTGGCAAATGCTCTCTGCTAAGTCTGTTTCAATTTCTAGAGGATCTATTTTTGTGGGAGATGCGGGCAATCATAATTTTCAAGAAATCGATTTACTAACAGGTGAGTATAAAGGCACACATTTTGGTCCTGGAACTGGCCCGGGTCAGTTTAACGGCCCTACAGATTTAGCTGAAGCACCAAACGGTGATTTGTATATAGGTGATTACCACAATAACCGAATACAGGTTTTTGATAAAAATCTTAAATTTAAGTTTGAATTTGGAAAGCTGGGTGATGGAGAAGGAGAGTTATTCAGTCCAATGGGGCCAACATTTGACCCAAAATACGAACGACTATATGTATCAGATACAGGAAATCTTCGAATCTCTGTTTTCGATGCTAAGGGAAACTTTCTTTTTACTTTTGGACGACGCGCTAGACCTGGAGAATGGGGAAACGGCACATTTTTGCAACCTTTCGATGTTGCTGTCTCCCCTACAGGAGAGGTATATGTAACTGATCCAGCTTTGCAGCTAGTTCAGAAATTCTCTTCTGATGGAAAATTTATTAAACAATGGGGAGGGTGGGGCACCAAACCAGGGCAGTTTTATAAGTGCAAAGGAATAGACATTGGAAGTGATGGTAAAGTATATGTAATTGATTTTGGAAATCACAGAGGTCAAGTATTTGATTCAGATGGAAACTTTCTGGCAATATTTGGAGAGGGGATATTATTTCCGAAAGACTCTTTAAATGCCGAAGGTGAGCCAAAAAATCCTATCCATTGATTCGGTTTTAAGGATTTTTTGTCAGTTAAGATGTAAGAATTTCTAGCGTTGTTTACAGTATTCAGGAGAATACTGTAGATGAACATACACAAACGCACTCGTTTAACATTATTGGATCGTCAGGAAATCTGGCGGCTGTATCAAACCCGGCTGTGGAAGGTAGTTCAGCTGGCAGAATACTTTCACGTCAGCCGGCCAACGATTTATGACGTACTGAAACGAGCCAGACTCCAGGAATTTACTCCGCGTAGCAGTACCAATCAGCGCTTCAAGACACTGCAGTATGGCCTCAAACGTTTGGCTAAAGTAGAGCAAACCATCCAGGAACGTCTCAAGCGTGAAGCGAAGCGCTATAACAAATCTTATCCGGGCGAGCTCGTTCACCTCGATACCAAGCGGCTTCCATTATTGAAAGGACAGTCTGCCAATGAACCTCGCGAGTACCTGTTTGTGGCCATCGATGATTTCTCCAGGGAATTATATGCCGATATCTTCCCCGATAAAACTCAATACAGCGCCGCTTGCTTTCTCATCGCTACTGTTGCCCAATGTCCTTATCAAATCGATTGCACTTATTCCGATAACGGCACGGAATTTAAAGGAACTGACGATCATGCTTTTGTCAAAGCTTGCAGGCAACACGGTATCGGTCAGAAGTTTACTCGTGTCAATCGTCCTCAAACCAACGGGAAAGCTGAGCGCGTGATCCGCACGCTCATGGACATGTGGCACAACAAATTCTGTTTTAAAGACACTGCTGACCGACGTATTCAACTTGTCCGTTTCATTAACTTCTACAACACCGTCAAACCCCATAAGAGTTTGTATAACGCAACCCCTTATGAAATACTCAACGCTTATTTCAATCAACCTCTCTGTAAACAACCCTGAGATTTCTTACAGTTAAGATATATTTCTTGATTGCAACCCATTAAATTTTTTTATAACACTAATTACAATAAAACAAGCAATCATTAAAGAACGGTAAAGTAACTAAGATTCCACACATTAATATGATCAGATGTCATCATGGTATTGAACATAAGTGCAAAGTTGCGGCAAATTAAAATAAAACTTCTAAAGTTTGGAATATTTGTCCCAATATTATTGTTTTTTGTGGTTGAAGGATATGGCGCAGATCTCTGTGCTAAAGGGCTTTGCGTTGTAAGGGCACAGATACAGTCAACTGGCTTGATGACCAATTATCAAACAATAAATTTGATCTTGGAGAATAGGACTAGTGACGCAGTTAATATTGAATATGCAACGTCAGATGTAGCTCAGTATGTTGATATCGGTATCTTTCGTGATGGTTCAACGATTTCTAAGCAAATTAACGCTCTGACAATTCCCGCCCGAGCATATATGCAATTTAATGAACGTTCTAATATGAGATTTATAATGATTGGGTTGCGTGAACAGTTGCAACAAGGTACAACAATCTATTTGACACTGCAAATTAAAGAGTTTGGGTTATTTACCATTCCGGTTACTGTTATTTAAATTGATCTTTTGTAGTTCAATTTGTTGAGACAATTAATTTGCAATTTCTGAATTTTTATTGTTCAAGTTAATGAACACGTTTAAGGAAAGAATATTTTTATGCAAACAATTGATCATATTTTTATTGCTCCTGAGAATTTCAATGAATCTTTAAATTTTTATACGAATGGATTGGGCTTTGATATTATCAACTCGTGGGGGGGGAATTCACAGCCACAAGGTGCTCTACTAAGGCTCGGGAGGGTTGAAATTGTTTTAGCAGAGCAACACCAACACGCTGGCGACACATCTTGGATTAATGGTGTAAATGGTCACCATCCGACTATTCACATTAAATGTGAAAAAATTGATGACTATGTTGCTGAATTTAAGAAAAGAGGATTACCTGTTGAAATGAATATTGAAACTACTCATTGGGGTGTCCGGTGGATCGTTGTTCGGGATCCTGACGACAATCTATTTGCTTTTTTTGAACAAGCTGAAGTACTTAAAGATAAAGATTGCGTTACGACTAAACCATAGAAAAATTACAAAGTAAAAAAACATTTATACTAGGTAAGTTGTAGGTATCGTGAGATGCATGAATGCATTCGCTGTCATTTGTAAAGCCGCCAGCGGCTATTTGCGTTTTAATCCATTGATCTTGTTTATCCGTTAACGTAATGGTTTTTCATATGGTTGCCATGTTAATTTTTAGTATAGAGTGAATTAATCATACTATTGGTGTATTATTGTTATTAACGTTATCGGAGAATTGTTGGTTATTTTTTTATGCAACCAACTTTTCCACCAGCTCAATGATATTTTCAGATCCCATCATTCCTTGCATTGGGTGTCCATCCTCAGACAGAATAGCTTCCTTTAACTTATTCAATTCAGCGGGGTTGGTATCACTCTTTAGCAAAACATAGTAAATCAATTCATAGCGGATCTGGCTTAGGTTATCCACGATCAATGAAAATCCGTCGCGCTTCATAGAGGCGATCATAGCCTTGCGTTGCAGCCATAAATCTTTCGTCCAGATGTCCGCGCCATCTTTCAGATTGGTCAATGCAATTTTCCGGATGATGTCAGAATTACTGTGGTGGTTGATGAGGTATGACAGTGCAAAGAATAGCGCCGGGTATAGCGCATGGAATTTGTCCCATTCAGCACTCGCCGTCATCAGTTCATCAGGAAACAGCAGATTCTCGTCAATGGAATTTGGTTTTCTCTTTTCTTTTTCCTTACCGATACCGAGAACCCACCAGTTGTAATAGGAATTCAGCAATTCCAGGGCGTTACTGTGTATTCTTTTATGATCGGCCATAAGCTGGTTCCAGCGGGTTTCATCACGCAAGAGCCCTATTTGGCTGAGTTCTGCACGAAATAGGTCATTGTGACTGGCTTGCCGTTTGGCGAGGTAGGCTTGTACGGCTTCTTGCCCAAATTTATTCTGCAGGGTATTGAATAATCCGGCATCAAAGCCATGCATCAAGTAGTGATCATATAAGCGGCAGAATGCCAGATCGATTAGCGGTTCCGGATTATTGGGATCTACCAATTGTTCGATCTCAGTTTTAAGATCATCGGCTTCCTCAAGATAAGCAAACCGGCTATAAATGTCATGTCTTTGACCGGATGCCACAAAGTAAAGCATCGCGGATTCGTAACAATATTCACACATACTGACCACTCCTTAACGTTATTAGAAAAAACATCGCTCTTTCTAAAATTAGCGTGGCCGATTCGTGCTTGTGGAATTTATAGTTTAATAATTCCCATTAATAATCAGTTGCCTATTAAACCATAACTAGGCTATCAAGATGGTCTGCCCATTTTTGTAACCATATACGACACTCCAATTCATAACTGTGTAAATCATAAGTTCCTTCAATACCTTTTCTTGAATGGCCAATTATTGCCTCAGCAACTTCATTTCTGCATCCTAATCGGGATAGGCCAGTTCTCACTGTTCTTCTTAAATCGTGGGGAGTCCAATGATCAATATCCAACATGCGTTTTGTTTCTCTCAAGCGCCAACTTTGTTCAGTTAAAGATTTTTGTTGTATAGGCAATCCGGTTTTCTGTGATGGAAACAAATATTCTCCAGTTGATAGTTTTAGTTGCTCCAAGAATTCAATGGCTTGTTGAGGTAACTGCACATATCTTTCTATTCCAGTTTTGCTGGATTTTAAATGCCAGGTTTTGTTTTTAAGATCAATATCTGACCAAGAAGCAGCACAAACTTCCCCGGTTCTGCATGCAGTCCAAAGAGTAAATCGAATTACATTTTTTTGGGTTGGTGTAAAAACTGATCCTGGTAACCAGTTAAGAAGCCAAGTTAGTTCTTTGTCACTCAGAACACGCTTGCCCTTCTGGTGCGTAAGTCTGACCTTTGCTTGCCGTAATCCGGATTTTGCAAGCAATGCGGGATTTGCAAAGTCATCACTAAATTTACCCAAGCCAATCGCGTAGTCGAATGCAGCTGAGAGTTCTCGTAGCACATTGCCTGCTTGCACATTTGACCCTCGGCCAACAATTTCCATAATGAGATTAACAACATCCTTTCGGGTGACCAAACAAGCTGGTTTACTGCCGAGCGCTCGTACTGCATCTCCGTATAAAGTTCTCCTAACTTCGGATTGCCCTTTTGGTTTTCTGGCTCCAGAAACAATTTTGCCATTAACTGATCTGTCCTCTATATGCTGAGTAAGATACAACTCAATCATTGTTTTAATGGTGAAATTGCTTATAGCCTGTTCTTGTTGTAATTGTTCCTCTATTTTTTTTTGTTGTGATTTAAGCTCACTTGCAGGACAGCGTCCGGAATTCCTTATTACTCTGTATTCCTGAAGTTTAATTCTTGCTTCAGCTAATGACATAGTAGGAAAATGCCCTAATCTCATTTGTACAAGTTTTTTTGTGATAGGGCTTCGATATCGATAGAAGAAAGTTTTTGTACCTGATCCGCTGCAACTAACTCGAAGACCTCTATTTTCACCTGTGTCAGATTTGGTGTTGTCACCCGGCTTCATTGTTGCAATTTCTCGTGATGATAGTGGCTTATTATTATCTTGGTAACTCACAATAAGATTCCAGCATTAGTTAATTTAATTCTAAAAAGGAAAAGGGGTAATTAGATTTAGTGTAGTTTTTTAATACTTATTAATAGTTAAAAGGAAATACCTATACTTTATACTACACTAAATTTCGAGATTAAGTGAAATCTTAAGAGACGTAATGAAATATAAAGGAATCATGAAATTATTGTTATATAATATGTTTACCAAGATATATAAGAAAAATAACAAGGAATATAATGGATATAGTTAGTAAACACACACCTATGATGCAGCAATATTTGCGCATTAAGGCGCAGTATCCGGACATGCTGATGTTTTACCGCATGGGGGATTTTTACGAGTTGTTTTTCGGTGATGCGGAGAAAGCGGCAAAACTGTTGGGGATCACGCTGACGCAACGCGGTGCTTCCGCCGGGGAGCCGATCAAGATGGCGGGCGTGCCTTATCATGCCGCCGAGCAGTATCTGGTCAAGCTGGTCAAGGCGGGAGAATCGGTGGCGATTTGCGAGCAGGTAGGCGATCCGGCGCTCAGCAAAGGGCCGGTGGCGCGCGAAGTGACGCGCATTATCACGCCCGGGACACTGACCGATGCGGCGTTGCTTGATGATAAGCGCGACTGTATTTTACTGGCACTGATGGTTCGGGAATCGCTATTGGGTCTGGCCTGGCTGAATCTGGCAGCGGGACAATTACGCGTGCTGGAAACAGCACCGCAAAATCTGCTCAGCGAACTGGAACGCTTACAACCGGCGGAAATTCTTCTGCCTGAGCCGCTGGTTTTGCCCGAGATACAAGGAAAAAATTGGGTGTTGAAACGCTTGCCGGTGTGGCAATTCGAACACGATAGCGCGCGCAATAGTTTGATACGGCAATTTGAAACGCATGACCTCGGCGGCTTCGGTTGCGAAGACTTGACGACTGCATTGTGCGCCGCCGGGGCTTTACTGGAATATACGCGCTTGACGCAAGGATCCGCCGCGCCGCATATCGCATCATTGCAGGCGGAGCGGGAGAACGTTTACGTGCGCATGGATGCCGCCACACGCCGCAATTTGGAAATTTCCGCAACGATCCGCGGAGAGCAATCGCCCACCTTACTATCCGTGCTAGACACCTGCGCAACTAACATGGGCAGCCGCTTGCTGCAATTTTGGCTGCATCATCCATTGCGTGACCGCATGGCGATACAACAACGGCTCGACAGTGTCACCGCATTGACCGGTGAAAATGGGCAGAACCATTTTGCAACAGCGAGAACGCTGCTGCGGCAATGCGCCGATATTGAACGCATCACCGGGCGCATCGCGCTGAGATCGGCACGGCCGAGGGATTTATCAGGTTTGCGCGATAGCTTGCGGTTATTGCCGGATGTGATTCAGGCTGTCACCGCTTGCGCCAGCGAGCGTATCGGTCAATTGATACATGCATTGCAGATCGACACCACAGTCGTTGAATTGCTGAGCAATGCGCTCCTGCTGGAACCCGGCGTGGTGCTGCGTGAAGGCAATGTCATTGCCGACGGTTACGATGCCGAACTCGATGAATTGCGCGCATTGCAGAACAACTGCGGCGAGTTCCTGCTGCAACTGGAAATACGCGAAAAGGAACGCACCGGCATTCCCAATCTGAAAGTGGAATATAACCGTGTGCACGGTTTCTACATCGAAGTCACGCATGCACACAGCGAAAAAATTCCCGCCGATTATCGCCGCCGGCAAACCCTGAAAAGCGCCGAGCGTTACATCACACCGGAACTGAAAGCATTCGAGGATAAAGCCTTATCCGCGCAAGACCGAGCGTTGGCGCGGGAAAAATATTTATACGAAGGATTATTGGATGTGCTGGTAAAGCATGTGCAAGCGTTGCAAAAAATCGCTGCCGGTATCGCGGAACTCGATGTGTTGTGCGCTTTTGCCGAACGTGCGCAAGCGCTCGGCTATGCAGCGCCGGAACTGTCTGATAACGATGAGTTGGTGATCGAGACCGGCCGCCATCCGGTGGTGGAGCTGCAAGTGGAAAACTTTGTCGCCAACGATGTGCAGTTGGGTGCCGAACATACCGGCAAGCCGCGCATGCTGCTGATCACCGGCCCCAATATGGGCGGAAAATCGACCTACATGCGGCAAATCGCGTTGATCGCCTTACTCGCGCATTGCGGCAGCTATGTACCGGCGAAAGCGGTGCGCATCGGCATGCTAGATCAGATTTTCACCCGCATCGGCGCCGCCGACGATCTGGCCAGCGGGCGCTCGACGTTCATGGTGGAAATGACCGAAACCGCCAACATCCTGCATAACGCCACGGCGCAAAGCCTGGTGCTGATGGACGAAGTCGGACGCGGCACGTCGACATTCGACGGCTTGGCGCTGGCATTCGCCATTACCCGGCATTTATTGACCAAGAACCGCAGTTTTACGTTATTCGCTACCCACTATTTTGAACTGACCAAGCTGGCGGAGGAATTCAGCCAGTTGCAAAACGTGCATTTGGATGCCGTGGAATATAAACACCGCATCGTTTTTCTGCACAAGGTTAATGAAGGCCCGGCCAGTCAAAGCTACGGACTGCAAGTCGCAGCGCTGGCGGGTGTTCCCGAAGCAGTGATCAAGCTGGCAAGAAAACACTTGATCAAATTGGAACAGGAAAACATAAAAAAAGAACCGCAACTGGATCTGTTTTCTTTTTCAGCTCCCGAGCCGGCATTAGATCCCGATCCTCCGCAGGAAGACCATCCGGTCATCGCCATGCTGCAAGCCCTCTCGCCGGACGAGCTAAGCCCCCGGCAGGCGTTGGAACAACTGTACGAATTGAAAAAGGCGTTAAGGAAGCTCTGAAAAACTACTACGCTCGGCCATTCTGTATTGAAATCAGGTTCAAAATGCTCGTTTACCGCTCGTAAATTGCGCTTTTCCGCCTTGACTGACCTTTGCCTGTTGCTACCTTCTTCAGAGCTTCCTTAGAAATACCGGGCAACGGTTAATACCCGAAACCGCTGCCGGAAAAAGGCGGTTAATGGTCGTGGTGGCCGTGTGCGCCATGCACATGCTCGTGCGCGATTTCATCTTCTGTGGCGGGTCGCACATCAGTGATGGTGCAGGCAAAATTCAGTTTCATACCGGCGAACGGGTGATTGCCGTCGACAATCACGGAATCGTCTGTCACATCGGTCACTTTATAGATAATAAAATCGTCCGAATCTTCCGCGCCACCTTCAAAATGCATACCGACGACCACGTTGTCGGGAAATGAGCTGCGCGGCTCGACGCGAATCAGTTCAGCGTCGTACTCGCCGAAGGTATCTTCCGGCTCCATTGCAACCGAGCAGGAATGCCCAACCTCCATTTCATGCAACGCTTCTTCCACCAGCGGGAAAATACCGCCGTACCCGCCGTGTAAGTAACTGATCGGTGAATCGGTTTTCTCCAAAACTTTTCCCGAAGCATCCGTCAATTCGTAGTTCAGAGAGACCACAGTATTTTTTAAAACGCGCATGTTAATTTTATCCTCATCCAGTTAAATCAGACTTATTGCTTGTCATGTCGACAAGCAATAAAGATTGCCATTATACGCATAAAGTGATTTTTTTCCTTCCCCCGAGCTATGACCAAAGAATTTGAATGGTGTCTCAACCGCTTATGATTTTGAACCAATCGGCCGGTACACTGGCTGCGGCCAAATGATAAGCGGCATGACAGATAGACAAGGCAGGTCATTCGCCAAAGGATGAAAGAATTACTGGAAATAATTGTGCAAAGGCGCTTTGATGCAGAGCTGCACTTGTTTTCTGACACCTACTTTTTTGTAGATTGACGATAATTGATTGCGGACGGATTTTTCCGTGACCGATAGTTGCCGCCCGATTTCCTTTGCCGATAACCCCTTGCATGCCAGAGAAGCAACACGGCTTTCGGTTCTGCTCAACTTAAAGCAATCGGGTGCCGGATAATGGTCAGATAAGACTGCCGGCTTAACCGGAATCGGTTGTAGTTGTTCTACCGGTAATGCACCGCGGTTCAACCAATTTTTTCCGGCATGAATTGCAGTAACGGCGTTCAACAATAACTGGCAAGAACTATACTTGCTGATGATACCTGCTGCACCTGGCGGCAACATTCGCGATGGCAGGTGCTGCTCCTCATTTGAAGACAGAATTAAAACCTTACTTTCCGGGCTTTGGCGATGCAACCTGGAAAAATTTTCCATACCGTGGTCTTCGATCGACTGTAAATCCATCAAAATTACATCGAGTTGATGTTGCTTTACCAAAAACAGAAGATCATGCATGCAATCGGTAGTTGCAACTAGGTTAATTGAGGGATGACGGCTAAAGAATGAGTGCAACCCCATCCGGATAAGATCGGAACTCTCTATCACCAGAGTACGGATTTTGTACTGCATTTTTTCATCAGCCTATTGTTTGTGTTTTCAGAGTCATCATTGTCTAAACGACCAGCGAGTTCTCCAGGACGAAAAAGGTATGCTATTGAATTGGGAGAAGCATTTCCTCACTCAAATGAGTGATTCAACATTAATTACTTTAGAATGAAATTTTGCAGACCAATCATCTAACCTTAAATAAAAGGATGTGACCGGCATAAATTAACCAATTCGCGCTGGTTTTTGGTATTGGTTTTAGCAAATAGACTTTTGAGATGGGTTCTCAGGGTATGGATGCTGATATGCAGCACTTGCGCGATTTCAGCGGTAGTTTGCTGCAACAACAGGTTTTTTAGGATTCGGGTTTCTGCGGCGGTTAACTGATAAAGCTTGGCGAAAACTTCAAGATTACCACCGGGATTGGTTCTATCCGGATCATAGATAATCATCATGATGCGCGTAGATACTCCTAATATTTCACCTCTTGCAGGTGAGATCGGAGAAAGCATTGCCATGCGGATGATTTGGTTATGGCCGCCGAACTGCAGTACACCGCCGATACCTTCTCGTGCGTTGCGCAAAGCAGCCATAAGCATTCGGTGCTCTGAAGAAATCGAGCTGGTCAATCGGTCATTGCGAATTGAGAGTGTTCCGTGCTGCAGCAACCTTTCCGCATACTGATTAACAAACAATACTTGGCCAGTAACATCTAGCAAAATGATGGCATCTTTACTCTTATCCAATGCCAGTTCTCTTAATTGCCGCATTTGCTGTTCCTCAAGCAATCTTCTTCGTATCGCCAGGGAACGCTGAAAATGTGGTATCAGTTTTCGGATTAATTGCTCGTCTTGTTGCGTAAATGATTCTGCAGAGAGCGATTTATAAAAACTGAGAACCAATGGCATCGGTTGCTCACGCGTAGCTTCCTCAATCACCGAAGTCAGTACGACGCCGGTTCCATTCATCATAGGTTTGAAGAAATCGCGGTAGATCTCGGTGTTCCGGAATGCATTACGTTCTATGAATTGATCGCCATGAAAGATAGCACCCCGATGTGCCAATCCGTGCTGAGCTGCTCCGGCTTTCCAAATATCGTGTTCCAGAAGTAGGATTCGTAGGCAGCCGGAGCATTAATATCGGCGTTGATCATGGGGGAAAGCACCAGCATTCGATCATTACCGATATCCGGTGATCCAAACAAAATACTATCTTCTGCATTGAAGAGGCGAGTCAAGTCACGTATCAACAACGACCATTGCTCATCATCCAGCGCAGCATCATAAATCCTGAGAATCAGCGCATTCAGTTTTTCATGATCGAGAAGCATATAGCGAATTGAAAATGAATTAGAATTCAGTGCATCATTGCATATAGCACATTGTAGCACAGGAATTGAGCTGTAGATCGGAGCGAAGAAAATCTAAAGTTTGACCACTTTTAGTTATTGCTTAAATGTCCAAAAATTGATGAGTCATTCATAACGCTTGATCAACCCGGTCAGGCGCTGCATGTTCACCGGCAATGTCAGCGGCTTTTGTGCCAGGGATTTGATATGCGACTGTCGAACGATATGCAGTTACTGATCAAACAAATCCAGCGTGGGAGTTAGCGGTGCTGTGATCGGCTCTCGCTCGATTGCCCTGGAGCCGGTATTTCTTACCGGTGCAAAACTTTGCCGGTGAATTTCACAAGCGCCGTGCTGTTGCAAGGCTTGGAAATGCGCTTTGGTCGGGTAGCCTTTATGCCGGTCGAAACCGTAGTGCGGGTAAATTTGGTGTAATCGCAGCATTTCGGCGTCGCGTGCGGTTTTGGCCAGGATCGATGCGGCCGAAATTTCAGGAATTAAACGATCGCCGTTGACGATGGTTTGCACGTCACAATCGAGACGCGGACTGTGCTTGCCGTCGATCAGCACCCGTTCAGGCAGGAAAGGCAGGCTTTGCACGGCGCGCTGCATGGCCAGCAGGCTTGCTTGCAGAATATTGATGCGGTCGATTTCTTCGACGGTGGCGGATGCGATCACCCAAGCCAGTGCGTGGCGTTTGATTTCAATCGCAAGAGAATCACGCTGCTTTTCACTGAGTTGCTTAGAGTCGGCTAAACCGGCGATGTTGTGAGCCGGATTCAGCACCACGCAGGCTGCGTATACCGGACCGGCGAGCGGTCCGCGGCCTGCTTCGTCGACGCCGCAGACGAGTGTTTTGCTATCGGCGAACGGCAGCAATCGTAACGGGACGGGTTATACCGCTCTTGCGGTACACATCAGTTGCGCTTCGGTGACGAGTTGGTCATCCACTTCGGCGCGTGCGGAGTACTTCCATAATCCTTTGATCTGGCGTTCGATGGTCACTTTCAGAATCAACTGATCGCCAGGCAAGACCGGTTTTTTGAAGCGCACACCGTCGATGCCGACAAAATAATAAACCGAGTCGGTTTTATTGACGGCGTTCTCGGTTTTGAGCGTCAGCAACGCGGCCGCCTGCGCCAGCGCTTCGACGATTAAAACACCCGGCATGACCGGATAGTGGGGAAAGTGTCCGGAGAAAAACGGTTCGTTGATCGAAACGTTTTTTAACGCGACGATATCCTTGCCCGCTTCGAGCGAAATAACCTTGTCGACCAGCAAAATCGGGTAGCGGTGCGGCAAGTATTTCAAGATTTCGTGAATGTTCATGGTGCTCATTTTATTTTCCTTTTTAGCCTTGCAGCCCAGATCGGAATATACCGGCTGTGCTTTTATCATTCGCTCTCAAGCACTTTGATCACTTTGTCGGTGATGTCGATGCGCTGGCTTCTGTAGACCGAGTCTTGCAATTGCAATATCAGGTCATAGTTTTCCGCTTCGGCGATTTTGCTGATCGCCCGATTGGTGCGTTCGAGTATGACGCTGTATTCCTCATTCTGACGCACACTCAAATCTTCTCGCATTTGCCGCTGCGCGCGCTGATATTCCCGGCTCAGATTGGCCAGGTTTCTTTCCAGGTTACGCCGCTCACTTTCTTCCATCTTGATGCTGTTTTTCTCCAGTTTGTCCTGCAATGTCTTGGCTTCCAAAGCCATTTTCTTGATGTCTTCATCCCGCGGCATGAATTCCTGCTCGATTTTTTTCTGCGCCTGGATCGCCGGTGACGATTCGCGCAGAATTTTTTCGGTATTCACCACGCCGATTTTAATATCGCCGGTCATGGCAACAGCGGAGCCGCAGGCAAAAGCCGCGGCTATTATGAGCATAACCAGGCTATGCTTGCGTTGATGATCTTTTTTCAATCTATTCACCGGCCAGAACCTCAACTCAGTTAGAATTGTTGCCCGAACATAAACTGGAATCTTTGCAGATTATCGCCAGGATGATCATTTAAGGGTTCTGCAATACTCACCTTCAAAGGCCCCATCGGCGAGACCCAGGTGAGCGCGAGCCCGGCTGAGTAACGCATCAAATTATTCAGATCGCCGAATTTGTTGAAGGTGGTACCGCCATCCAAGAAGGTGCTCAAACGCAGCGATCGATCGTCTTTTAAGAAAGGCACCGGAAACATCAGTTCGATATTACCGACTACACGCTTACTGGCACCGACGGCAAACAAGGTTGAATTGCTGCCGGTAATATTGGTGAACTGATCGCGCGGACCCAAGGAGTTTAAGTTATATCCCCGGACGGAATTATTACCGCCGGCGAAAAAGTTTTTGAAAAACGGCAACGGATGTCCGGTATAACCGTCACCATATCCGGCTTCGCCATTCAGCATCAGCGTGAAGAAGTCGGTTACCGGGAAATACCATTTTTGGCTGTAACTGACTTTGTAATAATTCAAGTCGCCGCCGGGTACGCTGACTTCGCCGAACAATCGGTGCGTAGTTCCGGAAGTAGGCCAGATGGCGCTGTCGCGGCGGTCTCGCGCCCAGCTGATGGTAAATGGGAAATTGTTGGTGGAGGTGCCGAACTCATTAACAAAATCCAGATAACGCTGCGGGCTGTCGTCATAAGTACCGATCTTGGTATTCTCCGCAGCCAGTCCGAACGAGACGATGTCGCCCTCCGCGATCGGTATACCGAGCCGCAAGCCTGCACCTATCGTTTCCGTTTTGAACGCGCCGACCTGCACCAATTTCCGCGTATTCAAATCGCGCTTATAGACGTCAAGGCCAAGACTGACACCATCCACGGTGAAATAGGGATTGGTAAAGGAAGCAGCGTAGGTTTTATTGATGAGACCGGTATTCACGTCCAGACTGAAAAAATTACCGGTACCGAAAATATTGTTCTGAGAAACCGAGCCATTCAGAATGATGCCTTGTTGTTGTGAATAACCTGCGCCAAACATGATAGACCCGGTCGGCCTTTCTTCCACTTTGACGTTGATATCGACCTGATCTGTTTTATTAGGCACGGCCGGAGTTTCGATATTGACGCTGTTAAAGAAAGCCAAGCGGTCCACGCGTACTTTTGACAGATTGATGTTTTTAGTCGAATACCAAGCTCCTTCCATTTGCCGGAATTCACGCCTGATCACCTCGTCACGCGTGCGATCGTTACCCGTGATGTTGATCCGCCGGATATAGACGCGCCGCCCCGGGTCGATAAAAAAGGTAAATGCCGCTTTGCGGTTTTCCTGATCGATTTCCGGTGATGCATTGACGTTGGCAAAGGCGTAACCGTCGTCGCCCAGCCGGTCGGTAATCGATTTAATCGACTCGGTCATTTTCTGGCGGGCGAATACCGCGCCGCTTTTGAGCAAAATCAGTTTGCGTATCTCTTCTTCCGGCACGATCGTATCGCCAGCCACTTTGATATCGGAGACGGTGTATTGAGCGCCTTCGGTCAAGTTGATGGTGATGTAAATATCACGCAAATCCGGCGTGATCGATACTTGTGTGGATTCGATATTGAATTCGAGATAACCGCGGTCCAGATAATAAGAACGCAGCGTTTCCAGATCGGCCGCCAGTTTTTGTTTTGAATACTGGTCATTTTTGGTGAACCAGCTGAGTAAATCCGGCTTTCTGAGCACCAATAGGCCACGCAACTCTTTATCGGTAAATTTATCATTGCCGACAAAACTTATTTTTTTAATCCGGGCTGTGCGGCCTTCTTTGATATCGAAAGTGATCGCGACACGATTGCGCTCCAGCGGCGTTGTGGTTGTGGTAATTTTGACGGCATATTTGCCGCGGCTGATATATTGGCGCTTTAATTCAAGTTCCGCTCTTTCCAGCAGCGAACGGCTGAAAATCCGCGATTCCGATATGCCGGCCTGTTTCAAGCCTTCGAGCAACTTGTCTTTTTCAAATTCTTTGGCACCATTGATACTGATTTGCGCGATGGCCGGCCGCTCTACGACTTCGACAATCAGGATGTTGTTTTCGGATTTTAGTTTTACATCCTTGAAAAAGCCGGTTGCGTACAGCGCTTTGATCGCCTCGGTTGCCTTGTCTTCATCCAGAACATCGCCGACTTTGATCGGCAGGTAACTGAATACCGTGCCAGCTTCGGTACGTTGTATGCCTTCAACACGGATATCCTTGACAATGAAAGAATCGGCAGCCCAACACGAGAATGCAAAAAAGAAGCTTAACAGCGCAACAAGATGCCGGAATTTCATTATTTAGCCAGTGACGAGGCGGTTAATATCGTTATAGATGGCAAATGTCATCAGAGTTAACAGCATGGCCATGCCGATTCTCTGTCCAATAATGATAATTTTGTCAGGAAGCGGATTGCCTCTGATGATTTCAATCAAATAATACATTAAGTGCCCGCCGTCCAGAATCGGGATCGGCAATAAGTTCAGCACACCGATACTGACACTGATCAGCGCCAGGAACGCCAGGTAAGACACTAATCCCATCTGCGCCGATTGTCCGGCATAATCGGCAATCGAGATCGGTCCGCTGACATTCTTCAGGGAGACATCGCCGGTGATCATTTTCACTAGCATTTGCAAGGTCAGCACCGTCGTTTCCCATGTTTTCTCCAGCGCTTTTTGCAGTGCTTTGCCGGGAGGATAGTGGACGGTCACAAGCAGTGCGTCAAATTCCGCTTGATTGACAACCGGAGCCACACCGATTTTTCCGATTTGTTTACTATGCTCAGTTGCGCTTTCCGGTGTAACGCTTAATACCATCGTTTGGCCGTTGCGCCAAATCTCCAATTCCAGTGTTCGTCCCGGGCTTGACCGTATTTCTTTGACAAAGTCCATCCAGGTATGGATTTCAGTATCATCGACAGCGATGATTTCATCACCAGCCAGCAACCCTGCTTTGTCGCCGACACTGGCGGTAATGACCTGTCCGATGACAGGCTTGACGGTGGGTTGGTAGCTGGTGAGCCCGATGATGCCGGGAAAATTTTCATTGAGCTTATCCGGATCGACGCGACTTAAATCCAGCTTACGCCAATTAATCTCACCGTTTTTACTGACGGTTTGTATACTGACATCCGCCGACTGATCAATGGCGTAGCGTAATAAAGTCCAGCGCGCATCCTGCCAACTGGCGACCGGTTCGTTTTCGATACTGACAATGGTTTCGCCCTCAGTAAAATTGGCATGAGCAGCAGGCGTAGCGGGTTCAACCGGACCCAGCACGGGCTTCATGCCGGTAACGCCGAGAATGAACAGCAGCCAATACAAAACAATGGCTAACAGGAAATTGGCGATGGGGCCGGCGGCAACAATGGCAAAACGCCGTGCAACCGGTTGGCGGTTGAATGCGCGCGGCAAATCTTCCGTTGCGACTCTGCCTTCATTTTCATCGAGCATTTTGACATAACCGCCCAGCGGGATAGCGGCAATCACCCATTCCGTCTGATCTTTTCCCCAACGCTTGCGGAAAACCGGTTGACCAAAGCCGATGCAAAATCGCAGTACTTTCACGCCATTCCAGCGCGCCACCAGATAATGACCGAATTCATGAAATGTAATCAGTATCCCTAATGCGATAACGAAAGAAATGATCGTGTAAGTTATTGACATGTCAGATATTGCGTAAGGGGAAGCGGAAAGAAGCCGGAAGACTGCATAATACTGATCATTTCATCGTTTCATCGGATAATGCACGATACTATCATTAATTGGGAAAAATGGAATCCGGTCTTCGTTAATAAGTCTTTTTGTGAGCTCATTGTCATTGTAAATTGGCCAGCCAATTTTGCGCCGCATCGCGCGCCTGCGCATCCGTTCTGAGCACATCGTCCAACGTTGTCATTTCTTCTTGCCGCACCGTTTTCATGACATGCTCGATCATGCGCGGGATGGCGGTAAACGGCATGCGTCTTTTCAGAAACGATTCCACCGCGATTTCATTGGCGGCATTCAGCACCGCGGGCATATTGCCGCCTGCGGCAAGGGCTTGATAAGCCAATCCCAAACAGGGGAATTTCTTAAAATCGGGTTCTTCAAAATCCAGGTGAGCGACTTTGAACATATCCAAAGCCGATACGCCGCTTTCTATACGATCCGGATAACCCATCGCATGCGCGATCGGTGTGCGCATGTCGGGGTTGCCCAATTGCGCGATGACCGAACCATCGACATACGCGACCATGGAATGAATGACGCTTTGCGGATGAATCACCACTTGGATTTTTTCCGGCGGCGCTTCAAACAGCCAATGCGCTTCGATCACCTCCAATCCTTTATTCATCATGGTGGCGGAATCCACCGAGATTTTCTGTCCCATATCCCAATTCGGATGGGCGCACGCTTGTTCCGGCGTTACGCTCGCGAGCGAGTCCAACGGCGCACGCCGGAATGGCCCGCCCGAAGCGGTGAGTAAAATACGGCTGATGCCAGAATCCGCTAGATTGCCGTTGAAATGATGCGGCAACGATTGATAAATGGCGTTATGTTCGCTATCGATCGGCAATAACGTGGCATTGTGCTGTTTTACCAAATCCATAAAAATCCGCCCCGCCATGACCAGTGTTTCTTTATTAGCCAGCAATACCAATTTCCCGGTGCGCGCTGCGGCAAATGTCGGGCGGATTCCGGCGGCGCCGACAATGGCAGCCATCACGGCGTCCACCTCGGGATGCGAGGCGACTTTTTCCAGCGATTCGATACCCGCCAGGACTTCTGTCTTGATACCTGTTGTTTTAATCGCGCCGGCCAGTTGTTCAGCGCTGGCTGTATTCAACATGACGGCAAAGCGTGGTTGGAAGCGCTGACACTGCGCAAGCATCTTTTCGACATTGTGATTGGCGGTCAATGCAAAAGCCTGGAAACGGTCCGGATGGCGTGCAATAACATCCAACGTGCTTTCCCCGATACTGCCGGTGGAGCCAAGAATGGTGATTTGACGGGTAGTTTTCATGACGCAGGGGAATAAAAAATAAGTAAAGCTAACATGGCCAATGGCAGTGCGGAAGTCAAAGCGTCGATTCGATCGAGAATTCCGCCATGACCCGGCAAAATATTGCCGCTGTCCTTAACACCAGCCTGGCGTTTCATCAGCGATTCGTACAAATCGCCCATAATACCCAAGATAGCCATCAACAGCAGCAACGGTATCAATTTTGCCGCTAAAGAATCTTCAATAAACCAGAAATCCCAGATCAGACCGTAAATCAATACCGCGATTAAAGCCCCTGCTACGCCTTCCCAGGTTTTGTTCGGACTGATCTGGGGGGCGAGTTTGCGCTTACCGAGCGATCTTCCGGTGAAGTAAGCCGCGCTATCGGAAATCCAGATGGTTGCCATAAAGCCGAGCAAAAGTATCGGGCTGATCGCGCGTAACTGATAAAGCGCAAGACACGTGGGTAGCAACACGACCCAGCCTATCAGCATCAAGATAAGCGGCTGTTTGATCGTGAAAAACTGTCTCAAATAGGGTGGCATAGCGAGGATCCAAAAAGCCGCCGACAGGATGTAAACCCAGATCAATTCGGTTGAGTAAACATTCGTTTTTAACGATTCACTCATCTGAAACAGTAATTCTCCCCCGACTAAAGTAGTCAGAAGCATAAAAACGATGGTATTTTTTACCGAGAATCCGGCCAGCCGGCTCCATTCGCGCGATCCGATCACGGTCAGCGACAGTAATACAATCGCCCAAAAGGTATCTTGCAGAAAAAACAGTGCCGATAAAAATAACGGAAGAACAACCAGTGCAGTAAGAATGCGGGCTTTAAGCATGAAAGGTGATCTTTTTATCCTTCAGCGGATAACACCATTTGTAATTGCTCGCTGGTGCGGCCAAAACGGCGCTCGCGCTGCTGATAGGACTGAATGGCCAGCTCAAATTCATGCTCGTCAAAATCGGGCCATAAGGTATTGGTGAAATACAATTCGGTATAAGCCAGTTGCCATAATAAGAAATTACTGATGCGGTATTCGCCGCCAGTGCGAATGAATAAATCCGGTTCGGGCGCATAACTCATTGAGAGATATTGGGCGAAATTTTCTTCCTCAAGATTAAGCGGCAGATCTTTTGATTGCGCCATCATTTTGCGCATGGCTTGCATGATATCCCAGCGCCCGCCGTAATTCGCGGCGATAGTAAATGTCAGGCGCGTATTGCCGGCAGTTAATTGTTCGCCAGTGTGAATGGATTCTATGATTTTAGGATCGAATTTCGATATGTCGCCGATCACTTTAAAGCGGATGCCATTTTCATGCAGCTTGGTGATTTCTTGCTCGAGCGCGACAAGAAACAGTTGCATCAGGGAGGTTACTTCGTCAGCGGGGCGCCGCCAGTTTTCGCTGCTGAAAGCAAATAATGTGAGATAAGTAACACCGCGTTCGATGCAGGCTTTTATCACGCTACGCACCGTTTCAACGCCTTGTTTATGTCCGGCAATGCGGGGCATATAGCGGCTTTGAGCCCAACGGCCATTACCGTCCATAATGATGGCAATGTGTTGGGGTATTGCGCCTGTTTCGGGTATTTCTCTGGTTGAACTCGGACCTTGTGGCATATCAAACCGCCATCAGTTCGGCTTCCTTGACTTGTAAAATCTTGTCAATTTCCGAGATATAGCGATCGGTTAGTTTTTGAATTTCATCTTGCGCCCGGCGATCTTCATCTTCTGAAATTTCTTTGGATTTCAATAAGTCTTTCAGGTGGGTATTCGCATCCCGGCGGATGTTACGCATCGCCACACGAACAGCTTCCGCTTCATGCTTGACGACTTTGATCAAGTCACGGCGGCGCTCTTCTGTCAACGCCGGCATCGGCACACGGATCGTTTCGCCTACCGGCATCGGATTTAAACCCAGATCGGATTCGCGAATCGCTTTTTCAATGGCATTAGCCATTTTCTTTTCCCAAGGAATGACGCCGATCGTGCGTGCATCAATCAAATTGATATTGGCAACTTGGTTAATGGGAGTTTGCGCGCCATAGTAATCGACTGTGACATGATCCAGTATGCCAGTGTGTGCGCGTCCGCTTCTAACTTTACTTAAATCCACTTTTAATGCTTCGAGGCTTTTTTGCATTTTTTGCTCAGCGGATTTTTTTACATCGGCAATCATAATATCCATCCCTTTTGAATCTATTGTCAGGAAGCCTGACTATCGTTGCATCAGGCGGTCACCAAAGTTCCTTCATCGTCTCCCGTTATGATACGTTTAAGAGCACCCGCCTTGAAAATGCTGAATACATTCAGCGGCAGTTTCTGATCCCGGCATAACGTCAGCGCTGTTGCGTCCATGACTTGCAAATTTTTTGCGATGGCTTCATCAAAAGACAATTTATGAAAACGTGTCGCATCGGGATTAATCTTCGGATCGCTGGTATAGATACCATCAACCTTTGTGGCTTTGAGCATGATATCCACGTTCATTTCCATGCCCCGTAAAGCAGCTGCGGTATCGGTGGTAAAAAAAGGATTACCGGTTCCTGCAGCGAAAATCACGATCTTGCCATCTTTTAGATAACGAATAGCACGCCCGCGAATATAAGGCTCAACCACTTGCTCGATACGCAAAGCAGACTGTATGCGCGGTACCAATCCAACCAGCTTCATGGCATCTTGCAGCGCCAAAGCGTTCATTACAGTAGCTAGCATGCCCATGTAGTCGGCCGTAACGCGTTCAAGTCCATCATTCGCGGATTTCATGCCGCGGAAGATGTTACCGCCGCCGACTACAATGGCAATTTCAACTCCGAGTCTGCTGATTTCTTCTATTTCTCCAACAATTCTTCCCATTACCGCATGATTGATACCATACTTATCTTCGCCCATAAGGGCTTCGCCGGATAGCTTCAGTAAAATACGCTTATAGGCAACGTCTGACATTGATTGGTAATCGAGAATGATGAAGACTTAATTTATTTTGCTTGTTCCATCTGAGCTTTTACTTCTTCCGCAAAATTCTCAGATTTTTTTTCTATGCCTTCGCCGACAACAAACATGGTAAAGCTGCTTACTTTAGCGGATTTTTTTGCTAACAGTTTTTCTACGGTTTGTTCCGGGTCCTTAACAAAAGGCTGACCTAATAAAGTGATTTCAGCCAGATATTTGGTAATGCGTCCGTCAACCATTTTTTCAATGATATTGGCCGGTTTACCGCTTTCAGCGGCTTGGGCGGTAAAAATTTGCCGCTCATGTTCCAAAACATCCGCCGACACTTGCTCTTTGGATACGCACATCGGCTTGCTCGCCGCAATATGCATCGCCAGATCTTTACCTAATGCCTCATCACCGCCGGTGTAATCCACCATTACGCCAATTTTGGTTCCATGAAGATAATAGGCCAGCTGACCTTGCGTTTCATGACGTCCGCAGCGGCGGATACTGATGTTTTCCCCCAGCTTCATGATTAATGCTTTCCGGGCCGTTTCAACCGTTTCACCACTTGATAGTACGGCATCACTCAAAACCGCAACATCGGTAATATTCTTTGTGGCGATCAAACCGGCCAGGTTTTTGGCGAAATTAATGATGTCCTCATTCCTGGCGACAAAGTCCGTTTCACAGTTCACTTCAACCAGCGCGCCACATTTATTATCCGCCGAGATATAGGCGCCAATGACACCTTCCGCCGCAATCCGGCCTGCTGCTTTGCTTGCTTTAGCGCCGCTTTTAATTCTTAACAGATCTTCCGCCGCTTTCATATCACCGTCAGTCTCAGCCAACGCTTTTTTGCACTCCATCATGCCGAGACCGGTCATTTCGCGCAATTCTTTAACCATGCTCGCGGTAATTTCCGCCATATTTACTCCAGATACAAAATAATTTATGAATAGACGCCTTATTCAGCTGCCGCACTCATCTCAACAATTTCTTGAATGGATTGATTACGTCCTTCCAGAACAGCATCGGCTACACCTCGGGCATACAAGCGAATTGCTCTGCTCGAATCATCATTCCCAGGGATAATATACTGTAAATTATCAGGATTATGATTGGTATCCACCACCCCGATAACCGGAATACCCAGTTTTCTGGCTTCTGTAATGGCACCTTTCTGATACCCCACATCGATTACAAATAGTGCATCCGGCAAACCTTTCATATCCTTAATGCCGCCCAGACTGCTATTGAGCTTGTCCAGTTCTCTTTGAAGATCGAGGGCTTCTTTTTTTACGAGCTTATCCAGTGTTCCGTCTTGCGTCATTGTTTCCATATCTTGCAGACGCTTGATAGATTGTTTGATAGTCTTGAAATTAGTCAGCATTCCACCCAGCCAGCGTTGATCCACGTAGGGAGATCCACAGCGCATGGCTTCCTCGCGCACAATGTCGCGCGCCTGCCGTTTGGTGCCGACAAATAAGATCACACCCTTGTTTGCTGATAATTGGCGCACATACTTCATGGCTTCTTCGTACATTACCAAGGTTTTTTCGAGATTGATAATGTGGATTTTGTTACGATGGCCAAAGATATACGGCGCCATTTTTGGATTCCAGAAGCGTGTTTGATGACCAAAATGAACGCCTGCTTCCAGCATTTGTCGCATAGTTACTGACATAAATATTCTCCTTAAGAATTGAGCCTCCACTCGCTTTAATCGCCGAAAATGACGAGCGAATGTGTGTATTTAATTTGACTTGCATTTCATGCAATGCCACGGAGGCTGCCAAATTATTTAAATATTATATAGCATTTTCCTTAACTTACTCAAGATGGCAGTAAAGCAGAATAACGACGTGAAGGTAATGCTAATTTTGAAACAAGAGTTTATTTGACTTACCCAGTGCAATATTGATGAAGATTGGAGCATTCTAATTATGTTGCAGTGATTGCAAATTGTCAGGTGACGCAGGACGAGTTTCCCATTTTCATTTTTAAACGGGCAAGATCATTTATTTGGATATGCTTATTATCCACAGCAATGATATTTTCATCTTGCAGTTTTGAAAAAGCGCGGCTGACGGTTTCTAACTTAAGGCCAAGATAACTGCCAATTTCTTCACGGGTCATGCGAAGATTAAATTCAGTTTCAGAATATCCGCGCATTAAGAAGCGGCGCGACAAATTCAACAGAAAAGACGCTAAACGCTCTTCTGCTTTCATACTGCCAAGCAATAACATAACACCGTGGTCTCGCACGATTTCACGGCTCATAATTTTATGGAAATGGCGCATGAGGGATGGAATCGTGCGGCTAATTTCTTCCAGCTTGGCAAAAGGGATTTCGCATACTTCACTATCTTCCAATGCTACCGCATCACAAGTATGTATGTCGGCACTGATGGCATCCAACCCCAGCAATTCCCCCGTCATATGGAAACCGGTTACTTGTTGCCGCCCATCTTCTTCCAGCACACAGGTTTTTAAGAATCCGCTGCGAATAGCAAATAAGGATTGAAACTTCGTGCCGGTGTGATGCAAATATCCGCCGCGCTGAACTTTTCGTTTTGAACTGACGACATCACCGAGAACCTGAATTTCCTGCTCATTGAGGCCGACAGGCAAGCATAGTTCGCGCAAACTGCACGAAGCGCAGCTTGATCGAATATGCGAAATGTCAAGATGATGACGTGAGGTATCGTTAAGCAAAGTATTTTCCAGAAGTAGGGAATTACATTTCGACGCTTTGATTGATCTGAATCAAAATGGATATTTTTATCACGCAATATAATTTTACGATATTGCAGGGCAGAGTGGATATTCTTTTTTGATGAATTGGCAACGCTCAAAGCCAAATATTTGATCAAAGCAGTCAGTAAAAAATGGCAAATCAACGCAGATTTCTTTGGGTAACATTCTTCACAAAGCGAGATTCCCAGTGCATTCATTAGGATTTCTTGATTCTTCTACCGAGTTGTTTCGCATTAATTCTGGCCTTATTCGCCGCTTCGGAGTTTCCGATGCGGATTATCGTTTATATCCACAAATCGATTTTTTTGACGAAGCATTTGATGCGCAGGCCTACTCAGCTTGGTTGAGGAATTGCAAAGCAGGACATCTGCGCCGTCCGTTATCGTTGTATGTGCACATTCCATTTTGCCGTTCTTTATGCTTTTACTGTCAATTTAACCAGATAATTACGGACGGCAATGACAACATAACAACCTATCTTAATCACTTGTCGCGTGAAATAAAATTGCAAGCGCAATTCTTCAAGGAAAATCCTAAGCTGGAGCAATTATATTTTGGGGGCGGCACTCCGACTCTTCTCAATGAAGCTCAGTTGAGTAATATTTTGCAAGAAATTCAGCAAAATTTTAACTTGATGAAAGACGGAGAATTTACCATTGAGGTCGATTCTCGGCAGATGCCTCATTGGTCTATGCGGGCATTGAAAGAAATCGGTTTTAATTGCGTGATTATTGGGGTTCAGGATTTTGATCATGACGTTCAGCAATCCATACATCGCGCTCAAACAGAGGATGTCACGTTAAGTGCCATTTGCAACGCACAACAAGCCGGCTTTAAAACAATTCGAACAGAATTGATTTATGGATTGCCGGCACAGACTGTGAAAAAGTTTGAATACACGCTGGAAAAAATCATAACAACCCATCCGGATCAAATTAATTTATTGAATTATCATCATCTGCCCGGAAAATTCAAACCGCAGCGTAATATCAATTCAGAAGATTTGCCGGATGCGGAAACTGTCTTAGAAATGCTTTTACTGGCGATTTCTCGCCTGATGGAAGCCGGATATAAGCATATTGGCATGAATCTTTTTGCTGTGCAGGACGATCAACTGGTGATTGCGCAGCGCCAGGGTAGACTGTGCTATGGCTTGCAAGGTTATTCGATTTATCCTGATTGCTATCGTATTGCGCTTGGAATTTCGGGAATTGGAAGTTTTGGTTCGGTGCTAAGTCAAAATGAGTGTAGCCTTCAACGTTACTATGACAAGCTTGAGCGCAATGTGCTTCCCATTATGCGAGGCATTGAATTAAGTGCCGACGATTTAATCCGGCGCTCGGTAATGCAAGCGCTTATTTGTCATTCGATACTTTCGTTCGAATCGGTAGAGACGTATTTCTCTATCGAATTCAAAGAATATTTTTCTGCCGAATTAGCGGAACTCTTAGCCTATGAACAAGCCGGCTTGATCACTCTGGATGATCAAGAAATTGCTGTGACACCACAGGGACAATTATTGATTAACAGCATTTGCAGGGTTTTTGACAAGTATTTGCGCATTAATCAACAGTGTAAGAACTACTCGATACTTATTTAATTTCCGCCTGAGAATCGCCGGATTCCCAGGTGTTTTAAATTTATTTGACTTGGCTGTTTGTTAATACGTACTCAGCTAAACGGTCAGCAGCTTCACCCTGAATGTTTTTAAACGCCGGCATTCTCATGCTACCCGATTGAAATTTCTTGATAATGGCTTCCTTGTTGGCAACTTTCTCACTCAATACCATCGCGACATCGGCGCTTAACGGTTTGTGGCATTCCGTGCAAGCCGAACTGAAGATTTTTTCACCGGATGCGTCCGCGGGCGGGGAATAGTCTCTGCTTGCGCCACAGCCGGCTAATACGAATAGCGCTGATATCGTTAATGCAAAGTTTAATTTTTTCATTTTCCAACTCCAATTTATTTAGTTTCATCGATACCGGGAATAACCCCGATCCAAACTTAGTCGCTTAAATATTTTATAAAATTTTGATCAGCCTGACGGTTTAGGAGGCTTACCATACCCAGTATTACAAAGACTTGTCAAACAAATGTGTGTTTTGAGGTATTTACTCATCAACCTGAGATCACTTTTTTCCACTGCTAACGCCAAGTATCTTTTTAAATTCAATACGATCATTGCAATAATGAAAGCTCCTTTGCAACGCATGCATTTATTATGGCTTAAGTTTCAATAGCATCAGTCGTTTTACCGTCACTTTCTTAACAATTTCTTAACAATTTCCGTGTGATCGTGCGCAGCAGCGCTAATTTATTATTAATTTAGGTTCTTCAATTTCAATAATAATTAATGGCGACAATACTATTTGTCACAAGTGTAATTCTTTACACTTTCTTAACATTTACTATGTTACTGTGCGCAGTTCATGTAGCAAATGTGCAACAAAAATTCTTTTTTTATTAAAAGAATCAAGGGTGTTTTGGAAAATGAAGTAAGCGACTGGCCACCCTCAATATAATGACGGCTAGTTGCATGCGGTAAATGTTGTTTTATTGATAAAAAATATTAACAAACAGCTTTTTAAAATCATATTGTTTAAATAGGGAGATTGCATGTTTAAAAAAATAAACAAATTTGTTTTATTGGCTGCGGTTGGCTTGGTTCTGAGTAAGCCGGTTGCGGCTGAGCAAATAGTCGATGATTTTCAATTTTGGGGAAATATCACAGCACTGGGTAATTTTGGTTTCCTGAATACCCAGAATCCTGAATTAAAAAAATTCAGATGGTGGGCTGAAGGGCAAGGGCGCTTTGGTAATGATGCTTCCCAGTTTACTCAGTCGCTGATTCGTCCGGGCTTGGGTTATGCGGTAACGGACAAAATTGTTGTATGGGCAGGTTACGCTTGGGCGCCAACGTGTGAACCCATTCAGCGCGTTGGTTGCTTTAATGAGCATCGGCTCTGGCAACAAGTAACCTGGGCTGATAATTTTTCATTTGGACGATTGTCATGGCGCAGCCGTTTTGAGGAACGCTTCTTTGATCATAGAGTTCCCGATCCAGGTGCCAACGACGTCGCTTATCGTTTTCGTCAATTAATAAAGCTGGCGGTTCCTTTGACTTGGGCTCATCCTAATTTGAGCTTTATAGTGCAAGACGAATTGTTTATTGCAATGAATACGGCGCATGCGGGTTGGATTACTAACGGGTTTGATCAAAACCGGGGATTTGTTGGATTAGGCTACAAAGTCAATCAAATTGCAACTGTTGAACTGGGCTATATGAACCAATTGATCAATAGAGCGCATAGTGCTCGTCCTGATCAAATGATGCATATTTTTGGGGCTAATTTGTTTCTGAATTTCTAAGACAGCATGATGTGGTATTGATGGTTTAGTATTTAATACGATGTTTTTGATAGCCGGTTAATTTTTAAAATTAACCGGCTAAATTTTTTCCCCTCCGGTTTTCTTCACCATGTTTTGCGGATCCAAGAGATAGTAATAATTTTTTTCACTTTCTATTACTATACTGCTCTTTTCGATCAATCAATAATTAGCGCATGCATGATTTTAAGCCAGGTCAACGCTGGATCTGCGATGTTGATTTACAGCTCGGTCTCGGTACAGTTCAAAGTGTGGAACACCGGATTGTAACCATCGTTTTTGGCGCAACGGCTGAAACCCGTTCCTACGCCAAACAGTCAGCGCCGTTGACGCGAGTGGTTTTCAAGACTGGGGATGTCATCAGCAGTCACGGTGGCGTTGTTTTAAAAGTAATCGAAGTAAGTGAACACAACGGTTTGATGCGCTACTCGGGTGTGAGTGAAAGCGGACATCGGGTCGAGCTCGCCGAAGAACAGCTGGCGCATCATCTGCAATTGAACCGTCCAAGCGAACGTTTATTTTCGGGCCAATTCGATCAGGACAAATGGTTTCGCATTCGCTATCAAACGCTGCTGATCCGCAACCGGCTGGCAAACGCACCGCTGTACGGCTTGGTGGGCACACGCACCAACCTGATTCCGCATCAGCTTTATATTGCGCACGAAGTCGGCCGGCGTTTTGCGCCGCGCGTGCTGCTGGCCGACGAAGTCGGTCTGGGTAAAACCATCGAAGCCGGATTGATTCTGCACCAGCAATTGTTGACCGAACGCGCCAAGCGTGTGCTCATCGTAGTGCCGGAAACCCTGGTGCATCAATGGCTGGTGGAAATGCTGCGGCGTTTCAATCTGCAATTCAGTATTTTCGACGAAGAACGCTGCGTGTCGCTGGAAGCAAGTGACGAAGACGAAGATGAAGGCGAAGACGAAGAAGACAGCCGCAGCAGCAAAAGTGAAAATGGTGAAAACCCGTTTCACAGCGAGCAACTGGTGCTGTGCAGCCTGCATTTTCTGCGCCAGCATCCAAAACGGTTTGAACAAGCGCTGCAAGGCCGCTGGGATTTGCTGGTGGTCGACGAAGCGCATCATTTGCATTGGTCGCCGCAAGCCGTCAGCCCGCAATACGCCATGATCGAACAACTGGCGATGCGCACCCGCGGCGTGCTGCTGTTGACCGCGACGCCGGAACAACTCGGCAAAGCCAGTCACTATGCCCGCCTGCGCCTGCTTGATCCGCACCGCTTCAGCAGTTTTTCCGGATTTGTCGCCGAGGAACAATCGTACGAGCCGATCGCCCAAGCGGTCGAAGCCCTGCTCGAAGGCAGGGATTTGAACGACGAGATCCGCCAACTGATCGCCGATACACTCGATCCGGCACAAGCGCAAGCCCTGCTGGCGGAGCTGCAAGACCCGCAAGCCCGCAACAAACTGGCGGAATCGTTGCTCGACCGGCACGGCACCGGACGTATTCTGTTCCGCAACACCCGCGCGGCGGTCAAAGGATTCCCCGGGCGCAAGCTGGTGGCTTGCCCACTGCCATTACCGGCGGAATATCAGCCCTGTCTGGCGACGTTTGAAAGCACGGCGCTATCCAAACCGCAATTGCTGCTGTGCCCGGAACTGATCTACCAGGTGCGCTGCGAAGATGATCAGCCGTACTGGAGCGAAATCGACCCGCGCGTAAATTGGTTGATCGCGACGCTCAAGCGGGTGAAGCCGGAAAAAGTGCTGGTCATAGCTGCCAACGCGCAAACAGCGCGCGATCTGGCGCAAGCGCTGAAAGAGAAGACCGGGCAATTCATTCCGGTATTCCACGAGAGCATGAGCCTGGTCGAGCGCGACCGCGCCGCGGCGTTCTTTGCCGACCGCGAAACCGGCGGTCAAGTGCTGATCTGCTCCGAAATCGGCAGCGAAGGCCGCAATTTCCAGTTTGCGCATCATCTGGTGCTATTCGATCTGCCACTCAATCCGGATTTGCTGGAGCAACGCATTGGCCGCCTCGATCGCATCGGCCAGACCGACACTATCCAAATCCACGTGCCCTATCTGGAAAACAGCGCGCTGGCAATGATGTTCCACTGGTACCACGAAGGACTGAACGCGTTCGAAAAAACCTGTCCGGCCGGTCAAACGGTGTTTGTCAAAGTCGAAGAGCAACTCATCGCCGCGCTGCATCAACGCCAAACCCAGACCGAAGCATTGAGCGAGTTGATTGGCGATACGCAATCGGCACACCGGGAATTGAACGAAGCACTCGACCGCGGCCGCGACAGACTGCTCGAATACAATTCGTTCCGCCCGCTTATCGCCAACCGGTTGACCGAGCAAGCGCAAGCGCAGGATGACGATCCGCTGCTGCCGCAGTACATGGACACGGTATTCGATTGCTGCGGTGTGCACATCGAAGAACACCGCGCCGGCAGCTTCCTGATCGAACCGAGCGAACTCATGAGTATGCCGTTTCCCGGCCTGGACGACGAAGGCTCGATCATCACCTACTCGCGCAATGTGGCGCTGAGCAACGAGGACATGCGCTTCCTGACGTGGGAACACCCGATGGTCACGCACGCGATGGAACGGATTCTGAACCACGAAAACGGCAACGCCGTGGTGGCGATGATGAAACACAAACGCGTGCAGCCCGGCACCCTGCTGCTCGAAACCCTGTTCGTGCTCGAAGCCAGCGGGCACAACGTGCAGCAAAGCAACCGCTACCTGCCGCCCGCCGTGATCCGCATCCTGCTCGACGAACAAGGCAACGGCGATTATCCGCACCTCGATCACGAATCGATCAACCAGCACCTGCAACCGGTTGCCACCGGCATCGCCAAGCAAGTGATCCAACTGAAAGAAGACGCGATCCGCGAACTGCTGACCGCCAGCGAACAACAAGCCAGCGCGCAAGCGCCGCAACTCATCGCCGCCGCCGAAGCGCGCATCCGGCAAACCTTCACCCCGGAAATCGAACGTCTCAAAGCATTGCAACAAGTCAACCCGAACGTGCGCGACGAGGAAATTCAGTTCTTCGAGCAACAATTACAACAACTGACCGCTGCGCTGAAATCCAGCAATTTGCGGCTCGATGCGGTGCGGGTGATCGTGGCGACGTAAGCTGCAGTGACTAAAAAATAATCGCCATCACAGGGTTTACTCAATGAAGTGGAAGAAAAATTTTTGGGATAACTCTACGATCAATTTCGATTTGTCTCCCAATAGCATTGGGAACTAGCAACTACCGAGGATTTCTCGGTGGTTCAGAATAAGAGCTGTCGAGAATACACTCAAGCACTTTGGCTTGAGTGCCATCGTTGCGGTGGAACTGGTGCAACGCAGCAAAACGCAGTACATTTGCGATACATCCTTAGATTAAGGCTATGCATGAAGCCCGCAAGAGTTAAGCCTTGTCCATCCGCGCCTCTGCAAACATTAAGCAGTTATTGCGGGTAGCTAATGAATGTGAATACGCTCTATCACTTCGATAAATGAAGGTGTTGATTTTGGATTACGCGCAGCTGCATGGCCTGAAACCTAAGATAAATGTTATCAAGGTTGATGAAGGAAAAGATGATTAACAAACTGGAGCTATCCGAACGGGATATCTGCACCAAGTTCATCACCCCAGCCATCCAGCAAGCTGGCTGGCTACAACACCAGTTTCGCGAGGAAGTGAATCTTACCGATGGCCGCGTCATGGTGCGCGGCAAGCTTGCTGTCCGCATCAAGAATCCCGAAGCCAAAGGCGGCCCGAAACGTGCCGATTTCGTACTCTACGCAAGACCCGACGTTCCTATCGCTGTTATTGAAGCGAAACAAGCCAGATTCCCGGTTGGATACGGCATGCAACAGGCCTTGGCTTATGCCGAAATGCTGGATGTTCCATTTGCCATCAGCAGCAATGGAGATGGTTTCCTGCTACACGATCGCACTGGATTGAACCCGCCTGTCGAACGAGAGTTGTCACTCGGCGAATTTCCCTCCTTTGATGACCTTTGGCCGCTGTACCAGCAATGGAAGGGACTGATCGAGCCCGCGGTCGTCAAGCTTGTTGAGCAGCCTTTCTATTCGGATGGCAGTAGCAAAGAACCTCGCTATTACCAGCGCGTAGCCACCAATCGTGCCATCGAGGCCATTGCGAAAGGGCAACAACGCGTGTTGCTGGTCATGGCCACTGGCACCGGTAAAACCTACACCGCTTTTCAAATTATCTGGCGTTTATGGAAAGCCAAAGCCAAGAAGCGCATTCTGTTTTTGGCTGACCGTAACATTCTCGTTGACCAAACCATGCAACAGGATTTCGCCCCATTCGGCGAGGTGATGCACAAAGTCATTAACCGGGAAGTTAAGAAAAACTATGAGATCTACCTGGCGCTGTATCAGTCCGTGACCGGCAAAGAGGAGTGGAAGCAGATCTACCGCCAGTTTCCGGCGGATTTTTTTGACTTGGTGGTCATAGACGAATGCCACCGGGGTAGTGCTGCCGATGACTCGGCGTGGCGTGACGTGCTCGATTACTTCAGCGGAGCCACGCACTTAGGCTTGACTGCTACGCCCAAAGAAACCAAAGACATCAGCAATATCAACTATTTTGGTGAACCGGTCTACACCTACTCGCTCAAACAAGGCATTGAAGACGGCTTTCTCGCACCTTACAAGGTGATCCGCATCGCCACCGATGTCGACGCCGTCGGTTACACGCCGGAGAAGGGCAAGGTCGACAAGCTCGGCCAAGCGGTTGAACAGCGCCAGTACAACACCAAGGATTTCGACCGCAATCTGGTACTGGAAAAGCGTACCCGGCTCGTCGCCAGCAAGGTATGGGAATATCTCAAAGCGACCGACCCGATGGCCAAGACCATTGTTTTCTGCGACGACCAGGACCACGCCGAGCGCATGCGGCAAGAGCTGGTCAAACTGATCCCAGCCGCCGCCAGTAACCGCCGTTATGTGATGCGCATCACCGGCGACGACAACGAAGGTAAGGCCCAGCTCTCCTACTTCATCGACAATGACGAGCCGTATCCGGTCATTGCCACCACCTCCAAACTGCTCACCACCGGGGTTGATGCCAAGACCTGCAAGCTTATCGTGCTCGATCAAAACATCAACTCGATGACCGAGTTCAAGCAGATCATTGGCCGGGGTACTCGGTTGCGTGAGGATTACCAGAAACTCTACTTCACTATCATGGACTTCAAAGGCGCCACGCGCCTATTCGCCGATCCTGATTTCGATGGCGAGCCGGTGGTGATCTACGAGCCCAAGCCCGATGAACCCGTGGTGCCGCCGGAAGACACAAATCCACCAGGTGTTAGAGAGCCCGAACCACCGCCTTATGGCTCCGGCTCCACTGGCGGCGGTGATACAGGGGGTGGCGGTGAAGGCCGCATCAAATACGTCATCGACGACGTCAATGTGTGCGTGGCAGTGGAGCGCTCGCAATACCTCGATGCCAACGGCAAGCTCATCACCGAGGACTACCGCGTTCTGCTCAAGGACGACATCAAAAAAGCACTGCAAGCCGAGTTCGGCACGATGACCGACTTTCTGCGCCGCTGGAACAGTGCCGAGCGCAAGCAGGCCGTGCTGGACGAGCTGGCCGGCCACGGCGTGCCGCTCGAAATCTTGCAGCAGGCGGTTGCCAACGGCAGCGAGCTGGATGCCTTCGATCTGGTCGCCCATGTCGCCTTCGACCAAAAACCACTCACCCGCCGTGAGCGTGCCAACAACGTCAAGAAGCGCAACGTATTCGGCAAATATGGCGAGCAAGCCCGCGCCGTACTCGAAGCCCTGCTCGACAAATTCGCCGGCCACGGCGTGCAAGACATCGAAGACGCCAAGGTACTGGAGCTGCCGCCGTTCGATCGGTTCGGCAGCAAAACCCAGATCCGCCGCGGCATTTTCGGCAGCGTCGAGCAATACATCCAAGCCGTAAAGGAGCTTGAGCAAGCCCTCTACGACAGTCACGAACAAAAACAAGGTTGATCCACGCTATCAATCAAAGCGACCAGAGAACTACTCGATGAATCTCAACAGCACCATCAAATCCATCCAGGACATCATGCGTAAGGACGACGGCGTCGACGGAGATGCCCAGCGCCTGGGTCAGCTCACCTGGATGCTTTTTCTGAAGGTATTTGACCAACGCGAAGAAGAGTGGGAAGACGACAATGCAAAATATAAATCGCCTCTGCCCGAGCGCTTTCGCTGGCGCAATTGGGCCGCCTACAAGGCCGATGCTGAAGGCAAGAAAAAACCCCAGATTGCCGCCAGTGACTTGATTTCTTTTGTCAATAACGAACTGTTCCCGGCGCTGAAAGAAAAAATAGATGCCAGCGTGAGCCCACAGCACAAGGTTGTCAAAAGCGTGTTTGAAGACGCCAACAACTACATGAAGTCCGGCCCGCAAATGCTGGCGGTGATCGAAAAACTGGAAGATGCCATCAACTTCCACGATTTTAAAACCCGCGCCAGTCTGGGCGACGTGTACGAGCAAATGCTCAACGACCTGCGCGGCGCAGGCAATGCGGGCGAGTTCTATACCCCACGCGCCATCACCGCTTTCATGGTTGACCGCATCAATCCGCGTCTGGGCAAGCGCGAAACGGTGATGGACCCGGCCTGCGGCACCGGCGGCTTTCTCGCCGCCGCCATCGACCACTTCCGCAACCAGCTCGCAACGATGAAATCACCGCGTCCAGAAGACAAACGTGCCATTGAAGAGCTGATCCACGGCATCGAAAAAAAGCAGCTACCGCACCTGTTGTGCACCACTAACATGCTACTGCACGGCATCGACGTGCCGAGCCAGATTGAGCACAAAAACACGCTGGGCATCGGCTGGAACGAATGGAGCGCCCATGACAAGGTTGACTGTGTCATCACTAATCCCCCGTTTGGCGGTTATGAAGATGACGGTGTTGGCAGCGACTACCCGGCCGACCTGCGTACCCGTGAAACCGCCGACATGTTCATGGCCCTCATCATCAAGAAACTATTGAAGGAAAACGGTCGCGCCGCTGTGGTGCTGCCCGATGGTTTCTTGTTTGGCGACGGCATCAAGGGCACGCTGAAAAAACTGCTGTTGCGCGACTGCAATCTGCACACCATCATCCGCCTGCCCAAGGGCGTGTTCGCGCCGTACACCACCATCAAAACTAACCTGCTGTTCTTCACCAAGGGCGCCACGGTGGACGACGGCACCGAACACTTTCACACCGACACCATCTGGTTTTACGAGCACCCCTACCCACAAGGTTACAAAAGCTACTCCAAGACCAAGCCGATCCGGCTGGAAGAGTTCAGACCCGAACAGGAGTGGTGGGGCGATGAGGCCAACGACTTCGCCGATCGCGTGGAAACCGAATTCGCCTGGAAGGTCGATTTCAAAGCAAAACGCGAACAGGCGGAAATCCTTGCACAACCGCATTGGCAACGCGCGGAAGACCTGAACAACCAAGCCGCCGAGATCGAAGCTGAGGCCAGCAATCTGCGCAAAAGCCTGATTGGCACCACCGACGCGACCTACCGCGAAAAGATCGACGCCCAGATTGCCGCACTGCGCGCCCAGGCCGAACCGCTGCGCCTGCAAGCCCGCGATACCCAGGCCGCGGGTGATCGCCTCTATTGGCCCATCTTCAACCTCGACATTAAAAACCCCAACGCGCCCGAAGCAGAGAGCCACGACCCCGATTTGCTGCTGGAAAAATACAAAAAGCTACTCGGCGAAATCGAAGAGACCGAAAACCAGCTCAAGAACGAACTGGCCGCCGCACTGGCGCATCACTTTGTAGCCGAGGTGGCTGAATGAAGCCCACCATGGCTACCATCGCATCCCCGGCACTGGTCACGGATATCCGTCAGCTCATCGACCGCAACCGCGCGCAGCTCGCCACCGCCGTCAACAGCGCCCTGACGCTGCTCTACTGGCAAATTGGCCAGCGTATCCACAGCGAAGTGCTGCAAGGCGAGCGAGCCGCTTATGGCGAGCAGATTGTCTCCGCACTGGCGAGACAATTGGAGAGCGACTATGGGCGCGGCTTCTCCGCCAAAAACCTGCGCCACATGCTGCGCTTTGCCGAAGCTTTTCCCGACATGCAGATTGTCTCGACACTGTCGAGACAATTGGCCTGGAGCCACTTTCTGGAGCTCATCTACCTCAAGGACTCGCTGACCCGCGACTTCTACACCCAGATGTGCGCCCAGGAGCGCTGGAGCGTGCGGCAGCTGCGCGAGCGCAAGGAGACGATGCTGTTCGAGCGCACCGCGCTGTCGCGCCAGCCCGATGAACTGCTGGCCAGCGAACTGACCGCCTTGCGCGAACAGGGCGAGCTTAGCCCGGCGCTGCTGCTCAAAGACCCTTATGTGCTCGACTTCCTCGGCCTGCAAGACCGCTACCTGGAAAAAGATCTGGAAGACGCCATCCTGCGCGAGCTGGAAAACTTCCTGCTGGAGCTCGGTGCCGGCTTCACCTTCGTCGCCCGGCAAAAACGCATCCAGATCGACAACGACGACTTCTACATCGACCTGCTGTTCTACAACCGCCGCCTCAAACGGCTGGTGGTGATTGAACTGAAACTGGGTGATTTCAAAGCCGAATACAAAGGCCAGATGGAGCTCTACCTGCGCTGGCTGGCCAAGCACGAACAGGAACCCGGCGAAGCCCCGCCGCTGGGCATCATCCTCTGCAGCGGCAAAAAGCAGGAACAGATCGAACTGCTGGAACTCGACGCCAGCGGCATCCACGTCGCCGAGTACCTCACCGAACTGCCACCCAAAGAAGTGCTGCAACAAAAACTCCACGACGCCATCGAACGGTCGCGTCAGCGGCTGGAAAACCGCAGCGGAGAACAAGACTGATGGATGCGCAACAGTTTTTGGCGGCGTTTGGGCACATTGCGAATGCGCCGGGGGGCACAGGTAAGTTGCGCGAACTCGTAATTCAGCTGGCCATTTCAGGCCGACTTGTGGAGCGTATTGAAACGGAGGCACCCGCCTCACGAGCAGTTAAAGAAGCAGCTGAACAGCGCCAAGCCTATGAAGCTGCGCTTGATCTGCGAGCGACTAGAATGCACTCACCATTGCGTTTGGCACCGTTTCCTGTGCCTGATCATTGGCAGTGGACGCGCTTAGAACAAATCTGTCTTTACATCCAGCGAGGCAAAGGCCCCAAGTATGCCGAGAAGAGTTCGGCACATGTTATTTCCCAGAAATGCGTGCAATGGTCGGGTTTCGATTTGTCATCCGCACGTTATGTGGCCAACGATTCATTGGGTTCATATGGCAAAGAACGTTTTCTATGTGCCGGAGACTTGCTTTGGAATTCGACCGGGACCGGCACAGCTGGCCGGGTGGCAATTTACGAGTTTGACGAGAGCGTTACGGCAGTGGCGGATTCGCACGTTACCGTTATTCGTCTCGCCAATTGCTCCCCTCGCTATCTGTGGTGTGTAATTGCTTCGCCATGGGTGCAATCGCGCATTGAGCCATCACATCCAGATTCTTTGGTGTCAGGCACTACGCAACAAGTTGAGCTGAATACCAGCACAGTACGGGCGCTCCCTGTTCCGCTTCCTCCGATCGATGAACAATCTCGCATCGTCGCCAAAGTCGATGAACTGATGACCTTGTGCAACACGCTGGAAAAACAACAGCAAGCCCGCCGTAAACTGCAAAACAACCTGCGGCAGTCCATCCTGCAAGCCGTCGCAAGCAGCCAAAGTCCGCACGAACTGCAAACCGCCTGGACGCGCCTCGCCGACAACTTCGGGCGACTGTTTATAGAGGCGGAGGATGTGGCTGATCTACGACAGACGATCTTAGATCTTGCGTTTACAGGGAGACTTTCAGAGCAGTCAGAAAAGGTCACTTCGGATCTTGTTGAGTCATTGCACATGCGGAAAATGCAGTTGTCGGCGGAAAAACGGATCAAACGAGAAACGCCAGTGATTGATTTTCCGGGCATCACTGAGATGCTTGGAAGTATCCCTGACCAATGGGCATGGGTACGGCTTAACGATATTGCTAGTGTGGTGCGTGGTGGTTCGCCGAGGCCAGCTGGTGACCCTAAGTTTTACGGCGGAAGCATTCCATTTCTCAAGGTTGCCGACGTTACAGTTGCCAAAGGAATGTTGGTTGAGCGCTTCACTTCCACCATCACCGAAGCCGGTCTAAATAAAACTCGGGAGATTTCTACAAGGACAGTACTTTTGACCAATAGCGGCGCCACGCTTGGCGTGCCTGCAATTTGCGAATTCAGAACGACTTTCAATGACGGAATCGCTGCATTTATTGAGTTAAACGATGCGGTTTTCGATGAATACCTATACCTGTTCCTAAAGTCAAAAACGAAGTGGCTTCAGGACATTGCATCAAGAGGCCAAGGGCAACCAAATCTCAATACCGAGATTATTCGCTCGATGTGGTTTCCGCTGGCTCCCATCAGCGAACAATATCGCGTTGTCAGTCGTGTTTCTGAGTTAATGCGCTTCTGTGATGTACTGGAAGCGAATCTTAAACATGTATCAGTGGTGGGAGAACGACTTGTGGTTGCATCCGTTTCCAGCCTCACCGGCATCGCTATCGAACAAGAAGAGGAACTCATGAAAGCCCCGTAAACCGAGGTGGCCCACGGCTGGATTCTGGAGCCTGCGCTCGCCGAAGTGCTCAACTTGTGATGAATAAAAAGTTTTTCGCGTCCCGCGATGTTTTTTCAATCAGATTCTGAATCTAATAGCGTCAATAAGTTTTTTTATGTCGCCCGCAGCGACAGGTCAATCGAACATGTCGCAAAAACCTGAAATTTGCGACATGTTCGATCAGGAAACTTAGACGTTAAACCGGAAGTGCATCACATCCCCATCCTTGACGACATATTCCTTGCCTTCGAGGCGCATTTTTCCTGCTTCCTTGGCGCCTTGTTCGCCGTTATACGCGATGAAGTCATCGTAGCTGATGACTTCGGCGCGGATGAAGCCTTTTTCAAAATCGGTGTGAATGACGCCGGCGGCTTGCGGCGCGGTATCGCCTTTGTGGATGGTCCAGGCGCGGACTTCCTTGACGCCGGCGGTGAAGTAGGTTTGCAGGCCGAGCAGGTTGTAACCGGCGCGCACCAGGCGGTTGAGGCCGGGTTCTTCGAGGTTCAGGTCGGCTAAAAAGATTTTCTTGTCTTCGTCGGACAGTTCCGCGATTTCGGCTTCGAGCGCGGCGCAGATGGCGACGACCGGCGCACCTTCCTGGGCGGCGTATTCCTGCACGCGGGTGAGCAGCGGGTTGTTTTCAAAGCCGTGGTCGTCGACGTTAGCGACGTAAATCGCGGGTTTGGCTGTTAGCAGGCACAACGGTTGCAGCAGGTGCTTTTGTTCCTTGTCGAGATCGAGCGTTCGGGCGGGTTTGCCTTCGTTCAGATGCGCTTGCACCTGCTCCAGCAGGGCGCACAGTTTGATCGCATCCTTGTTGCCGGATTTGGCCACCTTGGATTCGCGCAACAGCGCTTTTTCCACTGTGGCGAGATCGGCCAGTCCCAGTTCGGTCTGGATCACTTCGATATCGGAGATCGGATCGACCTTACCGGCGACATGTACGACGTTGTCATCGGCGAAGCAGCGCACCATGTTGACGATGCCGTCGGTTTCGCGGATGTTGGCGAGAAATTTGTTGCCCAATCCTTCGCCTTTGGATGCGCCCGCGACCAGTCCGGCGATGTCGACGAATTCGACGATGGCCGGCTGCACTTTCTGCGGTTTGACGATGTCGCTGAGCTTTTGCAGGCGTGGATCCGGCACTTCGACGATGCCGACGTTCGGATCGATAGTGCAGAACGGATAGTTTTCCGCGGCGATGCCCGCTTTGGTCAACGCGTTAAACAAGGTGGACTTGCCGACATTGGGAAGACCGACGATTCCGCATTTCAGACTCATGACCTGATTCTCATTAAAAAATTAAATGACGATTGTATGAAAGTTTTACTGGATTGTTATGCTTTTGTGTGCAATTTCAGCATGGCGGCTTCGCACGCGCCTTGCGCGATCAGCGGCCAGACTTCCAGGCTGCGGGCGATGGCTTCTTCGATCAGTGGCGCTTCTTCCTTGCGCGGCGGATGCAGCACATAGCCGACTACGGCGTTGCGGTCACCGGGATGGCCGATGCCGATGCGCAGCCGCCAGAAATCCTGGGTGCCGAGTTTCGCCGCGATATCCTTGAGGCCGTTATGCCCGCCCAGACCGCCGCCTTTTTTCAGCTTGGCCACGCCAGGCGGCAGATCGAGTTCGTCATGCACCACGATCATTTCCTGCGGCAGGATTTTATAGAACTGGCACAGTGCTGCGACCGCTTGACCGCTGCGGTTCATGAATGTTTGCGGTTCCAGCAGCCACACATCGGCGTCTTTCTGCCGGATTTGCACGCACAAGCCATGAAAGCGCGCTTCCGGCCTGAGCGAAACTTGCAGTTTGTGCGCCAGCCGGTCGATCCAGTCGAAACCGGCGTTATGCCGTGTGCCGTCGTACTCTCTGCCGGGATTGCCCAGTCCAACGATCAGTTTCATGAAATGATGGATGACTTCAATGAGAATTTTTGCCGCTGCCACAATTGAATCCGGAAATGAAAAATCTGCCGCTACGTATTGCTACTGCGGCAGATTTTTTCAATTTCCGGAACAGCGAGCGCTTGGTTGCTCAGCTTATTTTTTCTCGGCGCCTGCTTCTTCAGTGCTCGCTTCCTCAGACAATACCGAGCGTGGAATGACGATCGTGGTAACCGGCAAGTTTTCACCTTTGGTTAAAGCCACCGTTTCAACACCTTTAGGCAGTGCCAAATCGCTCAAGTGGAGGGTGTGGCCTGCGGTGAGTTCGGCTAAATCGACGGAAATATATTCCGGCAGATCGTCCGGCAAGCAACTGATATCGACTTCGGTCAGGATATGGGAAACGATACCGCCGGAGGTTTTAACGCCCGGTGAAATTTCCGCATTGATGAAGTGCAACGGCACTTTCATATGGATTTTCTTGTTCTTGTCGACGCGCTGAAAATCCACATGCAAAACTTGCTGTTTGTAAGGATGCATTTGGATATCGCGCAGCAGAACCTGTTCTTTTTTTCCGTCTACGCTGAGCGACAAGATCGATGCGTGAAAAGCTTCGTGCTTAAGATTGTAGAACAAATCCTTGTGATCCATTTCAACCGATTGTGCCGCGGCTTCACCGCCATAAATGATCGCCGGTACTTTACCGGAACGACGCAGGCGGCGGCTCGCACCCTTGCCCTGCAGTGTGCGCTTGTCAGCGCTGATTTCAATTTTCATTGTAAGACTCCTAAGTGATGGTTTGTTCGCGACCAAACAAACCGGTTAAAAAAACGTAATTTATTCCATAAATAATGAGCTCAGCGAGCTTTCATTGCTGATGCGCAACATGGTCTCGGCCAGCAGGTTGGCTATGCTTAATTGACAAATACGATCACACGCCAACGCATCCGCGCGCAACGGTATCGTATCGGTGACCACCAATTTATCCAAAGCCGAATTTTGGATGCGCTCCACGGCATTGCCGGATAATACCGCGTGTGTGGAATACGCGATCACGGCTTTTGCACCGTGCTCTTTTAATGCTTTTGCCGCCTGGCATAAAGTGTTGGCGGTATCCACCATGTCGTCAATGATCACGCAGGTGCGATCTTTCACTTCGCCGATGATGTTCATGACCTTGGCTTCGTTGGGTTTGGGGCGGCGCTTGTCGATGATCGCCAGATCGCATTCCAGCCGCTTGGCCAAATGCCGAGCCCGCACCACGCCGCCGACATCGGGTGATACCACGATCAGATTCTGGTAATTATGCTTCCAGATATCGCCCAGCAAAATCGGCATGCCGTAAATATTGTCCACCGGAATATCAAAGAAACCCTGGATTTGATCCGAGTGCAAATCCATCGTCAGCAAGCGATCGATGCCCACGGTTGTCAGCATATTGGCGACTACCTTGGCGGTAATCGGCACGCGTGCCGAGCGCGGTCTTCTATCCTGGCGCGCATAGCCGAAATAAGGAATTGCGGCGGTAATGCGGCTCGCCGATGCGCGTTTCAATGCGTCCACCATGACCAGTATTTCCATCAAACTGTCATTGGTCGGCGCGCAAGTGGATTGCAATACAAACACATCTTTGCCGCGCACGTTCTCAAGGATTTCCACCATCACTTCGCCATCGCTGAAGCGACTGACAGTCGCGCGTCCCAAATGGATATTGAGATGCTTGACAGCATCTTCCGCCAATTTCGGATTGGCATTTCCAGTAAAGACCATCAAACTGTCATAAGCCATGTTATTTCTTTACGCTAACTCGCTGGGATAATGGGAAGAACAGGTTTTTGTTTCGTTAAATAAGCTGCTCACGGCGATTGCATTGTTGTCTTCTATCCATTAACTCGGGTAAGAATGAATAGCATAGCTCCCAAACGGGAGTTGCGACTGAGCCAATTACTAATTACTGGCAGGGGAGGTAGGGATCGAACCTACGAATGCCGGAATCAAAATCCGGTGCCTTACCACTTGGCGACTCCCCTAATTTTCCTAATCTAATGTTTTGTGCAGTGGATGACAGTCCAGCCCTTTTGCCACAAAACCGTTCATATCATCCGGAATCCGTTCAAAAGCAGCGCGCGCTTCCTGTTCCGTGGCAAACTCAGCAAATACGCAAGCGCCCGAACCGCTCATCGCCGCTATTGTAGTATTTTCCAGCCGTTTTAGCCACTCCAAGCATCTTGCCACTTCCGGATACGTCCGGCAAACGACTAATTCTAAATCATTATGTCCTTGCCAGACAGAAAAGGGCGGTATTGTGATAGGTATCGTGTTGCGTGTCAATTCCCTGCTGGCAAAAATTTCTGCGGTCGAGATTTGCGCCGCGGGTATGATAACCAGATACCAAGCAGGCGGCAGCTCGATGGCAGCCAGTTTTTCACCGATTCCTTCGGCAAAGGCATTTTGTCCAAAAATAAAAACCGGCACATCGGCACCGAGCTGAAGCCCTAATTCCAGCAGTTGTGCACGGCTTAAATTTACCTGCCACAGTTGATTCAGCGCCAGCAGTGTAGTTGCGGCGTCCGAGCTGCCGCCACCCAGCCCCCCGCCCAGCGGGATTTGTTTTTGCAAAAAGATGTCGGCCCCTTGAGCGGTTGCGGTTTTTTGTTGCAGCAGCTTGGCGGCGCGGACGCACAAATCTTTGTCTTCCGGTACTCCGGCAATGGGATTGTGCAGTTTGATGACACCGTCATCGCGTACCTCGAAACTAATCTGATCGGAAAAATCGATAAACCGGAAAACGGTTTGCAACAAATGATAACCATCCGGTCTGCGGCCTACGACGTGTAAAAAAAGATTCAGCTTGGCCGGCGCGAGAAATGTGTACATAGCGATAAGAATCGGGTGGTTATGGTGTAAATGCAGTGACAGTTATTCGACTACTTTCCAGTCATCGACAACCAGTCGGATTCTGAGCTTCTGATACGTTAGATCAAGCACCCGAGGCAGAGGTGCAGCGCTTGGCCGCGCCGGGGTGAAATCTTGATAGCGAATGCGCCAGCCGTCTTGCCGGATTGCGATCACCTGATTTTTGCTGTTCAAATCCTTTTGCGACGCATTCGCGGGCGAGTGCTGACCTTGTATCCAGAATTGCAAACCATTGAGCGGCAAACGCCAGCCGAGAATTTCTTGTGTTAGGCTTTCCACATTGTCGGCATAAAACGCTTCCATTTTTGCAGTGATCAAGCGCACGCCCTCATGATCTTTTGAAATCTCCGCAACCGCTTGACCTAGCGGGGTGAACAACAAAATCTCATCGCTGGCTGCCAGATGCTGCCAGCGGAAACTGCCGGAGAAGCTTTGATTGTCATCCTGAATGGCGATTCTACCCAGAATATTGAAATCGGCAGCGGCTGCATTGTGAGCACCCGCGACGGGCTCGGTCTGAATGGTGGTGACAGCCGTTTCGGCTTGCGTTTGAACGGGCAGCAACTGGCAACCGGAAAACAGCGGAAAAATACAACTGGCCCAAATCCCCAGAATAATTTTCCACGGCCGGATTCTGCACCTGTTTGCCGGAAATTCCGTAACAAAACCGATGGAAATCAATTGTCCGATTACCAACGTGTTAGCTATTGATCGGCTTGTTGGTCTGTTGATAATCCGGCAATACGATATTGAGTTCCAGCGTTTCCTGATTGTCGTCTTGCTCAAAATTAACCGAAATCGCGTCCTGGTCGACATTGACGTACTTGCGGATCACGTCGAGCAATTCTTTTTGCAATTGCGGCAAATAAGAAGGCTGATTGCGGAATTTGCGCTCATGCGCAACCAGAATTTGCAGGCGCTCTTTGGCCAGCGGAGCGGTTTTAGGTTTGGATGATCTGAAATAGTCCAGTAAACTCATTTTCTTCCTCCGAATAGCCTTCTGAGAAACCCTTGTTTACCATCGATAAACCGATGCGGCAGTTTTTCTCCCAAGTAGCGCGCAACGACATCGGCGTAGGCCTGGCCGGCTTCGCTCTTTTCATCCAGAATCACCGGCATGCCCGCGTTCGACGCCGACAGGACTGATTTCGATTCCGGAATGATGCCTAGTAAATCCAGCGACAGAATTTCCTGCACGTCTTCCAGACTCAGCATTTCACCGAGTTTGACCCGGTCGGGATCATACCGGGTCAGCAGCAAATATTCCTTGATCGGTTCTTCATTCCTTTCGGCCCGGCGCGATTTGCTGGACAGAATGCCCAGCATGCGATCCGAGTCGCGCACCGAGGAAATTTCCGGATTGGTGACGACAAAAGCATCATCGGCGAAATAAAGCGCCAGATTGGCGCCTTTCTCGATACCCGCGGGGGAATCGCACACGATATACTCGAAATCCTTGGATAATTCGTCTAAAACCTTGCCGACGCCTTCCTGTGTCAGCGCATCTTTGTCGCGTGTCTGCGATGCTGGCAGGATATACAGCAAATTGCAGTTCTTATCGCGGATCAGCGCTTGATTGAGACTGGCTTCACCGTTGATCACGTTGATAAAATCGTAGACCACCCGGCGTTCGCAACCGAGAATCAAATCCAGATTTCGTAAGCCCACATCAAAATCGATGACGGCTGTTTTGTGTCCTTTTTTCGCCAGCCCCATAGCAATCGCTGCGCTTGTGGTTGTTTTGCCAACGCCACCTTTGCCTGATGTCACGACTATAATTCTTGCCAATTGAGCCTCCTTTGCTGTTTGGTCTTAAGCGATCTCTTTTATGATCAACGCATGATTCTGCAAGTATATCTGTACGGGATTCTTGTATGTTTGTTTGTTCAAGTCCTCGCTGGTTTTGTAATCACCGGCGATGGAAATGAGCTCCGCCTGCAAGTCAAAACAAAATATCCGCGCTGCGGTATTGCCGTGTACGCCCGCCAACGCGCGCCCTCTGAGCGTATTATAGACGTGTATATTGCCTTCAGCCATAATTTCGGCGCCCGCGCTGACCTGCGACAGAATGATCAAATCGCCCGATGCGTAAATGCGTTGTCCGGAACGGATCGGCTGCGTGACTAAGGTTGCCGCCGCGGAAACCGGCGGAATCGGAACAGGCCGGACAGGTTCTTTGGCCGGGGCTGTTTCCGCTGGTGCGGCCGGTTGCGGAGCCGTTTCCTGTTTGGCCGCTTCCGCGCCGATCATCAGGGTGCTGCCTTGCTCGCGCACCGTATCGATCGGGATGAATAACGTGCGCGCCTGTTTATTCTGATTTTCGTTGCCGCCGCGGATACCGACCGGAAAAAAGCTTACCCTGCGCAGCAGTTGTATGACTTGGGAAAAATCCAAATCCAGATTTTGTTTGTTCAATTCGCGCAGATCGATAATCAACGGTGAGTCTTTGAAAAATTCCGGCGCCAAGTTGATTTTTTCGTGCAACGTCTGTTCGATCGCGGTCAGGTCGTTGGTATAAAGAATCAGGATGGGCGCGAAAAAAGTACTGCTTTTGAATTCCAGTGCAGGAGAGGTATTTGACATTTTAATTGATTGACGGACTCACAAAGATTTATTGCGCGCTGGTTGCGATGATAGTTAACAATGGCCGGTTGCGCCGATGGAAACGGATTTAATCGATCACTTTCTTTTTTGTCAGACGCTGCAATGTTTCCAGCAGGATCTCATTGTCCGGATCTTTTTCCAAAGCGGAACGCCATATATTCTTGGCATCGTCTTTCGCGCCTTTGACCCAAAGCACTTCACCCAAGTGTGCGGCGATTTCCGGATCGGGGCGGGCGGCAAAAGCCAGATTCAGGAAATTCAGACCTTCGGTGAACTTTCCCATGCGATAGTATACCCAGCCCAAACTGTCCATAATATAGGGATCATCGGGAGAAAGCTCGACGGCTTTCCGGATCAGTTTCAATGCTTCCGGCAGGTGCGTGCCGCGCTCGGCGAAGCTGTAGCCCAGCGCATTATAGGCATGTGCGTTATCCGGCTTGAGTTTGATCAGCTTGCGCAAATCCTGCTCCAGGATTTTAAATTTACCCAGCTTGTCGGCTGCCAAGGCGCGATCATAAAGCAGCTCGGGATAATCCGGCAGTTTCTTTAATCCTTCGTCAAGCAAGTCATAGACTTCCTGATGCGCCTTGGTACGCCGCAGAATCTGCGCTTCCGCTAAGATCAAATGCGCCGCCTGCTGATCATTGGCGGCGGGAAGTTTTTTCAGATGCTCACGCGCTTCCTGCAGATGGCCTTTTAACGCCAATAAATCCGCATAGCGGATTTGCGCGGGTAAATAACGCCCCCCGCTTTTAACCATTTGATAAGTTTCCATGGCCAAATCGGGGCGGTTGGTTTCTTCATAAATCTGCGCCAAGTGAAAGTACACCGCATTGGTATCTTTATAGCCCAGCGCCAGCGCTTTTTTAAAACTGGTTTCCGTGACATCGAAATCGCCCATTTCCGTGGCCAATAATCCTGCCGCCAGCGTGATTTCGGCATCTTCGGGATTTTTGTCCATCAACCATTGAATTTGGGCGCGTGCCAGATCAGCGTCACCGGCGCCGATCAGCAGCCGGGTATAAGCGACCCGCACTTCATTGGATGCCGGATATTTATCCAGATAGTCGCGGTAAAATTCGCGCGCTTGCTCAACGGAATTGCGCTGCAATATCCGGCCGTTGTGAACCGCGGCGATTTCCCATTCCGGGCGCAAGGCCAGGGCGCGCTGCATTTCTTCCTGGGCAAGCGGATGCTGGTTGGCGAACCATGCCGCTTGGGAAATGGCGAAGTGGACTTCCGGTAAATCCTTATAGGGTTGCGCGAGCTGTTGAATCAGCTTCAAGGTTGCCGCTTTGTCCGGATTACGCGCCAGCAATTGGTTAAGCTGCATAAACGCATTGCCGACCCCTTCTTTTTCCGAGGCCAGCAGTTTTTCGAGATGAGGCCGCGCGGCGTCCAGCTTGCCGAGATTGACCAGCAGCGCAGCAATGGTCTGCCGGGCATCGGCTGATTCGGGTTCAAGCTCAACCCACATCGTGGCCGCTTGTTCCGCGGCAAACGGGTTACCGGCATGCAGGGAAATTTCCGTCGCGCGTTTGGCGATGCGCGGATCGCGTGTCGTTTTGGCCAGCTTGACATAGCGATTGACGGCAATATCCAAATTGCCGCGCTGCAGTGCGGTTTCGCCGACTAAAAAATCAAATAGGATGGGGGCCGTCAGCTCCTGCTTAGGCAGATTTTGCTGGCTGATTTCTTCTGCATCGGCGGATTCTCCCGTTTTTTCCGCTTCCTTGTTGGAGGGAAGCTGCGCGCAGGCAGTAAGTCCGGACAGCAATAACACGCCTAGAATTTTAAATTTCATGAGAAATCCGTTTGATTTTCAAATATAAGGTAAAACGTACAATTTCCGCGCAACATCCGGAAGGATTCATTACATCCAGTTTTCAGTCACTTTTTGAGCGGCACAGCGCCGGACCCTCTGCCGCATGGTGCGCATATTCTACTTTTATACCGGCAATAAAGTGAATAAATAATTATTTAGCATAAGTCACAGGGAATGTCATCCCGGGTAACGGAATTAAAATTGCGTGCCAAGATGTCGCCGGTTAATTTATGATAAAGCAAATCCTGAGAACATCATTGAATTATGAAAGTTCAGCGTAGTTTCAGATTGCATCCGGCCATTTCCGGTGCGCGGTAATTTTTTCCACTTTCATCATCTCGAATTTTGACGCGATTGAAAAATCCATTCTTGAAACTGGCGGTCGTATTTGTGCTGGGCATGCTGACCGTGCTCGGTTTTGCGCCGTTCTATCTGTTTCCGGTGCCGGTCGTGACCGTAGCGCTGCTGCTGGCGTTTTGTCATAAAAGTCAAAGCGCGCTGAAAAACGCCGCGTTGGGATTCTGGTTCGGCATGGGATTGTTCAGCGCCGGCGTGACCTGGATCTATGTCAGCCTGCACGATTTTGGCGCGATGCCGATGCCGGTTGCCGTAGTTGCGCTGATTATCCTGTGCGCTTACCTGTCGCTGTTTCCGGCGCTGGCCTTTTGGCTGCTGACTAAGTCGCGCGTGACCTCGCCTGTGCTTTGGGCGTCGCTGGCAGCGGCGCTATGGATGCTGTCGGAATGGCTGCGCGGCACGTTGTTCACCGGTTTTCCGTGGCTCGCGCTGGGTTATTCGCAAGCGCCTTTCAGCCCTTTGGCGGGATTTGCACCGGTCGTGGGTGTCTACGGCATTTCGCTGATATTGATATTCAGCGCCGTGCTGCTTTTTCTCTGGTTTGAGAAAGGTTTTAAACAATGGCGTTACGGTTTACCGTTGCTGTTGATCTGGTGCGGCGGGTATGGCTTGCAGTTGATCGATTGGGTTAAGCCGCAGGGAGAACCGGTCAGCGTGAGTTTGCTGCAAGGCAATATCCCGCAGGACATGAAATGGCGCCCCGATCATCTGGAAAGTACCATGGAAACCTACGCCAAGCTGATACTGGAAAGCGATAGCCGCTTGATCGTCACGCCGGAAATTTCCATCCCGCTGTTCAGCGATGCGATGCCGCCAGCGTACTTGTCGTACCTGGCTGCGCATGCCAAACATAACAACGGCGATGTGCTGATCGGTCTGGCCGAGCGCGATCATTCGGACGGCGATGCGTATTACAACACCATGTTCAGCTTCGGTTCCTCGCCGCAACAAAGCTACCGCAAGCACCATCTGGTGCCGTTCGGCGAATATATTCCGTTCAAGCCGCTGTTTGGTTGGGTGATTCAAGTGCTGCAAATCCCGTTGTCGGATTTCTCGCGCGGCGGACTGGATCAGCAGCCGATGGCCATCGCCGGACAGCGCGTAGCGATCAATATCTGCTACGAAGACGTGTTCGGTGAAGAAATCATCAATCAATTGCCGCAAGCGACGCTGCTGGTCAATGTCAGCAACGACGCCTGGTTCGGCCGTTCGATCGGGCCGCAGCAGCATTTGCAGATTTCGCAAATGCGCGCGCTGGAAACAGGCCGCTACATGTTGCGTGCGACCAACACCGGCGTCACCGCGATCATCGACGAGCGCGGGCGCGTGCTGGATACCATCGAAATCTTCACCACCGCGGCACTGCACGGATTGGCGCAAGGCTTCACCGGTGCGACGCCGTATGTGCGCACGGGTAATTACCCGGTGCTCGGATTGGCCGTGTTACTTTTAAGCATCGGATTGTTATCCGCCTTCCGCGCGGCATGGAAAAACCGGTAAAATCCGCATGTTTTTAATTTGACGATATAACTCGACATTTCATGCCGACACTGACCTTTCAGGAAATCATTTTCACCCTGCAGCGCTACTGGGCCAAACAAGGCTGTGCCATTCTGCAACCGTACGATATGGAAGTTGGTGCGGGCACCAGCCACACCGCCACGTTTTTGCGCGCCATCGGCCCCGAGCCGTGGAAGGTGGCATACGTGCAACCATCGCGCCGCCCGAAAGACGGCCGTTACGGTGAAAACCCCAACCGCTTGCAGCATTATTATCAATTCCAAGTGGTGCTGAAACCGGCGCCGAAAAATATTCTGGATTTGTATCTCGATTCGTTGCGTGAACTGGGTTTCGATCTGACGCAAAACGACGTGCGGCTGGTCGAGGACGATTGGGAAAACCCGACGCTGGGCGCTTGGGGATTGGGCTGGGAAACCTGGCTCAACGGCATGGAAGTGACGCAATTCACCTATTTCCAGCAAGTCGGCGGCATCGATTGCAAGCCGATCACCGGCGAGATCACCTACGGATTGGAGCGTCTGGCGATGTATTTGCAAGGCGTGGAAAGCGTGTTCGACCTGACCTGGACCAAGGGATTGCGCTACCACGATGTCTACCATCAAAACGAAGTTGAGCAATCGAAATACAATTTTGAGGAAAGCGACACCGAATTTCTGTTTCTGGCGTTTGGCAAGCACGAAGCGCAAGCCAATCATCTGATCGAAAAGCAATTGGCGCTGCCAGCTTACGAACAAGTGCTGAAAGCCGCGCATACGTTTAATCTGCTCGACGCGCGCGGCGCGATTTCAGTGACCGAGCGCGCGGCGTATATCGGCCGCATCCGCAACCTGTCGCGCCAAGTTGCCAGAGCGTATTACGACAGCCGTAAAAACCTCAATCCGCCGTTCCCGATGGCGCCGCGCGAATGGGTCGCGCAAATGCCCGATATGCAGGAATCCGCATCATGACCAAAAACCTGCTTATTGAACTGCTGGTGGAAGAACTGCCGCCGAAATCGTTGAAACAATTGGGTGCGAGTTTCGCTGAATTACTTGCTGCCAGCCT